>NZ_JBIAPL010000005.1:0-493845 GCF_042888225.1 Streptomyces sp. NPDC003023
CGTCGGCCTGATGCCGCACCCCGAGCACGCGGTGGAGCCGCTGATCGGTACGGGCCGTACCGACGGACTCGGGTTCTTCACCTCGATCCTGAAGAAGTTGGTCAGCGCATGAGCCTCGCCGCCGCAGCAGCCGAGGGAGCGACTGGGCGTCCCGCTTGTGAGCACAGCACCACCATCGCGCGAAGGAGCGACCGAGCGTGACCCTCGACACCGTCAAGCACGCGGGTGAGACCCCGGAGGCGGAGCAGCCCTGGAAGGAGCTCGGCCTCAAGGAGGACGAGTACGCGCGTATCCGCGAGATCCTCGGCCGCCGTCCCACCGGTGCCGAGCTCGCGATGTACAGCGTGATGTGGTCCGAGCACTGCTCGTACAAGAGCAGCAAGGTCCACCTGAAGCAGTTCGGCGAGAAGGTTCCCGAGAACGACGCGATGCTCGTCGGCATCGGCGAGAACGCGGGCGTCGTCGACGTCGGCCAGGGCTATGCGGTGACCTTCAAGGTCGAGTCGCACAACCACCCCTCGTATGTGGAGCCCTACCAGGGCGCGGCGACGGGCATCGGCGGCATCGTCCGCGACATCCTCGCGATGGGCGCCCGCCCGGTCGCGGTCGTGGACCCGCTGCGCTTCGGCGCGGCCGACCACCCCGACACCAGGCGTGTCCTGCCGGGCGTCGTCGCCGGCATCGGCGGCTACGGCAACTGCCTTGGTCTGCCGAACATCGGCGGCGAGGTCGTCTTCGACGCCTGCTACCAGGGCAATCCGCTGGTCAACGCAGGCTGCATCGGTGTGATGAAGCACGAGGACATCCACCTCGCCAAGGCATCGGGTCCCGGCAACAAGGTCATTCTGTACGGCGCCCGCACCGGCGGCGACGGCATCGGCGGTGCGTCGATCCTCGCCTCCGAGACCTTCGACGCCGAGGGCAACAGTGCTTCCGGCACGGGCAAGCCGTCGAAGCGTCCCGCGGTGCAGGTCGGCGACCCGTTCCAGGAGAAGCTCCTGATCGAGTGCACCCTGGAGGCCTTCGCCGAGAAGCTCGTCGCGGGCATCCAGGACCTCGGCGCAGCCGGCCTGTCCTGTGCGACGAGCGAGCTTGCGTCCAACGGCGACGGTGGTATGCGGGTCGAGCTGGACACCGTGCCGCTGCGTGACGCGACGCTCTCGCCCGAGGAGATCCTCATGAGCGAGTCGCAGGAACGCATGTGCGCGGTCGTGGAACCGGACAAGGTCGACCGCTTCCTTGCGATCTGCGAGAAGTGGGACGTCATCGCCGTCGTCATCGGTGAGGTGACCGACGGCGACCGGCTGGAGATCTTCTGGCACGGCCAGAAGATCGTCGATGTCGATCCGCGCACGGTCGCCCACGAAGGACCGGTCTACGAACGGCCCTTCGCCCGCCCGTCCTGGCAGGACGCGCTGCAGGCCGACGACGCGAACAAGCTGGCCCGCCCGCGGACCGCCGAGGAGCTGCGTGAGCAGGTTCTCAAGCTGGTGGCCTCGCCGAACCAGGCATCCAAGGCGTGGATCACGGACCAGTACGACCGGTTCGTGCAGGGCAACACCGTGCTCGCGCAGCCCGAGGACGCCGGCATGATTCGCATCAACGAGGAGACCGGGCTCGGCGTCGCCATCGCGACCGACGGCAACGGCCGGTACGCCAAGCTCGACCCGTACACGGGTGCGCAGCTCGCGCTGGCCGAGGCGTACCGCAATGTCGCGGCGTCCGGTGCGAAGCCGCTGGCGATCTCCGACTGTCTGAACTTCGGTTCCCCCGAGGACCCGGACGTGATGTGGCAGTTCGCGGAGGCCACCCGCGGTCTCGCGGACGGCTGTCTGCAGCTGGGCACGCCCGTCACCGGTGGCAACGTCTCGCTCTACAACCAGACCGGTGAGACCGCGATCCACCCCACGCCCGTCGTGGCCGTGCTCGGTGTGATCGACGACGTCAACCGCCGCACGCCGATCGCCTTCGCCGAGGAGGGGCAGCTGCTCTACCTCCTGGGCGACACCCTCGAGGAGTTCGGCGGCTCCGCCTGGTCCCAGGTCGTCCACGACCACCTCGGCGGCATGCCGCCGAAGGTCGACCTCGACCGCGAGAAGCTGCTGGGCGAGATCCTGATCTCGGCCTCCCGCGACGGCATGATCGACGCGGCGCACGACCTGTCCGACGGCGGACTCGTCCAGGCCGTGGTCGAGTCCTGCCTGCGCGGCGGCAACGGCGCCCGCCTGGTCGTCCCGGACGGTCTGGACACCTTCACCTTCCTGCTCAGCGAGTCGGCCGGCCGCGCCGTCGTCTCCGTCCCGCGCAGCGAGGAACTCCGCTTCACCGACATGTGCGGCGCGCGCGGGCTCCCCGCGACCCGAATCGGTGTCGTCGACGGCGACTCGCTCGAGGTGCAGGGCGAGTTCGACATCCCGCTGAGCGAACTGCGCACCGCCCACGAGGAGACCATCCCGGGTCTGCTCGTCTGACACGCAGCGAAACAACGAAGAAGCCCCCTCGCCGGCCCGCCGGCGAAGGGGCTTCTCCCATGGGCGCCGGGTTCAGCGCAACACGACCTTGCGTCCGTCCATGCGATGGCCGTCCCGGGCGAGGCGTCCGACGACATCGACGAGCAGCGAACGCTCGACTTCCTTGATGCGTTCGTGAAGCGACGCCTCGTCGTCGGTGTCGCGCACCTCCACCGCTCCCTGGGCGATGACCGGCCCGGTGTCCACGCCGTCGTCGACGAAGTGGACGGTGCAGCCGGTGACCTTCGCACCGTACGCCAGCGCGTCCCGCACTCCGTGTGCTCCGGGGAAGCTGGGGAGCAGCGCCGGGTGCGTATTGACGATGCGCCCGCCGAACCTCTCCAGGAACTCCTTGCCCATGATCTTCATGAAACCGGCTGAGACAACCAGGTCCGGCTCGTACTCGGCGGTGGCCTCGGCCAGGGCCATGTCCCATTCCCCGCGGGTGGCGAAGTCCTTCACCCGGCACACGAAGGTGGGCAGGCCTGCCCGCTCTGCCCGCTCCAGACCCCTGATGCCCGTCCGGTCCGCCCCGACGGCCACGACTCTCGCCCCGAACCCGGTGGGATCGTCCGCGGCAGCGTCCAGCAGGGCCTGGAGGTTCGTCCCGGACCCGGAGACCAGGACGAGAAGACGGGCCGTCGATCTCTTGCCGGTTTTCATGACAGGGCGTCCACGAGTGCGTCTCCTCTGAGGGTGCGCAGTATCCGGACCTCGCGACCCCGCCGTTCGCGGCACAGGAGACCGGCCTGTTCGAGCTGTCGGCAGTGGTATGTCACCGTGCCGGCGGTGCAGTGCAGCAGGTCGGCCAGCTTTCCCATGGAGACGGACTGGCTGCCGTTGCGCAGGATGACTGCGCGCAGTTCCCCCAGCGTCATCGCGAGCGCGTCCGCGGACCTCCCCCCCAAGCCCTCGTCACCGACCAGCAGCGGGCCGAGCCCGGCCACCGGGTAGCCGACGTACGCATGGCCGGCGTCGTCGACGTGGTGGACACAGGCACGTGTGCCGGAGACCAGTGGCGTGAGGGTCAGTTTGTGTACCGCGCCGCCGTTGCCGGCCGGGGCGCCGCCCGGCAGCAGCACGTTCCCGTCGACGAAGGAGATCCGTGGGCTCAGATTGGCGAGAAGGGCACTCATCGTTCCCGTGACCGAGGCCACACCCACGCGTTCGACTTCCCGATCCAGTAAGGGCTTTGCCCGTTGCCACACGGGAGCCAGCGAGTCCCATACCGAACGGGCCAGGGCGGCGTACGAGATGAGGAAGTCGGAGGGATTGTCGGCGATTTTCCGCCAGGTCGGCGGGACTGCTTCACCGAACATACGCTCCAGGTCGACGTACAGGGATTCCGACGTGATGTCGGGAATTTTTTCGATCTCTTCCAACATCGCGTCGGGGCCGGCCGCGCCGTCCATCGAGAGAACTTCTGGAATATTCAGAGAACCAGTAAGGGTGACGGTTCCCATCACTCTCATCAGGTACTCGGGACAGGACTTCCGCAGCAGTCTGCGGCGGCTCACGGGCACGCCCTGAGGGATTCCGAGCGCGTCCCCCATCAGCGACAGGACCGACGTGCCCGGCGTGAACCGTATGAGCACAGGAATGTCAACGTTCTCGCCTACATGAAGTGCGACGTCATCGCCCACTGCATCCCCCGTTCAGAGATCGAGTCCGAGCTCCCGCCTCCCGTGCGCCGGGCCCCACCCCGGCGCACGGTCGTGCTTCACCCCCAGGCGGGGTCCCTGCCAGGAGCGGTGGGCCCGGCGGAAGGCGCGGCGAACGATCCCGCGAGTGCCGCCGGCGTACCGACGAGTGCGACGAGCGCGACGGCACCCAGCACAAACCGATGAATGTTGCGCATTGAATTTTCTCCCCGTGCGGTTCCATTGTGACTGCACGGACCGAACAGAGGGTGAAGCCTGGCCGCTCCCCCCCAGCAGCGATCCTCATCATTGATCCTGACCGAAGCGGGCTCGGAACGTCGAATCCAGTCAGCTGCGTGATGTTACATTTCGCTTCTGTGAAGCGAAATGAGATCTGCTCAATCGCCCCCGAGTGCGGTGCAGTTGCCGCCACGGAGCCCTGCCCCTGGGCCAAGGAGCACTACCACAGAGCGGTAGTTGAAGGAGATACATTTCTCGGATCCGTACCTGCCTGTCTTCGACGGCTCAAACTCGTCGTCGAGTCGGAGAACTCCGACGGCATGGCCTTTCCCGTACCACCGTCCGTCGCGGCCGAGGCCGCCCTCCGCCCGCTGGAGGAGGCGATGGCCGGCCTGAGGAGTGAAGCGGCGACGATCCGGGCCGCCTTGGGCGCCTACGACTCCATCTACGCCAACGCGCGCCGCAAGGAGGAACAGCCGCTCACCGTCATCCGGGGCACCCGGACCATCAGTCACGCGCTGGAAGCCGCCGTCAGCGGCTGCACCCAGGAGCTCATCACCGCCCAGCCGGGCGGCGGCCGCTCTGCCGAACTGCTGCGTGAGGCGCTGGGACGCAGCCTGCCCCTGCTCGCCCGGGGCGTGCGGCAACGGACGCTCTACCAGCACTCCGTCCGGACCCACAAGCCCACCCTCGCCTACATCAAGCAGGTCAGCGCCCAAGGCGCCGAGGTCCGCACGCTGGCGGAGATATTCGACCGCCTGATCATCTGCGACCAGGACGTCGCCTTCATTCCGACCGGGGAGAAGACTGCCGACACAGCCATGGCCATACGGCATCCCGCCCTGATCCGGTTCCTGAGGGTGATGTTCGAACGCCACTGGACCCGCGCCACCCCCGTCGACCCGTCAGCAGGCGGACAGCGAGAAGCACTCGTGGTGGACGACATCCAGCGCGTCATCCTGCGAGCCATGGTCGCCGGTGAGACGGATGAACGCATCGCCCGCAGGATCGGACTGAGCCGCCGCACGGTGGTGGCCCACATCCGCAGGGTCTCCGAGCACTTCGACAGCAACAGCCGGGCGCAACTCGGCTTCCTCCTGGCGAGTTCGGGGCTTCTCGACAATGCCGAAGCCGGCTCCGTGCGAGGCGACGGCGGGCCACCCGCCGTCCCCGATCCTGATACCGGCTCCGATCCCCATCCCGATCCCGGTTCCGGTTCCGGTTCCGGTTCCGGTTCCGGTTCGGTCGACGGTCTGCTGTAGCCGCCGACGCCCCCGCAACCGTCCGGCGGCGACGACCACAGCCACGAAGTGCAACACCTCGGCTCCGCCTACCGCGCGACTGTGGCGTGTCTCGACCTTCGCCGCGCTCGGCTGCCGCGTGCCCTTCCTCCTGCTCTCCGCCGACGCCCCCGGCACGACGGACCGGCGAGGTCGGCGGCGAGCTCACCACCGGGCCGCTGTTGGGCTCTTCCAACTGCCCGTGGCACTCGGCGCGATATCGCTCCACGAGCGCATCGCGCGGCGGCGCGTCGACCAACCACGGTCCTTACAGCAGCCCGTCCCACATCTGCTCGAGCATCACCGACCACCAGCTCTCCGGCGACGCCAGCGCCGCCGGGTCCAGGGCCGCGAGCTGGGCCTGGAAGTCGACCGTCCAGCGGCCCGCCTGCTCCGGGTTGAGGCCGAAGCGCAGCCGCCACATACGGCCGAGCAGGGCGAGGCAGCGCACGAACTCGGGCAGGCCCGTGTTCACGAACTGCGGGGCCACGGGCTGACCGCCCGGACCCGCCTCCACCGGAACCGCGACGATGTGCGCCGTGCCGTACTGGACACAGATCGCCCGGCCGAAGTCGCTGCCGATGACCAGGTAGGAACCCGCGTCGGAGGCCGGCTGCACCTGGCGCTGGGCGGCGAGTTCGGCCAGCGTCGGCACCACCGGCTGGGCCGGCTGTGCCCAGAAGAACGGGTTGAAGTCACCCGGCAGACCCGCCCACACCAGGGTGGCGGCCACGATCTCCGGCACACCCTGACGCGACACGGCCCGCTGGTCGAACCGGCACAGACCCTGCGGTCCGAACGCCCCGACCAGCTCCTGCGCGATGCCCTCCGGCGGAATCGGAGGCACGGGCTGGACCTGCGGCAGCGGGGCGCGCACCGGCGCGGGCCGCGCGGGCCCGTCGGCGACCTGATGCAACTCACCCTGATGGGCGAGGAGTTGCTGCATGCCCTGCTGGCGCGAGGCGTGGTCCCTGCCGTACGGAGCGATCGACGTGATCCGTGCCTGCGGCCACGTCTCGCGGATCATCCGGGCGCAGTACGCACCCGGAAGCTCGCACGACTCCAGCTCCGTGTGCAGCTCCAGCACCTGCTGCGGCGGCACGTTCATCGCGCGCAGCTCGTGCAGGATCTGCCACTCCGGATGCGGGGTGCCCGGGGCGGAACGGCGGATCAGCTGGGCCTCGGAACCGTCGGGTGCGCGGTAGCGCAGCACCGCCTGGTAGCCGGGTCCGACGGTCGGCACACCGGTCGGCTGCTGCGGGTACCCGTAGGGCGGGCGCCCGCCGCCCATCGGGGGCTGCGAGGCATGCGGGGGCTGCGGGGCGTTCGGAGGCTGCGGGGCGTTCGGCAAGGAGCCGGGGGCACCGGGAGGACCGGGCGGACCCGGAGGCTGCGGCGCGCCCGGACCCATCTGCGCCGGACCGGCGAGCATGGTCGCGGCCTGGTGCACCCCACCGCCGGGCGGCGGCGTGGAACCAGGAGGCGGCGGCGAGCCGGGCGGGCCGGGAGGCTGCGGCGCGCCCGGACCCATCTGACCGGGATCGGCCAGCATGGTCGCCGCATGATGCACCCCGCCACCAGGCGGCGGCGTCGAACCAGGAGGCGCCGGCGGACCGGGAGGCGGCGGTGTGGAGCCTGGCGGGCGCGGCGGACCGGGCGGGCCAGGAGGCTGCGGCGCGCCCGGACCCATCTGACCGGGCTGGGCCAGCATGGTCGCCGCATGATGCACCCCGCCACCAGGCGGCGGCGTCGAACCAGGAGGCGCCGGCGGACCGGGAGGCGGCGGAGTCGAACCGACGGGCGCGGGCGGGCCGGGAGGCTGCGGTCCCTCCGGGCCGAGCTGGGAGACGAGCTGGGTCGGCAGGTAGCCGGCCGCCGGAGCGCCGGGAGCACCCGGACCCGAGGGCGCGGGCGTCGCTCCGGACGCGGGGCGGGCCCCCGGAGTGCCGGGAGCGCCGGGCGGCGGAGGCGTCGCGCCGAGACCACCGCGGGTCCCGCCGCGCGCACCGCGCGGCGGGAGGACGGCCTTGCTCGTCGCCGCGTCCGCGATGTCGGCCGCCGCGGCGCCGGGGGCGGGCATCGGCGTCGACTGCGACGCGGCCTCCGGCTGAGAGGGCGACTGCGACGGGGGCTGCGGCTGGGGGTTCAGCCCCGGCACGATCGCCGTCCTCGGCAGCTGGCTGCCGCCGGACATCAGGGCCGTGGGCGCCTCGGCCGAGACCGGCGGCGGGGTACGGCTCTCGTCCGACGGGACCGGCGGCGCGAAGACGGTGGCCGGCAGCGGCACGGACACGTCGTCCGTGCCCGCCGAGCTGGTGTCGGTCCATCCCGTACCGCCGGACGGTGCGGCGGGCACTCCGTCGGACGCCGTCGGCTCGTAATCGGCGGCGCCCGCGTTCGGCCACGGGGATCCGCCCGGCGACACGTCCGCACCCGATCCCGAGCCCGGGCTTGACGACGAACCGGCGTCCGGCCAGGCCGAACCGGCCGACGCCGACGAGGAGGAACCCGGTGCCGGCGTGGCGGAAGAGGACGGCGACGGTGTGGCCGACGACGACGGGGACGACAGCGAGGAGTGGGACGAACTGCCCGTCGACTGCGAGGAATCGCTGCCGACAGAGCCCGGTACGCCGGTCTCTCCCACGCCTGCCGACCGGTCCGAGCCCGCCGAAGGCGCCTCAGCGGCGGGTGCCGGTGAACCACCCGCCGGACGGGCGGCCCCGGAGCCCGCCGACGAAACGGCCGAGTCCGCCAAATCCTCGGAGTCCGCCGACGCCCGCCGGTCGGGGATCCCCAGCCTGTCCGCCGCGTCCTGGAGCCACTCGGGCGGGCTCAGCAGGAACGACGTCTGGTTCAGATCTATCCGCTGCGGCGGCTCGGGCGAAGCGGCGGGAGACGCGTGATCCGCGCCCCCGTACTCCTCCTCGTACCGGCGGATCACCTCGCCCACCGGCAGCCCAGGCCACAGCGTCGCCTCTCCGCTGTCCCTGGCGATCACCAGCCGCTGACGGCCGCCGTCGGAGCGGGCGCCCTGCTCACGGTCCTCCGCCCACACGACGAAACCCAGGTCGAACTCACGGACCCGCACCTCACGGTGCTGGTACGCGGGCACGTCACCGTTGACCCATTCCTCGGCGCGCTCCTGCGCCTGCGCGAAAGTCACCATCGGACAATCACCCCTCGTCCGAAACCGGGACGGCGCGCGCGAAGCCGCCGTCCACCATCAGGTTCGCCACGGTCTCCAGCTCCGGCGGATTGCCCGCGAGCCGCTGCAGGAACGCGTCGAAGTCCTCGCCGCACGGCAGCAGCAGCCTGTCCACGCGCTCCTGCACCTGCCACCCGTCCTGGTCGCGGGCGTCGTCGTACGCGCAGAACCACACGGAACCGATGTCCGCCCCGCGCACCTTCAGCGCGAGGATCCCGCCCTGCACGAAAGCAACGCCCAGGTAGTCCTTGGTCAGATGGTCCCGCAGGCACTTGTTGACGTACACCAGATCGTTGACCGCGGCCTCGTCCCGCACCGTGAAGAACGGCTGGTCCACCAGCAGGCCCAGCTCCGCGTCGAGTGCCGCGCCGACCGGGGCGGAGCCGCCCGCGGCCTTGAGGAAGGAGCGGTACGCGCCGGGGAGGCGGTAGCCGAGGTCCTCCTCGACGCTGAGCAGCTGCTGCTCCGTCACGGACACGGCGCCCTTGGGCAGACCGAAGTGGACGGGCCTGGCCTCCTGCAGCGGACGCGTGCCGCGCTTGCCCTGGTCCACGGCCGCCGTCGCCAGGCCGCCGTGGTGCCGCAGCAGTGCCTTGACCTCGACGGGTACGAGCTCCAGCCGCCGCGACTGTCGTGCGTGGTGCCAGGTCCAGCCGTGGGGCGTCGCGACCGCCGGGATCGTGTCCCACAAGGCGTGGCCGGACGCGGCCAGGGCGGCGTTCGCGGAGACGTAGTCCGTGAGCCGCAGCTCGTCCACTCCGAAGCCCTCGGGCGGCTCGGCGATCTCCGCGGCCGCGCGGGCGTACGGCGAGAAGTCCGGGTAGCCGTCGTTGTCGATCCGCACCCCTCTGGGATGGCGGGAGGCCCGGACCGGGTCCGGGAACTGCACGACCTGCCCGGCGTAGGCCGCATTCGGTGGCGCCGTACCCGCGCCGGCCTCGGGGCCCATAGCTGCCCCCAGGCCTTGCCGACCTGTCGTCATGGCGTTCTGCCCCCTGCTGCTGCTGGCTGGTTCAGCACAGCCTAAGCGGTGCGGCAAGAGCGACGGCCGGGCCTCCGGTTCCGTAACAATGAGTCACATCCGGGTGACCGCAAAGCCACGCGGCGACACCCCGGCAACACGTTTCGGCTACCCAGCTTCCTTATCAGCCACCCCATTTGGCAGGCTGTCTACTCGCACCACGGGGGAGTGCACGGAGGGACGGCAACACCATGCACACAGCGCGACCAAGCACATCGGGTGATCCACGCCTCAACTGGAGAACCGACGACTCGCAGCGGACGCCGGGCCTTCGGCACCGCCGGGACGGGATCCTGCCCGCCGTGGCGGCCGCACTCTCCGTACGCGGCGAGACCCTCACGTGCACCGCGGGAAAGGGCGACCAGCCACCGACTCTCCACCCGCTCGTACAGGATTTCCTCGACACCCTCACGAGCGGTCAGCGCGAACGCTTCACGGGACGCTGCCCCGAGGCGATCCTGCTCTCCCGCCACCTCACGGCAGCGGAGACCCAGCGCTCGAAGCGTGCCCAGCGCAAACCCCTCACCCACGGCGAGGCACGCCGGGCGCTCAAGAACTCCAAGCTCACCGCACGCCGCATCCGCGAGGACGGCGACCCCCTGCACGGCAGCTACGCCCCGCCCTGCCGGTCCTGCACCGCGATGCTCGACCACTTCGGCGTACGCCCCGTCGCCCCGACCGCACCCGAGAACGGCTGACCCGCGACCGATGTCCGACCACTTGAGCACCACCCGCTTCCCCGTCGCCGTCGACGCGGCCCTGCGCGACGCGGGCTGGCGGCCCGGACGCTGGGACATCAAGCAGGCCGAGCACTGGGCGGACACCCTGCGCGCGCACATCTCACCGGCGGGACACGAGCACACGGTCTTCCCCGCGGCCGTCGAGGCATGGGCGGAGTTCGGCGGCCTGACCGTCGCCGCACCCGGGCCCGGACGGCAGTACGCGCCCGCGCCGCTCCACTTCGACCCGCTGGCGGGACTGCACCTGGCCCGTACCCTCGCCGACCTGGGCCGGGCACTCGACACGGAGATCTCTCCGCTCGGGATGGAGGGCGACCAGCAGGCGGTGCTGGCGATGGACGTCGAAGGGCGCGTCTACAGCATCGACCACACCGGCGACTGGTACCTCGGCGCGGACATGGACCAGGCCCTGGCCACCCTCGTGACCGGCGTCCAGCCGACACGACTGACACTGGGCTGACCACCGCGCCCCGTCGGAGCGGCAGGTCCGGGCCCGGCGGGGCCCGCTGACGCCGGACGCACACGCCACCGACTCAGGAACCACCCGATCCCTTGCACCGGGCTCCCGCCCAGCGACTCCGGCACCACCGGCCCCCCGGCCCGGACTCACACGACCAGCGACTCCGGCACCACCGGCTCCCCGGCCCGGACTCACACGCCAACCGACTCCGCGGCCCCATCGCCCCCTGTGGCCACCGGCTCACGAGCCCACCGGCCGCCAGGACCCCGGACTCGCAGGGGCGGCCGGTCCCGGCCCCCGGCTCACCTCAGACTGGCCTCGGCCCGGTCGGGCAGCACCGCGGACACCCTGAAACCCCCGACCTCCGTCGCACCCGAGACGAACACCCCGCCCAGCGCGGTGACCCGCTCCCGCATGCCCACCAGACCGTTGCCGCCGCTCGGCAGCCCGGCGGCCGCCGCCCCGCCCGCCGCGTCCGGAGCACCGTTCTCCACCTGCATCGCGACCTCGTCCGCACGATGCGCGAGCCGCACGAGCACCTTCGCGCCCGCCGCGTGCTTGTGGACGTTGGTCAGCGCCTCCTGGATCACCCGGTACGCCGTCTGCTCCACCTCGGGCGGATACGGCCGTACGTCCCCCTGCACCGCCAGATCCACCACCATGCCCGCCTGCCGTGACTGGCCGACGAGCACCTCGATGTCCGCGATGCACGGCCCGTCCTCCGCCGCCGCCGCGGCAGCCGCGGCAGCCGCAACTCCCACCGCGGCGAGCGGCACCGCCGCCTGCGCCCGCGCCTGGCTCTCGCCGGAGCGCAGCACCCCGAGCATCTCCCGCAGTTCGGTCAGCGCCTGCCGGCCCATGTCCCCCACCAGGGCCGCGTTCTTCACGGCCTTCTGCGGGTCCTTCAACGCCACCGCCTGCAGCGCCGCCGCGTGCACCACCATCAGGCTCACCCGGTGCGCCACCACGTCGTGCATCTCGCGTGCGATACGGGTCCGCTCCTCCTGACGCGCCCATTCGGCGCGCTGCTCCGCCCGGTCCGCGAGCAGCGAAAGTTCCTGCTCCAGGCTGTCCGCCCGTTCCCGCAGGCTCTCCATCAGCCGCCGCCGCGCCCCTACGTAGAGCCCCAGCAACACCGGAGGGGCCGTCAGTCCGAGCGACATGGACACGGCCATCAGCGGCACGAACTGGGCGCTGTAGTCACCCGCCTCCACGTCCTGCCGCACACCGACCAGCGTCACTATGAACGTCGCGGACAGGGCCATCCCCGCCAGCGTCGCCGTGATCCGCCGGGGCACCTCGGAGGCGGCGAGCGTGTACAGCCCGACCATCCCCATCACAAAGCCCATCTCGGCCGGCGTGGTCGCGACGGACACCAGCACGACGGCGATCGGCCACCGCCGTCTGAGGACCAGCACCGACCCGACAACCAGCCCGAACAGCACCCCGAAGGGCACCGGCAACGCCGCACGGTCCGCGAACCCGACACCTTGCAGCGCACACTCGACAGCGGAGACGACGGCAAGTCCCACGTCCAACGCGGCACTGCGCCGCCGTCCCCACCACAGCGGGCCACCGGCGGTCGAACCCGTGGCCTCCTGCTGCGCCCCCGTTGTGGTCATGTGTTCCAGCCTACGGGCGGGCGCGAGTCATTTTCACGGGAGCGCGAACGGCACCGGGCGGGCTCGTTTCGGGACAGAAAGGGCCCATATTCGCCCGAAACGGCGAATCGACCACATTTTCGACCCGGACGTTCGCATTCCGGACGACGATCACCACATGGCATCCAACGCCGGCAGGTACGCCGACTTCGAAGGCCTCCGCGAGCAGGCCGTCGCCCTGCGCCGTCAAGGCCTCAGCCTCCGCCAGATCCGAGACCGCCTCCACGTCCACAACAACGACCTCCTCCACCGCCTGATCGAGGGCGAGCCCCCTCCTGAATGGACGAAGCGGCCCAACGCCAAGGACGACCTGCGCGCCAGGGCCCGCGAACTACGCCTCCAGGGCATGACCTACGACCGGATCCAGGTCGAACTGGGCTGCTCGAAGAGTTCGATCTCGCTGTGGGTACGGGACCTGCCGAAGCCGGAGCGCAAGCGCTCCCGCGAGGAGTTGGCAGCGATCGCTCGGCGCGGCTGGGAGCCGACACTCCGGCGACGTGAAGCCGAACGCGTCGAGACCAAGGCGCGGGCATCAGCCGAGGTAGGCATCTTGAGCGAGCGGGAACTGCTCCTGCTCGGCGCCGCCCTCTACTGGGCGGAGGGAACCAAGGACAAGCCGCACGCCCGTCGCGAGCGCGTCTCGTTCGTCAACAACGACCCGGGAATGATCCAACTGTTCATGGCCTGGCTCGACATGCTCGGCGTCGAACGCGAACGCCTCACGTTCCACGTGATGATCCACGAGTCGGCCGACATCACCGGCGCCGAACGCTACTGGGCCGATCTTGTCGGGGCTGACGCCGGAGCGTTCGGCAAGACAACCCTGAAGCGACACAACCCGAGAACCGTCCGCAAGAACGTCGGCCCCACCTACAGAGGGTGCCTGGTGATCCATGTACGCCAGAGCGCTGAGCTCTACCGTCGCATCGAAGGCACTTGGTACGGCATAGTAGGGGCTGCCTTCGCGCCCGAGACGCAAGCTCGGACATAGAAGACAGACCATCCCGGGTCGTCTAATGGCAGGACAAATGGTTTTGGTCCATTGAATGAGGGTTCGATTCCTTCCCCGGGAGCAGCTCACCTGGGTTCGGGTCCTGACCGTGCGGTCGGGACCCGCACTCGTTTCCGGCCCGAAACCCACCGGTATCCTTCGGTTGTCCCACCACCCGAAGCCGAAGGGCATACCTGTGAGCGCCAATCGCCCGGCAGCCGTCGTCGTTCTCGCAGCGGGTGAGGGCACCCGCATGAAGTCGAAGACCCCCAAGGTCCTGCACGAAATCGCCGGACGTTCGCTCGTCGGGCACGTCGTGTCCGCGGCGCGAGAGCTCGACCCCGAGCAGCTCGTGGTGGTCGTCGGACACGCGCGCGAGCAGGTCGAGGCGCACCTCGGCGAGCACTACACAGGAACCCGTACCGCCTTCCAGGCCGAACAGAACGGCACCGGGCACGCCGTGCGCATGGGACTCGAGGAGCTCGGCGGCCGGCTCGAGGGAACCGTGGTCGTCGTGTGCGGCGACACCCCGCTGCTCTCCGGCAGTACGCTCGCCGCGCTCGCCGGAACACACTCCGCCGACGGCAACGCGGTGACCGTGCTGACCGCCGAGGTGCCGGACTCCACCGGTTACGGGCGCATCGTGCGGGACGCGGCCACCGGCGCCGTCACCGCGATCGTGGAGCACAAGGACGCCACCGACGAGCAGCGCGCGATCCGTGAGATCAACTCCGGCGTGTTCGCGTTCGACGGGCAGCTCCTCGCCGACGCCCTGAAGAAGGTCCGCACCGACAACAGCCAGGGCGAGGAGTACCTCACCGACGTGCTCGGCATCCTGCGCGAGGCGGGACACCGGGTCGGCGCCTCCGTGGCGGGCGACCACCGCGAGATCCTCGGCATCAACAACCGGGTGCAGCTGGCCGAGGCCCGGAAGCTGATGAACGAGCGGCTGCTGGAGCAGGCCATGATGGCCGGCGTCACGGTCGTCGACCCGGCTTCCGTGCTGGTGGACGTGATGGTGACCTTCGAGCCGGACTCCGTGGTGCACCCCGGCACGCAGCTGCTGGGCGCCACCCACATCGCCGAGGGTGCCGAAGTGGGCCCCAACTCGCGGCTGAAGGACACGGTGGTCCGTGCCGGCGCCCGGGTGGACAACACGGTGGCGGACGGCGCCACGGTGGGCGAGGGCGCGTCCGTGGGCCCGTTCGCGTACCTCCGGCCCGGCACCCGCCTCGGCGTGAAGGCGAAGGCGGGGACGTTCGTCGAGATGAAGAACTCGTCGATCGGCGAGGGCACGAAGGTGCCGCACCTGTCGTACGTGGGGGATGCGACGATCGGCGAGTACACGAACATCGGCGCCGCGAGCGTCTTCGTGAACTACGACGGCGAGTCCAAGCACCACACCACGATCGGCTCCCACTGCAAGACGGGCTCGGACAACATGTTTGTGGCTCCTGTCACGGTCGGGGACGGCGCATACACCGCCGCGGGGTCCGTGATCACGAAGGACGTTCCCGCGGGTTCGCTGGCCGTCGCCCGCGGCCAGCAGCGGAATATCGAGGGCTGGGTGGCGCGCAAGCGTCCCGGAAGCGCGGCCGCGCAGGCGGCCTCGGCGGCAACGGAACAGGTCGTCGAGGAGAACTGACCGGAAACAGGTGCGCCGAACTCGGCGTACCGTGATACGTGCACACAAATTCGGCTGGCTCGCGCTCAGGACCCTTGTGGCCTGGACCTTCGCGGCCAGAGAACACGTCTGAGGAGACAGTGCTGTGACCGGGATCAAGACGACCGGCGAGAAGAAGCTGATGCTCTTCTCCGGCCGCGCCCACCCCGAGCTGGCCGAGGAGGTTGCACACCAACTGGGTGTCGGCCTCGTCCCGACGAAGGCTTTCGACTTCGCCAACGGCGAGATCTACGTCCGCTTCCAGGAGTCCGCGCGCGGCGCCGACTGCTTCCTGATCCAGAGCCACACGGCTCCCATCAACAAGTGGATCATGGAACAGCTGATCATGATCGATGCTCTCAAGCGGGCCTCCGCCCGGAGCATCACCGTGATCATCCCGTCGTACGGCTACGCCCGCCAGGACAAGAAGCACCGCGGCCGCGAGCCGATCTCGGCCCGCCTGATCGCCGACATGCTGAAGACGGCCGGTGCCCACCGCATCCTCACCGTCGACCTGCACACGGACCAGATCCAGGGCTTCTTCGACGGCCCGGTGGACCACCTGTCCGCGCTGCCGGTCCTGGCCGACTACGTGGGCGCCAAGGTCGACCGCGACAAGCTGACGATCGTCTCCCCGGACGCCGGGCGCGTGCGCGTGGCCGACCGCTGGTGCGACCGCCTGGACGCCCCGCTGGCCATCGTCCACAAGCGCCGCGACAAGGACGTCGCCAACCAGGTGACGGTCCACGAGGTGGTCGGTGAGGTCGAGGGCCGGGTCTGTGTCCTGGTCGACGACATGATCGACACGGGCGGCACCATCTGCGCCGCGGCCGACGCGCTCTTCGCGCACGGCGCGGAGGACGTGATCGTGACGGCGACGCACGGCATCCTCTCCGGGCCGGCCGCGGACCGTCTGAAGAACTCCAAGGTGAGCGAGTTCGTCCTGACGAACACGCTGCCGACGCCGGGCGAGCTGGAGCTCGACAAGATCAAGGTGCTGTCGATCGCGCCGACGATCGCCCGCGCCGTGCGCGAGGTCTTCGAGGACGGCTCGGTGACGAGCCTCTTCGAGGAGCAGGCGTAACGTTCCGACCAGGGCCGCCCCACACATCGTGGGGCGGCCCTTTTCGTATGCTCGTAGATCCATTTGGGACGACGGCCCACGCTGGGTAGACTGACGAAGTTGCTCGGCGAGGGAGGCCGCATCCGATCAGGTTGCGGCGGTCCGTTATCGACGCGCTCTTCGTAGCAGGCCTGTCGTGGCCGGGTGACCGCCACCAGTTTTCTGCTCAGTACGAGGAGTGCACATGTCCGAGGTGAAGCTCGCCGCCGAGCTCCGTTCCGAGTTCGGCAAGGGCGCCGCCCGCCGTATCCGCCGCGACAACAAGGTCCCCGGCGTCCTGTACGGCCACGGCACCGACCCGGTCCACGTCACGCTGCCGGGCCACGAGCTGCTGCTCGCCCTGCGCACCTCGAACGTCCTGATCTCCCTGGAGCTCGAGGGCAAGAACGAGCTGGCCATCCCGAAGGCCGTGCAGCGCGACCCGCTGCGGGGCTCCCTCGAGCACGTCGACCTGCTCCTCGTGAAGCGCGGCGAGAAGGTCAACGTCGAGATCCCGGTCCAGACCGAGGGCGACCTGGCCCCCGGCGCGTTCCTGCTCGAGCACGTGCTGAACGCCCTGCCGGTCGAGGCCGAGGCCACCCACATCCCCGAGTCCGTCACGGTCTCCATCGCGGGCCTGGCCGCCGGTGACTCCGTCCTGGCCAAGGACATCACCCTGCCGAACGGCACCGTGCTGGCCGTGGAGGACGACACCGTCGTCCTGCAGGTCCTGGCCGCGCAGGCCGAGGAGCCGGCCGCCGAGGGCGCCGAGGGCGAAGAGGCCGCCGAGGCCTGAGCCGTAAGCTCTGCTTGAGGCTTTTCACGGGGTGGCGGGCTGCGGCCCGCCACCCCGTTCTCCTGTTCACGGCCGTCCTCACGAGGAGACGCAGCGCGATGTCCGACACGAACGCCCCCTGGCTGATCGTGGGCCTCGGCAACCCCGGCCCCGGCTACGCGGCGAACCGCCACAACGTCGGCTTCATGGTGGCCGACCTCCTGGCGGAGCGCATCGGCGGCTCCTTCAAGCGGGCAGGCAAGGCACAGGCGCAGGTGCTGGAGGGCAGGATCGGAGCTCCGGCACCGTCGAGCCGGCGAGTGATCCTGGCCAAGCCGATGTCGTACATGAACCTGTCCGGCGGCCCCGTGACGGCGCTGCGCGACTTCTACAAGGTGCCGACGTCGAACATCGTGGCCGTCCACGACGAGCTGGACATCGACTACGGCACCCTGCGGCTGAAGCTGGGCGGCGGGGACAACGGGCACAACGGCCTGAAGTCCATGACCAAGGCGATGGGTCCGGACTACCACCGGGTGCGCTTCGGCATCGGCCGGCCGCCGGGCCGGATGCAGGTCGCGGACTTCGTGCTGAAGGACTTCTCCTCCGCGGAGCGCAAGGAACTGGACTACTTCGTCGACCGCGCGGCGGACGCCGCGGAGTGTCTGGTGATCGACGGCCTCGAACGGGCCCAGGGCACGTACAACTCCTAGTCGCCGCTGGTGGCGGCGGCACAGACGTGGCTGGTGGCGGCGGCCCGGGTGTGCCCGTGGTCATGGCAGTCGATCTCGACGTTCCGCAGTCACAAGTGGCCCACCCACAGGGCGCCCGATTGTCCTGCGCTGGGGGGTCGATGACTGCGTACGGTCGCAGCCATGCCGAACCTTCTGCCGCCCTCGGGCCCACGACGCACCCTTGCCCTGGCCCAGTTGAGCAACTCCGTGGGTGACGGCGCGTTCTACGTCACGTCAGCCCTGTACTTCACCCATGTCGTCGGTCTCGCACCCACCAGGATCGGCCTCGGGCTGACCGTGGCCTGGGCCGTCGGCTCGGTCGTCGGGGTGCCGCTCGGCCAGGTCGCGGACCGCCGGGGGCCACGGGGCACGGCGGTACTGCTCGCGCTCGCGACCGGCGTCGCGGTCGCGTCCTTCCTCGTGGTTCGGGACTTCCTGCCGTTCCTCGCGACCGCCTGCCTCTACGCCACCGCCCAGTCGGGGCTCGCCGCCGCCCGGCAGGCGCTGCTCGCCGGTCTGGTGGCCAAGGAGGAACGCACGGGCACCTTGGCGCACCTGCAGTCGGCACTCAACGCGGGCCTGGCGGTGGGCGCCGGGCTCGGCGGGATGGCGCTGTCCATGGGCACGAGACAGGCCTATCTCGCGGTCTTCGCGATCGACGCCTTGAGTTTTCTGCTCTGCGCGCTCCTCCTGCTGCGCCTGCCGGCGGTCGCGCCGGTGCCCGGTGTCGGGGGCGCGAAACCCGCAGTGCTGCGGGACCGGCCGTACGCCGTCGTGACGCTCCTCAACACCGTGCTGCTGCTGCGAATGCCGCTGCTCAGCCTCGGTCTGCCTCTGTGGATCACCGAGCGCACCGAGGCACCCGAGTGGCTCGTCTCCGCGCTCTTCATCCTCAACACCGGTGCCGTGGTGGTCTTCCAGGTCCGCACCGCCCGCTCGGTCAGGGGACTCGGCACAGCCGCCCGCGCCATCCGACGGTCCGGCGCACTCATGCTCCTCACCTGCACGACCTTCGCCGTCTCGGCAGGGACTGCGCCCTGGGTCGCGATCACCGCTCTGGTCGGCGGCTCGGTGCTGCTCGTCGCCGCCGAGATGCTCCAGTCGGCCGGGTCGTGGCAGCTCGGCTTCGATCTGGCGCCGGTCGGGCGTGTCGGCGAGTACCAGGGCTTCTTCGGCGCCGGCGTCACGATCGCCCGTGCGGTCGGACCGCTGTTGCTCACCGCGCTGCTGATGGGGCTGGGGGCGACGGGATGGCTGCTGCTCGGCGGCCTGTTCCTGGTGGCGTCGTACGCCATGGGCCCGGCGTCGCGATGGGCGGCTGGAACGCGCATGGAAGCGGCCCCCGCACGGGCAGCCGCGCAGGCCACGTGAGGTCCTCGCGGGTCGCTGATCGGGCGGCCGCTGCTGCCGTGGCTGCCGCCACCGGGTCGCGGCTTCCCCGACCCTCTCCGTGCTGAACCCGGTCACTCGCACGGGTGACGTTGGCCAATTGGACTGGCTTTGCACATAGTTGGCGGGCATATGCTCGATGCGATCGGGCTCGCCACAGCACCATCCAGTCGCTGCCCGAGGATGCCTGCACCGCGCCTTTCGGGGCCGGGAGACGGGCGCTGCCGTGGCGCCAGAACCGAGATCCATGCTGTGGCTGGGCCCCCACCCGCACAACCGAAGGCACCCCTATGGTCAGTTCTCCCCACGAGGCGATGCACCGCATCTTCCAGGAGTACCCGGAGCTCTTCTCCCGTGTCTCCGAGGTGCTCGGCGTTCCCTTCGCGGCACCCGTCTCAGCTACCCTCCTGCCCACCGATCTCACGGAAACGCGCCCGGTGGAACGCCGCGTCGACACCCTGTTACGTATCAACACCGAGGACGACGAGACGTTCCTCCTGGCCATCGAGGCCCAGGGCAAGAAGGACCCGGACAAGCCCGCGAGCTGGGCGTACTACCTGTCCTTCCTGTACACGAAGTACCGGACGCCGCCCCTGCTGCTGGTCGTCTGCCAGGACCGCGCCACCGCCGAGTGGGCCGCGCGCCCCGTACTCATCGGCCCCCGAAAGTGGCCGGCGCTCACCCTGCGCCCTCTTGTCGCCGGCCCGCACAACATGCCGGTGATCACGGATGTGGCGGAAGCGCGGAAGGACCTGGCACTCGCCACGCTGGCTGCCATCACGCACGCCGGCGATCCGGACATCGGTGCCATACTGAAAACGCTGTCCGCCGCGCTGCGGGAGGCACCGGAAGCCATCGCCGACCCCATCGTCGAACTCACCGCACAGGGCCTGGGCAACCGCCCGGCCGCAGATCAGTGGAGGAACCTGGTGGCCGTGGACCTTTCTTTCTACACATCTCCGCTCTCGGAAGAAATCCGGGACGAAGGCCGCGCCGAGGGCCGCGCGGAAGGATGCGCGAGGGGCCTCGCAGACGCCCTCCTTCTCGTCCTGCAGCAGCGGGGACTCGACATTCCCGACGAAGCCCACGAACGCATCACCACCTGCGGCGACACACAACTCATGCGCACCTGGCTCAGCCGCGCCGTGACAACCACCACCACCGAGGCGATCTTCACCGAGCCAACGGAGTAGGTCCTGTCCGGGCAACCGCCCGGCCGCAGATCAGTGGAGGAACCTGGTGGCCGTGGACCTTTCTTTCTACACATCTCCACTCTCGGAAGAAATCCGGGACGAAGGCCGCGCCGAGGGCCGCGCCGAGGGCCGCGCGGAAGGCCGCGCGGAAGGATGCGCGAGGGGCCTCGCAGACGCCCTCCTTCTCGTCCTGCAGCAGCGGGGACTCGACATTCCCGACGAAGCCCACGAACGCATCACCACCTGCGGCGACACACAACTCATGCGCACCTGGCTCAGCCGCGCCGTGACAACCACCACCACCGAGGCGATCTTCACCGAGCCAACGGAGTAGGTTTCCTCACCAACCGGTGAGGTTGACCCGGCGTAGCCCTATGGCCAAGGATCACGGGCCATGAAGCGGAAGTCCTCCGGCCGGATACTGGTCCTCGCACGCAACACGGCGATGGCGCTCGTCGCCCTCGTGCTGCTGGCCGCCGGATTCTGGTCGTCATGGAGCACCGCGCAGCACATCCTGCTCTCCAAGGGCCGTGAGCACGGCACGCTCGCCGTCACGCGCTGCGGCGACGACACCTGCACCGGTACGTACACACCTGAGGCTCCGGCACCCGACCGCGCCGGGGTGACGATGGAGGAGTCCGTCGCGGTGAAGAAGGGCAGGACATTGGCCGTTGTCCTGAAGCCGGGCTCCACGGAGGCGGTGCGCACCGGTCCCGCCGGCGGTCTGTACGCGTGGCTGCCGCTGGGTGGGGCGCTGCTGCTGGCGGCTCCGGTGATCGGCGGCGGTCTGCGGCTGACCCGGATCGCCTGGGGCTCGGCGCTCGCGGGCGGGGCCCTGATGACGGCGTCGTTCCTGGTGCTGTGAGTGCCCAAGTCGCGCAGCGGAACCGCGTATTCACCCGATCGTTATTCGGACTATGGGGACGAGTGGTAACTCTTGGTGCGGATGCGGCACCTGTCAACTTGACCGGCGCACCTGTTCACCGGGACGCTGAGCCGCCCCCCACGGCCTTTCCCTCTCACCCATGGACTGCCCCATGCGCATGCTCACTTGCACTGGCGCCCTGTTGGCCGCCGGAGCGCTTTCGCTGACGGCCGCCCCGGCCGCGTTCGCCACCCCGCCCGGCGACAACGGCAACGTCAAGATCCACGACGTCGTGACGGGCGAGTACGACCACCGCAACAACCCCAAGGTCTGCACGTTCTACCTCGACAGCTTCCAGTTCGACGGAGCACAGAGCGTCGAGTGGGAGATCAAGGCCTGGGCGAACAACGACCTCGTCAAGGGCACTGTCGTCAAGTCCGGTTCGCTCACTCTCGACGGCTCCGGCCACGAGCGCACTGAGGAGATGACGCTCGCCGACGGCCAGTACAAGCTGTTCTGGACCTTCGACGGTCAGAAGAGCGAGGCCGCCAAGCACAAGGTCTTCAAGGTCGACTGCGCTGACGAGGAGACCTCGGGCGAGAACAAGCCCGGTGACGAGCCGGGCGAGAAGCCCGGTGGGAAGCCCGACACCGAGACGTCCGAGCCCCCGGCCGCCACGGACGAGTCACCGGCCGCCTCCGAGCCCGCGGAAGCCCCCGCTCCCTCGGCCGACGGAGCCTCCGGCGACCTGGCGGAGACGGGTGCCGGCGCGCCTGTCGGCGTTCTCGCGGCCACCGCCGCGGCGCTGGTCGCCGCCGGCGGTTACCTGCTGGCCCGGCGTCGTACGGCCCGGCGCCACTGACGCCGGTTCGTCACTGAGGCCGGTTCGTCACTGACAGCGGTTGACCACCGACACCGGCGCCACCGGTGTCGGTGATCGGCCCGACCCGCCGGACGACCAGGCCAGACCGAGCCCGACCAGACCGAGCCCGACCAGGCCAGGCCAGGCCGCAGCAGAGGTCGCACGAACGACAGTGCCCCCGTCCCCCGCTGACGTGCAGCGGAGGACGGGGGCACTTTCATGCCGCTCTCACCCAGGGGGTGTTCAGCCCGTGTTGCGCAGACCGGCCGCGACACCGTTGACGGTGAGCAGCAGGGCGCGGCCCAGCAGCGGGTCCGCCTCCTCGCCGCGCTCCGCCGCGTCGCGCTGCCGCTTGAGCAGCGCCACCTGGAGGTAGGAGATCGGGTCCAGGTAGGCGTCGCGGATGGCGAACGTCTGCTGGAGCACCGGGTTGGAGCCGAGGAGCTCGTCGTTGCCGGTCACCTTGAGCACCTCGCTGACGGTGAGGGCGTGCTCGGCCTCGATGGTCTCGAAGACGTGCTTCAGGTGTTCGGGCACCAGCGTGTCGACGTAGTGACGGGCGATCCGCAGGTCCGTCTTGGCCAGTGTCATCTCGACGTTGGCGAGGAAGTTGCGGAAGAAGTGCCACTGCTCGTGCATCTCGGTCAGGACCGTGTCGAGGCCTGCCTCGCGCAGCGCCTTGAGGCCGGAGCCGACGCCGTACCAGCCGGGCACGATCTGCCGCGACTGCGTCCAGCCGAACACCCACGGGATGGCCCGCAGCCCGTCGAGGCCGGCCCCCGAGTCGGGACGGCGGGAGGGCCGTGAGCCGAGGTGCAGGTCCGCGAGCTGGTCGACGGGGGTGGCGGCGAAGAAGTACGACGGCAGGTCCGGGTCCTCGACGAGCCGGCGGTACGCGTCGTGCGCGGCGTCGGAGACCGTGTCCATGGCCGCGTCCCAGCGCGAGAGCGCCTCGTCGGACTGGCGGGGCGCGGTGTGCAGGGCGGACGCCTGGAGCGTGGCGGCGACCGTCAGCTCGAGGTTCTCCCTGGCCAGGGACGGGATGAGGTACTTGTCGGAGATGACCTCGCCCTGCTCGGTCACCTTGATCTCGCCTTCGAGGGTGCCCCAGGGCTGGGCGAGGATCGCGTCGTGGGAGGGGCCGCCGCCACGGCCGACGGTGCCGCCGCGGCCGTGGAAGAGGCGCAGCCGTACGCCGTGACGGTGGGCGACGTCGCGGAGCCTGCGCTGGGCGCGGTGGATCTCCCACTGGCTGGTGGTGATGCCGCCGAACTTGGAGGAGTCGGAGTAGCCGAGCATGACCTCCTGGACGTCGCCGCGGAGCGAGACGAGACGGCGGTAGGAGGGGTCGGCGAGCATGCCCTCGAGGATGACGTCGGCGGCCTTGAGCTCGTCCGTGGTCTCCAGCAGCGGCACGATGCCGATCTTGGCCCAGCCTGCGTGCAGGTCGATCAGTCCGGCCTCGCGGGCGAGGACGGCGGCGGCGAAGACGTCGTCGGCGCCCTGGCACATCGAGATGATGTACGACTCGATGACCTCGGGCCCGAACCGTTCGAACGCTTCCTTCACGGTGTGGAAGACGCCGAGGGTCTTCTCGCCCGCGGCGTCGAGCGGTGCCGGGGTCGGGGCGAGCGGCCGCCGGGAGCGGAGCTCCTTGGCGAGCAGCTTCTGCCGGTATTCGCGCGGCATGTCCGCGTACCGCCAGGACTCCTCGCCGAGCCGGTCGAAGAGCTGCCCGAGGGCGTGGTGGTGGGCGTCGGCGTGCTCGCGTACGTCCATGGTGGCGAGCTGCAGGCCGAACGCGGACAGGGTTCGGATGACCCGGTCCATCCGGCCGTCGGCGAAGAGGCCGCCGCGGTGTGCGCGCAGCGAGGTCTGGATGAGGGTGAGGTCGGCGACGAGCTCGGCGGTGCCGAGGTAGTCGCGGCCTGCCTCGTGGGGGGTGCCCTTGGCGAGGCGTTCGCGGGTGTTGACGAGCTTCTGGCGGATGCAGGTGGCCTTGAGCCGGTAGGGCTCCTCGGCGTTGAGGCGCTTGTAGCGGGGGCTGATCTCGGGCAGCCGCTCCAGGTCGTTCTGGAGGGAGGCGAGGAGTTCCTCGGTGGCTCCTGCGTAGCGGATGGAGTTCGACAGCAGGCCGCGGAGGTAGTCGATGACCTCGATGGCGTCGGTGATGCCGTGCTCGTGCTGGAGGATCAGCACTTCCCAGGTGACGGCGGGGGTGACGTTCGGGTTGCCGTCGCGGTCGCCGCCGATCCAGGTGCCGAAGGTGAGCGGCCGGGTGCCGGGGGGCAGCTCGACGCCGACCCGCTCGAGCTCGGCGGCGAGGTCCTCCAGGACGTCGCCGACGGCGCCGGCGTGCAGCTCGTCGAGGTAGTAGATGGCGTTACGGGCCTCGTCCGCCGGCTCCGGGCGGACGACGCGCAGCTCGTCGGTCTGCCAGATCAGGTCGATGTGCTCGGCCAGCCGCAGGTCGTGGCGGCGCCGGTCGGCCGCGATGACGGGGCTTTCCAGGAGTTCCGCGATGCGGCGGAGCTTGTTGAGCACCGAGCGCCGGGCCGCCTCCGTCGGGTGGGCGGTGAACACGGGCCGTACGTTCAGGTTCTTCACGGTCTCGCGCAGGTGCTGCGGGTCCGCGTCCTTGAGCCGGTCCGCGGTGATGGCGAGGAGCCCGCCCTCCGCGGCGCGCTTCTCACGCATCTCGTGGCCTCGGTGCACCTGCTCGGTGACGTTGGCGAGGTGGAAGTAGGTGGAGAAGGCGCGGACCAGCTTGGCCGCGGTCTCCAGGTCGGTGTCGCCCAGCAGCTCGGCTGCCGCCTCACCGTCGGTACGTGTCAGGGCGCGGACCCTCTCGACCAGGTCGAAGAGTTCTCGGCCCTCCTGGCGGACGAGGGTCTCGCCCAGGAGATCGCCCAGTCGGCGGATGTCGGCACGCAGTTCTGCACTGGCGGTGGGTGTCTGGTCGGCACTGCTCACAGGTGCGGCTCCTTGCAGTGTTTGAGCACGTCTGGAGGGGTACTGGAGGCTTGCGGACCGCGCTGTCCGACGTCACCCAGGATAGGTGTCCATTCCTCCGGCGTTATCCACAGGTCCCTTGCCGCGCCGCCGGGCACTGCCATACTTACGTCGCCGTAGGTTACGGAACCGTAGCCAGGCGCCCGTCCCCGCTTCTCCCCACCCCCAGGGAACCCACATGACCACGAGTCCTGATCTGGACGACGTCCCCAAGACCTCCGAATCCGGCCTGCCCCCGGCGACATTGGGCGGTGACAGCAAGGGCTCGGTGGAGCAGATCACCTTGCTGCTGTTCATCGCGGTGCCGTTCCTGGCACTGCTCGCCGCGGTGCCGCTCGCCTGGGGCTGGGGGGTGAGCTGGCTGGATCTGGGGCTGATGGTGGCGATGTACTACATCGGCTGTCACGGCGTAACGATCGGATACCACCGCTACTTCACCCACGGTTCGTTCAAGGCGAAGCGACCGCTGCGCATCGCGCTGGCGGTCATGGGCTCCCTGGCCGTCGAGGGCCCGCTGGTGCGCTGGGTGGCCGACCACCGCAAGCACCACAAGTTCTCCGACGCGGAGGGCGACCCGCACTCGCCGTGGCGCTACGGCGAGACGGTTCCCGCGCTGATGAAGGGCCTGTGGTGGGCGCACATCGGTTGGATGTTCGACGAGGAGCGGACTCCGCAGCACAAGTACGCGCCGGATCTGATCAAGGACCCGGCGATCCGCCGGATCTCGCGGGACTTCATCTACTGGACGGTGCTGTCGCTGGCGATCCCGCCCCTGGTCGGCGGTCTGGTGACGATGTCGTGGTGGGGCGCGTTCACCGCCTTCTTCTGGGGTTCGCTGGTCCGTGTGGCGCTGCTGCACCACGTGACCTGGTCGATCAACTCGATCTGCCACGCGGTGGGCAAGCGCCCGTTCAAGTCGCGTGACCGCTCGGGGAACGTGTGGTGGCTGGCGGTGCTGTCGTGCGGCGAGTCGTGGCACAACCTGCACCACGCCGATCCGACGAGCGCCCGGCACGGTGTGCTGCGGGGCCAGGTCGACTCCAGCGCCCGGCTGATCCGCTGGTTCGAGATGGCCGGCTGGGCGTACGACGTGCGCTGGCCTCAGCGGTCCCGGATCGACGCCCGCCGCAACGGCTCCGGCTCCGACTCCGACTCCGACTCCGACTCCGATGAAACCCGCCGCGAGAGTGACGCCGCGAAGACGGCATGATTGACGTCGTGGCGAGTGACGGAAGTATCGGCAGTCCGGACAAGAGCAGGGCGTCCGGCGGCAGGCGTGCGCGCCGGGTCCGCATGACCGGCGCCGAGCGCCGCGAGCAGTTGTTGGACATCGGACGTGCCCTCTTCGCGGAGAAGGGCTTCGAGGGCACGTCCGTCGAGGAGATCGCGGCCAAGGCAGGGGTCTCCAAGCCGGTCGTGTACGAGCACTTCGGCGGCAAGGAAGGGCTCTACGCCGTCGTCGTGGACCGTGAGATGCGCCAGTTGCTCGACATGGTGACCGGGGCGCTGACCGCCGGGCACCCTCGGGAACTGCTGGAGCAGGCGGCCTTTGCGCTGCTGGACTACATCGAGGCGTACACGGACGGTTTCCGCATTCTGGTGCGCGACTCGCCCGTGGCCCAGTCGACGGGCACGTTCGCGTCCCTGATCAGTGACATCGCCACCCAGGTCGAGGACATCCTGGGGATGGAGTTCAAGAACCGGGGCTTCGACCCCAAGCTCGCCCCGCTGTACGCCCAGGCGCTGGTCGGCATGGTGGCCCTGACGGGTCAGTGGTGGCTCGAGTCCCGCCGTCCCAAGAAGGCGGAGGTCGCGGCCCATCTGGTGAATCTCGCCTGGCACGGGCTCGACCGCCTGGAGCCGAAGCCCCGCTTGATAGGGCACCGCAAGAGCTGACCCGTTGGGGCCGGGCCCTGTGCCCGGCCCCACAGGATTGGTGGCCGGATCCATACATCCTTTCGGCCCGATTGATCGTCTAAGGGGTACCAGGGGCGCAGGTGCGCCCCTGGAAAGACGTTCTACCGATCCTGGGGGGATCTTGACTTCAGTGAATCGCGGCCGTGCTGTGTCCACGCGCCGCAGCGCCGGCCGCCGCATCGCCGCCTGCACCTCGCTGGCGCTCGCGGCCGGCATGCTGCTCGCCGTTCCGGCGAGCGCCGACGAGGCCCCGGCCCACCGGAGTGTCGGCGAGCAGCCCCGTGAGCAGGCCGCGGCACCGAACCTGACGCTGCCCGACCTGCGCACCGACAAGAATCGTTCCGGCGTCTCCTCGGAGTCGGTCGAGGGCGCGCTCGCCGTGGCCCGTCCGCGCAGCGACCTCAACGACGACGGCGCCAGCGACATGCTGTACCGCACGGTCAACGGCGACTACCGCCTGGCGCTGACGGGCGGCGGCGGCAACCTGGACTACTCGTTCGAGTACTCGACCGAGTCCTTCGCCGACGTGTTCTCGATCGCCGGTCTCGACTCGACGGCCGCCGACCACGCCACGGTCTTCACCGTCTCCTCGCGCGGTGTGCTGACGGCCTACAAGGCCGACCCGTACTTCGCCGACGCCTACTGGTCCGGCGCCGGCTGGCAGATCTACAACAAGGTGTTCTCGCCCGGCGACCTGACCGGCGACGGTGTCGGCGACGTCCTGGCGCGCACCCCGGGCGGCGAGCTGTGGATCTACGCGGGTACGGCCGACAAGGCCACCCCGCTCGCTCCGCGCGTCAAGGTGGGCAACGGCTGGAACGGCTACGACCAGCTCGTCGGCGTCAACGACGTCAACGGCGACGCCATTGCCGACCTGTACGCCCGCACCCCGTCCGGCGACCTGTACTTCTACTCCGGCACCTCGGAGATCGGCCGGCCCTTCAAGGGCCGGGTGAAGGCCGGCTGGGGCTATGACATCTACAACACGATGTTCAGCACCGACGACATCGACGGCGACGGCCTCGGTGACGTCTTCGGCCGCACACTGACCGGCACGCTGTACTACTACATCTCCGACGGCACGGGCAACTTCAAGCCCCGCCAGGTGGATGCCACCGGCTGGAACGAGGCGTCGCAGTTCGCCGGTGCGGGCAACAACCCGGCGTGGGGCAAGAACGACGTCATGGGCGTCGACAAGTCGGGCGTCCTGTGGGCCTACTACGGGATGAACAACGGCCTGCTCAGTCAGCGTTACGAGGTCGGCAGCGGCTGGCAGGGCGCCAAGCTCACGCTTGCCTCGTCGCACGACAACGACGGGTACGCCGACCTCTTCGAGGTCTACAACGGCGGTCTCTACAACCTGTCGTACGGTTCCGAGGGCGGCTACCTGGGCTCGGGCTGGCAGATCTACAACACCCTGGTCGGCCCCGGTGACCTGTCGGGCGACGGCAAGGGCGACCTGCTGGCGCGTGACTCCTCCGGCGTCCTGTGGCTCTACCAGGGCAACGGCAACGGCTCCGCCGTGGCCCCCCGGATCAAGATCGGCGCCGGCTGGAACGGCTACAACGCCATCGTCGGCGCGGGCGACATCACGGGTGACGGCCGCGCCGACATCGTGGCCCGCACCCCCGCCGGCCAGCTGTACCTCTACAAGGGCCACGGCCAGGCGGGCTGGGTCTTCGAGTCCCGCCAGCTGATCGGCGGCGGCTGGCAGGGCTACAACAAGCTGGTGGCGCCCGGTGACATCACCGGTGACGGTCGCGCCGACCTGCTCGCGACCACCTCCGGTGGCACGCTGTACCGCTACGACGCCGACGGCAAGAGCCCGTTCAAGCCGCGCGTCTCGATCGGCAGCAGCTGGAACACGTACGCCTCCCTGCACTGATCTGCTGTGACACCGTGAAGCGCCCCCGCCCCGGCGGGGGCGCTTCGTACGTCCCGGAGCCAGGGCAGCGGCGGGAGCCGGGCCCGAGGTCAGCGCGGTTTGCGTGCGACGGCGAAGATCCGCCGAAACGGGAACACCGTGCCGTGCGGGCCGGGCGGGTACGCCTTGCGCAGCAGGTCCCGGTACTGGCCCAGGAAATCCGACCGCGTGTCCGGGTCGTCCGCGAGTTCGGTGAGCACGGGCCGCAGGGCGGTGCCCTTCACCCAGTCCAGGACCGGGTCCTCGCCGCCGAGGAGCTGGAAGTACGTGGTCTCCCAGGCGTCCGCCTCGCACCCCAGGTCGACGAGACGGCCGAGGTAGTCGGCCGTCTCCAGGATGTGGACGTAGCGCCGGCCGTGGTCGCCGAGGCGGGCGCGCCACTGCGGGGTGTCGCAGAGCTCGCCGAGGAGCGCGTGGCTGGGCGAGGTGAAGTTCCCGGGCACCTGGAAGGCGAAGGTGCCGCCGGGGGTGAGCCCGTCGATCCAGCGGGCGAACGACTCGGGGTGGTTCGGCACCCATTGCAGTGCGGCGTTGGAGACGATCAGGTCGTACGGCTCGTCCGGGGTCCAGTGCGCCGCGTCCGCGGGCCGGAAGTCCAGCCGGCCGCCGCCCGCCGTGGTGCCCGCGTGCTCCTTCTCCGCCTGGGCGAGCATCTCGGGCGACAGGTCGAATCCCGTGATGTGTGCGTCGGGCCAGTGGTCGGCGAGCAGTGCGGTGACGTTGCCGGGACCGCAGCCGAGGTCGGCGATCCTGGCCGGTCGGCTGCCCGACGGCAGCGTCGGTATTCGGGCGAGCATGTCCAGGAAGGGACGGGTGCGGTGCCCGGCGTGGCGCAGGTACTGCTCTGGGTCCCAAGTGGGCGCGGAGTGCATGGTCGAGTCCCCTTCGCAGGATGGCGTGGCCGAATCAGAACGGTGTTCCGGCCCGACCATGCCCAATAGTCCAGCGGACTATATCTTGACGTCAAGAGACTTCACATCGACAGACCATCTACACTGATCGACATGGAGGACGAGGTCGATCGACTGGTCGCAGCATGGCGCCGTGAGCGCCCGGACCTCGACGTGGAACCGCTCGAGGTGCTCAGCCGCGTCTCGAGGCTCGCCCGTCACCTCGACCGCGCCCGCCGCATCGCGTTCTCCGAGCACCAGCTCGAGCCGTGGGAGTTCGACGTGCTCACCTCACTGCGCCGCGCCGGGGCCCCGTATCAGCTCTCCCCCGGCCAGCTGCTCACCCAGACCCTGGTCACCTCCGGCACGATGACCAACCGCATCGACCGGCTCGCCAAGAAGAACCTGGTCGAGCGGCTCCCCGATCCCAGCGACCGGCGCGGGGTGCTGGTGCGTCTGACACCGGAGGGACGCGACCGCGCGGACCAGGCGCTGGCCGGGCTGCTCGCCCAGGAGCGTGCGATCCTCGCCGAGCTGTCACATGCGCAGCGCGCGGAACTGGCGGCGCTGCTACGCCAGTTGACCGCCCCGTTCGACAACATCCCCGGTTAGGGACCGCACGGCCCCGAGGTCGGAGCCCAGGTCCGCGGGGCCGACGCCGGCCCGGCGGGCCAGTGCCACCGCGGCGAGCGTGGAGTGGACGCCGAGCTTGCCCAGCACGTTCTGCATATGCGTACGAACCGTGTGCGGCGACAGGAAGAGGCGCTCGGCGACCGCCTTGCGCCCGAGCCCCGCGACCATGCAGCGCAGCACCTCCTGCTCGCGCGGCGTCAGCGACTCCACCAGCCGCTCGCTCTCCGTGCGGTGCTTGCGCGCCGTCGTCATCTCGCGCAGAACGCCCGTGAGCAGTGCGGGCGCGAGGTGGGTCTCGTCCCGCAGCACCCCGCGGATCACCACGAGCAGCCGCTGCAGCGAACAGTCCTTGGCGACCCAGCCCCAGGCGCCCGCCTGAAGGGCGAGGGCGGCCCGGCGGACGTCGTCCTTCTGCGCGAGCACGACCGAACGCACCGTGGGCTGGACCGAACGGACCCCGGAGACCAGGGAGATCCCGTCGGCGAACGCGTCCCCACCGTCGGGTACGCCACGGGCCGTCGGCACGGCACCGGCCGGGGACAGCGAGGAGGCGGCCCCCAGGTCGGCGTCGACCAGCATCACGTCGAATCTTCGGCCGTCCGCCGCGGCACGCTCCAGGCAGCGCAGCGCCGCGGGGCCGCTGCCGGCCGCGGCGACCTCGACGTCGGGCTCCGCCGCGAGGGCCGCGGCGAGCGACTCCGCGAAGATTCGGTGGTCGTCGACGACCAGGACCCGGATACGAACCACAGGACACCCCCAGTGTCGGAGGACGGACCAGGCACGGGTACGCCGCCCGGGGGTCGGAGGGTACAGCTCATCGCCCGGCCGCCGCCGTGCTGTGAGTGATACCCCGCCCCGAGCGCCGTACCCGGCTGTCGCCCCCTGATCGGCACCGGCCCCCACCGGTGCTGTGGTTCAGAGTACGGACGGGAGTCGGCTGCGGAAGGCGAATCGCGGAACTGATCGACGCGGGTGTTCAAGGTGCGACGGGTGTTCCGTACCGAGACGAAAACAGGACCGTGAACGCCCCGGCGACCCGTGCCCCGCGGCAAAACGCGGGACACGGGTCGCGGAGCGCGAGGCACAGGTCGCGGGTCGCGGGCGCGTCGCGGGAACCGGCCGGCCGGAACCGGTGTCAGGACAGGCGGCGCGCGCCCGCCGAGGGCAGCGCCGTGAAGACACGGGGCGGCTCCAGGGACGCCGCGTCGAACGCCGCCAGGACCGACTTGGTCACGGTGGACGCCTGGGCCGTCTCGGTCAGGACGATCGCCGATCCGCCGAAGCCCCCGCCGGTCATACGGGCTCCCAGCGCACCGGCCGACAGCGCGGCGTGCACGACCATGTCCAGCTCCCGGCAGGAGACACGGAAGTCGTCGCGCAGCGACGCGTGACCTTCGGTCAGCACGGGGCCGATCGCCCGGACCTCACCGGCCTCCAGGTGGGCGATCACCCGCTCCACCCGCCGGTTCTCCGTGACGATGTGACGGACGAGGCAGCGCACCTCGGGGTCGGCGATCCGGGCGAGGGCCTCGTCGAGCGAGTCGTACGGGACGTCCCGCAGTGCACCCACCCCCAGGGTCGCGGCCCCTGCCTCGCAGCCCGCGCGCCGCTTGCCGTACTCGCCGTCGCTGTGGGCGTGCTTGACGCGGGTGTCGACCACGAGGAGTTCGAGGCCGTGGGCGGCGAGGTCGAAGGGGATCTGCCGCTGGGAGAAGTCCCGGGTGTCCAGGTACAGGGCGTGGCCGTCGGTGCAGCAGGCGGATGCCGTCTGGTCCATGATCCCGGTCGGGGCACCGACGTAGACGTTCTCCGCGCGCTGGCACAGACGGGCCATGGAGCCGCGCTCCAGACCGAGTTCGTACAGGTCGTTCAGGGCGAGGGCGGTGACGACCTCGATCGCCGCGGACGAGGAGAGTCCGGCTCCGGTCGGCACGGTCGACTCGTAGTGGATGTCCGCGCCGCCGACCGCGTGACCGGCGTCGCGCAGCGCCCACACGACGCCCGCCGGGTAGTCGGTCCAGCCGCCGGGGCGGCCGGGGGCGAGGTCGTCCACGCGCAGTTCGACCGGCTCGCCCGGCATGTCCGCGGAGCTCAGCCGCAGTACGCCGTCGTCGCGGCGGGAAACGGTCGCGACCGTGGTGTGCGGCAGCGCGAAGGGCATGACGAAGCCGTCGTTGTAGTCCGTGTGCTCACCGATCAGGTTCACCCTGCCCGGCGCCGCCCACACACCCTCGTCCGTGAAGCTCATGACCCGTTCTCCCTCCCTCGGGCGAATGCCCAGGCGTCCGACACGATGCCGGCCAGGTCGGCACGGCTCGGCTTCCAGCCCAGGCGTTCCCGGGCCGTCGCCGCGGAGGCGACCAGCACGGCGGGGTCGCCGCCCCGGCGCTCCGCGACCACCTCGGGCACCGGGTGGCCGGTGACCTCGCGGACGGTCTCGATGACCTCGCGCACCGAGAAGCCGTTTCCGTTGCCGAGGTTGCAGATCAGGTGCTCGCCCGCGGCGGCCGCGTCGAGTGCGAGGAGGTGGGCCTCCGCGAGGTCGGCGACATGGATGTAGTCGCGGACGCAGGTGCCGTCCGGGGTCGGGTAGTCGTCGCCGTACACGGAGATCGACTCGCGCCGGCCGAGGGCGACCTGCAGAACCAGCGGAATGAGGTGCGACTCGGGGTCGTGGCGTTCGCCGCGGCTGCCGTAGGCCCCGGCGACGTTGAAGTACCGCAGGGAGACCGCCGCGAGCCCGTGGGCCGCCGCCTCGCCCGTGATCATGTGGTCGACGGCGAGCTTGGACGCGCCGTAGGGGCTGGTGGGCGCGGTCGGGTCGGACTCCGTGATCGGGGTGGAGACCGGCTCGCCGTAGGTGGCCGCGGTGGACGAGAACACCAGGGTGCGCACGCCGGCCGCGCGCATGGCGGCGAGCAGCGCCATGGTGCCGCCGACGTTGTTCTCCCAGTACTTCTCGGGCTTCACGACCGACTCACCGACCTGCGAGAAGGCCGCGAAGTGCAGCACGCCGTCGTACGAGGCGTCCAGCCACCGTGCGGCGTCCTGGATGCGGCCCTCGACGAACTCGGCGCCCGCCGGGACCCCTTCGCGGAATCCGGTGGAGAGATCGTCCAGCACGGTCACCCGGTGGCCGGCCTCCAGAAGGTGCTGGGCCACCACACTGCCGACGTATCCCGCACCACCGGTGACCAGGTACTTCTTGCTCACTTAGCTCGCTACCTCTCGCAGTCGCCGCGCCGCGGCCTCCGGCGGCACATCGTTGATGAACACGCTCATACCGGATTCGGAACCGGCGAGGAACTTCAGCTTGCCGGAGGTGCGGCGGATGGTGAAAAGCTCGAGATGGAGGCCGAAGGCGTCCCTGCCGTCACCGGTGAACGGTGCCTGGTGCCAGGCGGCGATGTAGGGCGTGGGAGGTTCGCCGGGCCCGAAGATCCGGTCGAAGCGCCTCAGGAGTTCCAGATAGATCTGTGGAAACTCTGTGCGCGCCGCGTCGTCGAGCGCTCGGAGGTCCGGCACCCGGCGCTTCGGGTGGAGGTGCACCTCGTACGGCCAGTGTGCCGCGTACGGGACGAAGGCGATCCAGTGCTCGCCCTCCAGTACCACCCGTACGCCCTCCTCGCGCTCGCGCGCGACGACGTCGTCGAAGAGGTTGCGGCCGGTCTCCGCGTGGTGGGCGGCGAGGGAGCGGAGCATCAGCTCGGTGCGCGGGGTCACGAACGGATAGGCGTAGATCTGCCCGTGCGGGTGGCCGAGCGTGACGCCGATCTCCGCACCGCGGTTCTCGAAGCAGAAGACCTGCTCGACCTGGGGCAGTTCGGCGAGTTCCGCCGTGCGGTCCGTCCACGCGTCGAGGACCAAGCCGGCCTGCTCCTGCGTGAGGTCGGCGAAGGACGCGTCGTGGTCGGAGGTGAAGCAGACGACCTCGCAGCGTCCGGCGTCGCCGGCGAGTGAGGGGAAGCGGTTCTCGAAGACGGCGACCTCGTACTCGGCGGCCGGGACCTCGGTGAGGCGGCCGTCGCGCGAGGGGCAGAGGGGGCATTCGTCGGCCGGCGGGTGGTAGGTGCGGCCCTGGCGGTGCGAGGCGACGGCGACCGAGTCCCCGAGCAGCACGTCGCGGCGGATCTCCGCGGTGGTGGAGACGGCGTCGAGAGGCCGCTGATCGACCGCGTCACGCACGGCGTCGTCACGCGAGTCGTAGTAGATCAGCTCCCGGCCGTCGGCGAGCCGGGTCGGCGTCTTCTTCACCTGGGCACTCCTTCAGCGCTTCACCCAACACAAGCGAACACAACAAACCACGAACAAACATAGACCGTCAATGGCCTGCGCTCCCCCTTCCGGCATCGGGGTCAAGATCCCAGCCCCTCGAACCTTGGGGCACCCAGCGATCCCGGGCCGAGCTTCGCTCAAGTTGCATCACAATCAATCAAAGAACTCAACACATGTGTTCAGTTTCTGAACGTCTCGGCGTAGGTTCCGGTCTGGTTCAGTTCGCGCGACGAAGCGAGTACTCATGCAATACCTGGCCGAAGGGCTCCGGCTCCCCACGAACGGGCTCGATTACGCGATCCTGGCGATCTACTTCGCCGTCGTCCTGGGCATCGGCTTCGCCGCCCGGGCCAGCGTGAGAACCAGCCTCGACTTCTTCCTGTCCGGTCGCTCCCTGCCCGCCTGGGTGACCGGCCTCGCGTTCGTCGCCGCCAACCTCGGCGCGACCGAGATACTCGGCATGGCGGCCACCGGCGCGCAGTACGGCGTCGCGGTCGTCCACTGGTACTGGATCGGCGCCATCCCCGCCATGGTCTTCCTCGGCCTGGTGATGATGCCGTTCTACTACGGCTCCAAGGTCCGCTCGGTCCCCGAGTTCCTGCTCCAGCGGTTCGACAGGTCGGCGCATCTGCTGAGCTCCGTACTCTTCGCGTTCGCCGCCGTCCTGATCGCCGGCGTCAACCTCTACGCCCTGTCGATCGTGGTCGAGGCACTGCTCGGCTGGCCGCAGTGGGTGTCCATCGTCGTCGCCGGGTTCTTCGTCCTGGCGTACATCACCATCGGCGGACTGTCCTCCGCGATCTACAACGAGGTCCTGCAGTTCTTCGTCATCCTCGCCGCGCTCATCCCACTGACCATCCTCGGCCTCAAGCGCGTCGGCGGCTGGGACGGACTGACCGGCTCCCTGGAGCAGAGCCACGGCGAGAACTTCCTGAGCGCCTGGGGCGGCACCGGCATCGGCGACCCCAACCCGCTGGGCGCCAACTGGCTGACCATCATCCTCGGCCTCGGCTTCGTCCTCTCCTTCGGCTACTGGACGACCAACTTCGCCGAGGTGCAGCGCGCCCTGTCCGCCAAGAACCTCTCGGCCGCCAAGCGCACCCCGCTGATCGCCGCGTTCCCGAAGATGTTCATCGTCTTCCTGGTGATGATCCCGGGACTGGTCGCCGCCGTTCTCGTACCCAGGATCGGCACGGCCGGCTCCGACCTCACCTACAACGACGCCATCCCGCTGCTGATGCAGGAGCTGCTGCCCAACGGCGTGCTCGGCATCGCGGTGACCGGTCTGCTCGCCGCCTTCATGGCGGGCATGGCGGCCAACGTCTCGTCCTTCAACACCGTGTTCACGTACGACATCTGGGCCCGGTACGTGCAGAAGGGCCGCGAGGACCGGTACTACCTGCGCTTCGGCCGGCTGATCACCGCGATCGGCGTGCTCTGCTCCATCGGCACCGCGTTCCTCGCCTCCAGCTTCTCCAACATCATGGGCTACCTGCAGACCCTCTTCTCCTTCTTCAACGTGCCGATGTTCGTCGTCTTCATCATCGGCATGTTCTGGAAGCGGGCCTCCATGAAGTCCGGCGTCTGGGGCCTGCTCGCGGGCACGACGGCAGCGATGGTGAACTACTTCGTGATCTACAAGCAGGGCGTCATCGACATCCCGAGCGAGCAGGGCGCCAACTTCGTCTCCGCGATCGTCGGCTTCTTCGCCGGCGCGCTGGTGATGGTCCTGGTCACCCTGTTCACCGCCCCGAAGCCCGAGGCAGAGCTCGCCGGACTCGTGTACGGCACGAAGTCCCCGGGCATGGAGGAGGCACCCTCCGAGGGCGACGACGCCTGGTATCGCAGGCCCGCGCTGCTGGGCTGGGGCGCGATCGTCCTCGCCGCCGCCTGCTACGTCCCGTACTCCTTCTGACCCGATCGGAGGCCCAGAGAACCATGTCCGAACTGCATCGCGAAGTCTCCGAGCTGGAGCGCAAGTCCGCCACCGCCGCACGCCTCTTCGACATCAGGCGCATCATCGGCGGCCTGTTCACCCTCTACGGCGTCATCGTCACGGCCGCGGGCGTGTTCGCGTCGGACGCCGATTTGAAGAAGGCGGAAGGCGTCAACATCAACCTGTGGACCGGGCTCGGCATGCTGGCCCTGGGGCTGTTCTTCCTCGTCTGGCTGAAGCTGCGGCCCACGACGCCGCCCCCGCCCCCCGCGCAGTCCGCGGAGTAGTCACTGGAGGCCGGGCGGCGGCGTCCCGTACGCCGCCGCCCGGTCCAGCAGGCCGGTCCGCGCGGCCAGCGCCGCCGCCTCCAGCCGGGACCCCACGTCCAGCTTCATCAGCACCCGCTGCACATGCGTACGGGCGGTGCTCGGCGCTATCCCCATGCCCACGGCGATCAGCCGGGTGTCCTCGCCCTCGGCGACCCGCACCAGCACCTCGACCTCGCGTGGCGTGAGCAGCCGCAGCAGCCGCTGTCCCTCGTCGTCGGGCTGCGCGGCCGGATTGAGCAGCTCCGCGAAGGCGCCCTGCAGCAGCTGCGCCCCCACCACCGCCTCCCCCGCCCGCGCCTTCACCAGCGCCCGCTCGACACCCTCGATGCGCTCGTCGTGGCGCACATAGCCGGACGCGCCCGCGGCGAACGCCGCGGCTATCCCACGGGGGCTGGGCACCGGACCGAGCACCACCACCGCGACCTGCGGCCGTTCACGCTTGATGCGTACGACCGGGTCGAAGGCGCCCGGCTGCGCGGGGGAGGCCGTACCCATCAGGCACACCTCGGGCGACCTGGCTATCACCAGCTCCGCGGCTCCGGCAGCGGGCGCCGCCGCCGCGAGCACACGGTGCCCGCGCAGCTTCAGCGCGGAGGCGAGCGCCTCCGCGAGCAGCCTGTGGTCGTCGAGCACCATGAGCCGAACGCCCATCGAACACCCCCGTCCCGCCGGAGTCGGCCGCCTGGCCCCCTCCCCACTACCGCGTCAGTCCCGGCAAGCTACACGCTTGTTCGACATCCCGCGCCCCTAACCGGGCAGAAGCCCCCCGGAATGCCGAAATCCTCATCAACCAGGGCCACTTGCGCGGTACGCCGGCGCCGGCCCCGGTCTCCGGCCCTGTGCCTGCGGGCAGGACCACGCGCGCGGTACGCCGGTGCCGGGGACGACCGCGGCCCGGTCCGTCGCGCTGGGCGACGGACCGGGCCGCGGTACTGCGGTGCCGTACGGCGGGCGGGTCAGCCGGCCGTGGCGAAGGAGATGGCCAGGAAACTCGGCCCGGACTGCGCGTCGCCCTCACGGGGCTCGCTCAGGGTGTCGTCCGCGATGAACAGCCGCCCGCCCACGAAGTGGTACTCGGAGCCGGTCTCGACGAAGCTCGTCTCGGCGTCCCGAACCGTCTTGTCCGACGGGTTCTCCATCAGGACGGTCTCCTTGAGGGTGTCGCCGTTGATGCTGACGACCTGGCCGCCCTTGTCGTACGGGGGCCACTTGTAGGCGATGACATTGCCGCCGTCCATGCGCAGCGGCAGCGAGTGGTAGCCGTCGCCGGCGTCCGCGCGGCCGCTGACGGCCTTTCCGGTCGCGAGGTCGAAGGCGATGATCTCGTTGGTGCGCGAGTACGACTCGCCGGTTCCCTCGTGCTCCGCGGTCGGCAGGTAGAGCCGGTCGTTGCCGACGACGACGAACTGGCAGCCCTCGACGCCGTCACTGGCGGAGCACCTGGCCAGGTAGTTGTCGCCCGGCGCGGAGATCTTGGCCCGCAGCTTCCCGGTCTTGGCGTCGATCGAGAAGAAGTCGGAGATGCCGTAGGTTCCGGTGTCACCGACGTCGGCCGCGACGACCAGCGGGTCGGAGGAGACGACACGCGCGTCCTCGACACCGGCGGGCATCTTGTACGAGGAGAGCGGCGTGCCGTTCTCCGGGTTGAGCGGCTGGATGGTCACCTGCGGGTCGTCGTACGAACCGCACTGGCGGACCGCGATGAGCGCGGCGCCGCCGCCGTAGCCGATGTCCGTGCACTCCTCGGCGTCGACCGTGGGCTTCCAGCGGACGGCACCGGTGGCCAGGTCGAAGGCCGCACTGCCGCCGAGGTACCCCGCGGCGACCGTGTTGCCGCTGATCGTGACCTGGTCGAAGCGGGCCTTCTCGTCACCGCTCGAGCCGCCCGTGACGGACTTGCTCCACAGCAGCTTGCCGGTGTTCAGGTCGATGACGCCGACCTCGGTGCACGGCGGGTAGCCCTTGTCGCCCTTGGTCCGCTTGGTGGCCTCGAAGACGACGGCGGTCTTGTTGTCCGCGGTCATGTGACGCGAGGCGGCGCACACCTGGCCGGGCATCGGCAGTGTCCACACCTGGGAACCCTTGGCGATGTCGAACGCCACGACCGTGTTCACACCGGTCTTGACGTACGTCTTGTCCGTGACCCAGGAACCGGGAACACCGGTCACGTCGAAGCGCGCGGGCACCGGCAGCTGGAAGGCGACCTTGGAAGCGGTGTCGGCCGGGACCTTCTCCTTGCCGGGACCGTCGGCGGCGGACTCCTCGCCCTTGCCCTCCGTGCCTCCGTCCTTGCCGTCGGAGCCGCCCGTGGCCTGCTCCTCCTTGCCGCCGTCGCTCTTGGCGGACGAGTACCAGAAGCCACCACCGATGATCAGCACGATGGCGACGAAGGCCGCGACGACGATCTGCAGCTGCGTCTTGTTCAGCAGACCGCCACCGCCACCGCCGCCCGGGCCGCCCGCGGGCTGCACCTGCATGGGCTGGGTCGGCGCGCTGTAGGCCGGCTGGACCGGCGCGCCCTGCTGCGGGTAGCCGTAGGGCTGCTGACCCTGCGGCGGTGCCTGCGGGTAGCCGTAGCCCGGCTCCGTGGGCGGCGGGGTCTGCGGCGGCGCCTGGGGCGGCGTCTGCGGATAGCCGTAGTTGGGGTCCTGCGGGGGCGGGGCCGGGGTGCCGAAGCCGCCGCCCTGCGGCTGGGGCTGGGACTCCTTGGAGAGCCCGAACCCACCGCCCGGGGGCGGACCGGGCGGCTGGTTCGGGGGCTGGCTGGGCGGTGGCGGCGGCTGCGTCATGGCTTGCTTACCTCTGGGAAGCGGAAGGTGGGTCCTACGACGGCGAAGAAGGTCACTGACCGAAGCCCATCATGGTCTTCGTCTCCTTCTCCGCCTTGTCGTTGGGGGCGCTCACGCGACCGCTGGCGATGAAGAACCGCCCGTCCGCGTAGGCCATCTTCGGGGAGTAGAAGGAGCTCTCGATCTCGGCGGTCGAGGCCGGGTGCTTGAGCAGCATCTTCGGCGCGCCACCGGTCGGCGCGACGGTGGCGACGCCGCCGCCCGTGTCGTACGACGGCTGCATGTAGACGAGGACGTTGCCGCCCTCCATGCGCAGCGGCGTCATCTTGCGCTCCTCGCCGGCGGGCGCGCGCCAGGACTCCTTGCCGGTGTCCAGGCTGAAGGCGACGAGCTCGTTGGCCTTGCCGTACTCGGTCTCCGTGGCCATGTAGAAGTTCTTCGCGTCGGCCGCGACGCCGGTGCAGCCCTCGAGGTTCTGACCGAAGATCACGAACGCGCCGCCGCAGCGGGGCTGGAACTTGTCGTTCTTGCCGCCCGCGATCTGGGAGCGCAGCTTGCCGTTGTCGGTCAGCGAGATGATCGACCACTTCTTCTCCGGCTCACGCTGGGTGATGGAGATGACCAGCGGGCTGGCGGAGTAGACCTTGTCGATCTCCCAGCCCTCGGGGGTGTTGTACGTCCACCGCGGCTTGCCGGTGGCCGGGTCGACCTCCTGGAGCTGGTGCTTGGGCTTGTCGTAGTCGTCCGTCGGGCAGCTCGCGCCGGCCAGCAGCCTGGGGCCGCCGGCGAACGCGAACGGCTTGCAGCCGTCGGCCGGCTTGCCGAAGAGCTGCTTGCCGTCGGCCAGCGAGAAGCCGTACGAGTTGCCGCTGCCTCCGACGGCGACCGTGTTGCCGCTGATGGCCAGGGTGAAGTCGGAGAGCGAGCTGAACGCGCCGGACGCCTTCGGGATCGGCTTCTTCCAGCCGGCCTTGCCGGCGGCCAGATCGATCATCTGGAGGTCGTTGCACTTGGCTTTCTCGGTGAGGCCGTCCTTGACCCCGATGACGATCTTGCCGTCGGCGGAGGTCTGCGCGGGGGCCGAGCACACCTCGGCGGGCAGCGGCACACTCCACTTCTTGCTGCCGTCGGTGACCGAGTACCCGGCGACCTCCCGGTACATCGCCTTGACGACGGTGTCGCCGGCCATCCACGGGCCGAACACGTCGGCTCCGTTGCGGGGCAGGTCGACGTCGTTCTTCGTCAGGAACAGGACCTTGGCCTCGCCGTCCTTGCGGCCTGCGTTCAGGTCGTCGCTGCCCTCGCGGCCGGTACCGCTGCCGTCGCCCTGGTCGACGGTGGCCGAGCCGGTCGGCTTCGGGTCGTCGCTGGACTTGCTGACGCTCGGCTTGTCGTTCTTCTCGTCGTCACCGCTCAGGGCGAACCAGGTGCCGCCGCCGACGACGAGCAGCGCGGCCGCCGAAGCGGCCACGATGATGCCCGTCTTCCCCTTGAAGAAGTTCCCCGCGCCACCGCCGCCCGCAGGGGCGGGCGCGCCGGGGTACTGCGGCTGCGTCGGGTAACCCCCGTACGGGCCGGGCTGGTTGTACGGGCCGGGCTGCTGGCTGTAGGGCCCGGGCTGCTGGCCGTACGGGCCGGGCTGGCCGGGCTGCTGCTGCGGGTAGCCGTAACCGGGCTGGTCCGCCGGGTATCCGTAGCCGGGCGCCGGGGCGCCGGGGGGCGCGGCCGGCGGCGGCATCTGCGGCTGGCCCTGCGGCGCGGGCGGCATCTGCGGCGGCTGCGCCGGCGGCGGGGGCTGCTGAGGACCACCCTGCCGAGGGTCCTGCGGGGCTCCGAAGCCCGGCTGCGGCGGTTGCTGGCTGGGCGGCTGAGTCATCAGCGCCTCCCCCTAAGTCGTACGGTCTGCTGCCCGGCCGTACTCCCCCGCTTCTCCGGCCGGCGAAGGCGCCCCGGAAAGGAGTGAATCGGACAAGGATTCCGTTGTTTCAGGTCAGTCGAGCGGGCCTTCTTTGTATCACCCGGAGTGAAGGGGGAGCGGGCTCGGTCCACCCCTGTTCCCAAGGGAGGACCGGGCCGTGATGCGGTTGTTACTCGCCCTGTACGGCTTCTCCACGGGCCGGGCCCGTGGAGCCGGTCAGGCGTCTTCCGCCAGTTCGAGCCAGCGCATCTCCAACTCTTCGCGCTCGCCCACGAGTTCACGAAGCTCCGCGTCCAGTTTGGCAACTTTCCCGAAGTCCGTGGCATTTTCGGCGATTTGCGCATGCAGCTTGGTCTCACGCTCCGAGACCTTGTCCAGCTGCCGCTCGATCCGCTGCAGTTCCTTCTTCGCCGCCCGTGCGTCGGCCGCCGACTTCTCCTTGACGGCACCGGCCTGCGCGGGCGGCGGCGCGGGCACGGCCGCCTCGACCATCGCGGCCCTGCGCTCCAGGTACTCGTCGATGCCGCGCGGCAGCATCCGCAGCGCGCCGTCGCCGAGCAGGGCGAACGTACGGTCCGTGGTCCGCTCGATGAAGAACCGGTCGTGCGAGATGACCACCATCGAACCGGGCCAGCCGTCGAGGACGTCCTCCAGCTGGGTCAGCGTCTCGATGTCCAGGTCGTTGGTGGGCTCGTCGAGGAACAGGACGTTCGGCTCGTCCATCAGCAGGCGCAGCAGCTGGAGCCGGCGCCGCTCACCACCGGACAGGTCCCCGACGGGCGTCCACTGCTTCTCCTTGCCGAACCCGAACTGTTCGCACAGCTGGCCGGCGGTCATCTCACGGCCCTTGCCGAGATCGACACGGTCGCGGATCTGCTGGACCGCCTCCAGCACGCGCAGCGTCGGCGGCAGTTCGGTGACGTCCTGCGAGAGGTACGCGAGCCGTACGGTCTTCCCGACGACGATCTTCCCCGCCACGGGCTGCTCCTCGCCCTTGGAGAAGGCAGCCGCCGTGAGCGCGCGCAGCAGGGACGTCTTGCCCGCACCGTTGACGCCGACCAGGCCGATGCGGTCGCCGGGACCGAGCTGCCAGGTCAGGTGCTTGAGCAGCACCTTGGGCCCGGCCTGGACCGTCACGTTCTCCAGGTCGAAGACCGTCTTGCCGAGCCGGGCGGAGGCGAACTTCATCAGCTCCGACGTGTCACGCGGCGGCGGCACGTCGGCGATCAGCTCGTTCGCCGCCTCGATGCGGTAGCGCGGCTTGGACGTACGGGCGGGGGCGCCGCGCCGCAGCCAGGCCAGCTCCTTGCGCATCAGGTTCTGCCGCTTCGACTCCTCGGTGGCGGCGATCCGCTCCCGCTCGGCGCGGGCGAAGACGTAGTCGGAGTAGCCGCCCTCGTACTCGTACACGTCACCGCGCTGCACGTCCCACATCCGGGTGCAGACCTGGTCGAGGAACCAGCGGTCGTGGGTGACGCAGACGAGCGCGGAGCGACGGTCGCGCAGATGCTTCGCCAGCCAGGCGATGCCCTCCACGTCGAGGTGGTTGGTGGGCTCGTCGAGGACGATCAGGTCCTGCTCGGCGATGAGCAGCTGGGCGAGCGCGATACGGCGGCGCTCGCCGCCGGACAGCGGGCCGATGACCGTGTCGAGGCCCTGGGGGAAGCCGGACAGGTCCAGGCCGTCGAACAGCCCGGTCAGCACGTCCCGGATCTTGGCGTTGCCCGCCCACTCGTGGTCGGCGAGGTCACCGATGACCTCGTGCCGGATCGTCGCCTCCGGGTCGAGGGAGTCGTGCTGCGTGAGCACGCCGATCCGCAGCCCACCGCTCTGGGTGACCCTGCCGGTGTCGGGCTCCTCGAGCTTGGCGAGCATCCGGATGAGGGTGGTCTTGCCGTCGCCGTTGCGGCCGACGACACCGATGCGGTCCCCCTCCGAGACGCCGAGGGAGACCCCGTCGAGCAGGGCGCGTGTTCCGTACACCTTGCTGACTGCCTCGACATTGACCAGGTTGACGGCCATTACTCTCCTGACAGGGGGAACGATCGACCTCCCAGCCTACTTGTCAGGTACGGCCGCCCCGTCCGGCCCGTTCCACCAGCAGCCAGCCGCCGAGCGCCATCACGACCGCGGCAGGGGCGCTGACGTGCACGGCGACCAGCATCGCGGTCCTTCCCTCCAGCAGCCCGCCGAAGCCGACCATGGACAGACCGAGGATGCCGAGCAGGCAGAGCGTGATCCCGGCGGCCGCGATCGGCCCGGTGCCCGGCACCGGTTCCGCCGTGCGACGCGCGGGCCGCTCGAACCTGCGGAACACGGCGACGAGCAGCACGGTCAGCCCCGCCGCCGCGACGACCCGCAGCGGCACCTGTGTCCACCAGGCGGCCGTCGCCGGCTCCGGCAGGGCGGGACCGGCGGCGATCATCACCCCGTAGACGCCGAGCATGGCGGTGAGATGCCACAGGAACGCGGTCATGGCGATCCCGTTCGCGGCCACCACACCCCGCCAGACACGGGCCCGCCCCACGAACCGGCCGCCCGGCCCCTTCAGCAGCTCGACGGCACCGACCAGCCACACGCCGTGGAGCAGCAGGGCGAACGTGGGCGGGGCCATGTTCGAGATCTTCTCGCCCGGCATCCCGACCATGGAAAGCGGATACGGCCCCGCCGCGACGAGCACGGCCGCTCCCGCGAGACCGGTCGCCGCGAGCGCGGCAGGCACCCGGATGCGGCCGTCGGCGCGCAGGAAGCCGAGCTGGTGGACGGCGAGCCAGACGAAGGCGAAGTTCAGGAACTCGACGAAGGGGACGTGGGCGGCGAACCGCAGTACGTCCACGGCGGCGGCCGCGCCGAGCAGCGCGAGGAACGCGCCCCAGCCGAAGCGCTCGTGCAGCCTCAGCAGCGGCGGCGTGAACGCGACCATCGCGAGATAGATGCCGATGAACCACAGCGGCTGCGTGACGAGCCGCAGCGCGACGCCGGTCATCCCGCCGCCCCCGCCGAGCAACTGCACGACGAGCGCGGCGGCACCCCAGACGAGGACGAACGCCATGGTGGGCCGCAGGAGCCGCTGGAGCCGGCCCCGCAGGAACACGGAGTACACGGAACGGTCCGGGTGCCGGCGGCGCAACGACCGGTGGGAAAGAGCGTGCGAGAACCCGCCGACGAAATAGAACACGGGCATGACCTGCAGCACCCAGGTGAGCGGTTGCAGCCCCGGCACGACGGCGAGCAGGTTCCCGACGCCGTCGCCGGTGACCGCGGCCATCAGCCAGTGCCCCGCCACGACGGTCCCGAGCGAGGCGACCCTCAGCAGATCGATGTACCGGTCCCGCGTACCGGGGGTGGCGGCGGCGAGGTCACGAGCGCTTGTTCCCATGGGCGTACGGTGCCGCCGGGTGGGGCCGGGCGGGAGAGCGCGGGTACTCAGGTCCGCGCTGAGTACCCGGACGCGACCTGTTCCTCCGCCCGCCCCTCACCGCTGTACCTCTGTGCGGCTCCGCCCGGCCCGGCACCACCCTGCGCGCGGCGTACCGCGCTTCGTGCCGTGGCCTCGAACTCCCCTGCGGCCCGGCGGCCGTGGATGGCGCCCCGGCCGGGCCGGAGCTGCCGCTGCGCTGCACCCCGCCCGCCGGAGGGCTGCTTCAGCCTCGCCGGCGTTTGAGGCGCGGGGGCCGGGTGGGGTACCTCCAACAGCGGCGGGCGCAGGGCGAAGAGCCCCCGAGACACCGCGCGGAGCCCGGTGAACGGGTCCGGGCGGAGCCCGGTTGGCGGAGCCCGGGGAACGGGTCCGGGCGGAGCCCGGTTGTGGGACGCGGGCACCTCCATGGCCGCCAGGCCATGGAGGGCGGGGAAGGGAACAGGACCGCAGGGGCCACCCGCACCCGCTTACGCGGCCGTGACGACCCTCGCGCCCCCCGCCGGCGCGGGTGCCACCCGCGCGGCCCTGCACGTCCCCGACGCCAGCAGCGCCGACGCCACGCCCTCCCCCGCCTCCTCGTCCTTGACGAGAAACGCGGTCGTCGGGCCCGAGCCCGAGACCAGCGAGGCGAGCGCGCCCGCCGACATTCCGGCGGACAGCGTCGCGGCCAGCGACGGCCGCAGCGACAGCGCCGCCGCCTGGAGATCGTTCGACACCGCGCCGGCCAGCGCCGCCACGTCACCCGTGCGCAGCGCGGACAGCAGCAGGGGCGAGGCCACCGGCTCGGGCACGCTCACGCCTTCGTTCAGCCGGTCGAACTCCCGGTACACGGCGGGCGTCGAGAGACCTCCGTCGGCCACCGCGAACACCCAGTGGAAGGCGCCGCCGACCTCGAGTTCGGTCAGCTGCTCGCCGCGCCCGACGCCCAGCGCCGCTCCGCCCACCAGGCTGAACGGCACGTCGGAGCCCAACTCGGCGCAGATGGAGAGCAGTTCGTCTCGCGAGGAGCCGAGTCCCCACAGCGTGTCGCAGGCGAGCAACGCGCCCGCGCCGTCCGCGCTGCCGCCCGCCATGCCGCCCGCGACGGGGATGTCCTTGGCGATGTGGATGTGGACGTCGGGCGTGATCCCGTGCCGGGCGGCGAGCAGTTCGGCGGCGCGCGCGGCGAGGTTCGTACGGTCCAGCGGCACCTGATCGGCGTCGGGCCCGTCGCAGGTGATCGTCAGCGACGCGGCGGGGCGCACGGTCACCTCGTCGTGGAGGCCGACCGCCAGGAAGACGTTCGCGAGGTCGTGGAAGCCGTCGGGCCGGGCCCCGCCGACCGCCAGCTGGACGTTCACCTTGGCCGGGACCCGTACGGTCACACTCGAGCTCACTGCTTGGCCTCCGCGATCCGTGCGAACTCCTCCACCGTCAGCGACTCGCCCCGCGCCTGGGGTGACACACCGGCCGCCACCAGCGCCGCCTCCGCCGCGGCCGGCGATCCCGCCCAGCCGGCGAGTGCGGCCCGCAGGGTCTTGCGCCGCTGTGCGAAGGCCGCGTCGACGACCTTGAAGACGTCCTGCTTCGTGGCGGACGTCGCGACCGGCGACGTCCGCCGCACCAGGGACACCAGTCCGGAGTCCACGTTCGGTGCGGGCCAGAACACGTTGCGGCCGATGGACCCGGCCCGCTTGACCTCGCAGTACCAGTTGGCCTTCACGGACGGGACACCGTAGACCTTGTTCCCCGGTCCCGCGGCCAGCCGGTCGGCGACCTCGGCCTGGACCATGACCAGGGTCCGCTCGATCGTCGGGAAGCGGTCGAGCATGTGGAGCAGCACCGGCACGGCGACGTTGTACGGGAGGTTCGCGACGAGCGCGGTCGGTGGCGACCCGGGCAGTTCCTGTACGTGCATCGCGTCCGAGTGCACCAACGAGAAGCGTGGGGCGCGCTCCGGCAGCCGGGCGGCGACCGTCGCCGGCAGCGCACCGGCGAGCACGTCGTCGATCTCCACGGCGACGACCCGGTCCGCCGCCTCCAGCAGTCCGAGGGTCAGCGAGCCGAGGCCCGGGCCGATCTCGACGACCACGTCGTCGGGCTTCACCTCGGCCGTGCGCACGATCCGGCGGACCGTGTTGGCGTCGATGACGAAGTTCTGGCCGCGCTGCTTGGTGGGCCGTACGCCCAGCGCGGCGGCCAGTTCGCGGATGTCGGCGGGGCCGAGGAGTGCGTCGGGATCAGTGGTGCTCACCGATACAGCCTACGGCCGCAGTGCGGCCACGGACTCGCCCCCCGCTGCACATAGAGCTTCTTCGCCCGGTACGTCTGTTCCTCCGCGGGTGCGTCCTGGGGGCGTCCGGTGCCTCCCAGGGAGCGCCAGGTCCCGGTGTCGAACTGGTACAGGCCGCCGTAGTTCCCGGAGGGGTCGACGGCACCGGGCCGGCCGCCCGACTCGCACGCGGCGAGCGCGCCCCAGTTGAGCCCGTCCGCTCCGTCCACCGACGAGGGGAGCTGCCGGGTGCCGACCCGTACCTGCTCGGTGACGGGCTCGCGGACGACCTCCTCGCCGATCCGCCGCGGTTTCTGGCGTACGCCGTTGACGGTCCGCAGCGCGTACGTGACCCGGCGCACGCCCGGCTGTCCCTGCCGCACGACGACTTCCGTGCCCGCGAAGAGCGCGGGATCGCGGGTCCTGTCGACGGCGAAGGCGATCGGTTCCTCGCGCACTTCCCTGCCGCCGCTGATCCGCATGACCGTGATCGTCTGGCCGTCGCGCGGGAACCCGTCGGGCGGGACGGACGTGGTGTCCTCGCCGTGCAGCACGATCCCCGCCTCGCCGAGGGCCTCGTGCACGGTGGCGGCATTGGTGCGGACGGTGCGCTCGTGCCCGTCGGCCATGAACGTCACGGCCTTCTCCGTACGGACGTCCAACGCCAGCCCGCTGCGCGGGATCTTCGTGGAGAGCGGGACGGAGAGGTGGGCGCCCTCGGCGCGCACCCCGAGTTCACGCAGTGCGGCCTCCACGGTGCGGGCCGTGGTCCACACGCTCCCTCGACGGCCGTCGAGGGTCAGAGTCAGCGGCCTGCCGTAGTGGACGGTGATCTCGTCGCCGCTGTCGAGGGCCGCGTCAGGGCCGGGGGCGACGACGTCGTGGGCGCGCAGGTCGACGCCTTCCTCCTCGAGGAGTTCGCTCACGTCGTCGGCGAAGGTGTGCATGGTGCGTGGCCGTCCGCCGTCGACGACGAGGCGGACAACCTTGTCGCTGGCGACGAAGGCGGACGTCCCGCCGGCCAGGAAGGCGACGACGAGGGCCTGGGGGACGAGCCGGCGCAGCGCCTCCGGCCGCTCGGCGGCTCTGCGGCGTCGCGCTCCGTGCCGCGTCCGCGCCCGCCCGGCTCGGCCGGCACCGGCGCCGCCGTCTGCCGGATACGCGCCGTCCCGGCCGCCGTCGTACCCCTGGGCCGTGCTTGCGGCGGCCGGGTCGTCGGCGGCCCCGGCGGCGCTCCCCGCCGGGGGCGACTGCCGCGGCAGCGAAGCCCCCGGCAGGCCGGCCGCCCCGACGTCCAGGTACGGCACGGTCGGCGCCTGTGCCACGGCCTGCTGGTACCGCTGCGCCCCTTCGGCCCCGCCGTCCGCTCGGAGGTCCATGTACGGCAGGGTCGGCGCGTACGACGGGACAGGCCGGGTGTCGGCGAGGGTGGGCTGCGTCGACGGACGGCCGGGCGGCGGGCCCACCGGTACCGCCCCGTTGCCGTCGGTCGCCGCCGTTGACCGGCTGCCGGCATGCCGTGCGCCGCGCACCGCCCGGTGACTGCCCTGCGAATTACCCACGCCCACGACGCTCCGTAAGGTCCGGTCAGCCAAGTGGCATCGGACAGTAGCGGAGCGCCGGTCACTCTCCAAAGCGGCGCGAACACGCAGCGTCGCTATCAGGGGCGTGGGACCCTCGATCCGGTCAGTAACCGAATGCGCGCGCGGTGTTCGCCGCGATCGCCGCGGCCAGCGTGTCCTCGTCCGTCCCCCGCACCACCGCCATGGCACGGAGCGTGACCGGAATCAGGTACGGGGCGTTGGGCCGTCCGCGGTACGGCGCCGGTGTGAGGAACGGCGCGTCCGTCTCCACGAGCACGAGTTCGGCGGGTGCCACGGCGAGCGCGTCGCGCAGCGGCTGCGCGTTCTTGAAGGTCACGTTGCCGGCGAACGACATGAAGTAACCGGCGGCCGCGCAGACTTCGGCCATTTCCGCGTCGCCGGAATAGCAGTGGAAGACCGTGCGCTCCGGCGCGCCTTCCTCGGCGAGAATGCGCAGCACATCCGCGTGCGCCTCGCGATCGTGAATGACGAGCGCCTTGTCGTGCCGTTTGGCGATCTCGATATGGGCGCGGAACGAGCGTTCCTGCGCGGCAAGGCCTTCCGGCCCGGTGCGGAAGTGGTCGAGGCCTGTCTCGCCGACGGCCTTGACCGCGTCGAGGGCGGCCAGCCGGTCGATCTCGGCGAGCGCGTCGTCGAGCGCGGCGTCCCCGCCCCTCTCCCGCCCGCCCTGCCGTGACCGGCCTCCCCCAGGGTCCCCGAGCACGATCCGCGGAGCCTCGTTGGGGTGCAGGGCGACCGCGGCGTGCACGTCCCGGTGCGCGGCGGCGGTCTCCGCGGCCCACTGGGAGCCCTTGATGTCGCAGCCCACCTGGACCACGGTCGTCACCCCGACCGCGGCGGCCCGGGCCAGGGCCTCCTCGACGGTGCCTTCCTGCATGTCCAGGTGGGTGTGTGAATCGGCGACCGCGACACCGAGCGGTTCGGGCAGCGGCGGCGGTGCTGATTTCGAACTCATGGGCGCGATCCTACGAAACCCGCGCCCGGCGGCTCACTTGCGGTGCTGGAAGGGGTGCAGCAGATCGGAGAGGTGCCAGTGGCGCTCGTCACCGGCCGGTTCCGTGCCGGCCCGGTCCGCGGTGGCCTCGTCCGTGCCGGCCCCGTCCATGGTCGATCCGTCCATGGTCGATCCGGACGGGGGCGGTGCCGTGGATCCGGCGGACGGCTCGGCTTGTGTCCCCGGCAGTTCCTCGGCCCGCGGCGGGCCGGCAGGGGACACCGGGGAGACGGCGGACGCGGAGCCGGCCGGGGTGGTGCCGGTCTCGGTGAGCCCCATCATGTTCCGCACGGAGGAGACCCGCCCCTCGCGCATGATCCTCACGACGTGCCCGCCGCAGTTGAGGCAGGTCGGGCTCGAGAGCGGGGACGGAACCCGCTGCCCGTCCGACGTGTACACAACGAATTCCTGCCCCGCCGGATCGACGTGGTGCTCGATCTCGTAGGACTGCTCCCACCCGTGCCCGCACCGCATGCAGGCAAAGGAATACGCCTCGTGGACCTTGGCGGGGCCTGTGGTCTCACTCATGCCAGCTCCTCTCCACTGATTCAGTGGACGCCTTTTCCGGCGGGAGCGCATCAGCGCCTGTCATCTGATGGTGCGGTCTTTTGATTTTCCATACGGAAGCGGGCAGGACACGGTCTGCGCTTTGCCTTTCACGATAGACCTTTACCGTCCCCGGACGCCGGTCGAGCCGCGTTCTTCGCCGCCACGACCGCGTCGAACACCTCGCGCTTGGGAAGCCCCGCCTCGGCGGCGACGGCCGCGATGGCCTCCTTGCGCCGCTCCCCCGCCTCCTCCCGTACCCGGACCCTGCGCACCAGCTCTTCCGCGCCGAGTTCCTCGGGCCCGGTCTCGGGCGCGCCCTCGACGACGACGGTGATCTCGCCGCGTACCCCTTCCGCCGCCCAGGCGGCCAGCTCGCCGAGGCCGCCGCGCTTGACCTCCTCGTACGTCTTGGTCAGCTCCCGGCACACGGCGGCCCTGCGGTCGGCGCCGAAGACCTCTGCCATGGCCGCGAGCGTGTCGTCGAGCCGGTGGGGGGCCTCGAAGTAGACGAGGGTGCGGCGCTCGCCCACGACCTCGCGGAGCCTGCCGAGGCGCTCGCCCGCCTTGCGCGGCAGGAAGCCCTCGAAGCAGAAGCGGTCCACGGGCAGCCCGGACAGTGCCAGCGCGGTCAGCACGGCCGACGGGCCGGGCACGGCGGTGACCTTGATGTCCTGCTCCACCGCGGCGGCGACCAGCCGGTAGCCGGGGTCGGACACGGACGGCATGCCGGCGTCGGTGACCAGCAGCACCCGCGCCCCACCGGCCAGCGCCTCGACCAGCTCCGGTGTCCTGGCCGCCTCGTTGCCCTCGAAGTAGGAGACGACTCTGCCCCGGGTGTGCACGCCGAGCGCCTGCGTCAGCCGGCGCAGCCGCCGGGTGTCCTCCGCGGCGACGATGTCGGCGCCCTCGAGTTCGGCGGCGAGCCGGGGCGGCGCGTCCGCGACATCACCGATGGGCGTACCTGCGAGTACCAGCGTTCCAGTCACCCCGCCATCCTCCCAGGGCCGCAAGCACCAATCGCACAGCCGTGTTCCTTACGATGGCGCGGTGACCAGTACCGCGCCACAGCCCCTGCGGGGCAAGGACGACGCCGAACACCAGCCGTCAGGCTGGGAGCACCGCCTGCGCCGCTTCGGCCACACACCCCGGCCGGTGATCGGCCTGCGGGAGCGCCTCGTGCCCCTGTACACCCGGCCCTCCCGGCAGCTGTGGGCGGTGTTCGGCGTCCCGCCCCGGGCCGTCGGGCCCCTGCTGCGCGCGGCCGCCTGGGGCGGCCCGCTGCTGGTGGCGCTGGTCGCGGGAGTGCTGCGGTTCTGGAACCTGGGGCAGCCCCATGCGGTGATATTCGACGAGACGTACTACGCCAAGGACGCCTGGGCGCTGATCAACCAGGGGTACGAGGGCAGCTGGCCCAAGGACATCGACAAGTCGATCCTCGACGACCCGTCGGCCGTCGCGATCCCCACCGATCCCGGGTACGTGGTGCATCCACCGGTCGGCAAGTGGGTGATCGGCCTCGGCGAGAAGATGTTCGACTTCACGCCCTTCGGCTGGCGGTTCATGGTCGCCGTGCTCGGCACCCTGTCCGTGCTGATGCTCTGCCGCATCGGACGGCGGCTCTTCCGTTCGACGTTCCTCGGCTGTCTCGCGGGACTGCTGCTGGCGGTGGACGGTCTGCACTTCGTGATGAGCCGCACGGCGCTGCTCGACCTGGTGCTGATGTTCTTCGTGCTGGCGGCCTTCGGGGCGCTGGTCGTCGACCGGGACCGGGCGCGGCTGCGGCTCGCCGCGGCGCTGCCGCGGGACGAGGACGGCACAGTGCGGCCGGACGCGCGGATCGCGGAAACGCTGCGGATGGGCTGGCGGCCGTGGCGGATCACGGCCGGCGTGATGCTGGGTCTGGCGGCGGGCACCAAGTGGAACGGACTGTTCATCATGGCCGCGTTCGGCCTGATGACCGTGCTGTGGGACGTGGGCGCGCGCCGTACGGCGGGCGCGGTCCGGCCCTACCTGGCCGTGCTGAAGAAGGACCTCGTCCCGGCGTTCGTCTCCACCGTCCCGGTCGCCCTCGCCACCTACATGGCCTCCTGGACCGGCTGGCTGGTCACGGACAAGGGCTACTACCGGGACTGGGCGACCAAGGGCGCGGGCAAGGACAGCGACTGGAGCTGGCTGCTCCCGGACTGGTGGCGCAGTTTCTGGCACTACGAGTACCAGGTCTTCGACTTCCACGTCGGCCTGACCTCCGGCCACACCTATGAGTCGAACCCCTGGAGCTGGCTGGTCCTGGGCCGCCCGGTCTCCTACTACTACGAGGACCCGAAGCCCGGTACCGAGGGCTGCCCCAAGGACGCGGTCGACAAGTGCGCCGCCGAGGTCCTGGCCCTGGGGACGCCGCTCCTGTGGTGGGCCGCGTGCTTCGCGATCTGCTACATCGCGTGGCGCTGGCTCTTCCGCCGCGACTGGCGCGCGGGCGCGATCCTGTGCGGCATCCTGGCGGGCTGGCTTCCGTGGCTGCACTACCAGGAGCGCACGATCTTCCTGTTCTACGCGGTGGTGTTCGTCCCGTTCCTGTGTCTCGCCGTGGCCATGATGATCGGAGCCATCCTCGGCCCACCCGGCTCCGACGAACGCCGGCGTGCGATCGGCGCGATCGGCGCGGGCGTGCTGGTGCTGCTGATCATCTGGAACTTCATCTACTTCTGGCCGATCTACACGGGCACCCCGATCCCCATCGACGAGTGGCGCAACCGGATGTGGTTGGACACCTGGGTGTGACGTCGCGGTGACATCGCGTTCCCGTAACGACCGCACCAGGCAGCACTCCTGTCCCGTACAGTGCTGAACGACTCATGTCTTTGAACGTGTTCAAGGGCATGGCACTCTGGGGAGGGGGCTGCGGTCATGCGCAGTGGAGCAAAGGTCGCCGTCGTCGGCGGCGTCTTCGCGGTCGTCGCGACCGGTGTCGGCTACGGGGGCTACAACCTGTACAACGGGCTGACCGGTTCGGGCGGCGACAGCGGCGTGAGTACCAGGTCGGAGCCGGCGGAGAAGAGAACCGGGCCGCCGAGCGCGGACGAGATCGAGCAGACCGCGAAGGACTTCCTGGCCGCCTGGGCCGAGGGCAGGGGACCCGCGGCGGCGCAGCTGACGAACAACGCGGTCGACGCCGAACCGCTGCTGACCGGATTCAGTCGGCAGGCGCACGTCACCGACGCTGTGATCAAGCCCGGTCGGGCAACGGGTGCGACGGTTCCCTTCACCGTGGAGGCGACCGTGGCGTACGAGGGGACGAGCAAGCCCTTGTCGTACGCCTCCTCGCTGACCGTGGTGCGCGGGCTGACGACCGGCAGGGCGCTGGTGGACTGGCAGCCGTCCGTCGTCCACCCCAAGCTCACCAAGGGCACCTCGCTGGTCACCGCGGAGGCATCGGCCCCGCAGATCAAGGCCTTCGACGACAACGGTGTCGAGCTGACGAGAGAGAAGTACCCCTCGCTGGGACCGGTGCTGGACGAGTTGCGCAAGAAGTACGGCGACAAGGTGGGCGGCACCCCCGGCATCGAGCTGGCGATCACGTCCGCGACACCCGATGTGCCCGACCAGACGCTCCTCACACTGAAGGAGGGCAAGGCGGGCGCGCTGCGCACCACTCTCGACGCCGGGGTGCAGGCCGCCGCGGAGAAGGCCGTGCGGCAGCACACCAAGGGGTCGGTGGTGGCGATCCAGCCGAGCACCGGCGAGATCAAGGCGGTGGCCAACAACCCGGCGCAGGGCTTCAACACGGCACTGCAGGGAGCGCAGGCGCCCGGTTCGACGATGAAGATCGTGACCGCCGCGATGATGATGGACAAGGGCCTGGTGAACGGGCCGAACTCGCCGGTCGAGTGTCCGGCGACGGTCACCTGGGAGCGGGAGTTCCACAACCTCAAGGACTTCTCCATCCCCGGCGCGTCGTTCCAGCAGGCCTTCGCGCGCTCGTGCAACACCACCTTCATCAAGCCCGTCAAGCCGCTCGGCACCGGCGCCGGCACGGCGCTCGGCGAGACCGCCGGGAAGTACTTCGGCATAGGTCTCGACTGGAAGACCGGTGTCACCACGGTCGACGGCAGTGTGCCCGCGTCGGCGGGCGCGGAGACCGCCGCCTCGTACATCGGCCAGGGGCAGATCCAGATGAACGCGCTGAACGTCGCGTCCATCGCCGCCACCGCGAAGGACGGCGGGTTCCGGCAGCCGGTCATCGTCCCGCAGGCGCTGGACGGCCGTGAACTCGCCGTGGCCGAACGGCTTCCCGGCTCGATCGCCAGGGCGCTGCGGCAGATGATGAGCCTGACCGCCACGAGTGGCACGGCGGCGGAGGCCATGGCCTCGGTGAGCGGCACCAAGGGTGCGAAGACCGGCTCCGCGGAGGTCGACGGGCAGGGCGACTCCAACAGCTGGTTCACCGGGTACGCGGGTGACCTGGCCGCCGCAGCGGTCGTACAGGCCGGCGGACACGGCGCCGACGCGGCGGGCCCGGTGGTGGCGCAGGTGCTGAACGCCCGCTGATCCACAGGGTGAAACGGTTCGCACGGCCCGTACGGCCACCGCTAGCGTGCGGGCCATGAGCACTCACGACACCACCGGCGCCCACCCCCGTTTCGCCGAGGCTCTGCGCGAACTCGGCCTCGACGTCCCCGTACGCCGCTTCCCGGACGCCACCAGGACCGCGGTGCAGGCGGCACAGGCCATCGGCTGCGATGTCGGCGAGATCGTCAAGTCGCTGATCTTCGCGGCGGACGGAGTGCCGGTTCTGGTACTGATGGACGGCTCCTCGCGGGTGGACGTGGAGCGGGTGCGGCAGGAGCTCGGCGCCGAGGCCGTGAAGCGCGCGGACGCCGACCTGGTCCGGGAGACGACGGGTTACGCGATCGGCGGCGTGCCGCCGTTCGGCCACCGCACCAGCACCCGGGTGCTGGCCGACCGGGGGCTGCTCGACCACGACGTGGTCTGGGCGGCGGCCGGGACCCCGCACACGGTCTTCCCGCTCGACCCGAAGTCACTGATCGCGCACGCCGGTGGCACGCTGGTGGACGTCCGCGAGCGCGGCGCGTGACGCCTCTGGTCACCGGGGCGGTCCTGGCCGCGGCGGTGACCCACGCCGGCTGGAACGCCCTCGCTCACCGGATCCAGGACCGGCTGGTCGTCTTCACCCTGATCGTCGGGGGCGCGTCGGTCATCGGTGGGCTGATGGCGCCGTTCGTGCCGGTGCCGGCCGCAGCCGCCTGGCCGTATCTGATCGGTTCCGCGGTGCTGCACGTCGGTTACCACGCGCTGCTGCTGCGGTCGTTCGGTCTCGGCGACTTCGGCCAGGTCTATCCGATCGCCCGCGGCACGGCCCCACTGGTGGTGACGGCGGCCGCCGCGCTGTTCGTGGACGAACGCGTCGGCAGCGGCCAGTTGGCGGGCGTGGTGGTCGCGTCCGCGGGGCTGGTCGGTCTCGCGGTGTGGGGTGTGCTGCCCTTCGGCCGCGGCGCGCGGGAGACCGCACGGCCGCACTGGCCCGCTGTGCTCGCCGCGCTCGCGACGGGCCTGTCGATCTCCGCGTACACCGTGGTCGACGGGGTGGGTGTGCGGGCGGCCGGTTCGGCGGCCGGTTACGTCGCCTGGCTGATGATCCTGGAGGGCGTTCCGCTCGTCGTGTACGCGATATGCGTCCGCCGGACCGCGCTGTGGCCGCAACTGCGTCCCTACGCCGGGCGGGGGCTGCTCGGCGCGGTGATGGCGGTCACCGCCTACGGACTGGTGCTCTGGGCGCAGACGCGTGCGCCGCTCGCCCCGATCGCGGCGCTTCGCGAGTCGTCGATCATCGTGGGCGCGGCGATCGGGGCACTGTTCTTCAAGGAGCGCTTCGGCGGTCCGCGCATCGCGGCGGCGGCGCTGATGGTGGCGGGCATCTCTCTGATGCTCACGGCCTGACCGCCGCGCGGTCCCCGGCCTGCGGGGCCGGACGGGCCCGCCTCGGCCGCTACTCCTCCGTCGGCGCGTCGTCCGGCGCCGTGCGCCGGAAGGCGGTGTTGACGGCCATGACGCCGCCGTCGACGCGCAGCGTCGTGCCGGTGACCCAGGCGGCGTCCGCCGACGCCAGGAACGCGACCGCTGCCGCGATGTCCTCGGGCTCGCCGATCCGCCCGAGGGGGTAGATGGCGCTCAGCACGTCGAGCCGCTCCTCCTGGCCGTCCCATGAACGGGTGCGTACGGTACCGGGGTTGACCTGGTTGACCCGCAGGCGCTGGGCACCGCCCTCACCCGCCAGGGTGCGGGTCAGGGACGTCATGCCGGCCTTCGCCGCGCTGTAGGCGTGGCCTCCGAAGTCCGCCTCCGCGTTGATGGAGCCGATGTTGACGATCGCTCCGCGACCGGAGGCCGTCAGGTGCGGCCATGCGGCCCGTGCGCAGCGAAGGGCGCCGGTGAGTGTGACGTCGAGGGTCTGCCGCCAGAGGTCGTCGGGCAGTTCGACGAGGGGCCCGTTGTGCCCGGACGTCTCGAAAGCGCTGTTGACGAGTACGTCCAGGGCCCCGAAACGCTCCACGGCGTACGCGACCGCGGCCTCGGCCGACGCCCGGTCGCTCACGTCGCAGCGGATCCAGGCGGCGCCGTCGACGGAGCCGGCCGTCCGCTCCGCGGCCTCGGCGTCGATGTCGGCGATCAGGACCCGCGCGCCTTCCGACGCCAGTCGGCGTGCGACCGCCGCGCCGATGCCGTGTGCCCCGCCCGTGATGATCGCGCTGTAGCCCTCGAAACGTCTCATAGGGCCGAACGTACCGCCCTGATCAGTGCCTGGGCACGCGGATCGGCGGTGACGCCCTTGCGCATGCCGTTGGTCGTGTAGCCGAACGCGATGCCCGACTCGGGGTCGGCGAAGCCGAGGGAGCCGCCGCGGCCGGGGTGGCCGAAGGAGCCGGGGCCGAGCAGGGGCGAGGCGGGGCCGTGCAGCATGAAGCCGAGTCCGAAGCGGGTGGGCACGACGAGGACCCGGTCGGGTCCGGCGGACTCCTGGGTGCGGGCGAGGGTGAGCGTGGCGGGGGCGAAGAGCCGGGGCCCGCCGTACACCTCGCCGATGGTCGCGGCGTAGAACCGGGCGAGGGCGCGCGCGGTGGACATGCCGTTGGACGCGGGCAGTTCGGCGGCGCGGTAGGCGGGGTCGTTCTCGTCCGGGAGGGGATCGATGGCCTCGAAGGCGCGGCGGGTCAGGGACTCGGGGTCGCGGTACGCCTGTGCGACGGAGCGCTTGGGCCGCAGCTTGAGCCCGCCGCCCTCCGCGGTCGGCGGCTCCGCGATCTGCCCGAGCCGCCCCACCCGGTGGGTCTCGTCCGCGGGCAGGCCTATCCACAGGTCGAGGCCGAGCGGACCGGCGATCTCCTCCGCGACCCAGCGGCCGATGGTGCGTCCGGTGACACGGCGGACCAGTTCGCCGAGGAGCCAGCTGTAGGTCTGCGCGTGGTAGCCGTGGTCGGCGCCCGGCTCCCAGACGGGCGCCTGCGCGGCGATCGCTGCCGGTCCCGTGACACCGTCCTGGGCTTCGGCCGGGGTGAGCGGGCGGTCCAGGACCGGCAGCCCGGCGCGGTGGGAGAGCAGATGTCGTACGAGGACCCGTTCCTTGCCGGCCGCCTTGAACTCCGGCCAGTAGGTGCCGACGGGCGCGTCCAGGTCGATCTGGCCGCGCTGGTGGAGCACGAGGACGACGGCGGCGGCGACCCCCTTGGTCGCGGAGCGGACGACCTGCGCGGTGTCGACCGCCCACGGTTCCCGGCCGTCCACGTCCCGCGTGCCGGCCCACAGGTCGACGACCTTGCGGCCGTCGCGGTAGACGGCGACGGCCGCCCCGCGCTCGCCGCGCTGCTCGAAACCCCGCGCGAAGGCGTCCGCGACCGCCTCGAAGCCGTCCGCCACCGTGCCCCGGACGTCCACCACGTCTGCTCCTTCGCTGCGATCCATCCCCCCATGGTGCAACGTGGCGCGGACCATCCCGCGTCCGGGGCGGTCCGGCCCGGGCCTTCCGTCCGGAGCGGGACGGATCAGCCGGAAGGGCGGCGGGCGGATCGTCGGCCGGCGGGAACGCGGCGGGGCGCGGTGCCAGGGCACGCGAGCCCCGTATGTCCGAACGGAGGCGCGCGGTCAGCTGAGCACGATGGAGACGTCGATGTTGTCGCGGGTGGCGTTGGAGTACGGGCAGACCTGGTGGGCGGCGGTCACGAGCCGCGATGCCAGGTCCTGGTCGACGAGCGGCAGCGAGACGCTGAGGGCCACCGCGAGCCCGTGACCGCGGGCCCGGTTGGGGCCGATGCCGACCTTGGCGGCGACGGTCGAACCGGTGAGGTCGAGGCCCGCGCGGCGGCCGACCAGTACCAGGGCGTTGTGGAAGCAGGAGCTGTAACCGGCGGCGAAGAGCTGTTCCGGGTTGGTGCCGCGGCCGTCGCCGCCGAGGGCGGGCGGCATGGCGACACGCAGCTCGATCTGTCCGTCGTGACTGGTCACGTAGCCGTCGCGGCCACCGTGCGCGGTGGCTTCCGCCACGTACATGATCTTCGTCGGGCGGGTGCCGGCCGTCCGGGCCGTCTCCGCCGTCTCGACCTGTTCGCTCATGCAGCTTCTCCGGGTCGGCACGCCGATGGATTTACATCGCGCACAATGTATCCGACCGGAACCGCCCTCATCGCTCCGGGGCAGCCTGCGTGGCGGTCTCCACCAGCCGGTACAGATCGGCGCGAAGGCGGGCGATCTCCGGCGCGTCGAGACCCGTGCTCGCCATCAGCCGGCCGGGCACGTTGCCGGCCTGTTCGCGCATCGCGTCGCCCTCCTCCGTGAGTACCAGCCGCACCGAGCGCTCGTCGGCCGCCGAACGCTCCCGACGTACCAGGCCCGCCGCCTCCAGCCGCTTGAGCAGCGGCGAGACCGTGCCGTAGTCGAGCCGCAGCGCGGCGCCCAGCTCCTTGACCGGGATCTCGCCGCGCTCCCACAGCACCAGCATCGTCAGATACTGCGGATAGGTCAGGCCCAGCTCGGCGAGCAGCGGCCGGTAGGCGGCGGTCACCGCCCGCTGGGCCGCGTACAGCGCGAAGCACAGCTGGTCGTCCAGCAGCAGCGACGCCTTCGCCGCCCCGCCCCGGTCCTCGTGTCCGTGCTCCGTGTTCACGCGCCTATTGTCACGGACCTCGGATCGAAGCCGAAGGGCAGCTCCAGCCGGTGTGCGCGCATCAGTCCGTCGTCGCTCAGCACCTCCTGCGTGGGCCCGTCCGCGGCGATCACACCGCCGCTGAGGATCACCGAACGCGGGCACAGCTCCAGCGCGTACGGCAGGTCGTGGGTGACCATCAGCACGGTGACGTCCAACGAGCGCAGGATGTCGGCGAGTTCACGGCGCGAGGCCGGGTCCAGATTGGACGAGGGCTCGTCGAGCACCAGGATCTCCGGCTCCATCGCGAGCACCGTCGCCACCGCCACCCGGCGGCGCTGGCCGAAGGAGAGGTGGTGCGGGGGCCGGTCGGCGAACTCCGCCATGCCGACGCGCTCCAGCGCGGCCATGACCCGTGTCTCCAGTTCGTCGCCGCGCATCCCGGCCGACGCGGGGCCGAAGGCCACGTCCTCCCGGACGGTCGGCATGAACAGCTGGTCGTCCGGGTCCTGGAAGACGATGCCGACGCGGCGGCGGATCTCGGCGAGGTTCGGGCGGCCGACCGGCAGTCCGGCCACGGCGACGGAACCGACGCCGCCGGCCAGGATGCCGTTGAGATGGAGCACGAGCGTGGTCTTGCCCGCGCCGTTGGGGCCGAGGACGGCGACCCGCTCGCCGCGCCCGACGGTCAGATCGACGCCGAACAGGGCCTGGTGGCCGTCGGGATAGGCGTACGCGAGCCCGCGCACCTCGAGAGAGGGGCTCGCGGCGTCCGAAGCGGTCCTGTCCGAAGCAGCCATGTCCGAAGCAGCCATGTCCGAATCCGTTCTGTCCATAGCAGTCACAGCGCCCATCCCAGCAGACAGACCGCGAGCGCGGTCACGGGCAGTGCGGCAGCGGACGACCACTGGGCACGGGTCGCACGCACCTCGTCGAGCACGGGCATCGTCCCGGTGTACCCCCTGCTGACCATCGCGAGGTGCACCCGCTCGCCCCGCTCGTAGGAGCGGATGAACAGGGCGCCCGCGGACTTGGCCAGCACGCCCCAGTGGCGTACGCCGCGCGCCTCGAAGCCGCGCGAACGGCGGGCGATCGACATCCGGCGCATCTCGTCGGCGATCACATCGCCGTAGCGGATCATGAAGGAGGCGATCTGGACCAGCAGCGACGGCAGGCGCAGCCGTTGCAGGCCGAGGAGCAGGGAACGCAGCTCGGTCGTCGAGGCGAGGATCACGGACGCGGCGACGCCGAGCGTCCCCTTGGCGAGGATGTTCCACGCGCCCCAGAGGCCGGGTACGGAGAGCTGGATCCCCAGCACCTCGGTGTGCTCGCCGGGCACCACGAAGGGCATGAGCAGCGCGAACGCCACGAACGGGATCTCGATCAGCAGCCGCTTCAGCAGGAAGCCCGCCGGGATGCGCGCCACGGCCGCGACCGCGCCGAGCAGCACCGCGTACAGGCCGAAGGCCCAGACCGCCTCGCGCGGGGTGGAGACGACCACCAGTACGAAGCCGAGGACGGCGATCAGCTTGCAGTGCGCCGGCAGCGCGTGCACCGGCGAGCGGCCGTGCCGGTAGAGCTTGTGAGCGTGTCCCGCACCCATGTCCGAGCCGCCCCCGTCTCAGACCGAGCTCTGCACAGGGGTGCGCTCTTCGGCCGCCGGGTCGCGGCGGCGGCGCACCGCGTAGAAGACGCCGCTGCCGACGACGACCGTCGCACCGACGCCGATCGCGCCGGCGAGGCCGCCGGAGAGCCGGTCGTTCTCTACGTCCTCGACGCCGTAGTCCGCGAGCGGGGAGCCGGCGGCCGCGTGCTCCTCGACCGACTTGTCGAAGCCCTTGTCGGAGGCGACCTTCTCCAGGCCGTCGGGATCGGCGGAGGCGTAGAAGGAGACGAAGCCGGCGAGGACGAGGCTGGTCACCAGACCGCCCAGCCACAGGCGGCGCGGGGAGCGGGCGGCGACGGTCGCCGACTTCACGGCGGCGGGTGCTTCGACGAGCTCGCCGCCGACGCGGAGCTTGAGCGGCGTGGACAGCCCGCGGGCGCCGTACACCAGGTCGGGTCGTACGGCGATGACGGCGCCCACGGTCAGCATGGTGATCGCGGCCTCACCGACGCCGATCAGGACGTGGACGCCCACCATCGCGGTGAGGACCGAGCCGACGGGGACCTCGGTGACCCCGCCGATCGCGTAGACGAGGGTGAAGGCGGCGGCCGAGGCGGGGACGGACACCAGAGCGGCCACGAAGGACGCGGCGGTCACCGAGCGGCGGGTCCGCGGCAGGATCTTGACCAGGCCGCGAAAGAGTCCGTAGGCGACGAGCACGGTGACGACGCCCATGACGGTGATGTTGACGCCGAGCGCGGTGAGGCCGCCGTCGGCGAAGAGGATCCCCTGCATCAGCAGTACGACGGCGATGCAGAGCACACCCGTGAACGGCCCTACGAGGATGGCCGCCAGCGCCCCGCCGAGCAGATGCCCGCTGGTGCCGGCCGCGACGGGGAAGTTGAGCATCTGCACGGCGAAGACGAACGCGGCGACCAGACCGGCGAGCGGCGCCGTGCGGTCGGCGCCGGGCAGCTGGGTCGCGGAGCCGCCCAGCTCGCGGCGGGCGCCGCGGAGACTGACGGCGACGGCGCCCGCCGCGACGACTCCGGCGGCCACCGAGACGGGCGCGTTGATGAATCCGTCGGGGACATGCATGGAGAGCTCCGCTTCGGACAGATGAACAACTGCTCAATGATAGTGCCCAGCTGCAAATGGGTTGCAAGAGCGCATGGGTCACAGAAGCGGTTCACAGGTGAAGACCAGCGCGCGGGGATCGTTCCGCGCAAAATATGGGACATTAGAGACAAAGCGGATGACTGTGAGGAGCTTGCCGATGTCGCACGCCGTCAAAGAGCAGGCAAGTGGCCGGATCGTCACCGACAGCCCTCAGCACCGACCAGTGCGCGTGTTCCTCACGTACGACCCCGACGCCGATCCCGGAGCCGTCCGCTTCGCGTTCCCCAGCGGCAGGGAGTGGAGCTTCCCGCGCGAGCTCCTCGAATCTGGGCTGCGCGCGCCGACCAGGGACGGGGACATCGGCATCTGGCCGTGCGGCCGGGTCCAGGCGATCGTCGAGTTCCACACGGCCGACGGCGTCGCAGTGGTCCAGTTCGACTCGCAGACGCTGAGGCGGTTCCTCCGTCACACCTACGCGGTGGCCGCGCCCGCGCTCTGAGCATCCCGGGCAGGCCCCCTGCCCACGGCCCCGACGCACCGAAGTGGCCGCTCCCGCCGGACACGATCCGGCGGGAGCGGCCACCCCGTCCGCGACGGCCCCCGTCCCCACGGTGCCGTCGCGGCGACCGGGGTCCGCTCACCCGGTGGCGCGGCCGCGCCGCGCCACCGGGAACCCCGGAGTCGGCGGGTTCTCAGACGCGGGCCAGCTCGCGGTCCCCGTCGGATTCACCCGAGTCCTTCGCGAGCTCCTTGTGGAGCTTCTCGCCCTCCACGTCGACGTCGGGCAGCGCCCGGTCCAGCCAGCGGGGCAGCCACCAGGCCTTGCGGCCCAGCAGGGCGAGCACGGCCGGCACGATCGCCATGCGGACCACGAACGCGTCGAAGAAGACGGCGATCGCGAGACCGAAGCCGATCATCTTGACCATCTGCTCGCTGGAGCCGATGAAGCCGGAGAAAACGGCGATCATGATCACGGCCGCGGCCGTGACCACCCGGGCCCCGTGCTGGAAACCGGTGACGATCGCCTCGCCCGGCCGCTCGCCGTGGACGTACGCCTCCCTCATCCGGGTGACCAGGAAGACCTCGTAGTCCATGGCGAGACCGAAGACGACACCCACCATGAAGATGGGCATCATCGACATGATCGGGCCGGTCTGCTCGACGCCGAACAGCGAGCCCAGCCAGCCCCACTGGAAGACGGCCACGACCGCGCCCAGCGCCGCGACGACCGACAGCAGGAAGCCGAGGGCGGCCTTCAGCGGCACCAGCACCGAACGGAAGACGAGCATCAGCAGCAGGAAGGCCAGACCGACGACGAGCGCCAGGTAGGGCAGCAGCGCGTCGTTCATCTTCTGCGAGAAGTCGATGTTCATCGCGGTGGCGCCGGTGACGAGCACCTCGTCACCGCTCTTGTCGCGGATGTCGTGGACCAGGTCCTCCGTCTGCACGGAGGAGGGCCGGTCCTTGGGGACGACCGTGATCATCGCGGCGTCGCCGGCCTTGTTGAGGGTCGGCGGGGTGACCGCGGCGGCGCCGTCGAGGCCCTTGATGACCTCGACCGTGCGGTCCGCCGTGCCCTTGTCGCCGTCGACGACCACCAGCAGCGGGCCGTTGAAGCCGGGGCCGAAGCCGTCGGACAGCAGGTCGTACGCCTTGCGCTCGCTGGTGCTCGTGGGCTTCGAACCGTCGTCGGGGAGCCCCATCTCCAGCGAGGCGGCGGGCACGGCCACGGCGCCGAGGCCCACCACACCGGCGAGCAGCACGGTGACCGGACGGCGCAGCACGAAACGGGCCCAGCGGGTGCCGGCGTTCGGCTTGTCGGAGGCCGGCTCGCCCTTGCGTGCCTTGCGGCCGAGGACGCGCCTGCCCGCGAAGCCGAGCAGCGCCGGGATCAGGGTGAGGGCGATCAGCACGGCGATGACGACCGTGCCGGCGGCCGCGAAGCCCATCTTGGTGAGCATCGGGATGTTGACGACGGCGAGGCCGACGAGGGCGATGACGACGGTGAGACCGGCGAAGACGACCGCGGAGCCGGCCGTGCCGACGGCCCGCCCGGCCGCTTCCTCGTGCTCCCGGCCCTCGGCGAGCTCGGCCCGGTAGCGGGAGACGATGAACAGCGCGTAGTCGATGCCGACCGCGAGACCGATCATCATGGCGAGGGTCGAGGTGGTGGAGCCGAGGTCGAGGACGTTCGCCAGCGCGGTGATCGAGGAGATGCCGATGCCGACGCCGATGAGCGCGGTGAGCAGTGGCAGTCCGGCCGCGACCAGCGAACCGAAGGTGATGACGAGCACGACGCCCGCGACGATCACGCCGATGACCTCGCCGAGTCCCTGCTCCGGCATGGTCTGGAGCGCGTCGCCACCGATCTCCACCGCCAGGCCCGCCTCGCGCGCCTCGGTGCCTGTCTCCTTGAGCGCCTCACGCGTGGCCTTGGTCAGCTCCAGCGCGCTGACCTCGTAGGAGACGGAGACATAGGCGGTGGTGCCGTCCCGCGAAACGGCCTTGGCCAGGTACGGGTCCGTGACGGACGCGATCTGGTCCGAACCCGCCTTCAGGTCGGAGACGACCCGCTCCACCTCGCTCTTGTGGGCCGCGTCCGTCATCTTCTCGCCGTCGGGGGCCTTGAAGACGACCCGTGCGGTGGCGCCGTCGGCGTTGGCGCCGGGGAAGCGTTCCTCCAGCAGGTCGAAGGCCTTCTGGGCCTCCGTGCCCGGGATGGAGAAGGAGGACGAGGTGGCGGTGGACGCGGTCGCCGCGCCGACGCCCGCTATCGCGAGCAGCGCCACCCACAGCAGGGCGACGAGACGGCGGCGCCGGAAGGCGGACCGTCCGAGTTTGTAGAGAAACGTGGCCACGAGGGCTACTCCCGTGTGTAAGGACGAACAGGGCATGGGGAGCCGGCCCGACGACGAGAGCGGCGCGCGTCAGGAGCTGTGCTGTGGAGCAGCGGGGAGGTGTGAGAGGACCCGGGGAGGTCAGACGCCGAGGGCGGGGAGGACCACGGCGTCGAGGTAGTCGGTGAGGAAGGCCTGGTCGGGGGTGCGGTCCTCGATCAGGTGCCGGACGACGAAAGCGCCGACCAGCATGTGCGGCACATACCCGAGGGCCGGGTTGTCCGCGGTGATCTCGCCCCGGTCCACGGCTCTGCGGAGCATCGCGTCGAGCCCTGTCATCTCGGGCTCGACCAGCAGTTCGCGCAGTGCCTTGTGCAGATCGGGGTGGGCGTGGATCGCCTGGGCCAGACCCCGCATGAGCGCGGAGTCCTTCTCCATCTGGCAGTCGTCGGTGCGCTCGATCATGGCGTGGAAGTCGCCGCGCAGAGTGCCGGTGTCGATGTCACCGACCTGCACCGGCTTGCCGTGCTTGAGCGCCGTCGCGACGAGCTCCGGCTTGCTCCGCCACTGGCGGTAGAGCGTCGCCTTGCTGGACCTCGTGCGGCCGGCGACGGCGTCCATGGTCAGGCCGTCGTAGCCGACCTCGCGCAGCAGGTCGAGCACCGCTTCGTACAGCTGCGCCTCGCGCTCGGGGGTGAGCCGGCTGCGTGACATGTCGGCCTCCCGGTCGTGGACGACTGAACGAAACGGTTTCGTACACCACGACAGTACCCGGATCCACCGGCGAAACGAAACCGTTTCGCATGTGGCCTCGCTCACGGGCGGGCGCGGGGCGGCATGGGGCGGGGGCGGCATGGGGCGGGGGCGGCATGGGGCGGGACTGCATGGGGCGGGACGGCATGGGGCGGGACGGGGGCGGCGTAGGACGGGGGCGAACACCTGTGCCGGTGGCCCGGTCCGGATTCACCCGGGCCCACGAGTTGCCGCGCCCTCCTCACGCGGAAAGCATTGGGGGGTGAGTGACGACGTCGCGTATCTCCGCTTCCCGCATCTGTACGACGACTTGGTGTGCTTCGCCGCCGAGGACGACCTGTGGGTCGCTCCCCTGGTGCCGGAGGGACACAGGCCGGGCCGGGCCTGGCGACTGACCGTGGACCGCACCAGAGTCGGCCACCCGCGCTTCTCCCCCGACGGCCGCCACATCGCCTATACGAACTGGCGCAGCCTCGACCCCGAGATCCATCTCGCGCCGGTCGACGGCGGCCCCGCCCGCAGGCTCAGCTACTGGGGCTCGACCGACACCAGGGTCTGCGGCTGGACACCCGACGGCCAGATCCTCGCCGTCTCCTCGCACGGCCAGCCGTTCTCCTACTTCTCCTGGGCCTACAGCCTCCCGACCGACGGCTCCCCCGGCGGCAGGCTCCCCTGGGGGCCGGTCTCCGACATCGCCTGCATCGACGAGTCCGCGGGCCCCTCCCACGCCGGCGGCACCGGATGCGAGCGGCGCACCCTGCTGCTCACCGGCAAGCCTCCGCACGAGCCCGCCGCGTGGAAGCGCTACCGCGGCGGAGCGACGGGGCGGTTGTGGCTGCACGGCGAGCGACTGCTCCCCGACCTGAACGGCCATCTCGACTGCCCGATGTTCATCCGCGGCGACGGTTCCGAGCGGTGGTCGGAGGACGACGGCAGGATCGCCTTCCTCTCCGACCACGAGGGCGTCGGCAACCTCTACTCCTGCCGCCCCGACGGAACCGGCCTGCTCCGCCACACCGACCATGACGCCTTCTACGCCCGGCACGCCTCGAGCGACGGCCGCCGGGTGGTGTACCAGTGCGCCGGGGACCTGTGGATCGTCGAGGACATGACCTCGCCGCACTCCACGCCCCGCAAACTGGAGGTGCGGCTCGGCGGGCCGCGCGCCGGGCGCCGGACGTACCAGGTGCCGGCCGCCGGAAACGTGAACGCGATCTCGGTCGACGAGACCGGGCGGGCCAGCGCCGTCAACGTACGCGGCAGCCTGTACTGGCTCACCCACCGCGACGGGCCCGCCCGTACGATCGCGGACACCCCCGGCGTACGCGTGCGCATGCCGGAGATGCTCGGCAGCGGCGGCAGGGTCGCCTACGTCACCGACGCCGACGGCGAGGACGCCGTCGAGATCGCCTACCTGCCACGGGCCACCGGTGACCGCGAGCCGCGACGGCTCGCGTCCGGCAGGCTCGGGCGGGTTCTGGAGATGGCCGCCGACACCGAGGGCGAACGGATCGCCGTCGCCTCCCACGACGGGAGGCTGCTGCTCGTCGACACCGCCGAGACCACGGACGCGCCCGCCGGGGCGACGATGTGGCAGGAGGCGGAAGAACCGCCCGGGCCCGTGAAGGCCCCGGAGGCGTCGGAGGGCGCCGAGGGCGCGAAGGCTTCGGAGAGCGCGGTCACCGAGCTGACCCGCTCGGCCAACGGGCCCGTACGGGATCTGTCCTTCTCGCCCGACGGCAACTGGCTCACCTGGTCCCAGCCCGGCATCGGGCGCTCGCTGCGGCAGATCAGGATGGCCAGGATCGCCGACCGTACGATCGTCGACGTCACCGACGGCCGGTTCGAGGACGAGAACCCGGTCTTCACCCGCGACGGCCGCTATCTCGCCTTCCTCTCGTGGCGCGGCTTCGACCCCGTCTACGACGTGCACACCGGCGACCTGTCCTTCCCGCTCGGCTGCCGCCCCTACCTGGTGCCGCTGTCGTCCGCGACCCCCTCCCCCTTCGCGCTGACCCCCGAGGGCCGGCCGGCCGCCGGCGGGCTGGACCCGCTGGCCGAGTCGCCCGACAGCACGGTGCTCGTGGAGATCGAGGGCCTGGAGAACCGGGTCACGCCGTTCCCGGTCGCCGCCTCCAAGTACTCGGCGCTGCACGCCGTCACCGGCGGCGGACTGGTGTGGCTGCGGTGGCCCATCTCCGGCGCACTGGGCGAGACGTTCGTCAACCCGGCCGACACCTCCGGCAGGCCCACCCTCGAGCACTTCGACATCTCGAAGGCGCGCAGGACCGAACTGGTCGACCACCTCGACTGGTTCGCGGTGAGCGGCGACGGCAGCCGTCTCGTGGTCGTCGACGAGGGCGAACTGCGCGCCGTGCCCGCCACCGAGTCCGGCGACGGCGACTCCACCGTCTACCTCGACATGCGCCGCATCCTGCACGAGGTGGACCCGGCGACCGAATGGCGCCAGGCGTACGGGGAGGCCGGCCGCATCATCCGCGACTACTTCTGGGAACCGGACATGTGCGGCATCGACTGGGACGGCGTGCTGCGGCAGTACCGTCCGCTCGTCGAACGGGTCGCCTCCCCCGACGAGTTCGCCGACCTGATGCGCGAGGTCCTCGGCGAGCTGGGCACCTCCCACGCGTACGTCACCGGGGCGCGGCGCAACGAGGGACCACCGCACTACCAGCGGGCCATCGGCCTGCTCGGCGCCAACCTGGTCTGCCGGGACGGGAAATGGGTCGTCAAGCGCATCCTTCCCGGCGACTCCTCCGACTCCAAGGCCCGCTCCCCGCTCGCCGGTACCGGCATCAGGGAGGGCGCGATCCTCACGCATGTCGACGGCCGGCCGGTCGACCCGGTGGCCGGCCCCTACCCGATGCTCTCGGCGGCGGGCGGCACGACGGTCGAGCTGACGTTCCTTCCCGCGGAGGGCGCGGGGCGCGCGCGCCGGGTCGCGATTGTCCCGCTCGTCGACGAGCGGCCGCTGCGCTACCAGGACTGGGTGGCCAAACGGCGGGCCGTGGTGCGCGAAGCGAGCGGCGGCAAGTGCGGCTATCTGCACATCCCCGACATGGGCGGCTCCGGCTGGGCGCAGTTCAACCGCGACCTGCGCATGGAGGTGTCGCGGCCCGCGCTGATCGTGGACGTACGAGGCAACGCGGGCGGCCACATCAGCGAGTTGGTCATCGAGAAGCTGACCCGCAAGATCCTGGGCTGGGACCTGACGCGCAACGCCGAGCCGGTCTCCTACACCTCCAACGCACCCCGCGGGCCCGTGGTCGCGCTCGCGGACGAGGCGACCTCGTCGGACGGGGACATGATCACAGCGGCGTTCAAACTGCTGGGCCTCGGCCCTGTGGTGGGCAGCCGCACCTGGGGCGGTGTCGTCGGCATGACAGGGCGCCACCGCCTGGGCGACGGCACGGTGATCACGGTGCCGATGAACGCGGCGTGGTTCGACGCCTACGGCTGGTCGATCGAGAACCACGGCGTGGAACCGGACCTGGACGCCATGCGCACGCCGCTGGACTGGGCGGAGGGGCGCCATGTGGGCCTCGACGACGCGATCCGGCTCGCTCTCGACATGCTCAAGGCGGCGCCGGCCGCCGTACCGCCGGACTACTCGAAGGCGCCCGACCTGCGCCGGCCCCCGCTGCCGCCTCGCTGAGGGTTCGCCGGGGCTGCTTCGAGTCCGTCACGGACTGCTGGGGAGGTTCGTCAGGGCTGGGCAGGTTCGTCAGAGCTGGGGAGGCCGGCGCAGACGGCGGTCCATCGCCATGGACAGCTCCGCCTCGACGACGCTCTTCGCGAGGGGACGAAGCTTCTCCACCTGGTCTTCGGCGCTGTACTCCGCCAGCACGCCGATGAACAGTTCGGCGAGGGCGTCCGCGTGCACGCGGACACGGCGCCCCGCTTCCAGCACCGCCGCCAGCGGGACGCCTTCGCGGACCAGCGCGGCCGAGACGTCCAGCAGACGGCGGCTGATGTGGACGATCTCGTCGCCGTCGGTCGCGAGATAGCCGAGTTCGAGCGCGGTGGCCAGGTTCTCCACGGTGACCTCGCCCTCGAAGTAGTCGGCGAGCGCCTCGGGGGTGAGGCGGACCGGGGTCTCCTCGGTCGGTTCACCGAGGCCCAGGACCTCGCCGACGTCCCGGCCGCTCTCGATGGTGGCGGCCAGGTCGGCGATGCCGTTGAGGGTGTGGCCGCGCTCCAGCATGGCGGCGATCGTCCGCAGCCGGGCCAGGTGGTGCTCGTCGTACCAGGCGATCCTGCCCTCCCGGCGCGGCGGCTGTATCAGGCCGCGCTCACGGTAGAAGCGCAGGGTGCGCACCGTGATCCCGGCCTCCTCGGCCAATTCCTCCATGCGGTACTCGCGCGCGTCGGTCACACCGGCAGCCTATGTTGTACCGCCGGTAACTTGTCGGCCCCGACCCCTACCGCTCGGTAGGACGCTGCTCTACCCTCCCAACCACGCCAGTGATTGCTGGCAGTGTTTTCGGATTGGGCACGGGACGTTCCATCGGGAGGCGGCGGCATGGGCCAGCAGCAGCACGAACACGTACGGGTGGCGGTGATCGGATCCGGATTCGGCGGCCTCGGGGCGGCCGTCCGGCTGCGCCGCGAGGGAATCACCGACTTCGTCGTCCTGGAGCGGGCGGACTCGGTCGGCGGCACCTGGCGGGACAACAGCTACCCCGGCTGCGCCTGCGACGTGCCGTCGCATTTGTACTCATTCTCCTTCGCACCCAACCCCGACTGGCCCCGCACCTTCTCCGGCCAGCAGCACATCCGCGCCTACCTCGAGCACGTCGCGGACACCTTCCGGCTCCGCTCGCACCTGCGCTTCAACCACGAAGTGCTGATGATGCGCTGGGACACGGAGAACCTCCGCTGGGAGATCGAGACCTCCCGGGGCACCCTCACCGCGGACGTCGTCGTCTCCGCCACCGGTCCGCTCTCCGACCCGAAGACGCCGGACGTCCCGGGACTCGCCGACTTCCCCGGGAAGGTCTTCCACTCCGCCCGCTGGGACCACGACTACGACCTGACCGGCAAGCGCGTCGCGATGATCGGCACCGGCGCCTCCGCGATCCAGATCGTGCCCGCCATCCAGCCGGAGGTCGGCAGGCTCACCCTCTTCCAGCGCACCCCTCCGTGGGTGATGCCCCGCGTCGACCGGAAGATCTCCGGGGCGGAACGGTGGCTGCACCGGCAGCTGCCGCTCACCGGCGCCGCGCGGCGCGGTCTGCTGTGGGGCATCAGGGAGTTGCAGGTCCAGGCGTTCACCAAGCGGCCGAACGAGCTCGGCCTCGTCGAGCAGCTCGCCAAGGCCAACATGCGCAAGGCCATCAAGGACCCGGCGCTGCGGGCCAGGCTGACGCCCTCGTACCGCATCGGCTGCAAGCGCATCCTGCTCTCCAGCACCTACTACCCGGCGCTCGCGCAGCCGAATGTGGACGTCGTCGCCTCCGGGCTCAAGGAGGTGCGCGGGTCCACGGTGGTCTCCGCCGACGGCACGGAGACCGAGGTCGACGCGATCATCTTCGGCACCGGCTTCCACGTCACCGACATGCCGATCGCCGAACGCGTCGTGGGAGCGGAGGGGATCACGCTCGCAGAGGCGTGGAAGGACGGCATGGAGTCACTGCGCGGCGCGACCGCGGCGGGCTTCCCCAACTGGATGACGATCATCGGCCCGAACACCGGGCTCGGGAACTCCTCCATGATCCTGATGATCGAGTCCCAGCTGAACTACATGGCCGACTACATGCGGCAGTTGAACCTCCTCGGCGAGGGTTCCGCCCTGGCCGCCCGCCCGTCGGCCGTCCACGCCTGGAACCGCCGAGTGCAGGAGCGCATGAAGCGCACCGTGTGGAACACCGGCGGCTGCACCAGCTGGTACCTGGACGCCGGCGGCCGCAACACCACCATCTGGCCCGGCACGACGACGGAGTTCCGCAGCGCGACACGGCACGTGGACCTCGCCGAGTACGAGGTGGTACGGGCTGCCGCCAAGAGCCCGAAGAGCCCGAAGAACACGAAGGGCACGAAGGACGCGGAGGCCGTCGCATGATTCCCCAGAGCCTCCGGCCCGGCAGGTCCCCGCGGCTGCTGCACCGCGGTGACGCCCCGCGCGTCGCCGACCGCGTACTGACCGCCGTCTCCGCCGACGGATCCCGCATCCACGTCGAGGTGCACGGCCAGGACGGGGCGCCCACGGTCGTGCTGGCCCACGGCTGGACCTGTTCGACCCTCTTCTGGGCAGCGCAGACGCGCGACCTGGCGGCCGACCACCGTGTCGTCGTCTACGACCAGCGCGGCCACGGCCGGACGCCGGCCGGGACCGTCGGCACCGAGCAGCTGGCCGACGACCTGGAAGCCGTGCTCGCGGCCGTACTCGCGCCGGGCGAGAAGGCCGTGCTCGCCGGCCACTCCATGGGCGGCATGACGATGATGGCCGCGTCCGGACGCGCCGGTTTCCGGGAACACGCGGCCGCCGTACTGCTGTGCAGCACGGGCAGCGCTCGACTGGTCGACGAGTCCCAGGTGCTGCCGATGCGGCCGGGGCGGCTGCGGACCAGGCTGACCAACCTGATCCTCGGGGCCCGTGCCCCGCTCGGGCCGGTCACGCCCGTATCCCGGCGCATCCTGAAGTACGGGACGATGGGCCCCGCTTCCGCGCCGGAGCGCGTCGACGAGTGCGCCCGCATCGTCCACGCCTGCCCTCGGGCCGTACGCGTGGCCTGGTCGCACGTCCTCGGCGAACTCGACCTGGACAAGGGGGTTCGGGAGCTGGACGTGCCCACGATCGTGATCGGCGGCACGGCCGACCGGCTCACGCCCCCGGTCCACGCCCAGCGGCTCGCCGCCGAACTCCCGCAGTGCCTCGAGCTGGTGGAACTCGCCGGAGTCGGCCACATGACACCGGTGGAGGCCCCTGAGGCCGTCACCGCCAAGATCCGTGAGCTGGCCGGTACGTACCTGGACACGAAGGAGGAGGCCGCATGAGCAGGGTGAGTCTGGAGGGACAGGTCGCGGTCGTCACGGGCGCTGCGCGTGGCGTCGGCGAACTGCTGGCGCGCAAGCTGTCCGCGCGGGGTGCGAAGGTGGCGCTCGTCGGTCTCGAGCCCGACGAACTGAAGAAGGTCTCGGAGCGGCTGCACACCGAGAGCGACCACTGGCACGCGGACGTCACCGACCACGAGGCGATGGCCCGGGTGGCCCAGGAGGTCAAGGAGCGGTTCGGCAAGATCGACATCGTCGTCGCGAACGCCGGCGTGGCGACCGGCGGACCGTTCGTGAACTCGGACCCTGCCTCCTGGCGGCGGGTGATCGAGGTCAACCTGATCGGAAGCGCGGTGACAGGGCGGGCGTTCCTGCCCGTACTGCTGGAGAGCCGCGGCTACTTCCTGCAGATCGCCTCGCTCGCCGCGATCACCCCCGCGCCGATGATGTCGGCGTACTGCGCGTCGAAGTCGGGCGTGGAGGCGTTCGCGCACTGTCTGCGGGGCGAGGTCGGCCACCGGGGTGTGCGGGTCGGCGTCGCCTACCTGTCCTGGACCGACACCGACATGGTGCGCGGTGCCGACCAGGACGACGTGATGCGGGAGCTGCGGCAGCGGCTGCCGTGGCCGTCGAACCGCACGTATCCGCTCGGGCCCGCGGTGGACCGGATCGTCGACGGTGTCGAGCGCCGCTCCGCGCACGTCTACGGCCAGTGGTGGCTGCGCGGGATGCAGTCGATCCGCGGCTACCTCCCGTCGGTCATCGGGACGGTGGGGCAGCGTGAGATGCGCCGTTTCGGGCCCCGTCTCGACTCGGTCTCCACGGGTCTCGTGGGAGCCGGCGGTGCCGCCGACGAGGCCGTACGCACGGGGACAACTGAGCGTCACTGATCGAAATGCGCGCTTTGTCCGTGCGTGCCACGCTGGTCGCAGCCTCGGAGGCATCACTGCCCCCGACCCCCCGCACCCCTCTTAGGAGTGACACTTCATGGGCATCTCAGACCAGTTCAAGGACAAGGCCAACGAACTCGCGGACCAGGCGAAGCAGAAGGCCGGCAAGGGAGACCAGTCGGAGCGCGCGCGCCGCGCCCGCGAGGAGGTCTCCGAGCGGACCGAGGGTCGCGAGCAGCAGGGCGGCCGGTCCGGGGAGTCCATGCGGGAGCGTGGCGAGGAAGCGATGCGCGAGCGCCGCGACAGGCCCGAGGACTACGACGCCTGACACGGCGACGCAGGTCCACGGACCACAGGACGAGGGGCGCACCCGCGAGACGGCGGGTGCGCCCCTTCCGTGTGCCCTGCTCACCCGTTGTTCTCGCTCAGCGCTGCCATACCTCGGAGACTGCGAGGTAGGCGGTCGACGTGGGGCGCTCCGTGGTGCCGCCTACTCGGGGCTGTCCGGCCAGAGTGCGGCCACCGGCGCGAATCGTGCCGTGTCCACAGGGGCCGAGCACCAGGCTGAGGCTGTGCTCGACCCCGTCCAGAGGGAATCCGTCGGTGGCGAACGCGCGCCGGTCGAGCACGTCGCCCATGTCGACCTGCACGTCGGCGGCGCGGACATGCAGGCCGGACGCCAGGTCCAGGTCCACCCGCACCGGCACCCTGTGCACGACCGGCTCGGGCCACACGAGTCCGCGGGCCTCCGGGAAGTGGCGTACGAACTCCCGCTCCAGCCATCGGGCCAGGCGCGGATCGGTGCCGTAGACGTGGACGGTCTCCTCACGCCACAGGACGAGGACGTTCCCCGAGCCGAGGGGCGACCAGTCGATCTGCCATGTCGCGGCATAGGCGGTGAGCCGGTCATTGTCGTAGAGCACCAGGCCGGGATTCGCGCCGACGACGATCGGCTTCCTGCCGGCCGGGGCGCTCGCCGTGCGGGGCGTGGTCGCGGCGGCCGGGTGGCTGAGCCCGGCACCACCGGCGACCGCCAGGGCGCCGGCAGCGGTTCCGGTTCGGAGGAATCGGCGACGGTCCACGGACATGGGGTTGCTCCTTCGTGTGTGCGTCATGCGTACCGGGGTGAGGCGACGGCACGAGACAACGCGGTCCGCGGACCGATGCCCACACATTCGAGCAGGCTCGAATCTGTGGGTGCGGGGGCGCAGGCCCGAACGAGCCGACGCCGCGGCGCAGGCCCGAACGAGCCGATGCCGCGGCGCAGGCCCGAATCGGCCGACGCCGTACGGCGCGTGGCAGACTGTGCGACTGCCGGAGCGGGGGAGGCGGGCGGCGATGACGGTGCGTATTGCGGTGTCGGCGGAAACGCTCGGGCGTTCACGGTTCGCGATCTGCCCCGCGACCGAGGTCGTCGGCAGCATTCGACGGCGCGGCAGGCAGCGTCCGCCCGCACACCTCCGGCGCCGCCGGGAACGTGCCGCGGCTGCTGCGGATCCCCGCTCACTGGAGTTGCTGCACGCCCTGATCCCGCACGACCACCCCTACACGCCCGACTTCCTCACCCCGTCGCCGGGCAGCCCCCTGCTGTCCGTCCGCCGAGCCGCGGACACCGTGCGCCGCACCCCGCCGGACGAGGTGGACTACCACCTCGACATCGCCTTCCGCGGACGCCGGGTACGTCCCGAGGTCGCCGCGGCCTTCGGCAGCACCGCGGCGTACGAACGGTGGCGCCGCCCCATGCCGCTCGCGCTCGCCGACGCGTTGCGGGCCGGTCCCGCCGCGCTGGCCGCTCGAGCGGCCGACGCCCTGGTCGACTACTTCACGGCTGCGATCGAGCCCGAATGGGACACCACCCGCACCCTCCTCCAGGACGACATCAGCTACCGCGCCGAGAGGATGGCCGCCCTCGGCGCGGGCGCCATGATCGACGAACTGGGTGACGGAGTGCGCTGGCGGGACGGTGAGATCCACGTCGCCCGCCCGTACGACGTGGTCGTCGACTGGGCCACCGACGGCTTCGTCCTGCTGCCGTCCACGGCCGAGGACTCACAGGTCCTGTTCAGCGCGGAGCGTCCGCGGACACCCGTGCTCACCTACCCCGCGCGCGGGGTCTCCCGGCTGTGGAGTTCCTCGGCAGGACGGGACGACGACGCGGTCCGGGACCTCATCGGCGACACGCGGGCCCTGCTGCTCGCCGGCCTCGACGAACCCCGCTCGACCTCCCAGCTGAGCCGGGACACGGCCCTGGCGCCCGCGACCGTCTCCTACCACCTGGGCATCCTGCGCCGCGCCCGACTGGTGCGAAGCCGCCGACGCCACCGGATGGTGCTCTACCAACGGTGTCCGCTGGGAACCCGGCTCCTGGGCCGCGAGTCCGACAGCCCGTCCGAGGCCTGATCGGAACCGGTCGGCTCTCGGCCCCGTGCCGCGTGGTGCCGCCTCCGCGCGGGCGCCTACTGCTCGAACACGACGGTGACGGGCGCGTGGTCCGACCACCGTTCCGCGTGCGTCGCGGCCCGCTCGACGTGCGCCTTCACGGCGCGGGCGGCCAGGCCGGGCGTCGCCACCTGGTAGTCGATGCGCCAGCCCGTGTCGTTGTCGAACGCGCGCCCGCGGTAGGACCACCAGGTGTACGGGCCCTCCTGGTCGGGGTGGAGGGCACGGACGACGTCCACGTACTGCGCCTCGTCGAAGACGCGGCCGAGCCACTCCCGCTCCTCGGGCAGGAAGCCGGAGTTCTTCTTGTTGCCCCTCCAGTTCTTGAGGTCGGCCTCGCGGTGCGCGATGTTCCAGTCACCGCAGACGACGACCTCGCGGCCGTCCGCGGCCGCGCGGGCCCGCAGCTCCTTCAGATACGGCAGGAACTCGCTCATGAAGCGGATCTTCTCGTCCTGCCGCTCCGTGCCGACCTCCCCGGACGGCAGGTACAGGCTGGCGACGGTGACGCCCGGCAGATCGGCCTCCACGTACCGTCCGCTGCCGTCGAACTCGCTCGAGCCGAACCCGATCCGCACCGCGTCGGGCTCGCGCCGCGTGTAGAGGGAGACGCCCGCGCGGCCCTTCGCCTCGGCCGGGGCGTGCACCGTGAACCAGCCGTCGGGGTCCCGCACCTCGGGCGGCAGCTGGTCCGCCGTGGCACGCACCTCCTGGAGGCAGATCGCGTCGGCGGCGGTCGTGGCCAGCCACTCGGCGAAGCCCTTCTTCGCGGCGGCACGGAGACCGTTCACATTCACGGAGGTCACGGTGAGCATCCCGGCACCATACCGGCAGAAAGGATTCGCATACACGTACGCTTTCCGGCATGCATGTCAGAACCGCGGGCTTCGACCACCCGGACGCCGTGAAGCTCAACGACCAGGTCCAGCTCGAGTACGTCGAGCGCTACGGGGACGGAGAGGGCGACGCAACGCCGCTCGACGCCTCCATGTTCGTGCCACCGCGTGGCCTGTATCTCATCGCCTACGACGACCGGGACCACCCCCTCGCGACCGGAGGCTGGCGCACCCAGGACGAGAACCCGGAGGGTTACTCGGACGGCGACGCCGAACTCAAGCGCATGTACGTGATTCCGGAGGCGCGCGGGCGGGGTCTGGCGCGGCGCATCCTCGCCGCGCTGGAGGAGGACGCCCGCTCGGCGGGCCGGCTCCGCATGGTGCTGGAGACCGGGGACATGCAGCCGGAGGCGATCGCGCTCTACGCCTCCAGCGGCTACGAGCCGTGCGCGAAATTCGGCCACTACAGGGAGTACGAGAGCAGCCGTTGCATGGCCAAGCTTTTGACGCGCCCCTGACATAACGACGGGATTCGTGGCACTCTGCCTCACGCACGCCGATCCGCACCGCCTCGCCCCCCTCCCCGCCCGAGCACGTCCGCGGGCGGGCACGGCAGAAGGAGACATGCGTGAGACGCCACCGCTTTGCCGCCTCGGTCCTGACCGCCGTCGGCGCCCTGCTCGCCGGGGCGCTGTCCGCCACCACGGCGGGCGCCGCACCGGCCGCCCCCGCCCCCGCGTCCTTCACCCCTCAGCAGGCAGCCGAGGGTTTCTGGACCGCCGAACGAATGCGCGGCGCCACCCCGCTCGACCTGATCCCCGCGAGCCCCGGCTCGCTCCGGACCCCCGTACCGGCCGCGGCCGCGGCCGCCGAGGAGACGGTCATCGCTCCGACCGCCTTCCCGCAGGCCGGCGGGCCGTGGACCGGCGGCGGCGCGGTGGTGAAGACGTCCGGCCGGGTGTTCTTCACCTTCCAGGGCCGCACCGCCTCCTGCTCCGGCAACTCGGTCACCAGCCAGAACGGCAGCACGGTCATGACCGCCGGACACTGCGTGAAGTACCAGGGCTCCTGGCACACCGACTGGGTCTTCGTCCCCGGCTACGACAACGGCCAGGCACCGTACGGCCAGTGGAGCGCCACCAAGACGCTCGCCACGGACCAGTGGGCGGCGAGCGAGGACATCAACTACGACGTCGGCGCCGCGGTTGTCGCCCCACGGGACGGCAAGACGCTCGCCGCGACCGTCGGAGCACAGGGCCTGAAGTTCAACGGCGGCTACAACAAGGCCATGTACGCCTTCGGCTTCCCGGCGGCCGACCCGTACGACGGCAGCAAGCTGATCCACTGCAGCGGCAACAGCTCGAAGGACTTCCTCTTCTCCCAGGACCACAGCCTCGGTTGCGACATGACGGGCGGCTCCAGCGGCGGCCCCTGGTTCGAGTCCTTCAACGAGTCCGCCGGCACCGGACTGCAGGTGTCCGTGAACAGCTTCGGGTACACGTTCCTGCCGAACCGCATGTTCGGCCCGTACTTCGGTCCGGAGGCGAAGGCGGTCTACGACAAGGCCCAGGCGTCCTGACGCGGTGAGGCGCCTCGTCGAACCGTGACGAGCAGGGGCCCCGGCGGATGGATCCGCCAGGGCCCCTGCCGACGGGCGCCGCGCCGCGTCACCCCGCGGCCGGCTGGTCGGTACGGGTCCGGAGCCAGTAGGAGCGGGCCGCCACGATGAGAGCGACCCCGTAGACGGCGAACGCGGACAGGCCGATCCAGGCGACCAGCAGCGCGTCGCTCGAGGAGTCGAAGTCACCACGCCGCATCTCGAGAACACCGGCCGTGCACAGGGTCGTGTAGACCAGCCCGAACACCCCGTACGGAGCGAGGGTGGCGGCCCCGATGAAGGCCGGGACCAGGGGGAGCCGACGCGGGACGCGCCGGCCGCGCAGCCACAGCGTCCAGCGCGGGAACACCTGACCCCAGGGACGGACCAGGCCCCACAGCAGGAAGACGCCGAGCACGGCCAGCATCACGGTGCCGTCCAGGCCCCAGGATTCCAGGGAGAGCCAGATCTCCGACGCGCCGTTGTGCTCGGAGATCGCGACCATCTCCTCGCGGGTCGTCCCCGCGAAGGTGCCGCCGGACACCCAGACGAACTTCATGGCCATGTACGGGAGAAAGGCCACCGTCCCGGCGAAGGCGGCGAGCTGGACCGACCGGGAGCCTGCTGACGGAGGCCGCATCACGCCTGCGGCGGACGGCCGGCCGGACGGCCGAGCGGTGGCGGCGAGCAGCAGGGCCCCGGTCGCCGCCAACACGTGGTGCGCAGCGGTCACTCCACTGTCCACCCCCTGGCCGAAGAGCAGTGTGACGACGTCCATCAGCAGACCGAACGCGGCGATCCCGGCCAGCACGCACAGGACCCACAGCAGCGCTCGCGACGCCGGCCGCAGCCCGTGACGCGCCACCGCGTCACAGGCCAGGACCGCCAGAACCCCCACCGCCACGACCGCCCAGCCCAGCGCCGAGGGCCCGGAAACGCGGCCCAGTTGGAAGACGGATGTCCCACTCAGCGCACACGCCAGCCCGAAACCGGCGTACGCCACCCCCCAGGTCCTCGTCGCCCGGCCCGCCCAGTACGGCCGGCGCTGCCACCACGCCCGCCAGGGTGCACTCGTCGTTCCCGTCACACGATTCATGCATCGAACATCGCATCGCCGCGGCGGCACGACATCGACTGCCGGAACCATCCTCCTCCGTCCACCGGGGGAGGACCCTCTACGCCCCTGGCATGCCTCACGGCGCAGACTCACGGCGCAGACTCACGGCGCAACGTGCCGTCGCCGCATCACGCGGGGCTCAACAACGCGCAAGACTGCCGGGACACGGCAGTGACTGTCCCGGGCAGTGGGCGGGATCGTCGACGCGGCGTCGTGGTTGACGACGGGCGACGGAGAACCGCCTCTGTTCGATGGGCGGATTCTCCGACAGGACAAGGAGTATGTGCCGTGCTCACAGGCGTCTTCGTGATCGGCTGGTCAGCGTTCGTACTGCCCCTGGCCATCGCCTTGTTGCGGGGCTGGGCGCCCGGACGTGTCCGGCGCCGTGTCAGTCCGTGGGGCATCCAGGTCCGGGGAGTCGCGCTGCTGGTGCTCTGGGCCGGAGCACTGGTCGGTCCACTGGTGCGGCAGAGCGGCCTGGACACCGAGGAGGCCGCGACACTCGCGTCCATGGCGTCGGCCGGGCTGTTCATGTTCGCGGGTGGGCTGATGAGCGGATCGCGGCTCGGCGAGTGGTTCCACCGGCGGGCCGGGCGGCCCCGGAGACCCGATGAGGCCCAGGAGGTCGGTGGGCGACCGTACGACGCGGGGTGCGCCGGCAGAAGCGCAGACGGCGGCTGCCCGGCTGCGTGAGTCGCTGGTCGGCGACTGCCGCGGACTGCCCGCACTGCGGCTGCCCCGCCGAGCATCAGCCACAGCGCGACCGAACGACGCTGCTGTACGAAAGGCGAGAGCCCCAGCCGGATGAATCCGACTGGGGCTCTCAGCTGCGGTGGACCTGTGGGGATTTGAACCCCAGACCCCCTCGATGCGAACGAGGTGCGCTACCAGACTGCGCCACAGGCCCTTGCAACGAGTGAAACTCTAGCATCCCGATCGGGGTGCTTGGAAATCCGTTCCCCGCAGGTCGCCGCGCAGGTCACAGGCACCACCCGGAGGCGGGCACCACTCGTCCGCCCGGTCTCACTCGTTGGCCGCGCGCGGCCGGTCCTCGTCCGCGTACTGGTCGAAGAGCGGCGTGCGTCCGCGGTCGCGGGCGCGGCGCGGCTGGGACGCGCGGCGGCCCGCGGTGGGGTCCGCGGCCGGGTCGGGCGTCTCGCGCCGAGCCGCGGTCGGCTCGGCGGTCGAGGAGCGGGCCGCACTCCACGTCTCCGGATCGCTGACGTCCACACCGCTCGCGGCGCGCGGCGCCACGGGGGCGGTGACATAGGTCGGCAGCGGCACTGGGACCGGTTCCCAGCTGTCGCCGGTCGCGGGACCGCGCTGGCGCTGCTGGTCCACCCACTCCGCGTGGTCGGTCTGCTCGACCAGCGCCCTGCGGCCCGCCTCCTGCGGCGAGAGCTTCGGGGCCGGCTCGGGCTCCGCGTGTTCCGCGGGTTCTTCGCCGGCGGCCTCGGCCGCGTCCGCCGCCGGGTGCCGGCCCGTACGGTTCTCGCGCAGCCGCTGAGCCGCGGCCTCCGCCCGCTGCCGGTCCATCGTGAACGCGAAGCGCCGCCGTTCCTGGGCGCGCATCTGCATGATGTAGGCACTGAGCAGCACCGCCGGGAGAGCGGGCGCCCACAGGAATCCGAGCCCGCCGACCGCCGCGACGACCGCCCCGACCGTGAAGGCGAGGAAGAGGACCGTGGTCGTACGTCTGCGCCGGGCGAGGACCCTGCTGCGCCGCGCGCGCTCGGCCGCCGCGGCGCGATCGGGCCGCCGGCCCGGGGCCGGGCGGCGGGTGGGGGCCCGGCCCGCGGGCCGGTCCACCTCCTGCTCGGCGCTCTCGGGAACGTCCCGGCGGACTTCGGTGCGGGGCGCGGCGAAGGCCCGGACGTCCACGGAACTCAAACGGTCCGTGGCGGCATCCGGGTCTGCGTCGTGCTCGGGCTGCTCGGCGGTGCGTTCCCGCAGCTCCTTGGCGTACCGGCGCTCCATCGCCCCGCGTCCGGACAGGAGCCGGATGGCGGTGGAGAAGCGTTCCGTCGGACGGGCCTCGTTCAGCTCGTCCTGCCTGCGGAGCCACATCGGCACCAAGTAGGCGGCCCAGGCCCCGACAATGACTGCGTAGATGAGGCCGCTGCTGCTCACGCAACACACCGTAGAGGGATTTGCACAACGGCATCCGCCAATTGGCTCGGTGTGTCGCACGATCTGGCTGATATCACAGACTTTTTTTGTGATTGTTGAGATCGATTCATGGTCGAGGGCGACCAATTTCGAACACTTATTTCATTTCCGGGCTGTACCGGGTCGTGCCTGGTGCCAGCGGTTGAGCATGCCTTCCGGCACCTCCTCCGCCGTCAGCGCGAAGACGAGATGGTCCCTCCAGGCACCGTCGATGTGGAGATAGCGTGGACGCATCCCCTCCTCGCGGAATCCGAGCTTTTCCACGACACGGCGACTGGGTCCGTTCTCGGGCCGAATGCACACCTCGATCCGGTGCAGTCCGACCGCGCGGAAGCAGTGGTCCACGGCAAGAGCGACGGCCGTCGGCATGACCCCCCGGCCGGCGACGCTCCGGTCCACCCAGTAGCCGACGTGCCCCGAGCACATCGAGCCCCAGGTGATCCCGGCCACCGTCAGCTGGCCGACGAGCCGGTCCTGGTACTCGATGACGAAGGGCAGCATCCGGCCCGCGCCCGCCTCCGCGCGCAGATGACGCACCATCTGCCGGTACGTCGGGCGCTGGATGAGCGGGCCACCGGGCGTGGGCGGCGGGACCGTCGCCTCCCAGGGGCGCAGCCAGTCGCGGTTGCGCCGGTTCACCTCACGCCATGTCCGCTGGTCACGCAGTTTTATGGGGCGGAGGGTGATCTCACCGTCCACCAGGACGACCGGCCAGCTGACGCTCATGACTCGCCGGGATGATCGCCGCCGCGCAGCTGGTCGACAGCGTGGCGCAGGATCTGTTCCAGTACCGCGAGGCCGTCCCGTACGCCGCCGGTGGATCCCGGGAGGTTGACGATCAGGGTGCGGCCGGCGACTCCGGCGACCCCGCGCGACAGCACGGCGGTGGGCACCTTCGCCCGGCCGTGGGCGCGGATCGCTTCTGGGATGCCGGGGACCTCGTGGTCCAAGAGGGCGCGAGTGACGTCGGGGGTGCGGTCGGTGGGCGAGATGCCCGTGCCGCCGGTGGTGACGATGACGTCGTACCGGTCGGCCACACCCTCGCGCAGCGCCTCGCCGACCGGGTCCCCGTCGGGGACCACCCGGGGGCCGTCGACGGCGAAGCCGAGGGCGGTGAGCTTCTCTGCGATGACCGGACCGCCCCTGTCCTCGTACACCCCGGCCGAAGCCCGGTTGGAGGCGGTGACGACGAGTGCCCGGTACGGGGCCGTGGCGTGGGCGGCGGTCATGCGGAGGCTCCGTCTGTCTCCGGCGCTGTCCGCGATCCCTCTCTGGTCCAGTCCCCGGACTTGCCGCCGGTCTTCTCCTCGACGCGGATGTCGGTGATGACGGCCGCCTTGTCGACGGCCTTGACCATGTCCACGACCGTGAGGGCGGCCACGGAGACCGCTGTGAGCGCCTCCATCTCCACGCCCGTGCGGTCCGTCGTCCTCACCGTGGCGGCGATCTCGACGGCGTCGTCGGTGACCGACAGGTCGAGCTTCACCCCGGAGACCGCGAGGGGGTGGCAGAGGGGGATCAGGTCGGGTGTGCGCTTGGCACCCATGATCCCGGCGATCCGCGCCGTGGCGAGCGCGTCGCCCTTGGGGACACCCTCGCCGCGGAGCAACTCCACGACGTGCGGGGAGACGAGGACGCGGCCGGTCGCGCGTGCGGTCCGGGCGGTGACGTCCTTCCCGGATACGTCGACCATGCGGGCCGCCCCCGCCTCGTCGATGTGCGTCAGCCTGCCGTGCGTACTCATGTGCGCCTGTGCTCCCGGTCCGGTCCCGTCAGGGCCTGTGTGGTCAGACACGGTACCGCCACAGGCGACCTGTCAGCTTAGGAGGACCACGCCGACCTCCGTGCCGGGCTCGACGGATGTCTCGGACTCCGGGACGACGATCAGACAGTTGGCGTGGGCGAGCGCCGCGATCAGGTGGGAGCCGGCGCCGCCGACGGGGGTTACTCCGGCGGACTCGGCGTCGTACGTGCCGCGGAGGAACTGGCGCTTGCCGGCCGGGGAGCCGAGCGCCTTGTCCGCCTTCAGCACCGCCCGGACCGTCGGGCGGTTCACGTCCGGCAGGCCCATGAGCGTACGGATCGCGGGGCGGACGAACAGTTCGAAGGAGACGTACGACGAGACCGGGTTGCCGGGCAGGGCGAGCAGCGGGGTGTGATCCGGCCCGATGGAACCGAAGCCCTGGGGCTTGCCCGGCTGCATGGCGAGCTTGCGGAAGTCGATCCCGCTGCCCGGCTCGTCCTCGTCACCGACTGAGGCGAGCGCCTCCTTCACCACGTCGTACGCGCCGACACTCACGCCGCCCGTGGTGACCAGCAGATCGGCGCGGACCAGCTGGTCCTCGATGGTGGCGCGCAGGGTCTCCGCGTCATCGGTGACCGCGCCGACCCGGTAGGAGATCGCACCGGCGTCCCGCGCGGCGGCGGCGAGCGCGAAGCTGTTGGAGTCGTAGATCCTGCCCTCGGTCAACTTCTCACCGGGCTGGACGAGTTCGCTGCCGGTGGACAGGACGACCACCCGGGGGCGGGGGCGGACCCGCACCGCGTGGCGGCCGATCGCCGCGAGCAGGCCGATCTGGGGCGGGCCGAGGACCGTGCCGGCCGGGAGGGCGAGGTCGCCCGCCTGCACGTCACTGCCGCGGGCACGCACATGGGCACGCTCCTCGACGGGCCGGTGGATACGGACCTCGCCGCTCGCGCCCTCGGGGGCCTCACCGGCGGGGAGCATGGTCTGCGCCGCTCCCCCGCCGCTGCCGCCGTCGGTCCACTCGACCGGGACCACGGCCTGCGCGCCGGGCGGCAGGGGGGCTCCGGTCATGATGCGGGCGGCCTGGCCGGGACCGACGGTGGGCAGGCCGTCGCTGCCCGCGGCCACGTCGCCGATGACGGTGAGAACGGAGGGGAACTCCTCCGTGGCGCCCGCGACATCGGCGACCCGGACCGCGTAGCCGTCCATGGAGCTGTTGTCGAACGGTGGCAGCGCGACGGGGACGGTGACGTCCTCCACGAGGACACAGCCCTGCGCGTCCGGCAACTGCAGCTCGATCGGGTCGAGCGGGCGGATCGCGGCGAGGATGTCCTCGAGGTGGTCGTCGACCGACCAGGTCGTGCTGCTCACGGTCCTACATCTCCTCGGTCACAAAACTGCGAAGCCAGTCCCGGAACTCCGGGCCCAGGTCCTCACGTTCGCACGCGAGTCTGACAATGGCACGCAGGTAGTCGCCGCGGTCACCGGTGTCGTATCGGCGGCCCTTGAAGATCACACCGTGGACCGGGCCACCGGCGCCGCCCGCCTCGGGCGTGGCCGACTGGTCCAGCTCCGCGAGCTTCTGGAGGGCGTCGGTGAGCTGGATCTCGCCGCCGCGGCCCGGCTGGGTCTCGCGCAGTATGCCGAAGACGGCGGGGTCGAGCACGTAACGGCCGATGATCGCCAGGTTGCTGGGGGCGTCGGCCGTGTCGGGCTTCTCCACCAGGTCGGTGATCTTGACGACGTCGCCCTCGCCGGTCGGCTTCACGGCGGCGCAGCCGTAGAGGTGGATCTGGGAGGGATCGACCTCCATCAGCGCGATGACGCTGCCGCCCTCACGCTCCTGGATCTCGACCATGCGGGCGAGCAACGGGTCGCGCGGATCGATCAGGTCGTCGCCGAGGAGGACGGCGAAGGGCTGGTCCCCCACATGCGGCTCGGCACACAGCACCGCGTGGCCGAGGCCGCGCGGGTCGCCCTGGCGCACGTAGTGCATGGTGGCCAGATCGCTGGACTCCTGGACCTTCGCGAGCCGCCCGGCGTCGCCCTTGCGGGTGAGCGCCTCCTCGAGCTCGTAGTTGCGGTCGAAGTGATCCTCGAGCGGGCGCTTGTTGCGACCCGTGATCATGAGCACGTCGGAGAGACCGGCGGAGACGGCCTCCTCGACGACGTACTGAATCGCGGGCTTGTCGACCACAGGCAGCATCTCTTTGGGAGTGGCCTTGGTTGCCGGCAGGAACCGGGTGCCGAGGCCTGCGGCCGGGATGACAGCCTTGCTGATCCTGGGGTGCGACTGAGTCATGGGTGGAACCCTAGCCGCTGACTATGGGCGGAAGATGATGTTCCGGTTAACTTCGTCCCCATAAAGACATGTACAGGACGAAGACGTGTACGAGATGGCTGCAGGTGGACCATGAGCATGGAGATGTCCGAAAAGAGCCGACTCAGGGGTGAACTCCTGGACGCACGACGGCTCCTGTCCGTTCAGGACGTCCAGGAGACCGCCGCGGTTCTCGCCCGGCACGCGCTGAGCCTTCCCGAGTTGACCCGCGCCGACACCGTCGCGGCGTACGTCTCCGTCGGCAAGGAGCCCGGCACACGGGCACTGCTCGACGCGTTGCGCGCCAGAGGCGTTCGCGTCCTGCTGCCGGTGCTGCTCGAGGACAACGACCTGGACTGGGGAATCTACCGAGGGGAGGACCACCTCGAGCGCGCCGGACGGGGGCTGCTGGAGCCGGACGGGGAACGGCTCGGTCCGGCTGCCGTGGTCACGGCGGGCGCCGTCCTGCTGCCCGGCCTCGCGGTGGACTCGGACGGCATGCGGCTCGGCCGCGGCGGAGGCTCGTACGACCGCGTACTGGCCCGCCTGTCGGCCGCCGGGGCGCACCCGGCGCTCGTGGTGCTCCTCTACGCGAACGAGGTGGTCGAGCGGGTTCCGGCGGAACCGCACGACCACCCCGTGCACGCTGTGGTGACACCCGGGGGTGTCAGCCGGTTCACGGGACCGACTGGCCCGCGGGGTGGAGAGTGAGGGTGTCGACGGTCCCGGCCGACACCGCGTTCGCGCTGTAGGGCCAGTCCAGCAACTCGCCCTCGGCCCACTTGTCGGTCTGGTCGGTGTAGTGCGCGTTGTACGCGTGACCCGACGCACCGGTGAGGTTGATCCACCGGGACTGGTCCCACTCGCCGACGTTCACGACCATCCGCATCGAGGGCACCCACACGACTTCGTAGCCGCCCGCAGCGTTCCAGCCGGTGGCGTTGACCGCGGCCTCGCCGCCGCCCAGGTTCCACGGACCACGGTTGAGCACGAACTGCAGGAAGCCCGGGCCGGCGGTGCCGAGCGTCTGGTTCTTCAGCGTCAACTGGTGCAGGCGGCCCCAGCTCCAGCTGGACGCGTCCTTGCCGAGCTTTGCGGTCAGCTCCCAACGGGCGTCCACCATGGCCCGGGCGAGGAGCTCGTCACGGCTGTCGGTCGCCTGCTCCGTACGGGTCCTGGGCGACTGCCACCAGGTGTTGTCCGGGTCCTTCAGCAGGCGTCGCACCACCTCGAACCAGCGGTCGCCGCCGTCCGGCTGGGCCGAATCGGCGTCACGCTGGCCGCACTCGCGCACCCGCTCCTCGAGATCGTCGTCCGGGGCCGTGCTGTCGGCGGGCCGGACGCTGAGGCACTCGCCCTCGACACGCAGTTCCTTGGGGAGCTTGTTGCCGAAGGCCAGCTTGAGGACGTTGCGCCACACCGCGTTGAAGTAGGCGGCTGCGCCCGAGTCCGGCTCCTGGGTGTAGTCCCAGCCCTCCAGCAGCTTCTGCGCCTCGCGCACGTACGGGTCGGAGATGTCGATCTTCAGCAGATGGGGCGTGAGCAGCTTCGCGATCTCGCTGCTGTTGTCCGTCTGCATGGTGCGCATGTCTTCGGTCGAGATCTTGCCGCCGCCTTCGATCTTCGACTCGATGAGGTCGTTGATCCGCTGGCTGCGGGCGCCGTAGCCGTAGTCCTTGGTGATCAGGTACGGGTACTTCTCGGTGTCGATGACGGCCTGGTTGGCGGTGACGATGTAGCCGCGGTCGGGGTTGTACTCGTACGGCAGCTCGTCGAAGGGGATGTAGTCGGTCCACTTGTACGCCGGGTCCCAGCCGGGGGCAGGCGTGGAGCCGTCACCCTGGGCACGGACCGGGATCCGGCCCGGGGCCTGGTAGCCGATGTTGCCCTCGGTGTCGGCGTAGATCAGGTTCTGCGAGGGCACCTCGAACTTCTGCGCGGCCTTGCGGAAACTCTGGAAGTCACCGGCCCGGTTGAGCTCGAAGACGGCGTCCATCGTGTTGCCGGGCTGCAGAGCGGTCCACTGCAGGGCGACGCCGTAGCCGGAGCCGCGGTCGGGCGCGGCATTGGAGACGGGGGCCCGCTGGCCGACCTTCTCCAGTTCCTCGCTGCGGTCGGAGACCAGGGGGCCGTGACCGGTGGAGCGGACGGTGATGGTCTTGCTGGCACCGCCGGCGACCTTGATGACCTCCGTGCGGGTGGTCAGCTTCTTCTCCTCGTCGCCGACCAGGTAGCTGTCCCCGGAGAGCTTCTCGAGGTAGAGGTCGGTGACGTCGGCGCCGAGGTTGGTGAAGCCCCAGGCGATGTCCTGGTTGTGGCCGATTATCACGCCCGGCATGCCGGAGAAGGTGTAGCCGGCGACGTCGTAGCGGCACTTCTGCGAGGTCTCGCGGCAGTGCAGACCCATCTGGTACCAGAGCGAGGGGAGCTGCGGGGCGAGGTGCGGGTCATTGGCCAGCAGGGGCTTGCCGGTCGTCGTGTTGGCGCCCGCGACCACCCAGGAGTTGGAGCCGATGCCGTTGCCGCTGGGGCCGAGCAGCGCCGGGATCGCGTCGAGGGTGTCGGAGAGCGACGACAGTTGCGAGCCGAGGCCGGAGACCGCGTCGGAGGCGTTCCCGATTCCCGTGCCGGTGCCGTTCCCGGTGCCCGAGCCGTTTCCGGTGCCGTTGCCCGTGTTTCCCTCCGCGGAGCCGTCGCCGAGGTCGGAGGGCTTGGCCGCCGGGTCGAACTTCCCGGTGGCCTGGCTGATGCCGCCCTGCTGCACGATCGGCTTGTTCCGGTCGAACGGATAGGACGGGTAGAGGTCCTTGATCTGCTTCTCGCTGAGCCTGCTGGTCAGCAGGGAGCGATCGATCTCGTCCTCCATGTTCCCGCGCAGGTCCCAGGCCATCGCCTTGAGCCAGGCCACCGAGTCGACCGGTGACCACGGCTCGGGCTTGTAGTCGTTGGTGAAGGACAGCGCCGCGTACTCGACCGAGATCTCGTCCGCCGAGCGCCCCTTGAGATACGCGTTGACGCCCTCCGAGTACGCCTGGAGGAACTTCTTCGTCTCCGGCGCGAGCTTGGTGTCGTACTCCTGCTGGGCGACCCGGCGCCAGCCGAGCGTGCGGAGGAAGGCGTCCGTCTCGACCTGGCCGGAGCCGAACATCTCGGAGAGCCGGCCGGAGGTCATGTGCCGGCGGACGTCCATCTCCCAGAAGCGGTCCTGCGCCTGGACGAAGCCCTGGGCGCGGAACAGGTCCTCGTCGGTGTCCGCGTAGATCTGCGGGATGCCGTAGCCGTCCCGCTTGACCTCGACCCGGCCGCCGAGCCCGTCGAGTTGGATCGAGCCGGTGGTCTGCGGGAACGAGGCACGCACCGTACTGATGCTCCAGTACGTCCCGTATCCGACGCCCGCGACGAGCGCCAGCACCAGGACGAGCACGAGCAGGCGGGCGCGTCGCCCCTTCTTCTTCTTGGGGGAAGAGGCGGTTGTGTTGGCGGGCATCGCTGTCCTTCGAGGGGCAGGGTGGTCCTGGGAATGCTGAGGCAACTCTAGGCGCAGCGCCCGACCGGCCCGGACGCGGCATCCACAAGGCGGCTTCGCCATCGGACAAACAGATCATCAGACCGTCAAGGAAACGTTAAAGATTAGGTAAGGTAACGAAGTGTCGCCCGCCGGAACGAAGATCCGGCTGCCAGGCGCGAGGGGAAGGATCGGCCACTGACTGTCCACCAGCTCAACGAACTCCTGCTTGTCTGCTCGCTCGTTCTGCTCATCGCCGTGGCAGCCGTGCGCATCTCGTCGCGCAGCGGTCTGCCCAGCCTGCTGCTGTATCTCGGCATCGGGATCGCCATGGGCCAGGACGGCCTGCTCGACGTCAAGTTCGACGACGCCGAACTGACACAGGTGATCGGCTACGCCGCACTCGTGGTGATCCTGGCCGAAGGTGGACTGGGCACGAAGTGGAAAGAGATCAAACCCGCGCTGCCCGCGGCCGCCGCTCTGGCGACGGCCGGCGTCGCGGTGAGCGTCGGAGTCACCGCGACCGCCGCCCACTACCTGGTGGGCCTGGAGTGGCAGCAGGCTCTGATCGTCGGCGCGGTCGTCTCCTCGACCGACGCCGCCGCGGTCTTCTCCGTACTGCGCAAAGTGCCGCTGCCGTCCCGCGTGACAGGAGCGCTCGAGGCCGAATCCGGTTTCAACGACGCCCCCGTGGTGATCCTGGTGGTGGCCTTCTCGTCGACCGGGCCGATCGAGTCCTGGTACATGCTGGTCGGCGAGATCGCGCTGGAGCTGGCGATCGGTGCGGTCATCGGTCTGGCGATCGGCTGGCTCGGCGCCTTCGCGCTGCGGCACGTCGCCCTGCCCGCCTCCGGCCTCTACCCGATCGCGGTCATCGCCATCGCGGTCATGGCCTACGCGGCGGGCGCCATGGCACACGGCAGCGGCTTCCTCGCCGTCTATCTCGCCTCGATGATCCTCGGGAACGCGAAACTGCCGCACGCCCCGGCCAACCGGGGATTCGCCGAAGGTCTGGGCTGGCTCGCCCAGATCGGCATGTTCGTCCTGCTCGGCCTGCTGGTCACGCCGCACGAGCTGCTCGGCGACTTCTGGCCCGCGGTCGTGGTCGGTCTGATACTGACCGTGGTCGCACGTCCGGTCGGGGTGTTCATCAGCCTCTTCCCCTTCCGTATCCCCTGGCAGGAGCAGGTGCTGATGTCCTGGGCGGGCCTCCGCGGCGCCGTGCCCATCATCTTCGCGACCATCCCCATGGTGTCGGGCGTCGAGGACAACGACCGGATCTTCAACATCGTCTTCGTCCTGGTGATCGTCTACACCCTGGTGCAGGGTCCGACGCTGCCATGGCTGGCGCGGCGGCTGCGGCTGGGCGACGCGTCGGAGGCGGCCGACCTGGGCGTCGAGTCCGCGCCCCTGGAGCGGCTGCGCGGACACCTGCTGTCGGTCGCGATCCCCAAAGGATCGAAGATGCACGGCGTGGAGGTCGGCGAACTGCGCCTCCCGGCGGGTTCCGCGGTCACCCTCGTCGTACGCGAAGGCAAGAGTTTCGTACCGCAGCCCGCGACGGTGCTCCGTCACGGGGACGAGCTTCTCGTGGTCGCGACCGACCCCGTCAGGGACGCCGCCGAGCGGCGTCTGCGGGCGGTCGGCCAGGGCGGAAAGCTGGCTGGATGGCTGGGCACCGGCGGGGGCACCCGCACCAGGCCGAGATGACAGGCCCAGCATTCCGTCACGTATTTCCCTCCGTATTCCTGCGATTCGCGTGAATCGCAGGAATACGGAACGTGATCCCTGTCATTTCCCAGGAGTGGCCAGGAAAAGTGCCTGTACCATGAAGGCACACTGATCGACCAACTCTGCCTGACGCAGAGCTGGCGCGACCGTATGGCGGCCGCGGAGTCCCCCTCAGCGGACCCCGGTATCTACCGCAGTTCCGCGCAAGAGGACAGCTCTCGGCGGCTCCCGACACCCAGGGGAGCGCTACCAGGCGGCAGAAAGGCAAGGACCGTGGAGTCCACGGTCGCTACCGACAAGCGTCCTGGTTACGGGCAGCTGCTGCGTACCGCAGGCGCTTGGACGTTCCTGCTTCCCGGGTTCGCCGCCCGCCAGCCCTTCGCGATGCTCACCATCGGCATCGTCCTGCTGGTCCAGCACACCACCGGCTCGTACGGCAGTGCCGGCGCCGTCGCCGCCGTCACCGGCGTGTCCATGGCCCTCTTCGCACCGCAGAGCGGCAAGCTCGCCGACCGCTTCGGCCAGCGTGCGGTGCTGCTGCCCGGCGTGCTCGTCCACACGGCGTCGGGTGCCGCGCTCACTGCCCTGGCCCTCGGCGGCGCCCCCCTGTGGGCCCTGTTCGCCGCGGCCGTGCCGACCGGCGCCTCTGTTCCGCAGGTCGGTCCGATGGTGCGCGCCCGCTGGGCCGCACGGCTCCAGGGCTCGCCTCTGATGTCGACGGCCGCGGCCTTCGAGTCCGTGACGGACGAGTTCACGTTCGTCGTCGGCCCCGTGCTGGCGACCGCCCTGTGCACCGGGATCCACCCCGCGGCCGGTCTGATCGCCGAGTCCGCGCTCACCCTGGCCGGCGGCCTGCTCTTCGCCGCCCAGCGCCGGACCCAGCCGGCCCACGGCCACTCCCTCGCCGACGCACAGGCGAAGCGCGCCTCGGCGCTCTCCGTGCCGGGCGTGCGGGTACTGGCGGTGGCCTTCCTCGGCATCGGCTCGGTCTTCGGCGGCATGCAGGTCTCGCTGACCGCCTTCACGCAGGAGATCGGACAGCCCGGCATGAACGGCCTGCTCTACGGGCTCTTCGCCGCAGGCAACATGCTCGCCGGTGTCGCCGTCGGTGCCGTCGCCTGGAAGATCGGACCCCGCCGGCGCCTGATAGCCGGTTACGCCGGCCTCACCGTCGCGGCGTCCCTGCTGTGGACCACGCACTCCGTGGTGCTGCTCGGGGCACTCGGCCTGGTCGTCGGACTGTTCATCGCCCCCGCGCTGATCACGGGCTACACGCTCGTCGACTCGCTGGTCCCGGCTTCGGCCCGCACAGAGGCCTTCACCTGGCTGACGGGCGCGGTGGCGCTCGGCCAGGCGGCCGCCGTGACGGTGGCCGGACGGCTGGCCGACGGATACGGCGCGAGCGCCGGTTTCGCCGTGCCGCTGGCGGGCACGGCGCTCGCGCTGGCGACTCTCGTCACGCTGCGCTCGCGGCTGGCACCGAGGGCCTCCGGACGGGTCGCGGCGCGTGGGGTCGGTCACCGCGTGCCGGTGACGGTGGACTGATCCGACGGAATACGTCACTATAGAGCGTCGTTAGCACTCATCGAGTGAGAGTGCCAGGAGGAAGACAAGTGCCGACCTACCAGTACCAGTGCACCGAATGCGGCGAGGGCCTCGAGGCGGTGCAGAAGTTCACCGATGACGCCCTGACCGTGTGCCCCAGCTGTGACGGACGCCTGAAGAAGGTGTTCTCGGCGGTCGGCATCGTGTTCAAGGGTTCCGGCTTCTACCGGAACGACAGCCGCGGCTCCACGTCGAGCAGTTCGCCGGCGTCGACGTCCTCGTCTTCCCCGTCCACCACGACGAGCACGAAGTCGTCGGACTCCAAGGCGGCGTCGTCCTCTTCCTCCACGTCGTCGGCCTCGTCCTCGTCGAGCGCGTCCGGCTCCGCCGCCTGACTTCTTACGCTTCGAGAACCCCGTCGCAGCAGCATCCACGACGGGGTTCTTGGCGTGTCCGCGTGCGGCTACTGTGATCGCCATGGCGACGAACTCGAACACCGGCGCAACGGCCGGGCCTGTGGAAATCGGCGTGATCGGCGGCTCGGGCCTCTACTCCTTCCTGGAGGACGTCACAGAGGTCCAGGTCGAGACCCCCTACGGACCTCCCAGCGACTCGTTGTTCCTCGGTGAGCTCGCCGGCCGGCGGGTCGCCTTCCTCCCCCGTCACGGGCGCGGTCACCACCTGCCGCCGCACCGCATCAACTACCGCGCCAACCTCTGGGCACTGCGGTCCGTGGGGGCCCGCCAGGTGCTGGGCCCGTGCGCGGTCGGTGGTCTGCGGCCCGAGTACGGCCCCGGCACGCTTCTCGTGCCCGACCAGTTCGTCGACCGTACGAAGGGGCGCGTGCAGACGTACTTCGACGGTCTGCCGCTGCCGGACGACACCGTTCCCAACGTGGTGCACGTGTCGCCGGCCGATCCGTACTGTCCGCGTGGGCGCAGGACGGTGCTCGACGCGGCGCGTGGGCGCGACTGGGAGCCGGTGGACGGCGGGACCCTCGTCGTCGTCGAAGGACCGCGCTTCTCGACCCGGGCCGAGTCCCGGTGGCACGCCGCCATGGGCTGGTCGGTGGTCGGCATGACGGGGCACCCGGAAGCCGTGCTCGCCCGCGAACTCGAGCTCTGCTACACGTCGATCACCCTCGTCACGGACCTGGACGCGGGCGCGGAGGCGGGCGAGGGCGTCTCGCACGAAGAGGTGCTGAAGGTGTTCGCGGCCAATGTCGACCGGCTGCGCGACGTGCTGTTCGACGCGGTGGCGGAGCTTCCCGCGAACGACGAGCGATCCTGCTCGTGCGCCGGCGCGCTCGGCGGCGTCGATCCGGGCATCCGGCTTCCGTAGGCGTCCGGAACGGCACACTCACGCTTTCCGGTGAGCGAGTTGTCCACATCTTCGTGCCTGTCCACAGGCCGCGGCGGACCGCGGCCGAACCGTGGATCGTGAGGAGCGGTCGGTCACGGGCGCCGGGCTCGGGCCACTCCTCGCAAGGCGGTGCGTGTCATGTCCTTTCTGCCTTCCTCTCCTCCTCCTTCTCCCGCGCCGGAGCCCCTCGGCGTACCGGCGTTCGCCCCGCTGCGGGTCCGCGGCGGGGCTCAGCGACTGCGACGCGCGCTGTGGCGGCAGCGGCGGACGATGGCAGCGGGCCTGGCGGTGACGGCGGCGGCGCTTGCGGCGTCGACGGCCCGCGGGACCGACGCCACCGGTCCCGCGCACGGACGCCCCGCGGACAATGGACCGGGCGCCGCCGTGCCGGTGGCCGCGGCTCCGGCGCACGAACGGCGACCGGCCGCCGCGCTGGTGTCCGCACCCGTGCGGATCGCGGACGCCGCCACGGTGCGACTGCTCCGGCCCGGCGACCACGTGGACGTGATCGCGGCCCCCGACCCGGCCGTCGGGGAGGCTCCGGAGGCGCGGGTCGTGGCATCGGGCGTCCGGGTGGCCGAGGTCCCCGACGCCGACGAGGGCTCGTCGGAGGACGGCGCCCTGGTCGTCCTGTCGGTGCCGCGTGCCACGGCGGCGGAGCTGGCCGGTGCGGGGGCGACGTCCCGGCTGGCGGTGACGGTGTGCTGACTCGTACAGGTGTCGCGCCGGGTCACCTCCTGAAGGGGATGGATTGGACAACGTGGGCCGGCGCTGCCGTAGGTTGCCAGGCAGTCCCACTCCCCTCCGGAATTCATGAGAAGAGGCTCATTCGTGAGCGAGAAGAACCCGAGTCTGCTCGAAGGTTTCAAGGCCTTCCTGACGCGTGGCAATGTGATCGACCTCGCGGTCGCGGTCGTCATCGGCGCCGCCTTCACCAACATCGTGAACGCGGTGGTGAAGGGTGTGATCAACCCCCTCGTCGGAGCATTCGGCACGAAGGACCTGGACGCCTACAGCTCCTGCCTGAAGGACCCCTGCAAGGTGGTCGACGGCGAGATGCAGGGCATCCAGATCATGTGGGGCTCCGTACTCGGCGCGGCCCTGCAGTTCCTGATCACCGCGGCCGTCGTCTACTTCCTCATGGTGCTGCCCATGGCGAAGTACCTGGCTCGCCGTGCCGCTGCGCAGAAGGCGAAGGAAGGCGTGCAGGAGACGCTCGAGGTGAGCGAGCTGGAGGTACTGAAGGAGATCCGCGACGCACTGGTGGCGCAGCGCGGTCCGGGAGCCCCGGGATCCGGGGGAACCTCCGGCCCGTCGGATGTGCCGGGAGCCGGCGACAGCCGCTGAGGCGGCCGGCGGACCGGACGGTCCCGGACGGCTCAGATGTGGTGGGGCGGCTTCTCTTCGAGGAAGCGCGCGAGGTCGGCGGCACTGTCGCCGCTCGAAAGAGGCCGCTCGCCCCACCCGCGGTCCGTATCGTCCGCCGATTGCTGGTCCAGCGGATCGTCGAAGATCAGCCTCGGCTCAAGGTCCTGCTGTCCGGGCTGCTTCGCATCACGCGGGCCGGGGGTGGGGGCGGTGCTCATGCCTCCAGGGTACGGCGGCAGACCGCCGGCCGGTCAGCGGTCCCTGGGGTCGAGCCACCACGGGCCCGGGACCACCCGGCACCAGGGGATCAGAAAGGCCGCACCCCGCCACGCGGTACGGGTCCCGCCTCTCGTCCACTCGTCCCCCACGGCGGCCAGACCCCACAACCGGCCCGCGACGACGGGGCCCGCCGGCCCCAGCCGGGGGCTGAGCTTCAAGGGCCGTGCCGGCTCCCTGCCCGCCCTGGGCGCCGGGACGGGGTGCGTGGCCCCGGGGTCGTCGCCGTAGCCGCCGGCCGGCCGGATCTGCGGATACCGCTCGCGCTCCGGATCTCGCGCTCCGGCCGGTTCTGGCGGGACTCGGCGCCGCAGGGCCGGCAGCCGGGCCGGGGCGGCCGCGCACCGGACATCTGGCCACGGGACAGCGGACACGGGCACGGGACAGCGGGCACGGGCACCGCGATCTCGGCCGCAGGACTCGAGGCCCGCCGGAGACACGATGGAGCCCACGCCGGGCCGCCGCGGTCACACCACGGCGCGTGCCGCACCCAACTAACCTGGCGTACATGGTCGTTATGAGCAGGGTCGAAGGCCGGGCCGACGGGCTCACGGATGTGACCGGCCTGCGGGTCGGTCATGCGCAGGTAGCCGGCGTCGGCGCCCTCAGCGGCACCACTGTCGTCCTCGCGCCGGAGGGCGGAGCCGTCGCCGCTGTGGATGTCAGGGGCGGCGGACCCGGCACCCGCGAGACGGACGCACTTGATCCGCGCAACGTCGTCCAGCGCATCGAGGCGATCGTGCTGACCGGCGGCAGCGCGTTCGGCCTCGAGTCGGCCGCCGGGGTGATGGCCTGGCTGGAGGAGCAGGGTCGCGGCGTACGGGTGGGCCCGGACCCCTCGCAGGTCGTGCCGGTCGTACCCGCCGCATGCGTCTTCGATCTCGGACGCGGTGGTGACTGGCATGCCCGGCCGAACGCCTCGACGGGACGCGCGGCCGTGGAGGCGGCAGCCGCCACGGCGGAGGGCGCGCCGGTCGAGGAGGGGGCGGTCGGCGCCGGGACCGGCGCGGTGATCGGCCACTTCAAGGGCGGGGTTGGCACGGCGAGCATCGTCCTCGACTCCGGGATCACGGTCGCGGCGCTCGTCGTGGCGAACGCCGTCGGCTCGGCCGTCGACCCCCGGACCGGCGCCCTGTACGGCGAGTTCGTCACCGAGGGGGCCGACCGGGCGGCGTTCCCCACCTCCGCGGTCCACGCAGCGGCGCAGCTTCGGCTGGCCGAGGCCCGGGAGAAGAACGGACCGCCGCCGCTGAACACGACCCTCGCGGTTGTCGCCACCGACGCCGACCTCACTCGCGCGCAGGCGCACAAGCTCGCGGGCACGGCGCACGACGGCATCGCACGCGCCGTGCGGCCCGTGCACCTCCTCAACGACGGCGACACGGTGTTCGCGCTGGCCACGGGCTCGACGGAGCTGGACTCCGAGAATCCGCTCGCACTCAACGAAGTGCTGGCGGCGGGTGCCGACATGGTGACCCGGGCGATCGTGCGCGCCGTGCGGACGGCCACCGGTGTCGACGGACCGGGCGGCAGCTTCCCTTCGTACGGGGAGTTGTACGGCATCGACTGACTTAACGGACAGCCGAGTTGGGGGCGTGCGGGAACTTCTTCCACGCGCCCCTTCGTTTTACCCGACCCGGAAGCGCACCGCCGCATCGAAGCGCTACTTTTAGCAATCACCGAGTGACTTTTGGCGACGGCCTGGAGACCCCTCTTGAACGATCCGATCGATCCCTACGAGACAACCGAGACGCACCTCGAGCGACTCCTGGGTCGGGCGCTCAACTCCTTCGACCTGCCCGACACGACGGTCGAGCGGCTCGACTCCGCGCTGGCACACGCCAGTTCGCTGCACTCCTCGCACCACAGCGCGGCACTGCACAGGGCCACCTACCGCCATGCCTATCTGCTCGGTGACGGCAGTTCCCTCGTGCTGTGGGAGCTGGTGCACAACACGGGCCGCGAGGGCACGGAGCAACACGAGCTCTACACGGAGGAGTCGGAGGCGCGGCTGGCGGCCTCACGGCTGCCGGCCGGGTTCCCCGGATTCGCCGGTGCGGGTGACTCCGGCGGGCCGGGCGTCGCGTTCGAGCAGGAGCTCGGCGTCGATCTCGACGCCGATTTGGAACTGCTCACCGCGCTGATGGCACCGCCTCCCGCGCCGCTGCCGCCGATGTACGTCCCCGACGACTCCGCGGACCACGCCCGCAGGGTGCTGCGCCGCGCGGAGAACGCGGACCGGCCGGGTGACGAGACGGCCCGCCTGCTGCGCAGCGCCTTCGCCCACCACATCACCCAGGTCTTCGGGCGTCAGTGCAGGGTGGACGGAAAGGACGCGGGCTTCACTCTCTACGAGCATGCGTTCCTGCTGCTCGACGGCACGGAGCGGAGTCTGTGGGAGGTGGAGCACACGGCGACGCCGGACGGTCGGCACATGTGCGAGGTGTACGAGGCGGAGCACGCGGCCCGCGAGGCGATGGAGCACCGCGCCCGCGTCCGGTGACCCTCGAGCCACCCCGCCGCGTGCGCGGCGCTCGCCCGTACGGGCAGCCCGGGCGTACGGCAGCCCGTACGTAGGCGAGTGCCCGCGCCACCGGGGGTGGCGCGGGCACGGAGAGGTCCGGTCAGCGCGAGAGCACCGGCTCCGGCTCGGCGTCCGGCTCCGCTTCCGGCTCGGCGTCCGGCTCGAACTCCTGGCCGGGCTGCTGCCGCACAGGGAGTTCCGCTCCGTCCTCCGCGGCGCCGCCCTCCACGTGCTGCTTCGGCCGCGCCGGCAGCGCGAACATAACCAGGAAGATGACGCCCAGTACCGCCGCCACCCACCACAGCGAGTTCTCGAAGGCCTCGACGAAGGCGGGCCCCATGGCGTCCGGCGCGGGCTTGGCCTCGTCGATCGATCCGAAGAACACCAGCGACACCAGCCCGAGGCCGAGCGCGGTGCCCATCTGCCCGGTTGTGTTGATCAGGCCGGACGCCGATCCGGCGTGCTCACGCGGCACTTCGGAGAGCACGGCGTCGGTGAGCGGTGCGACGATCAGCCCCATGCCGACACCCATCACGACCAGCGGCAGGATCATCTGCCAGGAGTGGATGGCCGTGCCGTACCGGTCGGCCTCCCAGATGTAGAGGGCCAGTCCGGCGGCCATGGCGGCCGCTCCCGCCTGCAGCACCTTGCGCCCGAAGCGCGGCACCAGCAGCTGCACGGACAGGCCGGCCGCCGCGGAGACGGCGATCGAGAACGGTACTCCGGTGAGTCCCGCCTTCAGCGGGCTCCAGCCGAGCCCGATCTGCATGTAGAGGGTCCAGACGAGGAAGAAGATCCCCATCACGACTCCGAAGGTGAGCTGTACGGCGATACCGGCGGCGAAGCTCTTCACCTTGAACAGTGACAGTTCGACCAGCGGTGAGCCGTCCTTGCGCGTCTTGTGCTTCTCGTACGCCACGAAGGCGGCGAAGACGAGCAGGCTGCCGGCCATGCACAGGTGTCCCCAGAGAGGCCAGCCCAGCTCGCGTCCCCTGGTGAGCGGGTAGATCAGCATCAGCAGGGCGAGCGTGACCATCAGGACGCCGACGAGGTCGAGCCTGAGCGCCTTCGGCGCACGGGACTCGATGATGAACTTCCGCCCCAGGACGAGGCCCGCGATCCCGACCGGCAGGTTGATGAGGAAGATCGGCCGCCACTCGAGGCCGAAGAGGTTCCACTGGGTGAGCAGCGCGCCGAGCAGCGGGCCGGACACCGCGCCGAGGCCGACGACGGCGCCGAACAGGCCGAAGACCTTGCCGCGTTCGTGCGCCGGGAAGGTGACGTGGACGATCGCCAGTACCTGCGGCACCATCATCGCGGCGGCCGCGCCCTGCAGCAGTCGCGCGGCGACGAGCATCTCCTCCCCCACGGCGAATCCGCAGAGCGCCGAGGCGACTGTGAAGCCGGTGATGCCGATGAGGAACAGCCGCTTGCGGCCGTAGATGTCACCGAGCCTGCCGCCCGTGATCAGGCCGGCGGCGAAGGCGAGCGCGTATCCGGCGGTGATCCACTGGATCGCGCCGAACGACGCGCCGAGGTCCCGCTCGATGCTGGGGATCGCGATGTTGACGATGGTGACGTCGACCAGATCCATGAAAGCGGCGGTCATGACGATCGCCAGGGCGATCCAGCGGCGGCGGTCGGACGCGTCCTGCGGTACGGCTGCCGTTTCTGCCCCGGCGGGCTGCTGTGAACTCATGGGACGAAACTAGATCGCGTATAGGTCAGAACATGTCCTAGATGGCGGGCATCCTGAAGAACATGACGGACACTCCGGCACGACTTCTGAATCTGCTCTCGCTTCTCCAGACTCCGCGGGAATGGCCCGGCAGCGAGCTCGCCGAGCGACTGGACGTCAGCCCGCGCACGATCCGTCGCGACATCGACCGGCTGCGCGACCTGGGCTATCCGGTGGAAGCGACCAAAGGCGCCGTCGGCGGTTACCGCCTGGTGGCGGGTGCGGCGATGCCGCCGTTGCTGCTGGACGACGAGGAGGCCGTGGCGATCGCGGTCGGTCTGCGGGCCGGGGCGGGGCACGCGATCGAGGGCATCGAGGAAGCGTCCGTACGGGCGCTGGCCAAGCTGGAACAGGTGCTGCCGTCCCGGCTGCGGTACCGGGTCACCACGCTCCAGGCCGCGACACTCCCCCTCACCAGGGGCGACGGCGCGACGATCGCCCCGGAGACGCTGACCGTCATCGCGGGCGCCGTGACGGCGCGCGAGCGGCTCCGCTTCGCCTATCGGGCGGGGGACGGCGCAGAGACCCGGCGGCAGGTGGAGCCGTACCGTCTGGTGTCGACGGGCCGGCGGTGGTACCTCGTCGCATACGACATCGGGCGGGAGGACTGGCGCACGTTCCGGGTGGACCGGGTGACGGAGCCGTTCGCGACAGGCGCGCGGTTCACGCCTCGAGAGGCACCGGTCGGTGATGCCGCGGAGCTGCTGGGCCACTCGCAGTCGCGTCAGCAGCAGGAGCACGAGGTCGATGTGAGCTTCGAGGCACCGGCGTCATTCGTGGCGGCACGTCTGCCGGAACACCTGGGCGCGCCCGCCCCGACGGGCGAGGGCAGCTGCCGTCTGCTGACACGGTCGGCGGACTCGGTCGAGTGGCTGGCGCTTCGACTGGCGCTGGTGGACTGCGAGTTCACCGTCCACGGGCCGCAGCCGCTGCACGTCTACATGACGGAACTCGCCACACGCCTCGCCAGAGCCACGGCCTGATACGGCGGAGCAACGGGCCCTGACGCCGGGCCGGGCGGACGGCAGCTAAGGAGCGGGCCACAGCGGGCCAACAGGCCAGGCGGCGGGCCAACGGGCGGGCGGCACCCGCTCGCTCGGACGGGGCGGTACCCGCTCGGACGGGGCGGTACCCGCTCGGACAGGGTGAGCTCGCGCGCCGTACCGGCGCAGGATCTGCTCGGGCCCCGGGCGGGGCTCCGGGGAACGGGCCCCAGGAGGGGGCTGAGCCGTGCCGGAACCGGGCTGCGAGGCACACGGCACGGGCTCGGGGCGGCCCGCACCTCGGCCGGCCGGAGGCGTGGCCTGGGCCAACCGCCGTTACGCGGCCGGCTCGAAGCCCGTGTCGCGGGCCATCCGCTTGAGTTCGAGCAGCGCGTGCTTCTCGATCTGGCGGATCCGCTCGCGCGTGAGGCCGTGTTCCTTGCCGACCTCGGTCAGCGTGCGCTCCCGGCCGTCCTCGATCCCGTAACGCATCCGGATGATGGACGCTGTGCGGTTGTCGAGCTTGCCGATCAGGCCGCCCAGTTCCTCACTGCGCAGCAGCGTGAGCACGGACTGCTCCGGCGACACCGCGGAGGTGTCCTCCAGCAGGTCACCGAACTGGGTCTCGCCCGCGTCGTCCACCGCCATGTTCAGGCTGACCGGGTCACGGGCCCAGTCGAGGACATCCGTGATCCGCTCGGCCGTCGAGCCCAGTTCGCCCGCGATCTCGGCGGGCTCGGGGTCCCGGCCGTTCTCCCGGTTGAACTCGCGCTGGACACGGCGGATGCGGCCGAGCTCCTCCACCAGGTGGACGGGGAGCCGGATGGTGCGGGACTGGTCGGCTATGGAGCGGGTGATCGCCTGGCGGATCCACCACGTCGCATACGTGGAGAACTTGAATCCCTTGGCGTAGTCGAACTTCTCGACCGCGCGGACCAGGCCTGCGTTCCCTTCCTGGATCAGGTCGAGCAGCGGCAGTCCGCTGCGCGGGTAGCGCCGGGCGACGGCGACGACGAGGCGCAGATTGGAGCGGATGAAGACGTCCTTGGCGCGCTCGCCCGCATCGGCCAGCGCCTCCAGCTCCTCGCGCGTGGCATCGCCGGTCCCGCTCTTCCCCGCCGCGGCAGCGGCGGGTGCGACGGTCTCGTCGAGGATCTGGCGGGCGTAGACACCTGCTTCGATCGTCTGGGACAGCTCGACCTCCTTGGCGGCGTCGAGCAGTGGCGTACGCGCAATCTCGTCGAGGTACATGCCGACCAGGTCGCGGTCGGCGATCTCCCCGCCCACGGCGCGAACACTGCTTGCCCTGTCTGTCGCCCCACCGGAGTCGGACTGTCGGCGGGCGACGGCACGGGTTGCCATGCGAGCTCCCTTGCTGAGTAGGTCGCGACACCCTCCCGGGTGCCCTGCATCCGAAGGAAACAACGACTGGAATCCGGACAGAATTCCCATCGGGTGCATCGATTTCCGCGATCATGCAGTACCCTGTGCGGCCACCCCAGGGAGGACGGATGTCGGCGGAACACGCGGAGGTGCAGGTCAGGGCGGGCGCGGAGGCCGACCTCGAGCCCCTCACGGACATCTACAACCACTACGTCCGTGAGACCCCCGTCACGTTCGACACCACGGTTTTCACCCCTGAGCAGCGCCGCTCATGGCTGCACTCCCACCCTGAAGACGGCCCGCACCGGCTTCTGGTTGCTCAGGATGTCCGGTTTGCCGGATCGAATCCGGCAGCCCGGCCGGGAGCGGGCCCGGCAGGCGCAATCCTGGGCTACGCCACCAGCAGCCCCTTCCGCCCCAAGCCGGCCTATTCGACGTCTGTCGAGGTGAGCGTCTACTGCGCGCCGGAGGCCGCCGGACGCGGCATCGGCACCCTTCTCTACAAGGCGCTTTTCGAGGCCCTGGCGGGCGAGGACCTGCACCGCGCGTACGCGGGCGTGGCGGTGCCCAACGAGGCGTCGGTCCGGCTGCACACCCGCTTCGGCTTCCGACACGTCGGGACGTATGAGGAGGTGGGCCGGAAGTTCGGCAGGTACTGGGACGTGGCCTGGTTCGAGAAGCGCCTGGACTGAACAGCGCGAGCGCGCCGCACCCCCGCGCCCGACACCCGCCCGGCGCCGCCCCGCTTTGCCCCGCCCGACCCCCGAAAGCCCAGCAGGGTCCAGCAGAGCTCAGCAGGGCTCAGCCGAACTGCAGCGACCGCTTCGCCAGCCCCATCCAGAATCCGTCGATCACACTGCGCCCGCTGCCGACCTCCGCCTCCGACGCCCCCAGCGTGACGAAGAGCGGTGCGAAGTGCTCGGTCCGCGGGTGGGCCAGCCTGCCCGCCGGTGCCTTGTGCTCGAAGTCGAGCAGCGCGTCCACATCGGCGTCCGCGAGCGCCCGCCGGCCCCAGTCGTCGAACTCGGCCGACCAGCCGGGGATCCCCTCGTGACGCAGCGCGGCGAGGTTGTGCGTGAAGAATCCGCTGCCGACGATCAGCACACCCTCGTCCCTGAGCGGTGCGAGCCTGCGTCCGATCTCCAGCAGTTTCTGCGGGTCGAGCGTCGGCATGGAGATCTGCAGTACGGGGATGTCGGCGCCGGGGTACATCTCGACGAGCGGTACGTAGGCGCCGTGATCCAGGCCCCGGTCGGGGATGTCCTGCACGGGCGTGCCGGCGCGGCGCAGCAGTTTGCGCACGGAGTCGGCGAGGGCCGGAGCACCGGGCGCGCCGTAGCGGACGCGGTAGTAGTGCTCGGGGAAGCCCCAGAAGTCGTACACCAGCGGCACGGTCCGGGTCGCGCCGAGTGCGAGCGGCGCCTCTTCCCAGTGGGCGGACACCATCAGGATCGCCTTGGGCCGGGGCAGGGACGCCGACCAGGCGGACAGCTCCCCGGGCCAGACCGGGTCGTCGGCCAGTGGCGGGGCGCCGTGGGAGAGGTAGAGGGCGGGCATGCGCTGTGGCGCTGCTGTGGCGGCATTCATGACGGTCGGCTCCCGGGGTACTGAACCTGGTCGATTGCGAACCTGGAAAGATGCGAGCCTGAAGCTTGAACTTTCAAGCTCGCCCCAACCGTAGCCCCATTTAGTTCAACTTTCAAGAATGGGGTCGTAGAGTGGGATACATGAACAGGGCACCCAATGGTGAGGACAGTCACGGTCCACGCTGGCTGAGCGACGAGGAACAGCGCGTCTGGCGCGCGTACCTCCACGCCACCACCCTCCTCGAGGACCACCTCGACCGCCAGTTGCAGCGCGACGCGGGTATGCCGCACATCTACTACGGCCTGCTCGTCCAGCTCTCCCAGGCCCCCCGCCACCGCAAGCGGATGACCGAGCTGGCCATCGACGCCAAGATCACCCGGTCCCGCCTCTCGCACGCCGTCGCCCGGCTCGAGAAGAACGGCTGGGTGCGCCGCGAGGACTGCCCCTCCGACAAGCGCGGCCAGAACGCGGTGCTCACGGACGAGGGCCTCGGTGTGCTCGAACGGACCGCTCCCGGCCATGTGGAGGCCGTACGGCAGGCGATGTTCGACCGACTCACTCCCCAGCAGGTCGAACAGCTCGGGGAGATCATGTCGTTGATGGCGGAGGGGCTGCAGCCCCAGGACACCGGCGCGGACCTGCCCTGGCTCAGATGACCCGCGGACCTGCCCTGGCTCAGATGACCCGCGACGCGCGAGGGCCCCGCCCGGGTGCCGCACCCGGGCGGGGCCCTTCTTCACGCGCGTACGACCTGCCGCTCGCGCGGCTCAGTGCGCGACGACGGGAACCTTGATCTCGTCCTCCGCGCCGGCACCCTCACCGGAGGCAGAAGCCGCCGTGACCGAACCGGCCTGCGGACGCCCGGTGTTGATGAGCGTGAACGCGATCGTCGCAGCGGCCGCCAGGATGCCGACCGCCCACCAGATCGCCGACGAGAAGCCGTGCACCATGCCCTGGAGCTCCAGCAGCTTCGGGTCGGCCGCACCGGCGGCGTGCGAGGCGACGTACGAGGTCGTGGCCGAGGCCGCGATCGTGTTGAGCAGGGCCGTGCCGATGGCACCGCCCACCTGCTGCGAGGTGTTCACCATCGCGGAGGCGACGCCGGCGTCCGCCGGGTTCACGCCGTGCGTGGCCAGCGACATCGCCGGCATGAACGCCGTACCCATGCCGAGTCCGAGCATCAGCTGCGCGGGAAGGATCAGAGCCGCGTAGGAACTGTCGACCTCCAGCTGCGTCAGCAGCAGCATGCCGGCCGCCGCGAGGACGAAGCCCGGGCCCATCAGCAGGCGCGGCGCCACACGGGTCATCAGCCGGGCACCGATCTGGGTCGAGCCCGTGATCATGCCCGCGATCATCGGCAGGAAGGCGAAGCCCGTCATGACGGGCGAGTAGCCCTTCACGACCTGCAGGTAGAACGTGAGGAAGAGGAAGAGCCCGAACATCGCGATGATGGCGAGGCCCAGCGAGAGGTAGACACCACCGCGGTTGCGCTCGGTCAGGACGCGCAGCGGCAGCAGCGGCGACTTCACCTTCGCCTCGGTGAGGACGAACGCGGTGAGCAGCACCGCGGAGGTGACGAACATGCTCACGGTCAGGCCGTCCGACCAGCCGGCGGACTCGGCGCGGGTGAAGCCGTACACCAGCGCCACCAGGCCGAGCGTGGACAGCACGACACCGGGAATGTCCAGGGAGGCACGGTTGCGCGCACCCTCGGGCTCGCGGATCACCAGGTACGCGCCGACGGCGGCGACGACCGCGAACGGGATGTTGACGTAGAACGTCCAGCGCCAGTTCAGGTATTCGGTGAGGAAGCCGCCCAGGATCAGGCCGACGGCGCCACCGCCACCGGCGATCGCACCGTAGATGCCGAAGGCCTTGGCGCGCTCCTTGGCGTCGGTGAACATCACGGCGAGCAGCGAGAGCGCGGCGGGCGCGAGCAGCGCGCCGAAGACACCCTGCAGGGCACGGGCACCGAGCATCATCGCCTCACCGCCCGCGGCACCGCCGAGCGCGGAGGCCGCGGCGAAGCCGAGCAGTCCGACGATGAAGGTGCGCTTACGGCCCCACAGGTCGGAGATGCGGCCGCCGAAGAGCAGCAGTCCACCGAAGGCGAGGGCGTAGGCGGTGATGACCCACTGCCGGTTGGCGTCGGAGATTCCGAGGTCCTGCTGGGCGGTGGGGAGCGCGATGTTCACGATCGTCGCGTCCAGCACCACCATCAGCTGGGCGAGCGCTATGAAGACGAGCGCTTTCCAACGACTCGGGTCAGGAAGTGAAATATCGGCTGTTTTTGGCATACGTCTGTCCACCTAATGGGTAACGGGAGGTCACGCGGTACGCGGGTGAAGCGAGATGAAGCGAAGTGGCGTGAAGGGTCCGGGCCCGCGGGCGAGGCCCGGAGCCCGGGAGCCCGGGAAGTCGAAGGAGTGCGGAGAGTCGAGGGAGTGCGGGGAGTCGAGGGAGTGCGGGGAGTCGAGGGAGTGCGGGGAGTCGAGGGTCGAAGAGGTCGAGATTCAAAGAAGTCGAAGATCGAGAAGGTCCAGAAGGCCGAGAAGATCGGGGGGAGTTACGGCGTCACGAGGTGATCCGGAGGTCCTCCAGGGTCGCCGCGGCGCCCGGCAGTTCGGAGCGCGCGGGCGCCTCGAGTCCGTCCAGGAACAGCTGCAGATGGCGATGGACGAACCGGTCCATGTTCGGGCAGGCGGTGCCCGGCAGCGGCCGGGTGAGCTGGGAGAGCGCCACCAACAGATCGCCCACGGCGACGTCGGTACGCATCCTGCCCGCGGACTGCGCCGCCTCGACGAGACCGCGCACGGCTTCCTCGAGTCGCTCGCGTCCGATGTGCAGATCAGGGTGGTCGGTGTCGAAGGCGCCGGAGAGCATCGGGCACAGGGCTCCGATCCGCTCGTCGGCCGCCGCGTGCACGAAGCGGCGCAGCGCGGCGAAGGGGTCGGACTCGTCGGCCGAAGCCGCGTCCACCTGCTCCGTGATGCGCGACATGACGGCGAGGACGACCTCACGGATGAGGACCACGCGCTCGGGGAAGTGCCGGTAGAGCGTCGCGTTTCCGATTCCGGCGCGGCGGGCGATCTCGTCGAGCGGGACGTCGGGTCCGAACTCGACGAACATCTCGCGCGCGGCCGACACGATCCGCTCACGGTTGCGCAGGGCGTCTGCCCTGGGGCGCGGCGTGCGGCGCGTCTCGGTGGCGGCGGTCACGGCTCCACTTCCCTTCCTTGCTCTCGACCCGAGGCTCATGCCCCCGATGGTTCCCCCCTCGGGGGGCGGCCCTCGCGGACCGACCCTCAAGCGGGGACGGCTTCCCCGTTTCGCGGGGACACGGGTTCAAACGGGGAAACGATCCCCGGTTATTTCCCGCACGTGCTGTGACCTGAGCCACATATGCACCGCGCTCGGAAAAACCCACGATCGGCCCACCCGGCGCGCGCCCCGTCACCACCCGACACAGGCTGACGATCAGAGCGCAGCCAGGGTCCGGCCTGCTGCCGCGGCCCCGAAGGCGATCGCATGGAGCAGACCCGCCACCGGATACGAACACGGGGCAGACTCGGTGGACTCGCCGCCCTCTCGGCGCTCGCGCTCGCCGCCCTGACCACGGGAAGCGGGACCGTCCCCGCCCCCGACCGCGTTTTCGCCGGGCCGAGCGCCGCGCCCAACGCCGTCGGCCTCGGACCCTGCCGTATCCCTTCGGCCGTCGGCGTCCAGATGTCGGAGGGCCTGCCCACCCCGACCGGCTACACCCGCTCCACCGGCATCGTCCGCGCCCTCAACCTGATGATCGACTTCCCCGACGCGGAGGGCAGCGGCTCGGCCCTCGACCGGCTCGCGGAGTTCTTCCCGCAGACCTCCGAATGGTTCGCCACCAGCTCGTACGGCCGCCTCAGCTACCGTCCGCACGCCCCCGTGAGCAGCTGGCTGCGGATGCCGAAACCGTTCGCCGCCTACGGGATAGAGCGCGGCTCCCCTTACGAACCGGGATACCGGCAACTGGTCGAGGACCTGGTGTCCGTCGCCGACCCGAAGGTGGACTTCGACGCCTACGACCTGGTCAACGTCCTGGTCACGCCCAACGCCGGGCCGTCCGCCCTGGACACCGTGCTGTCCGTGACGTTCTCCGGCAACGAACAGGCGCCGACCGCCGACGGTGTACCGCTCGCCAACACGTCCTTCGTCTACAGCCGCCAGGACGACGGTTCCGGGTCGTACTCCGAGACCGGCTACCGCGTCCTGCCTCACGAGAACGGCCATGTCTTCGGACTGCCCGACCTCTACACCGCGAGCGGCGGGGGCGCGGTCGGCCACTGGGACATCATGTCCGAGGACTGGGGTGCCAACAACGACCTGCTGGGCTGGCACAAGTGGAAGCTCGGCTGGCTCGACAACAGCCAGATCAACTGCGCCGCAGCGCCCGGCACGACCGAGTACGCGCTCACCCCGCTCGCCAGGCGAGGCGGCTCCAAGATGGCGATCGTGCCGCTGGACGAGAAGACCGGTTACGCGGTCGAGGTACGCACCCGGGCGGGCAACGACGACCACGTGTGCGAGGCCGGCGTACTGATCTACCGTGTGAAGTCCGACGTGGACACGGGACAGGGGCCGGTGACCGTGTCCGACAGCGACGGCGACAGCGGCGGCTGCACCCGGCAGCCCAACGTCCACGCCGAACTGTCCGACGCCCCCTACCGGCCGGGCCAGTCCTTCACCGACCGCGAGAACGGTGTGCGCATTGCGGTGGTCGACGAGGACCAGGACGGCGTCTACCGGGTACGGATCACCCGCTCGTGATCCGCGCGGCACACCCGCTCGTGATCACGCGGTCCCGAGCGACTCCCTGAGAACCCGCTTGAGGATCTTGCCCGTCGGATTGCGCGGCAGCGGCTCCTCACGGACCAGCACATGGGCGGGCACCTTGAAGGCCGCCAGTGTCCGGCCGACGTGCTGCCGAAGCCCTTCGGCGGTGACCGCGGCGTCGGCCCGCAGCTGCACGACGGCGGCGACCTCCTCGCCGAGCACCGGATGCGGCACGCCGAGCACAGCGGCGTCCACGACGTCCGGGTGGTCGTGCAGCACCGCCTCCACCTCCACGCAGTACACGTTCTCCCCGCCCCGGATCACCATGTCCCTGATCCGGTCCACGACGGCGACCCGGCCCTCCCGCACCGTCGCGAGGTCCCCGGTCCTGAACCAGCCGCCGCCGTCGAACGCCTCGGCGGTCGCCCGCTCGTCGCGCCAGTAGCCGCGCATCAGCCCCTGGCCGCGCAGCAGCAACTCACCGACCTCGCCCTCGGGCAGCACCTCGCCGCCCGGTCCCGCGATCCGCACCTCGACGGCGGGCGCGGGCCGGCCCACGCTGCCCGGGTCCTCGCGATACCCGTCACCGAAGTTCGCCAGCATCCCCCCGCTGGTCTCGGTCAACCCGTACCCGTTGCGCGGCTCGATCCGACGCCCGTACGCAGCTGTCAGCCGCGCCACGAGGTCGGGCGGCGCGGCGGCCCCGCCGGTGCTCAGGTTGGTCAGTGTGGCCAGCTCGGAGCCGGCCCGCTCGGCGGCGTCGAGGAGCTGGAGCGCTGTCGCCGGGACGCCCGAGTAGTAGGTGACCCCGTGTTCCTCGATCAGCGCGAGCGCCTCGCCGGCGTCCCACTTGCGCATGAGTACGAGCGTGCCGCCGACGCCCATCATCGCGTACAGCGTGGTGAACGCGGCCACATGGAAGAACGGGAAGGTCATCAGCGTGACAGGGGTCGCGCCCTGTCCCGGCAGCACACCGCGGCCGAGCGCCGAGGCGGTCGCGTGGTAGCGGGGATGCTGTGCCGCACCGGCCTGTGCGAGCTGGGTGGCGACGGCGCCCTTGGGCCGGCCGGTGGTGCCCGACGTGTAGATGATCGTGGCATCGGCCTCCGCCGCCACGTCGACGGCGGGCGGCGCGGCGAGGGGATCGGGGGCGTCGAAGTCGGCGTAGCGTTCGACGCCCCCAATGCCTTCGGCCACGTCCCCGTCGTGGTGGAAGACGACCGTCCGGACGCGGTGCGCCGCCGCCCACCTCGCCACTCGCGGCAGTCGCTCCCCGTCGACGAACAGCACCCTCGGGGTGCAGTCGTCCAGCGCGTACGCCAGCTCGTCCTCGGTCCACCAGGCGTTGAGCGGCACGGCGACGAGCCCGGCCAGCTGGGCCGCCCAGAACGCGATCTGCCACTCGGGGTGGTTGCGCATCGCGACGGCGGCCCGGTCCCCCGGCCGCAGCCCGTACGAGTCGACGAGCCGCCCGGCGAGTGCCGAGGCGGCTGCGAAGAACTCCCCGTAGGTGTACGTCCCGCTCTCCGCCACCAGGAACGGCCGGTCCCCGTACGCCCACGTCGTCTCGACGAACTCCCGGAGCGTGCGAGGCCCGTTCTCGTACAGCAGTCCTCCGTCCTCGCCACGTACGACGGCGAAGGGGGCCCCGGGGGCGGTGAGGGCTGCGTCGGGGTACGAGTGCGGCACGATCGGCCCTCTCAAAGCGCTTGCTCAGTACGTGCGCGCGACGCTATGCCGCCCCCCTGACCCCGTCAAGGTCGTCTCCCGGCGGCCGCCTGCCGGGCCCGGCCCGTCTACGGTTCGCTGCTGTAGGTCGGCGTGGGAGGGGACCAGTCGTACTCCACCGACGTCGGAGAGTTCCACTCCTCCCGCTCCGGAGGGGCGAACGGACCCGCCCTGTTCTCCATCATGATCATCATGATGACGGCGAAGGCCAGGCTGATGATGATCAGGGCCAGCCCGACCGGGTTGTTCGGGTTGTAGACGTACCGGCTGGTTCCCCACCGGCTGCGCTTGAACACGGGCTCATGGTTGTCGTTCACAGGTGCTCCTCAGCAGGTGGGTCCGGTGTCCGTGCCTGTATCGGCAAGGGAACGGCGGCCCGTTCGCGCCTGCTCGTTCCGTGAGTGAAGGTATCGGCGCAGTGCTGCACGCACACTGTTCCCACCGGGAACTCATTCGTCCGCTGAATCTGCCGGATCCCGGCAGTCCCTCATGGCTCGGTGCCACTCGTCGTCAGCTCGACGGCCACCTGAGCAGCTGCGGACTGCCGGACATCAGCAATCGGGATGCGGGGGCCCCGCATCCCGTTCACGGCACACACGGCCAACCGGAACTCCGCCACTGCCCGAAGCACCTCCGGGCAGTGGCGGGAGAGACCGTCCGCTCACAGATCCGCCTTCGAGGCGTCAGAACTCTGCCGACCGTCCTCCGCGGTTCCGTCACCGGGGATGCCTGCCAGATCGTCGACGTGGAAGAGCCGCGCGATCGGGACGTCGGTGCTGCTGTGCGCGATGATCGAGGCCGCGATGCACACGGCGATCAGGGTGTACGCCTCATGGCCCTGTGGAATGCCCGCCTGGAGCACCAGCAGTCCGTACACCACTGACGCGAAGCCCTTCGGGCCGAACCACGCGGCGACCAGCCTCTCCCGACGGTCGAAGCGGGTGCCGACGAGCGAGATCAGGAGCGACGCCGGGCGGATCAGCACGATCGCGAGGAACACGGCGATGTAGCCGCCGACGGACAGGTCACCGAAGAGCTGCGGCGTCAACAGCGCGCCGAAGACCAGCAGCGCCGCGAACTTGGCCAGCTCGGCCAGAGCCTCGCCCAGCGGCTCGAACGCGGACTTCGCCTCCGGGGAAACGGCGGTGAGCACGGCACCGGCGGAGAAGGCCGCGAGGTAGGGGTTGGCGTGGGTGAGGTGGCACAGCCCGTAGAGGATGACGCCGATCGCGAGCGGCAGCAGCGGCTGCAGCTTCGGCTCGGCGCCCAGCAGCCGGAAGCGCAGGAGGGCTACGACCACCAGCGGCAGTACGACACCGAACACGAGCCCCAGGCCGAGTTCCAGGGCGATCGCGCCGAGCGACGCCTCGGCATGACCGGCCGTGGGGCCGGCCGCCGCGATGAGGATCAGGACGATGGGCAGGGCCAGACCGTCGTTGATGCCGCTCTCCACGTTGAGCAACTGCCGCAGCTTGGACGGGACTTCCTTGCGTCCCACGATCGCGGAGGCGAACACCGGGTCAGTGGGCGCCAGAACGGCACCGACGAGGAACGAGGTCGTCCAGTCCAGCCCCACCAGATAGTGGGTGATCACGGCCATGCCGACGAACGCCAGTGGCATGCCCAGTCCCAGGGCGCGGGCCGGGTTCTTCCAGTTGGCACGCAGCTTGGGAAAGGAGACGTGCATGCCGTCGGTGAACAGCACGGCGAACAGCGCGAGATCCGCGGTGACCGAGACGATGTCGCTCTCGGGCGTGATGTGGATCAGGCCGAGGAAGCCGTCACTGACGAGCGCACCGCCGACGAGGAAGAGGAAGGACGTCGAAAGGACGGTACGGGCCGCGAGCCCCGACAGGAGTACGGCGATGAGCAGCGCGACTCCGAAAACTGCGACGAGCACCACGATGGAATCCCCCGATCGGCAAAGACAACTGTCCCTTGTTCGCCGACCAGGCTTCCCGGCACTCCGGTACGGACCTTACACGGCCCTTATCCGGTCCCGACAGACCCTTTGACAGACAGGTCGGCCGCTCTCCGGCTGCCGGGATCCGGCAAACAACCCCTGAGCCGCTGCCTGTTCACGGAGTACGACCGCTGCGGCCGGCGGGCAATCCGCCTGCCCTGCCCACCGCCGAGCGCATGAGGATCGCTGCCGTACCGCAGGCCGGCAGTCCCGCCGCCGCCCAGAGCCCCGCAAGGAGCCACAGAGGCGCGTCATGGGCGCGCAGCACCAGCATGAGGACGATCGAGTACGAGCCCAGGCCGCCCGCGATCCATCCTGCGACGGCCAACGGTGAGGGAGTCCGGTGCACACAGTCGTGCGGGCGCCTGATCCACCAGCGGGCCGCGTAGAGTCCGAGCCCGCCCGCGAGGGTCAGAGCGACACCGAGCCCGGCGACGAGGAGGGAATCGCCGACCGGATGGGCCGATGTCCTCTGGCTCCTTCGCTGCGCGGAGACCGCCACGATCTCACCGCGCCAGACCGTGCCCGCCACCTGTTCTCCCGGCAGGAGCCGGCGCAGCAGTGGGTTCTCGCTCTCGAAGTCGGCGCGGCCGCTCCAGGCAGGCGGCCCGGCGAGCATCACCGAACTGGTCGCTCCTCTTCCCTTGCGGAGTTCGACTTCCTCCACGGTGAACCAGGCAGCCTGCACGCAATCCGTCCATTGCGTGGTCGTGGCCGGCGGGCAGGGGGCGGCGGCCCTGAAGTCCGCCTCCTCGGCCACTGCCTGGGGCAGCATCACCCCGATGAGCAGGATGCCGATGAGAAGGGACACTGCCCCGGACAACAGGGCGAACATCCCTTGGCGGCGCAGCCGGCGTATCCGCCGGCTACGGGTGGGCGACGCCGGCCGGACAGTGCCGGTCACCGTCGCCCGCCCGGCGTCGCTTCGGGGGAACGCCGGCCGAAGGCCGCGTCCCGCTCCCCCATGACGGGGGCGGGAGCGGGCGGCGGCAACGCGGACACGCCCAGGACCGAGGCCGGACCGGCGTGTGCCTCGAAGTTCGTCCTCATGACAACCGCGCCCCGTCCAGCGCTAGTCGGTGATCTCGATCGCTCCGTTCTCGGCGGGAGCGCTCTTCTTCTGTGTGATGCCCTGGAGGAGCTGTGCGAGATCGACCCCCGTGGTGGACGTGAGGAGTTCCAGGCCCTGGGTGACGTTGTCGGCCACAGCCCGCGGCAGCCGGCCGGCACCGTCGGTGGAGATGACGGTCATCTTGTCGATGGCCGACAGCGGCTCTGCAGCCTTGCCGACGACCTGCGGAAGAACCTCGACGAGCATCTGCAGGACAGCGGCGTCGCCGTACTGGGCGAACGCGTCGGCCTTCTTCTGCATGGCCTGCGCCTCGGCCGAGCCCTTCGCGGCGATGGCCGCGGCCTCCGCCTCACCCTCGATGCGTACGGCATCGGCGAGCGCGGCCCGGTGCGCCTTCTCGCCCTCACCGGTCAGCCGGGAGCGCTGGGCGTCGGCCTCCGCCTCCTTGACGAGGGCGATCCGACGAGCCTCGGCCTCCTGCTCGGCCTGGTAGCGGGCCGCGTCGGCGGGCTTGCGCACCTTGGTGTCCAATTCCCGGTCGGTCAGGGCCGCCTGGCGCTCCGCGACCTTCTCCTGCTCGCTCAGGATCGCCTGCTGCCGGTCGGCCTCGGCGAGCGGTCCGGCAGCGGCGGCCTTCGCCGCGGCCTCGTCCGTCTCAGCCTTGATCTCGGCCTGCTTGAGCGCGAACGTCCGCTGGGCGATCGCGATCTCCTCCTCGGCCTTCAGCCGGGCCTGCTCGGACGCGCGCCTCGCCACCGCTTCGGCGATGTCCGCCTCCTGCTTGGCACGGGCGGCCTCGGGCCGGCCCAGGTCCTCGAGGTAGGAGCCCTCGGTGGTGATGTCCTGGATCTGGAAGGCGTCGAGGACCAGACCCTGACCGGACAGGCTGGCCTCCGCCTCCTCCGCGACCTGCCCGGCGAACACGGCCCGGTCGCGAATGATGTCCTCGACCGACATACGGCCCACGATCGAACGCAGCGCGCCGGACAGCACTTCCTGTGTGAAGCCGACGATGCCGTCCTGCTGCATCAAAAACCGCTGGGCCGCTGCCCGGATCGAATCCTCGGTCCCGCCCACCTTGACGATCGCGACACCCTCGAGATGGGCCTTCACGCCCCGCAGGGTGACCGCCCCTCGAACCGCGACGGGGATGTGCCGGCTGGACAGGTCGAGGGTGAACTTCTGCTGGACGAAGGGCACGACGAAGACACCGCCGCCGACCACGACCTTCTGCCCACTGTTGTCGGTGGACACCCGGCCGGTGGCCGGATCGGTCGACGTCTTGCCGCGCCTGCCGGTGATGATGAACGCCTCACTGGGACCGGCGACCTTGTACCGCGTGATGACGACGAGGGCGAGCAGCACGAGGAGTACGACGACTCCCACCACTGCGATGAGTACAGGGCTCATGGCGAATCCCCTTGAGTGGAACGTGAGTGTGAGTGGAAAAGGGAGAGAACAGGACGGGGGCGGGCAGGTGCGGCGCTCAGCGCTCCACGGCACGGACCAGCACGGACGAGGCGGTGAGCACCGACTCCACCCACACCTCCGTACCGCGTGCCACCGGGGCGGCACTCTTCGCGGCGAGCTTCACGGGCTGCCCGCCGAGATGGACCAGCACCTCGCCGTAGCCGACGGAGGGAATCCCGGTCACGACGGTCCCGGCGCTGCCGACAAGATCCTCACCACGCGGGGCGGCCGAACCGCGGTCACGCATCAGGGCCCGGCTGAACCGCCAGGTCAGCCACCCGGCACCCAGTCCGGCCAGCACACCCACACCGGTGGCGACCGCGGCGCCGAGGCCAGTGGCACCCAGCGTGATCGCTCCGGCGAAGCCGAGCATCGACACGAATCCGGCAATCACCGGAAGCGACAGCACTCCGTCCAGACCGCCGCTCAACCCGTCGAAGGCGCCTTCGAGCACCCCGTCGAACAGCAGGGACAGAGCAAGGAGCGCAAGACCGGCAATCCCGAGACCGAGAAACCACCCCATGTCCGCACACCCCGTCCCGTGTCGGAATTCTCGAGTACGCGAAGGTTCCCACCTCGCATCCGGCAATGCACTGCCGGATCCCGGCAGTCTTCACACGCTCTTGATGTCCGACATCACCGCCGAGGCCAGGACCTGCCATCCCGAACCTCGCATCCGACGAATCCCGGAACGGCCCCCGTCGCCGCCCCCGCCTTGAGCGCCCCGTGATCAGCCTCGCCCCGCACGCCTATAGCCACCTCCTGCCCCCACTCAGGCACGACTCGCCCGTCGCCGCAGCAGGTCCCGCCGGAACCCCGGGTGGGCACCGCACGTCACCCGCTACACTGTCGGCGGTGGCCCAGCCCTCACCAGGCGGACCGCCACAATCTGTCGAAGGCCGGTCCAAGGCCCACCGCCCGTCCGGGCAGGGTTCTGGAACGATCTCCGTCAGAGCCCCGCCTTCGTAGCTCAGGGGATAGAGCACCGCTCTCCTAAAGCGGGTGTCGCAGGTTCGAATCCTGCCGGGGGCACCAGCCAAAAGGCCCCGGACCGATCATGGTCCGGGGCCTTTGACATCAGCTTCTGACATCAACGGGGGCAGTCACTCACGGCCAGGCCGCCTCTTGAGCAGCCGGTCCATGTGGCTGATGGCCTCCCGCTGCGTGTCCTGGACGACGTGTGTGTAGACGTCCATGGTGATGCTGATCTGGCTGTGCCCGAGGATCTCCATCACGACGCGAGGAGCGACCCCGGCAGCAGTGAGCAAGGTGGCGCAGCCGTGCCGGGCGTCGTGCAAGCGGATGACGCGAAGGCCGGCGGAGTCGGCGACCCGGGTGAAGGACCGATACACGTTGCGCGGCTCGACCGGTCGGCCGTTCCGGGTGGCGAAGACGTAGCCGCCCTCATCCCACGACTCCCCCGCGCGCAGCTTGGCAGCGGCCTGGCGCATCCGGTGCCAGCGGAGCGGCGCGATGCACATCGCCGGAAGCGGCACGGCCCGGCGACGGCGGCCCTTGGGGTCGTCGTTGTAGAGGACGCCGCGGCGACGCTGGGTCTGCTGGCGGACGTAGAGCACGCGCTTGTCCAGGTCGATGTCGACCCAGCGGAGACCGATGATCTCGCCCCGTCGCAGGCCCATGGCGATGGCAAGGACGAAGGCCGCGTACAGCGGGTCCTTTCGAGCGGCAGCGAGGAAGTCCAGCGTCTCGTCAAGCGACCAGGGGCTCAACTCCCGGGACTTTGCCCGGGGCGGCTCGACGAGGCTCGCCACGTTGCGGGTGACCAGCTCCTCGCGGCAGGCCGCCGTCAGGGCGGTGCGCAGCACCCGGTGCGATTCCTTGGCGGTGGCCGCGGTGGTCTTGTTCTCCAGCTGGACGACGAAGCGCCGAACGTCGGCAGCGCCCAGGGATTCGAGCCGCTTCGAGCCGAGCATGGGCACGAGGTACAGCCGGACGTGCGCCTCGTACTTGTCGTACGTGCTGAGCTTGCGGCGCGGCTTGATGACGTTGTCCAACCAGTACGGCAGCCACTCGGAGAGCCTGGCCGAACGCGTCGGCACGGGCACGCCCTGGTCGACCTTGTCGAGGAGTTCGCGGCGCTTGGCGTCGCACTCGGCCCAGGTCTTGCCGTAGGCGAACTTCCGGGCGCGGGTGCCATCCGGCTGGAGGACGTACACAGCGGCCTGATAGCGGCCATCCTTGCGCTTGGTGATCGTGCCCGCGCCGTTGGGGTTGCGCTTGCGCTGGGACGCCATCAGGCAGCCTCCTCGATCTCACGGACGATGAAGTCACGCAGGGCGTCCGCCGGTACACGCCGGGCGCGGCCGATGGTGATGGAGGTCAGTCGGCGCGACCGGATCAGGTCGTAGACCGTGGAACGTCCGAGCCGCAGTCGAGCCATGACCTCGGGCACGGTCAGCAGTTCGGCGGGGGCGGTGGTCATGCTGCGGCTCCTTCCATGTCGGTGCTGTCGGGTGTGAGTGAGGCGGCGAGCCATTCCTCGGCGCGGCCGAGGCCGGTTCCGGCGAAGGTCCAGTGCGCGAGGACGAGGGTGGTGTCCTCGTCCTGCGGTTCGGCCGGCACGGCCTGGTCGCCGCGGGCGATCGCGGCTTGGAGGCGTTGCCATTCGGCGCGGGCGGTGCGGAGTGCGCCGAGGGTGGTGGAGTACCGGCGGGTCTTGGTGGAGAAGTGGCCGCGGAAGCCGAGCATGTGGGCCCAGGCGCGGAGCCGGAGGTCTTCCAGGTCTTTTCGGGCGCCGAGGGTCCAGGCGGTGCGGATGAGTCGGCGGGCGTGTTCGGGGATGGACTTGCGGCCGAGTTCGGCGAGGAACTTGATGGGGCGGTCGAGGGTGCCGGTCGCGGTCTCTGCTCCTTTGGTGGCGTACTTGGCGATGTAGGCCGCGACAGCCCGCTCAGTGAGTTCGGTGCCGCCATCGAAGTCGGCGGAGCGGATGGGGCGGATGTCGAGCTGGCGGCCGAAGGCGAACGTGTGGGCGCGGCCGTCGATTACCGGGCCGGGCACATCGGCAGCGGTCACGGCGGCGCGAATGGCGTCAGCGAGGAGTTCGGCGGTGGCCCAGGCCGGGGGTGGTGTATCGCCGCCTTCGGGGCCGTCGAGGCGGATCACGGCATGGAAGTGGATCGCGCCGCGACGCTGGTACTCGGCGACCTTGGCGAAGGACACGCGGGCGTGCTCCTTGAAGGCACGTTGGGAGAGTCCGGCGCGCTTGGCGACTTCGCGGCGCAGGTAGATGGAGAAGCGGGCCCAGATCTTGGAGGCGTGCGCGTTCCAGAGGACGGCGGCTTCGTAGTCGTAGCGTTCCGGGTCGAGCGGCGTGCCGAGTTCCGGTGCGTCCTCGGCGTGGGTGGTGCCGCAGCGGCAGCGGCCGCGGGTGGGGCGGTTGTGGACGGGGCCGAAGCTGGGGGCGGTGAAGGTGGCGAACACGCGGGGGTGGGTGGCGACACGGTCGGGGGTGCCCTTGCCGCCGCGGAGTCCGGCGGTGATGAGCTGATAGGTGTCGCGGCGGTAGGTCTCGGCGCAGGCCGGGCAGCGGGTCGTGCGGCGATTGTTGCAGCGCACGAGGAGGTTCCCGGCGGGCAGGTCGGCCGCGGTGAGGTGGTGCAGGATCTCGCCGGTGGTGGTGTGGACGTCGGTGCGGTGGCCGTCGAGGCGGATCGGGGTGGTGCAGCCGCCGAGGCCGCGGAGCTGGCGCATGAGGCCGGGCATGGTGCCGAGCGAGGCGAGGAAGGCGAGGTCACGCAGCGGCGGCGGTGTCGTGATGGTCAAGGCAAGTCCTCCTCTCGAAGGTCGGAATAGGGGGCGGGGTACCGGCCGGCCGAAGTGCGGTCGCGGCCGGTGCCCCGGCGGGGTTAGCGGTGGGGGCAGGTGTTGCGGTGGTCGATCCACTCGGCGACCAGGTCCCGGACGTTGTCGTCACCCCTGGCCCGGCCAGTGGCACCGCAGCAACAGGCGTAGGAGCCGGTGGCGGGGAAGTCCCGGGCGGGTTTCGCGACGTGCACCCCGGGCTGGTCGGCGGTGGGGGCGAGGTCCGCCATGGCGGTCAGCTCGTGAACGCGGCGTCGGCGGCGTTGTTGAGCAGCTGGCGCAGGGGCGGGACGGTGCCGGTGCCGTGGCAGGTGCGGCAGTGGGCGGTGATGGTGCGGCGCTGGCCGTTGCGGTCCCGTCCGCCGAGGGTGATCGAGGCGGAGGCGAAGCCGTCGCAGGACGGGCAGATACGGGCCGGGGCAGGGCGGTGCTGCATGATGGGTGGTCCTTCCGGTTGATGAGATCGGGTAGGGGCTGGCCGTCCGGGCGGCGGAGACTTGGCGGTTTCAGGGCCGCCCGGAGGGCCGGTCAGCGACGGCGCACGGTGCCGTTGGCCATGGAGCGCAGCACCACGGCGCAGACCGCGACGGACATGGCGGTCACGGCGACCGCGAGGAGCATGGAGACCAAGACCGCGCCGACGACCAGGACGACCGCGGCACCGCCACCCGCGGCGACCAGGAGGCCGGTCGGGGTGAGCCGGACCGCGGGCGCCGAAGGAGCAGCCGGGGCCGGGACGACGGCCGGGGCCGGGGCGGTGTGCTGGCAGGCGCACGCCGCGGCGGTCTGGTGCTGCTCGACCTGGGGCGAGCCGGGGGCCGGGGGGATGAGCGGGGAGACGATGCCGGTCGGGGTCGGCATGGTCGGGATACGCGGGCGGAGCATGGTGGATCTCCCTTCTGGCGGATCCGGGCGGGTTACTTGGTGGTCCCGTTGACGGCGTCGACGCCGGTGCGGGTGCCGGATTCGATGGCGGGGGCGAGGAAGGTGTCGGCGAGGAGGAAGCCGCCGAGGAGGAGCACGACGATGAGCCAGATCGGCGGGCGCATGAGCTTGATGCCGAAGTAGCCGAAGATGGCGACGAGGATGATCAGCGGAAGTTCGACGTTCACGGCGGGCCTCTCGGGTTAGTTGGCGCGGCAGCGGTGGGTGCGGGCGGCGAGCTGGGCGGCGGAGGCGGTGGAGTAGTCGGCGGACCAGCCGCAGTTGTCGCGGGAGCAGACGGCGGCGTGCTTGGTGCGTCCGTGCCGGTCGCTGTGGGTGCCGATCTGCACGGGGCCGATCCGCATCACGGAGTGGAAGAAGTCGCGGGCGGGCATGGCTGGTCAGTCCTCTCGGGTGAAGTCGTCGGCGTGGTCGGTGAGCCACTGGCGGATGTCGACCGACTCGAATTCGTCGGCGGCGTTGATCACGACTTCCGCCGTGGCCACGGCCTCCACGAGGCGGCCCTTTCGGGTGAGTTCGGCGGCGCGTTCCAGCGCGTGGCGGGTCGAGTTGCGCACGGGAGTTCTCCTGTCAGGCGAGGTGGGCGGCGAGCTGGTCGGCCATGGGGCTGGGCAGGCCCAGGCGGTCGCGCAGGGTGGCGGCGTCGATCGGGCTGCCGGTCGTAGCGCGGTGGGCATCGGCGAGCTTGCGGGCGTGGTCGACCAGGGCAGGCGGTACGTCTGCGGGCGGTGCAGCGGGGAGAGACCGGACCGGTTCCGCGGGCTCGACCGCATCCGCCGCTGGGGCGGGGTCCGGTTCGGCCGGCACAGTCACCGGCTCGACCACCGGCAGCGGCTCCAGGTCGGCAGACTCAGGCGCAGGGTTCGGGATGGTGGGTGAGTGGACGAGGAGGGTGCCGCCGAGGAAGGCCAGGGCGGGCCATCCGGCGACGAGGATGCGCAGCCAGTCGGGCACGTCGTTCAGGTCGAGCAGGCCCGCGGTAGCGACGTTGGCCCCGAGCGAGGCAGCGAGGGCGACGGCGAACCAGGTCCACGCCGCGCGGGCGGGTTTGCCCTGGGCGCGCAGGGTCCGCAGGCGTCGCCAGGCGGCGACGAGCAGCAGGTCGACGGAGACGGGATAGGCCCATGCTTTCCAGCCGTCCTGTCCGGCAGCGGCGGCGAGGTCGTGCAGGTGGGCGAAGGACAGGGCACCGGCGATCACGGCTTGCACGAGGACGGCGTCCAGGCGGATCGAGCGGAACATGAGTCTTCACCTCCTTGAGGGTTGGGCCGGGGCCGGACGAGGCACACGGGCCGGTCGCCGGGCCCCGGAAGCCGTTTCGGGCATGGCGGGGGTAGGGACATGGCGCGAAGCAGTCACGCCAACCGAGGGAGGAACAGGCGTCAGGCGGTGAGAGGCTTGGCCGCCGAAGCCGGGGCCGGGATCTCGACCGGGGCCAGGTCCGGCAGGACCGGGCGGAAGGACTCCAGGCCGTCGAGGACCGGGGTGCGGTGCGCGTTGGCGGTGCAGGCGTTCACGGCCTGGCGCATCGTCGTGAACGGCGTACGGATGCGGACCCAGCCACCCGTGGAGTCACCGGCCACCGCTAGGCCTGGACGCTCGACCGGAATCTGCGTCGTGGCGAGCACCGCATCGGGGGAGATGTCGCCGAACGCCATCTTGGCCGAGGCTTCATCGTTGACCCGGTGCGAGATACGGCCGGTGAGCTGGGAACGGAGCATCGTGATCCCGTCCCCGAGTTCCGATCCGAAGCGCTGCCCGCAGATCTCCACGTAGATGCCGGCAGCCCGGCCAAGCTGGACGAGGCGGACCAGAGCGGTGATGATCCGCTCGCGGCGCTTCTTCTCCGCCGTGTTGGAGAACAGCGCCAGTTCGGCGACCTCGTCCACCAGGAGGACGACCGGCACCGGCCGCAGTTCCTCCGGCAGGCCCCACAGGTCGGCGGTGATCTCCTCATCCGCCGTGTCCGCGGAGATGCGCTGCTCGCGCCGGATCACCTGATACGTGTCCGCCATGCGCAGCACGAGGGCTTCCAGCAGGTCGGCCGCATCGTCCGGGTTGTCGGCCAGCGCAGAGAACCGGCGGGCCAGCGGGGCGAGTTCCACACCCTGCTTGCAGTCGATGCCCACCAGCGCGACGTGCCGGGAGGCGAGTTCCTTGACCAGGCGGCGTTGGTAGACGGACTTACCCGACTTCGTCGCGCCGAGGTTCAGCGAGTGCGGCACCTCCTGATAGTCGCGGTAGTGAACTGCCCCGTCCTCCCGCAGCGCGACCGGGACGCGGAGCCCTTCCCGCTCGACCTTGGCGGCGGGCATCTGCACCCGTTCCAGCACGTCGTAGCCGGTCATCCGCAGCTCGACCACACCGGACCTGATCTCACGGGACGTGACGCTGTGCATGGAAAACGAGTGACGCAGCCGGTCCGTGGACGCGGCGAAGTCGAACGCGTCCTGCCCCGGCCGAAGCTTCACCCGAACCACCAGCCCGGTACGCGTCGGCCGAATGGCCAGGATGCGGGGAGGCCGGGACTCGGGCGCCGACCGATTGGTGAGCCGGGCGAGCGTGAGCCGCAGCCGGGACGGCGGAACAGTCAGCCCACAGGCGTCCATGACCGAGACGTACCGGACGACGACCCGCAGCGTGGCGAGCGTGACGCCGATGCTCAGCCAGTACCAGGCCGGCCGAAGCCACCGCAGCACCAGGGCCGCGGCGACCACCACCAGACCTAAGACGAGAAGCGTCGTGGTCGACATGCCGCTCAGCCCTTCGCGGACGGGCCGACCAGCGCGACCGCGCGGAAGGCGATACCGAACCGCTTCTCACCGTTGAAGGTGTTCTCCCAGTCCCGCGCCTTGAGGCCGACGACCTTGACCGGCATACCCAGCGTGATCCCCTCCGGGACACCGGTCTCCGGGATCGAGACGGTGTAGAGGTTCGCCTCACCCTCATCCGCGATGGTCAGGCCGACCGTCATCATCTTCGCGCCGGTCTCCCGGTCGACCGCGATCTCACCGGTCTGCTTGTTGATGACCTTCGCCTTCGGCTCCACGGCGACGAACACGACAGCGGTCGAAGTGTCGATCTTGAAGGACGACATAGCCACTCCTTGAGTCAACGCGCACGAGGACACACGCCTCTTCGCTGTCCTAGGACTGCGAGCGCCTGCCATAAGAATGTAGCGCAGTCCCAGGACTGTCAATGTCCTAGGACTGTGCTTCACTGGCGTTGTAGAGAAGGAGGCCCCGTGGCACCGAAGTGGCGAGAGCTGGCGGACAGGCTGGCGGAGCGGATCAGAAGCGGCGAGTACGGCCCTGGCCAGCAACTTCCGCACATTCGCGACCTGGTCGAAGCAGGCGAAGGCTCGAAATCCACGGTGCACGCGGCCTACAAGGCGCTCGAAGCTGAAGGTCTTGTCACGTCCTCCCGCGGACACGGAACGATCGTCCGGGAGCAGACGCCGTTGAAGCGTCTCGGCATCGGCCGCTACGACAAGGCCAAGTGGCGCGACGGTGACGAGGTCGCGTTCATTGCCGACCGTGTGGCTTCGGGGCGTGCCTACCGCCGCAACGAGCAGACCCAGACAGTCAGTCGCGTCCCGGCACCGCCCAAGGTTGCCGAGGCTCTGGGTGTCCCAGCAGATTCCGAGGTCTATGCCCGTGCCCGCCTGGTGAAGGAGGGTGAGCAGCCGACCCACTCCCTGACCAGCTACTACCGGCCGGAGCATGTCGAGGGGACGCGACTGGTCGACCCGACGCCCGGACCCGCCGGCAGGGGCGGTGGCTACAGGGTGCTCTATGACGCGGGGTACGAGATCGACCACATGAGGGAAGCACTGTTGGCACGCGTGCCCACGGCCGAGGAGGCCAAGCTCCTGCAACTGCCACCAGGTGAGCCGGTCATGGAGCTTCACCGGACCACGTACACGGCAGACGGGACCGTGGTCGAGTTCGCCGTAGGCATCCACGCAGCCTCGCGGTTCGCGTGGGAGTACGACTTCAAGGTGCCGGACTCGGCGCAGCCGAAGGAGGGCTCATGACCCTGCCGGACACGATCCTGAAGGATGCCCAACTCCTTTGGGACTACCAGCTCATGGGACACACTCCGCGGCCGTGCTCCGTCGTCATCGGCCTGGGCAGTCACGACCTGGGCGTGGCCGACGTCACCGCCGATCTGTACCGGCAGGGGATGGCGCCTGTTGTCGTCTTCACGGGAGCCACCAGCCGTACGACCCGCGAGCGGATGCCGCGCGGGGAAGCGGAGCACTACCGGGAGCGCGCCGTCGAGCTGGGCGTACCCGACGACGCCATCCTCGTGGAGCCGCGCGCCCGGAACACCGGGGAGAACATCCGCTTCTCACGCGCACTATTGGAGGAGCAAGGCATCCCCGTGTCGTCCGTGCTGCTGGTCAGCAAGCCGTACGAGGAGCGTCGGGCCCACGCCACGGCGCGCAAGCTGTGGCCGGAAGCCGAGTTCGTCAGTGCGTCGGCGCCCATGACCCTGGCCGACTACATCGGCTCGATCGGTGATGCCCGTCTCGTCGTTGACATGCTCGTGGGAGCGCTTCAGCGCCTGCTGGTCTATCCCGCCCAGGGCTTCATGATCAGCCAGGAGGTTCCGCAGGACGTGCAGGATGCCTACGAGCGCTTGCAGGCCCAGGGGTTCACCAGTCGGCTCATCCCCGATGCCACTCGGGCGAGTGAGTAGAAACCTTCTCTACGGGTTCAAGGCCCGCGCACGGCGCGGGCGCGCGCCGCCTGTACGGCGGGGCCGCCGCCCTGTCTTCGCCAGCGGCGGCCCCGCCCGGCGGCGCGCTGCGTGCAGCGGACAAGGACGAGAAACGATCTACCGCATGCCCAACGGGAACGCCAGGATGGCCCCATGGGGGATTCCACCGTGCACGCAGCGTTCCGTCTGACGTTCACCGACTACCGCCAAGACCCGAACGACAGCGACGTCCTGCGGCGGGCAGTCACCGTCTATGCCGACCGGCTCACGTTCGACGACGGCCACCTGAACCTCTGGCTTACAGGCACCCACGTCGCAGAATTCCCGCTCGACATCATCGAGTCCGTCTGCCCCTCCGGTGATGCCGGCAGGAGGCGTGAGACGCCGGAAGAGCTACGGGCTCGCTTTCCGCGGATGGGCCACCCGTGGTCACCCGAGGACGACGCCCGCCTCCTTGCGCTCTACCAGCAGGGCGAACGAGACTTCGGCATGCTCGGGAAACAGTTCGGCCGGAAGCCCAGCGCCATCCGGTCGCGACTGGCCAAGCTCGGCTTCGAAAGCCTCGCCTGACAGTGCTGAGGCTCAGACGTCGTTGGCTGGGGCGGTCGGCTCCACGGCTTTAGGCAGCCACTTTGGGGCGAGCCTCTAAGATCATGGCCCCAACGTCGTGCTTTAACGGGCAGGTCCACAGACTGCCCGACTCGCCATCAGCTTACGGGGCCATGATCACTCGCCCCAAAGCAGCTCCAGCCCAAAGCCGCTCCGCCGACCTAGTAACCCGTTGGTACTGTGATCAACACGCAGCGTTGAACATTGGGGGCTAACCGTAGTGCGCACGAACGCAGTCACTGTCTGTTTACTCGCGGCGCTTGCCGTGTCCGCTTGTTCGGCAGGCGGGAGTGGTGGGGTGCCAGTATCTGGCACCTCGCCCAGCAGTGCTGATGCCGCTCAGGGGGCTGATCCCACCGCGCGAACGATAGGAGACACGGTTACTCTGAGTGACTCAGATGGTGAACCCCTCAAGATCACGCTAACTGGGGTTGCTTACCGTGACGCTCTCGCCAAGGACAAGACTGCCAGCGTGCGGGGCAAGTATGCCGTCGCTCTTGCCTTCACCTTGAAGTCAGCTTCCGGTGGCGCCATCGGTGAGCAGACCAACAACATGATCAAGTGGGAGGGTGGCGGAGCCCAGGTCGAGGAGTGGGACTACGTGAACGCTCCATGGCAGGGGTGCATTGACGCCTACTCGATCTATGCCGACCTTGAGCCCGGCAATGAGTACAAAGCGATCACGGATGTCAATCCACCGTCTAAAGGTGGCACCTTGATCATCACTGACGAGTGGGGCGGCGTTGCCAGTTGGAACCTACCGTCGGTTGACACTGGTATCGGCACAGAACCGGCTACGAAGTTCACGACTCGGGATTGTCGCTGAGCTTCCCAGCAGGCAGGCCAGTGGTTCTGGTTCCCTCGTGCCCTGGGCCGTCCCTGGACCGTCCGAGGTCGACCAACGCTGACAGTCGGCACCCACGGGTGACCACCCACACCCCGCTCTGGCCGGGGCGACCGGAGATGATCTGCGACACTGGGAAGGCCATGCCTAAGCCCGGAGAACTGGCATGACGACGCCGGGCCGGCTGACTACGGTGGGTTCGTGCTGGAAGACGATGGTGGTCTGACCGCCTGGCTGGAGTCGAAGCGGCTACTCACCAGCCCTGAGCGCCACATCGACACATTGCGATGCCTGCTCGCAGAGGATGACGACGCGCTTCTGATGTACGACTACGACCTGATCAGTGATCCGCAGACGGTCGCCATCGTGAGATCTCAGCAGCGCGCAGCGGGACAGCGCCGCCGTAGGCTACGGCGACTGGCAGCACGTCGGCGCTCCGGGGAGTGACATCAGCGGATGACATCAACGCCCCCGGACGGCAACGGACTTGAACAGCCGTAGGAGCACCGCGAACTGCCAGCGTCGTGGGCGCGGAGCAGGCGGCACGGCCCGGTGAGCGAACTTACAAGGCAGGTGTCAGCGGTAGGGCGCGTGCCAGATCGAGCAGCCAGCCGCGGTCAATTAGGGTGCGTAGCGGCGCAGCATCGCGTCGACAGGCTCAGCACCGCTGCATGTCTGGTGACCAACCAGGACCGTTTTCTGTTCGGCACCAGGACCTCGCTCTGGCCCGGGCTCCCAGACTTGATCTGCCGCACCGGAAGGGTTATGCCTGCACCCAACCAGGCTCACTTACAGTTCTCCTTAAACCACTCCTCCATCACAGTATTGATTACTGTCCCCGTGTAGCAGCTGCGCGAGTAGTCGTACTTGAGAAGCTCTTTATTGTGATCATTGAGATTTTCGTGGAAATTTGACGAGGTGACCACGGGTGGAATGTTCCAACCACTACTTCCATAGTTCGCCAACTTGGCCGCCTCGTTTACTACATCCCCCATGTATACGACGTCGCTGATACCGCTGCCACTATATCCAGCTTTGATCATGAGCGCCCGACCCCACGACATTCCGATGCCGACCTCAATGGGCTGACCATAGGAAGCCTTCTTCATCTCGTAGTTGAGGATCTTGACCATCGAGTTGGCTTTCGCGCCCAGGCCGAAGACCGAATCGACGTCCCTCTTGTAGGGCGTGTTCACGACAGCCCAGGTGGCGTCGCCAGCGATATTGATCTCTCGGGTGTTCGGGTCACCGTTGAAGATGGCGACCAACTCAGAGAGGTAGGCGCGATAGATCCGGGCCAGACGTGGGCGCTTGTAGTGGCTCGGAAGCTGGGAAGACTTCCGGATATCTACGAAGATGGCCGAGCAGTTGGCGTAGAAGCCGTTAGAGAACGTCAGCTTGTCTCTGTCTGGAAGTGAATTCACCTCTTCATACGAGCTCGTCGAACTGGTGAGATAGTCCCTAATTCGACGAGCGCTGGCGGTGTGATCGTAGACCCTGTAATTGCTGTCCAAAGAACTCTCCAAGTTAGTCGACTACGCGCAATCCTGCGGTCACGGCTAGGGCTGCCAGAGAGCTGATCAAGAAGCGAATGGCCCATCCGCCCCACATGTATTTTTCGTGAGCAACCTTAGAATTCGCCCACCCCTGTTTGGCGATCTCTTCAATCAATGCATTTATGTCCCCGGTGAGGGAAATCAACGAGGCAGTATAGGTGTCGCTCTGCGGATGGCCACGTGCGATGTGGTGGAAATAGAGAAGGCTCGTTGGCTCTTCCTTCATTCTCAGACGCGGCCAGAGTGCCAAGCCGGCACACAGGCCAGTCGCCACCAATCCCAGCACACACAGGGCAGCACACAAGATCAGCCAGCTCGATGGGGTTGTGACGTCCTTCAACAGGTTGTAGAGGACGCCGCCAGCCACTCCGGCCCCCGCCAAAGTGACCCCCGCTTTCGTCTCGGCGTGTTTGATCCAATCCACGACGAGCGCCAGGGCCTTCCACGCATGGTCGGCGCTCGGGGCTGGCAGCGGTTCGGGGGACGTGGGTGGTTGCGTCACGCGACCACTATCCACCTCGCCACTGACAATCGGGAGGAGTTGTCAGGGATCTGTAGGTTCATCTGTACTGTCCGACACGTGAGGAAGTAGGAGGCCGGAGTAGAGACGTGGAAGCTCCTGAAGAAGCGGTAACGGAGCCCCCTTGGCGGGGCTGACATCCACACGTGACATCAACGAGAGCGCACGCCAGCAGCTCTCGATGGCTCCGTGCGGCTGCCGAAACAGGGGCGACCGTGTCAACGGGGCGGGCCGGTCGAACTCCTAAAGCGGGTGTCGCAGGTTCGAATCCTGCCGGGGGCACCAGGCAAAAGGCCCCGGACCGATCTTGGTCCGGGGCCTTTGACGTCCACTTCTGGCATCAACGCGGGCGGTCACTCACAATCGGTCGCCGCTTGAGCAGCCGGTCCGTGTGGCTGATCGCGCCGCGCTGCGGGTCCTGGGACACCTGCCGGAACACGCGAAAGCCGGCCGGCCCGACAACGGGAAGGCGGGACCTTGGTCCCAGTCGCTGGCAGGCGACCGGCCGAAGTGAGCGCCGAGCGCATGGTCGAGGTCTACCCGAGGCGTGACCGGTCTGAATCGCTGGAGTGGGGGGACAGCGGCAGTTCCGCCGGAGGTCAGGTGGGCAGGAGCCCGGTGCCGTCTCCGACCCGAGGCCGCATAACCTCTGCCGGCGGGCGGTGCAAGGGAAGGATGCTCATGCGGCAGCAGCGCAACGAGGCCGGCTGGTGGAGAAGTGCGGCCTGGGTGTCGGTATCACTCGGGTTGGCCGTCCTGGTGGGGACCGTCGTGTACACCCTCGCGAACTACAAGATGGCCACCGTCATGGGCGACTCGATGAGACCCGCGTACCGCCAGGGCGATCGGCTGTTCATCGAGCGGATCGACGCGCGCGAGATACGCCGGGGCGATGTCCTGCTCATCGAGGCACCCGAGCACCTTCCAAACGCGCCGTTGCTTCGGCGGGTGATCGGAGTGGGTGGCGATCACGTGGCGGGGGAGGGGAACCGGGTCACGGTGAACGGGAGACCCGTCAACGAGCCGTACATGACGGACGACGGGGAGAACCCGATGGTCCAGCCGTACGAAGTGAGGGTGCCGGAAGGGCGGTTGTTCCTGCTGGGCGACCACCGGGCGAACGCCAACGACTCGCGCTTCCACCTCGACGAGCGGTCGGGCAGCGTCGCGGCCGCCGGGGTGCAGGGACGAGTGCTGGAGGGCTCCCCCGCCCCCACGGTGTTGGTGACACTCGGAAGCCTCGGGATCGTGCTGGCCCTGGCCGGCGTCGGAGGTTACGTGATCGGGCGCGAGAGGCCGAAGCACCCCGTGCACACGTGAGAACTACGAAGGTTCACGGCCACGCACACCCTCGCCGCACTCACTCGGCGGCGGACGCCGGGGGCCGTGGTCGTTTCACGGCGACGATCACGGCGGTGACGGCTGAGGTCACGGCGAGGCTCCCCACCATGACCATCCCCACGCCGATCAGAAAGAGGCCGCTGCCGTCGTCCGACCAGTCGTAGAAGGCGGCAGAGGTCAGGCCGACCGTGATGCCCGGCACAGCGGCTGCGTAGTAGCGCCGGGATGCCGCCCAGTACACCGGCACCAGCAGAGTCAGCACCAACCCGATCACCTGCCACGCCTCGTACGGGCCGGTCGTCGATCCGTCGGGGTGCACGTCACGATGCTGGTCCCAGCCCAGCCAGGCGGCCCAGCCCGCCAGGGCCACCAGAGCCGACACAAGGAACGCCAGTAGTCCGGGAACGGGTTTCACAAGTCGCTGTCGCATGCGTCGAGCCTTCCCGCCCGTCCCGTGATCGACCAGAGCGCAAGTACTCAGCTTCCGTGACCGCTTCAGCTGAGTACGAGCGGCGTGCCGGCCGTGTGCCCGAGGGATGTCCGGGGGTGTCCGAGGGTGTCCGGGTCGAGGAAGGACACGACGACCGATGAGTTTTTCCGTGTTCCCCGGTCATGGATCATGTTGGCGCGACGCGGCCGCGAGTGCGGTCGACGTGTGGACGCCCGAACGGCTGAGAACCGGAAACCAGAGCCAGGAGACCTCGAATGCGCACTCTGATCAGCACTGCCTTCGTCTCGCTCGACGGTGTGGTGGAGGCCCCGGGCGGTGAGCCCGGCTACCGGAACTCGGGATGGACCTTCAAGGACATGGAGTTCGTCCCGGGGGCGTTCGAGATCAAGGGCCGGGAGCAGGAGGAAGCCGCCGCGATGTTGATGGGCCGGGTCAGCTACGAGGCGTTCAGCCCGGTCTGGCCCGACATGGAGGACTTCACGACCTACAAGCTGATGCCGAAGTACGTCGTCTCCACCACCCTCACCGACGACGACCTGGTTACGAACTGGGGCGAGACCACGATCCTGCGCTCACTCGACGACGTCGCCGCGCTCAAGAAGACCGAGGGCGGCCCGATCATCGTCCACGGCAGCGCCACCCTGAACCAGGGGCTCTCGGACGCCGGCCTGATCGACCGCTACCACCTGCTCGTCTTCCCGCTCCTGCTCGGTGCGGGCAAGCGCCTGTTCAGCTCCACGGACAAGGACACCCAGAAGCTGAAGCTGGTGGAGCACGAGGCCTACGCCAACGGCCTGCAGAAGAACGTCTTCGACGTCGTCCACTGACAGGGGGTCCGCGCGCCCGTCGGGCCTCGGCCGACGCCCCCCTCGGCCGACGATCGGACGGTCGCCGGGGTGGGTCCCGGGCCCGTCCATCCGTCCGTTTTCGGGTTCCGATCTGATGTGTCGGTCGATGGCGGCGGCGGGACCTTGTATCCCTTGCGGTGATCCGACGGGGGCCGTACGGTCGCCTCCGATGAACGAGACGCCCGAGGATGTGCCGTTGCCGGACCGGCAACCAGTCGACGCGGCAGTGGCGCGCAGGCTGATCGCCGCGCAGTTCCCGCAGTGGTCCGGCCTTGAGGTCCGGCCGGTCGACGCACCAGGTTGGGACAACTGCACCTTCCGTCTCGGTGACGAGATGCTTGTGCGGCTACCGACCGCCGAGGAGTACGCGCTGGCGGTTGAGAAGGAGCACCGGTGGCTGCCGGTGCTCGCGGCAGGGTTGCCGTTGGAGGTCCCGGTTCCGCTGGCCGAGGGCGTGCCCGATGAGGGCTTTTCGCACAAATGGTCGGTATACCGGTGGATCGATGGCGAGCCTGCGACTCGTGCCGTCGTCGAGGACATGACGGCCTTCGCCATCCGCCTTGCGGAGTTCCTCATGTCCCTGCAGCGGATCGACCCGGCAGGCGGACCGGGGCCGGGCTTGCACAACTGGTACCGAGGCGGGCCACTGACGACCTACGACCGGTGGGCCCGGACAGCTCTGGAGACGTTGGACGGTGTGATCCGGACCGAGGCAGCCGAGGAGATCTGGGAACGGGCGTTGCGAGCCCCGTGGGACAGTAGGCCAGTCTGGTTCCACGGTGACATGGCCTCGGGCAACCTTCTGGTGAAGGACGGTGGGCTCGCGGCCGTTATCGACTTCGGCACCTGCGGAGTCGGGGATCCGGCCTGCGATCTGTCGATCGCCTGGACGATGCTGACCGGCAGGAGCCGCGCCGCGTTCCGTGAACGGCTGGGTGTGGACGAGGCCACCTGGGAGCGTGGACGGGCCTGGGCGCTCTGGAAGGCCCTGGTCGTCTGCGCCGGAGCGGTTCGCGACGGCGATGGCCTGCCGACGGATGCGTCGTTCGTTCTTGAGGAGATCCTCGCCTCCCCTTTGCGGCTGGACCGAACGGCGAGCTGACGACAGGACACTTGTACGCCGACGTCTCCGTTCGAAACCTGCGGCGCCGCCCCTGCCTGCGATGTGCCGGCATGCGACGGCCTGCGAGGCCGGCGGCAGCCGCGCGACGGTGACCGTCCGGCCGGAACCGGGCGCTGGACGACCTTGCCGTTGCCGATGCAGAGCTGGACGTGGCCGCCCCCACAAGTTGAGGATCAGGTCGCCCGGGACGAGGCGGGAGCGGCGGGCTGCTGTGCCTGCAACGCCACCACCTGCCGAACGGCGTCCCCGACATCGAGCGGTCGTCGTTCGAGCAGCAACTGCCGGGCGAGCGTGGCGCGGTTGAGCGCGCGGGCGGTGATCTTCACTCCGGGATTGTCACGTCACCAGCAGTCGTCGCGGCCGTGTCGGCCGTTTCCGTTGCCGTTGCGGTCGCCGTCGCCCCACTCGTCGCAGTTGTCGTTGTCACGCCAGTCGCCGGACGGTGTGGGACCGGGACTCGGGCCGGAGCCAGGGGTGCCGGACGGCGTCGGCTCGCCCGACGGAGGCGAGGCGGAGGGAGAAGCCGACCGGAGGGTCGAGGGCGTCGGGCTCGCGGAGGCCGACGTGGCGGACCGGGTGGCGAGCGGTGACGAATCGGCCGTGGGACGCGAGGACTTCGAGGCGTCCTGGGAGACGGACGGCGCCACGTCCGTCGGGGAGATGAGGTTGGGGCGGCCACCGACCCCGATGTCCGTTCCGGGGACCGCGGGTTCGCTCACCGCTTGGCCCCCGCCGTCACCGATCAGCAGCACGGCACCCGTGAGCAGTGTCCCCATGGCGACGAGGGCCACGCAGACGCCCAGCAGCATCCTGGGGCGCGCCGGAGCGGCCCGGTGACGGCGTCGTGTCCGGGTGGTGGCACCCGCGCACCTGTCGCACGTACCCGACGTGCGTCTGCATCCCTCGCAAACCATGACGGACACTATGCAGCAGTGCCGTTCCCGCCGGTACGGCAAGGTCGATCTTCGGTGTGACCGCCGTCAGGCGCGGCACTCCGCGCGCATCTGGGCCGCCGCGTGGTGCGCGCCGTCGCGGCCCTCGCCGCCCCGGTCACCGCCTCTGTCGACCAGTTGGACGGTCAGCCGCTGGTCGTGCACCGGGACCTTCTCCACGACGAGGCCGGTGCCCCGCAGTCTCGTCCGGTCGATGTCGAACGCCTTGACGACACTGCCGGGATCGTCCGGGTCGGACAGGACGTGGTACGTCGTCGGTTCGCCCGCCACGTCACGGTCGCGATCGCTCACGGGAACGACCACGGCGACCGAGCAGGTGCGGTAGCCGCTGCCCACGTACCAGGACCACGTCGCCGTGCCGCCGCTGTCCTCGGTGCGGCTGCCCGACACGGGGATCGCCGTGAAGCGCCCGTCGCAGCCGTCGCCGCGGTGGCCGCCGGACCTGACGGTGTACCAGCCGTCGAAGCCGTCGCCGACGCGGCCGCTCTCGCGGTAACCGCCGCCCCCGGTGCAGCCCGGCCCCGCCCAGGCCGAGTACGGGGGGCGACCGGGTGTCGCCGGTTCCTTGGGCCCCGTCGGCGGTTTCGGGCTGGGGCGGGCGGGTGCCCGCGTGGCTTCCGGTTCCTCGGTGGGCACGATCCGGTCGGGCGCGCCGCCGAGGTCGCTCGGGTCGCCCTCCGTTCCCGGCGCCGGGGCCCCCGCCGATGAGGGGCCGCCTCCGGACGGTTGGCATCCGGCGACTGCGGGCGTCAGCATCAGCAGCGCGACGCCCCCTGCCGAGACGGCCCATCCGTTCCATCGCTTGAAGACCATGTCGCACCCGAACCCCGTAGACCGACCGATCGGTATGTCAGAGCTCGACCACTATGCATCAGTGGCCACGGTCGCATAAGTGTTAACGCCGGTAAGAGTGGCGCGCATCGGCCGCCCGCCGTGCAGGGCACGGCACAGGAAGGGCGAGGTGGGGAGCGTCAGCGGCCGGAGCAGTGTCCCGGCCGTGCGTAGACCGAGATCCGCGCGCCCGTGACTTCCTTGCTGCTGCACTGCTCGAAGTGGTCCTCGAGCGTCGCGCGTTTCACGGCCTCCTGCTCGTTCGCGTCGAGCGGGCTGCCCTCCGGGTCGCCGAGCACGACGATGCGGTTCTGTTCGAGCATCCGCGTGCGAGTCCGCTCGGGCGATGTCTCCTCGCCGTAGAGGGACTCGGACGACGCCACCTGCTGCACCAGGGCCAGGTCGCGCAGGCCCCTGAACTCCTCCGGACGGGCCAGGGCCCAGACCCGGCGCCTGGCCGGTGAGAACACGACGCCGTCGCCGGGTTCGGAGGCTTCCGCCACGGCCGACGCCACGGCGGTGGCGTCGTCCACCCGGCTCTCGGGACTGCGCAGATGAACGGCGACGGGCACAAGGGCCACGAGCACCGCGGCGACCGTGAACAGCGAGGCCCACTTCCGGCGCGCGGTCCGGTCCGGCGCGGAGTGCGACCGCAGTCCGCGGTCGAGCGCCGCCCCCAACAGCAGCGCGAACCCTATGACGTAGTAGAGGACATAGCGTTCGACGTACATCGGTTTCAGCTGCGACGCCAGCATCAGAACGACCGAGGGCAGGATCAGCAGCGGTACCGCGAGTGTCCTGAGCCGGATCGGCCCGCCCGACCGCACCGGGGTACGGGCGCACCGCAGCCCCACGACCGCCATCGCCCCGAAGGTCAACAGCTGTACGGGGTCGGGCCACATGATCCAGCCGACCTGCTCCGACTGGCCCATGCTGAACACCGCGAGCGGGGCGAGACCGGCGACCACGCAGAGGGCCGACCTGGCCCAGGCCCGCTTGACCGCACGCGGCACGCCGGCGAACACGACGGTCACACCGTGCGCGGTCAGCATCAGCACCGCGAACTCGTGGAGCAGGCAGGCGGTCAGCGTCACCAGCGTGTACGCCGCCCAGAGCGGCCCCCTGGGCCGGGACACGACGCTCACCAGCAGGTAGGAGGCCCAGACGACCAGCGCGCAGACAACCGCGTACGAGCGGCCCTCCTGCGAGTACTCCTGCACCGCGGGGATCACGGCGAAGACGAGTCCGGCGAAGATGCCGGCCCTGGGCCCGGCGAGCCGGCGGCCCAGGAGTCCGATGCCCGCCGCGGCCAGGGCCGTCGCCAGTACGGACGGCATCCGCAGGGTGATCAGGTCCCCGCCGAAGGTCGCGAACAGCCCGTGCATGAGGAGGTAGTACAGGCCGTGGACGGCATCGGCGTTCTGCAGTGTGCCGAACAGTTCCGGCAGGGTGCGGTGCGCCATGTCGTACGTCACGACCTCGTCCCGCCAGACGCCGCCCTCACGCCGGATGCCCCAGACACCCAGGACGAACGCCACCGTCAGAGGTATCACCGCGGCGGCGGTACGGGGGGTCCATACGGCCCGTTCCGCGGCGACGGGCGGCGAGACGTTCAGCATGGTGGTGATTTCGGGCTCCTGGTCGGGACGTCTGGGACGCGGCGAAGGCCCTTCACATTACTGGGCGGACCGCGGGAGCCCTCCGCTCGGTCGCCAGGCGGATGCGGGCCGGGGACACCTTGTACGAGGCGAAGCGCGGCACGGGCTCCGCGACTTCGGCGTCGACGGGAGCCGGGCCGGCGCCGGGGCCGGCGGGTGAGACGAGAGGAGGAGGGGAAGCCCTGCCACGGGCTTCCCCTCCTCCTCCGGCGTCAACGGCCCTGGTGCCGCCCGCGGCTTCAGCCGAGCCGGGTGAGCTTTGCCCCGAAGCCCGGCTCCGCGAGGTCCTGCTGAAGGGCCACGGGCGCGCTGACCTTCCCGACTCCCTCGCCGACCGACACCTGGCCGATGGTCGTGCCCGCCTTCGCCGAGTGCGGGAGCGCGTTGCCGTTCGGGGCGATCTCGATCTTCACGTCGAGGCCCGACCAGCCGACCGCCTTCAGATCCTTGGTGGCGACCACCGGTGTGCGGCCCCCGAGGCCGTCGTCGACGTAACCGACGACATCGCCCTTCTTGACGACGGTGGCGGAGGTGACGGCCTCCTGGGCCGGCGGGATCACCGCGATGCTGTAGTCGATCGCCTTCTCCAGCTTCTGCCAGAGCTGGGCAGCGTCCTGCGCGCCCATCACTATCCCGATGATGCGGCGGATCTCGCCGTCCACGAGGGCGTTGGCGGACCAGAGCAGATTGCCGCCGGCCGGAGTGGAGGAGCCGGTCTTGATGCCGCCGACACCCTCCATCAGCAGAGCGCGGTCGTTGTTGTTGCGGATCTTTCCGTCGATGCCGGGGATCTCGGCCTGGGTCATGTTGACGATCTCCCGGAAGACGTCGTTCTCCATGACGGCCTTGCCGAGCTTGATCTGGTCCAGCGGGGTGGAGACGGTGCTGGACTTGAGGCCGCTCGGGTCGGTGTAGGTGCTGTTCGTCATGCCCAGGTCCTTGGCGGCGTCGTTCATCTTCTTGACGAACGCCTCCTCGGAACCGGCGTCCCAGCGCGCGAGCAGACGGGCCGCGTTGTTCCCCGAGGGGATCATCAGCAGCTGCAGCATCTGCTTCTCCGTGAACCGCTGGCCCTCCTTGATCGGAGCCGTCGACTCGCTCTTGGCCTTCGACTCCTCCTCGGCCTGCTTGTCCACGGTGATCTTCGGGCCGACTTCCTTGCCCTTGATCGGGTGGTCCCTGAGGATCACGTACGCCGTCATCGTCTTCGCGACGCTCGCGATGGGGGCGGGCTTCTGCGCACCGTACGTACCGAGGCTGCCGACCCCGACCACCTCCGCCGCGCCCTGGCCCTCGGCAGGCCACGGCAGCTCGAGCTTGCCGCCCTCGAAGGTGTAGGTCTCCTCGACGGAGAGCGCCAGCGTCGGGTCCGGGAGCGGACGCACCAGCTGTACGACTGCAAAGACGATCAGCAGGAGCAGGACCAGCGGGGTCCAGATCTTGACCCGGCGCACGATCGTGCGCACCGGCGTCTCCGGCGGCGGCGGAGTGTTCGTCAGCTCGGCGAGCAGGTCCAGGGGCGGCAGCGGAGGCATCGGCTGCTGCCTGGTGCGCTCGGCTTCACCGAGCGACGCGGGGGGCTGCGCGGCGGCGGGCTGCTGCTGTGCGGCGGAGGGCTGTGCGGCGGAGGGCTGCGCGGCGGCGGGCTGCGCGGCGGCGGGCTGCGCGGCGGCGGGCTGCGCGGCGGCCGGGAGGGGCTGGGCGGGCGCGGGGCGCACGTCGTCGCGGCGCAGCGGCACGAAGGTGCTGGTGCGCTCGGCCTCGGCCTCCGGCTCGCGCCTCGGTTCCGGCTTCGATGCCGGCTCCGCCGCCTTCGGTGCGGGCGCCGTCTTCGACTCCGGTGCGCGCTCCGGTTCCGGCTTCGACTCGCCCTTGGGCTCCGGCTCCGGCTCCGGTTCCGGCTGCGGATCCGGCTTTGCCGCGGGCTCGGCGACCGGAGGCATCTTGAGGGCGGTGGTGGGCTGGTCGACGACCGGGCGACGCAGCGCCTTGAACATGGCCGTCGGCTGGTCGACACCGACGTCGCCCAGCTTTGCATCCGCACTCATCGACGGTGCGGGGGAAGCTTTCTTCACGGCGCCGCCGTCTGCGTCGGCGGCCGCGGGCGCGCTCTCGGTCGCGGTGGCGGGCGTCGCGGCTTCGTCGCCCGCGTCGCCTTCGGCGTCGGCGGTGTCGGCGGTGTCGGCGGCGTCGGCGGTGTCGTGGGCGGCAGCCGGCGCGGCCGCTGTCCCGGGGGTGATCTCGGGGTCGGACGCCTCCGGCTCCGCGTCGGCGGCGTCGTCGTCCGACGAGTCCGCCCGGCGCTCAGAAGCGGCACCGGCGTCCGTGTGGCCGTCCAGGACGGCCTCGGAGTCCCCAGGCGACCCGGCGGTACGGGAGTCCCCGGAGACGGACGCCTGCGGCTGCGCGTCGGCCTGCTCCGCGTCGCCGTCCTCCGACGGCGCGGCCGTGTCCTGTGCGGCACCGGACGCGTCATCGTCCCCCGCGCCCCCCGCGCTCCCCGCGTCCGACGCATCGGACGCATCGGACGCATCCGACGAACCCTCCGGGGCCTCCGGAGCCGAGGCAGGCGGTTCCGAAGCGTCGGCCGCCTCGGTGCCGTCGGCCCCGTCGGCGTCCGACGCCACCCACGCTGCAACCGCGGCGCGCAGGCGCGCGTCGTTGCCCGTAGGAGTGTCCGGCTCGTCCGACGGCGGCGTGGTCCTGAAGACCGCCGTCGGCTGGTCCACGCGGACCGGACCCTCCGGGGTGTCGTCCGCCGTCGTCCGGGAGGTGTCGTGATCGGAACCGGGCCCGTGCGTGGCCTGACGGAATACGGCGAGACGGGGGTCGCGCTCCTCCTGAGTCGTCTCCCCCGACGACTTCCGCTGCTCCGACTTGTCGGGGGACTCGCCCGCCACCGTGCCTCCTCCATGAGTCATGTGCCATGCGCCATGCGTATCTCTTCACAGGTGCCGAATACCGGCGACCCGCGACGGTCCGTCGATGTCCGAACCATCTACCAGTGTCCTGTGTGAGCGCTTGGCTCCCGTGCTAGACGAGAACGACATACCTATCGGTTCCCTAACAAAGCACCCAGGCGCTCTCGACAGACCAATGTGAGAGGGGTCACCCTGTCATTCATCCACGCGGGGAGGCATGGATGGGCAGGAGCCGCAGAACACTTCCGGAGGAGCTTCTGTTGCTCGCTCTGGACCCGGCAACGGGTACCACAGCGCAGCCGCAGTCGCTCGACCTCGGCCTGGCCGGGGCACAGCTAGTAGAGCTGGCTCTGGCAGGACGGATAGCCCCAGACGGGGATCGTATCGCCGTGGTGATGCCACGGCCGACAGGAGATCCGACCTTGGACTCCGCACTGGAACTGCTGCGCAGACGCGGCAGCCCGGTACGGGCGGTCCACTGGATCGGCGGGCCCCGCCTGGGGCTGCGCCAGATTTACCTCTCGCATCTGGAGCGGTGCGGCATGGTGCATGCCGTGGCGGGTCAGATGTGCGGAGTTCTGCCGACGACTCGCTACCAGGCGACGGAGACGGCTATCAGCCGGGACATCAGGGCCCGGCTGGACAGTGCGATCCGCACCGGCGTACCGCCGGACCCGCGGACCGCGGCGCTCGCCGCGCTGGCCCACGCGGTCGGACTCGGCAAGCACCTGTACCCGGGCAACGAAGGGCGTTCCTCGCGGTCCCGTCTGCGGGACCTCATCAGGCACGACCCGATGGGCGGTCTCGTCGCGCACGCGGTGATGGACGTCCAGAACGGTGTGGCCGCGCAGCCGCCGCGCCGCAACAACCAGGCAGCGGCACCCGTAGGCCGCCAGCCGGGGCCCGTACCGATGCAACCACGCCGCGGCAGCATGGCCGCACGTGTCGCCGCGCACTGACCGCGGCATCGCAGAACCCGCAGGAGCCGCACCACCCGCACCACCCGACACCCCATCGCAGGACCGCCGCACCGTCGTCCCCAACGGCCGGTTCGGGAGCCGCAAGTGGGACGCGCGGGGCAGCCACGCCGCTGCCCCGCGCGTTCCCATGTGCAGCCGCGGCGTCCGCGTGTGTAGCCATTTCGCAGCGCGGCGACCACCATTGGTGGCAATGTGCTCAGCAGTAGATACGCACAGCTACACAGCCGGAGGTGCAGTTTCCGTGGCGTCCAACGTCAATCCCACCGTCAGGAGACGCCGATTGGGGCAGGAGCTGCGCCGGCTCCGGGAGCTGAAAGGTATGACGGCCGAGGAGGTGGCCGAGCGCCTGCTCGTCTCCCAGTCGAAGATCAGCCGCCTCGAGAACGGCCGCCGCTCCATCAGCCAGCGCGATGTCCGCGATCTGTGCGGGGTGTACGAGGTCGAGGACCACCGCATCGTCGACTCACTGATGCAGATGGCCAAGGACTCCCGCCAGCAGGGCTGGTGGCACGCCTTCGGCGACATCCCGTACAGCGTCTACATCGGTCTGGAGACCGATGCGGCCAGCCTGCGCGTGTACGAGCCGCAGGTCGTCCCCGGACTGCTGCAGACCCGGCAGTACGCGGAAGCGCTGATCACGGGAGCGCTGCCCGAGAGCGGGTCGACCGACATCGAGAAGCGGGTCAGCGTACGTCTGCGCCGCCAGGAGCGGATCAGGGACACCGAGCACCCCCTGCGCCTGTGGGTGGTCATCGACGAGGCTGCGCTGCGTCGGCAGGTCGGCGACAAGCAGCTGATGCGTGAGCAGCTCGAGCATCTCGTGGAACTGTCGCATCAGCCCCATGTCACGGTGCAGGTGCTGCCGTTCGACATGGGCGCGCATCCGGGCATCAACGGCCAGTACGCGATCCTCGAGTTCCCCGACGCCTCCGACTCGAGCGTCGTCTACATCGAGGGCGTCACCAGTGACCTGTACCTCGAGAAGGCCAACGACGTGCAGAAGTACAGCGTCATGTACGAGCATCTGCGCGCCCAGGCGCTGAACGTGGAGCAGACCCGGCAGTTCATCGCCGACATCGCCAAGGACTACGTGCGAACATCCCCGGTCTGACAAGGGGAGCGGAACGGTACACCAGAGCTACGGCGCGGCGGAAGAGCCGTATGGAATATGCCATCCGGTCGAGTGAACGCCCGTCTCACGCGCCCCACTCGGCGAGTAGCGTCGATCACGCCAGCAAGAACGTTGGCTCAGATCACACCACTTGCCGGAAGCGGAGCGAACATGGCAATCCTTCAGGGCGCGACGGAGACATGGACGAAGTCCTCGTATTCCACCGGGAACGGCGCGTGCATCGAGGTCAGGTCTCCAGTCGTCCAGGCGATCTCCGTACGGGACTCCAAAGTCCCCGCGGGTCCGACGATCACCTTCGTCCCCGAGTCGTGGAACGCGTTCGTGAACGAAGTGAACGACGCGGGCGACGGCGCGTTCGACCTCGGCTGAGCACGTCCGAGCGCACAGCGCGGGCCACGGCACCGACCCGGGCGACGCGAGCGATGCGGCCAACACGAGCGATGCGATCAACGCGAGCGACGCAGGCAACGCGAGCAACGCCCAGCACCAAGACACTACCGAGAGCCCTCTCGACTGGTTCGCCGTCCCGGCCGAGGGGGCTCGGCCACGCCGCCGGTCCGGTTCACCGCAGCAGGTCGACGTAACGATCGGTCCCGGGAACCGTCGGTACGAACGGCGCCACCAGCTCCACCCTCCCCAGCCCCGACTCGGCGACCGCCGCGTCCAGTCCGGCGAACGTGTCCTCCCACCGCTCCCTCGGATCCTCCTCGAGGAACCACAGCAGCGTCAGCCGGGTGTCCACGCCCTCCACCTGCTTCACATACGTCATCCGGTCGCCCGGCAGCGGCGTGGGCCTGAACACGGTCACCATCGCCGCGGGCGAGCCCGCCAGCCTCCCCGGCAGGTGCTTCACCCGCAGCCATTCCAGGAGCTCCGCCCGCCGTGCGGGCCCGTCGGCGTCGATGACCTGGACCACCAGCCCGTCGTACGGATGGTCCAGCGCATGGTGGTCGCGAGGGCCGGCCGCTCCATCGCGGTAGACGGTGGCCTCGTGGTCCTGGAAGGCCGTGAAGACGTGCGTACGCTGCTGATGCACGCGCCCGTCCCGGTTGAGCCGCTTGTTGATGGCGACCGTCCACTTCATGTGGTCGGCGTATCGGCCCTCGGTGATCCAGTACGTCGAGATGTAGCATCCCGCGGTCACCGGCCGGGCGACCGCCGAGTCCTCGGGGTAGCGCAGCAGTTGCAGGTCCCTGGTCGCCACCCAGCGGCGGCCCGCGTAGATCCAGGGCATCGCCATCGCGCCGGCGTAGTAGTGGTCGTCCTCGTACCAGCGGTTGTACGCGTACTCCTGTCCGGGATGCGGTTCGACCATTGTGATCAGCGCGTGGCCGGGGCGGACCCCGTACGGGCCGACCGACGCCAGCTCCGCGTACACCCCGCTGCGCGTGTCCTCGGCGCGCCGATCCTCGCTTCGCGTGTCCTCGTTCACGGGTGTTCCCCTTCCGTCCTCGGCCGGTGCGACCTACTCTGACGCTCCGTCAGATGGATCGCCAGCCTCGGGAGGCGCCGGGATGCTGCTTCGGGACAGGACAGTCATCGTGTCCGGCGTCGGGCCCGGACTCGGGCACCAGGTCGCGGCCGCCGTCGTCGAGGACGGTGGCAACGCCGTCCTCGGGGCGCGCACGGAGGCGAATCTGGCCAAGTCGGCGAGGGAGATCGACCCCGGCGGCGCGCGCACCGCCCACCGGGCCACCGACATCACCGACGAGACCCAGTGCGAGGCACTGGCGGCGCTCGCGACAGAACGCTTCGGGCGGATCGACGCGGTGGTGCACGTCGCCGCCTGGGACAGCTGCTTCGGCGGCCTCCAGGACGCGGACTTCACGACCTGGCAGAAGGTCCTCGACGTCAATCTCCTCGGCACGCTGCGGATGACCCGTGCGTGCCTGCCCGGACTCAGGGCGCGGGGCGGATCCGTCGTCATCATCGGCACACAGTCGGCGGTGGCCGCGCCGTCGCAGGTGCGGCAGGCGGCGTACGCCGCGTCCAAGGGTGCGCTCACCTCCGCGATGTACTCGCTGGCGAGGGAGCTCGGCCCCGATCGGATACGCGTCAACACGGTGCTGCCCGGCTGGATGTGGGGGCCGCCCGTGCAGGCGCACGTCAGCTTCACCGCGGACTCCGAGGGCGTGCCGGAGGACGAGGTGCTCGGGCGGCTCACCGAGCGGATGGCTCTTCCGGAACTGGCCACGGACAAGGACGTCGCCCAGGCCGCGGCCTTCCTGGCCTCCGACCGCGCCCGCTCCATCACCGGTCAGTCGCTTCTCGTCAACGCGGGCGAACTGATGAGGTGACAGCCGCTCTCGACATGAAGGGGCCGCATCGGCGAACATCCGATGCGGCCATGTTTTCGCCCTTCTGTCGGTCATGGATATGAACTGAAGTCAACAAGTCGAACATCTTTACCTCCTCTTGACTCGTCAACGCGTTGTCCCGCTGCTGTGGCGCGCCACACCATGAACGGCGTTCACAAGACGGACCGGACCCCTGGAGGGGGCATGAACAGTCTCGACTGGGCCGTACTCATCGGCTACTTCGGCGTGATGGTCGCGATCGGCGTCTGGTCCCACAAGCGTGTGGACAACGTCAGCGACTTCTTCACGGCCGGCGGCAAGATGCCGTGGTGGCTCTCGGGTATCTCGCACCACATGTCCGGCTACAGCGCGGTGATGTTCACCGGGTACGCGGCCATCGCCTACACCTACGGCGTCACCTCGTACGTCACCTGGTCCTTCCCCATCGCCATCGGCATCGCGACAGGCGCCCGGCTGTTCGCGCCCCGGCTCAACCGGGTGCGGTCGCGGCTGCACGTCGCCTCGCCGCTCGAATACCTGAAGAACCGCTACAACCTGCCGACGCAGCAGGCACTCGCCTGGTCGGGCGTACTGCTGAAGATCGTCGACGTCGGCGCCAAGTGGGCGGCCATCGCCACGCTCCTCTCCGTCTTCACCGGCGTCTCCCTCAACATGGGCATCCTGATCACCGGTGCCGTCACGGCCGTCTACTGCACGGTGGGCGGCCTGTGGGCCGACGCGCTCACGGAACTGGGCCAGTTCGTCATCCAGTTCGTGGCGGGCATCGCGATGCTCGTCGCCGTCATGGCCGAACTGGGCGGCTTCAGCAGCCTGTGGACCGTGTGGGACGAGCCCGAGCTCAAGGGCCACGCGGAGCCGCTGGCCGGCCCGTACATGATGGTGTTCCTCATCGCGTACCTCTTCATCAAGACCTTCGAGTACAACGGCGGCATGTGGAACCAGGCCCAGCGCTACATGGCCACCGACTCCGCGAAGTCCGCGCAGCGCTCGGGTGTCCTGTCCGCCCTGCTGTGGCTGATCTGGCCGGCCGTGCTCTTCTTCCCGATGTGGGTCGCACCACTGCTCGTCGAGACCGACGTCCCCGCCGACAGCTACGCGCTGATGGCCGCGCAGCTGCTGCCGCACGGTCTGCTGGGTCTGGTCATCGTCGGATTCTTCTCGCACACGATGGCCATGTGCTCGTCCGACGCCAACGCCATCGCCGCGGTCGTCACCCGCGACATCATGCCCGCCGTGTCCCGCAAGGTCCGCGAGTGGGACACCCGCGCCGGTCTGCTCGCCGCGCGCCTGACGACGCTGCTGTTCCTCGGCCTGTCGATGGCGATCGCCACACAGGTCAACTCGCCGTTCTTCGGCGACATCATCACCGTCGTCATCAAGTGGGTGGCGGGTCTGATGGGGCCGATCGCGATCCCGCTGATGCTGGGACTGCTCCCCTGGTTCCGCAAGAGCGGACCGACCGCGGCCCTCACCAGCTGGGGTGTCGGCCTGGTCGCCTTCTGGCTGGTCAACTACCCGATCAGCTGGAACGTCGAGGGCGGTGTGCCGCTCCAGTACCAGATCTCGGTACCGCTGGCCGTGTCGCTGGTCCTCTACATCGTGATCGGCTGGATCAAGCCGGAGGACACCCCGGGGCGGGACGAGGTCCTCGCGAAGATCAACGGTGACGACGGCGGCGACGACGCGAGCGGCGCCGGCGCGGTGGGCCTGGTCCCGGCCGCTGCCGGCCGCGAGGCCGCGGGCGGCTGACCCCGCCTGCCACCTCCTGCGCGGGCATTCGCGCCGCGGGACGAGGGGACCGGACGGAGTCCGGGCCCTCCTCGCCCGCGGAACGGATGCCCGCTGACCGTCGTGACGACGGTCGTGCCACCGGCCCGTGTGTACACCCGCCGGACCCCCGGGCCCCCGGGCCCCCGGGCCGCCGCTCGTCCGTACGAGCAACTGGTCGCACACGCCTCGTACACCCCCGGCCGCCGGGCCCCAGGCTTTCGTACGTCCCCGTCCCCAGGCCGCACGGGCCGCCCCTCTTTGACCACGCGACCGCCGGGCCACCGCCCTCGAGGCCCCCCAAGCCGCTCGAGGCCCCTGTCGCCGTCAGCCGTCAGGCCGTCACGTGAGCTCCGCCGCACCCCGCGGATACCGCGCCAGCCAGCCCGGCGCCGTCACCGTCGGGCTGTGCAGCGCCGGGCCCTGAGTCATCTCCATCGCGAAGTCGTCCGCGATCTCCAGGACCGTCGGACGCCCTTCCAGTTCGCACAGCCACGCCGGCGGCAGCGCCGTCTCCCCGTGCAGCGCGCCCAGCAGCGCGCCGCAGACTGCCCCGGTGACCTCCGACGGGCCGTCGTGGTTGACGGCGAGACGCAGCCCGTGGCGGATGTCCTCGCCGACGAGCGCGCAGTAGACGGCGATGGCGAGCGCGTCCTCCGCGACGTGCGCCTCCCCGAGCGATGCGACACGCGCCGGGCTCGGAATGCCCTGCCGTACGGCGCCCAGCGCGTGCTTGAGCGCGTCCGTCACCGGCTGGTGTCCGGGCCGGGACGCCAGCAGGGCCAGCGCCCGCTGTACGGAGCCGTCGAGCGTCTCACCGCGGGCGAGGCCGTGCACGATGACGGCGAACGCGCCGGCCGACAGGTACGCGGTCGGATGCCCGTGGGTCTGCGCGGCGCACTCGACGGCGAGTTGGCACACCAGCTGCGGCTCCCAGCCCACCAGCAGCCCGAACGGTGCGGACCGCACCAGCGCCCCCGCGTCCCGCGCGGTCGGGTTCTTGGGGGCCTGCAGCGTGCCCATGTTCTCGTCGGCGAGCCCGGTGACGGTGTCACGGGAAGGATTGCGGCGGGTGTAGAGCCACTCCTCGCGGGCGAGCCAGCCGTTTTCCTTGCGGCGCTCGTCGGGGCCCCAGTCGCTCTGGGTCGCGGCCCATCGCAGGTACGCGCGGTGCACATCGGTCGGCGGGTGCCACGCCCCGGTGTCGCGGCGGACCTGGGCCCGTATCAGCCCGTCGACGGTGAACAGGGTCAGCTGGGTGGCGGCCGTGACGGCGCCCCTGCGGCCGTTGACGGGCGTGAGGTCGGTCAGCCCGTCGGCACCGTGAGCGGCGCGGATCTCGTCGATGGTGAGCCCGCCGACACCTGCGCCGAGCGCGTCGCCGATGGCCCCGCCGAGCAGCGCACCGCGCACCCTGGCACGGAAGTCCTGCTGCTCGGCCCGGCCCCACACGGCCGTGGCTGCTGCGCTCACCGCGCTCCTCCCCCGACATCGCCGAACGAATCGTGCCCGGCCCAGCACTGTAATCGAACGGGGCGGCCGTTCAGAGGACGCCCGGCGACCCCCCGGCTTCTCCTCGCGGAGTACGGACACGAATACGGGCAGGAATGTCGCGACGTGTCGCCAGCTGTCGCTATCGCCTGATTCGTCCTCGAACGGCGAGCAACGCGAGGGCGAGCAGGCCCGGTTCCACGATCCGCGACGTCATCTCCACATAGCTGCCGACGGTGGTGAGCGGCCGGCCACTCGCGCGGAAGACGACGGAGTTGATCACGATGCGGAGCGCCTTCTCCATCCGCGCGCCGGTGATCCGATCGGCCACCGGCCCGCTCAGGGTGGGCGGCGGCGCCTCCGTCTCGAGGGAGATCTCACGCCCCGCGACCGGCATCGTGCCGGTGGTACGCGGCTTCGGTTCCGACGTGGGCAGACCCCACAGGGTCAGTGCGAGAACGGACACGGTCATGGCCGCGAGCAGCCAGGCGAGAGCACGCGTGGCGCGCAGTCCGTAGCCGGAGAGCAGCCAGTACGCCTGGAGCAGCCGGCGTTCGGCGGTGCCGGATCCCCGGCTGTGGCGGCGCATCTCCATCTCGCCGTAGTAGAAGTCGGCGGCCCCTGGTTCGTCCTTGCTGTCCTCGCGGGCTTTGCGGAGCTGCCGGTAGACGGTGGTCAGGGAGGCGAGGCCGGGGACCGTGTCCGGGTCGGGCGGTGCGTCGCCCCACCCTCTGCGGGCGGGGGCCGGCCGACCCCGCAGGGCACGCCACTGCCGCTCCTCCTCGATGACCTGCCGTCGCGTCCATCGCAGCGGCAGCGGGCCGCGCATGTGCCAGCCGGAAGGCGCGGTGCCCAGCGTCCAACGCCCCTCCAGCCGCAGTTGGTCGAGGTGGAGCGCGCCGCTGAAGACGCAGCGTTCCAGGTCCAGGTTGGCCAGGGTGAGCATGGAGGCGTCGACACCCCTTATGGAGAGCACACGGACGCCCGGATCGTCCCCGAGCGCCTGTTCGGCCTGTGCTCCTTGCCCGGGCTCGGACAGCAGCGGCGCGAACCGGCCCACGACGGAGACCGGTTGGGCCAGCCGCGTGTCGGCCAGATCCACGGCGGCGTACCGCAGTCGCAGGATGGCGGTCGACTGCCATCGTGTCGCGCGGCACACGACTTCCGACGCCGCCGCCTCGATCGTCACGGGCTCGGCGAACACCGCCGACGAGAGGTCCATCCGGCCGCCGCACACCAGCGGACCCAGTTGGTCGGCACCCTCGAACCGCGCCCGTGTGAAGCGCGCGGTTCCATCGAACACCGCACCGTCGAACTCGGCGGCGCCGGCGAACTCCGTCCCGCCGAACCGGGCCGTTCCGGAGAACGCCGCGCCCGCGAAGCAGGCCCGGCCCTGGAACCGCGCGCCGGGAAATCTGGCGTCCCCGGAGAAGACGGCCCGGTCGAACCGCGCGGCCCCGGCGAAGTCGGCCGACCCGAAGCGCGCCGTGCCGGCGAACGTGGCGCTGACGAACCACGCGTCCCCCAGGAACGTCGCCCCGCCGAACCGGGCGCTGCCGGCGAACGAGACACCGGCCAGCCGTACTTCGCCGAGGAACGTCGCTCCTGTGAACAGCGCCTCCCCGAAGGCGGGGCGCCCTGTCGCCGGGTCCCGGACCGCGTCGAGCAGGCGGCGGAGCAGATCCGTCGTGAACGTGGTCCCGCGAAGTTCCACGTCCGCGCCCGGTCCGAGGGCCGTCAGCCAGGCGGCGCGGTCGGCCGGGGCAAGGTGGGCCAGACACGCGGGGCGGCCGGCGACCCGGGCGCCGCGGCAGCCGACCGGGTCCGCGGGGCCGGCGTCGGCGCCGCAGTGGGGCCAGGACGGCGGGCTGGTGGAGGTCACGCCTGTTGTTGACGCGCCAGGACCGCGGGGAGTTCCGGCACGCCGCCGCCCCGGCCGAACCACGAGCCGCTCCGCGCCCCCGTCAGTCCGGCAGCAGCGGCAGCAGCTCCGGGAGATGCCCGTCGGACGCGCTCGCCGCCTGCTGCCGCTCGGCCGGCACCTCGCCGTACAGGGTCGTACGCGGCTTCGCCGGCCGGCCTGCCGCCTCCGCGATGGCGGTCAGGTCACGGACGGAGCGGTACGAACCGTAACTCGACCCGGCCATCCGCGAGATCGTCTCCTCCATCAGCGTGCCGCCGACGTCGTTGGCACCTGAGCGCAGCATCTCCGCCGCTCCTTCCGCACCGAGCTTCACCCAGCTGGTCTGGATGTTGGTGATGTGCGGGTGGAGCAGGACACGGGCCATCGCCGTGACGGCCCGGTTGTCGCGCGTGGTCGGACCGGGCCTGGCGATGCCCGCCAGGTAGACGGGTGCGTTGGTGTGGATGAACGGCAGCGTCACGAACTCGGTGAAACCGCCCGTCTCCTGCTGGATGCGGGCCAGGGTGCGGAAGTGGCCCAGCCAGTGGCGGGGCTGGTCCACATGCCCGTACATCATCGTGGACGAGGACCGGATGCCCAGTTCGTGCGCGGTCTTCACGACCTCGATCCAGGTCGCGGTGGGCAGCTTGCCCTTGGTGAGGACCCAGCGCACCTCGTCGTCGAGGATCTCGGCGGCCGTGCCGGGGATCGAGTCGAGGCCGGCCTCCTTCGCCGCCGTCAGCCACTCCCGGATCGACATGCCGGTACGGCTGGCCCCGTTGACGACCTCCATCGGCGAGAACGCGTGCACATGCATGCCGGGGACGCGTTCCTTGACGGCCCGCGCGATGTCGAAGTACGCGGTGCCGGGCAGGTCGGGGTGGATGCCGCCCTGCATGCAGACCTCGACCGCGCCGACGTCCCACGCCTGCTGCGCCCGGTCGGCCACCTGGTCGAGGGAGAGGGTGTAGGCGTCGGCGTCCGTGCGCCGCTGGGCGAAGGCGCAGAAACGGCAGCCGGTGTAGCAGACGTTGGTGAAGTTGATGTTCCGGGTGACGACGTACGTGACGTCGTCGCCGACGACGTCACGGCGGAGTTCGTCGGCGATGCGGGTGAGGGCGTCGAGGGCCGGCCCGTCGGCATGGAGGAGCGCCAGGGCCTGGTCGTCGGTGAGGACGGTGGGATCGTCGGCGGCCGTGCTCAGAGCGGCCTTCACGTCCGTGTCGATGCGCTGCGGCACCATGCCGGGTGCGGCGGCCTCGCGCAGCGCGTCCCAGTCGCCGTAGACGTGGTCGAAGTCGTCGCGGCGGTCGTGGGTACGGCCGTCGGTGTCGATGGTTCGGTGCAGGTCGGTGCGCCCGACCGAGGTGAAGCCCTCGTCGGGTTCCTGCCACGGCAGCCCGGCCGCGATCGCGTCCGGCCTCGCGAGGCCGGTCTCCGGGTCGGCCAGCGCCCGTACGTGCGGCATCAGCCGCGGATCGAGCCACGGCTCGCCGCGCTGCACGAACTCCGGGTACACACAGAGCCGTTCACGCAGCTCGAATCCTTCGGCGGCGGACCGGGCCGCGAGCTCATCGATCGCGGGCCAGGGACGTTCGGGGTTGACGTGGTCGGGCGTCAGCGGGGACACGCCGCCCCAGTCGTCGATGCCTGCGCCGATCAGCCGCGCGTACTCGGCGTCCACCAGGTTGGGCGGGGCCTGCAGACAGGCCGAGGGTCCCATGATGTGCCGGGCCACGGCGACGGTGGCGACGAGTTCGTCCAACTCGGCGTCCGGCATGCCGCGCATGGCCGTGTCCGGCTTGGCACGGAAGTTCTGCAGGATCAGCTCCTGGATGCCGTGGTAGGCACGGGAGACGCGGCGCAGCGCGAACAGCGACTCGGCGCGCTCCTCGTACGTCTCGCCGATCCCGATCAGCAGGCCGCTGGTGAAGGGGACGTTCGTCCGGCCCGCGTCCTCCAGCACCCGCAGCCGTACGGCGGGTTCCTTGTCGGGCGAGCCGTGGTGCGGCCCGCCCGGTTCGGACCACAGCCGGGTCGCGGTCGTCTCCAGCATCATGCCCATGGACGGCGCGACGGGCTTGAGCCGCTGGAAGTCGGTCCACGACATGACACCCGGGTTGAGATGGGGCAGCAGCCCGGTCTCCTCGAGGATCCGGATCGCCATGGCCCGTACGTACGCGATCGTGTCGTCGTACCCGTGCGAGTCGAGCCACTCACGGGCCTGCGGCCAGCGGTCCTCCGGCTTGTCGCCGAGGGTGATCAGCGCCTCCTTGCACCCGAGCGCCGCCCCGCGCCGCGCGATCTCCAGCACCTCGTCGGGCGACATGAACGCCCCCACGGTCCTCGACGTGGGAGGCACCCCCGGCACCCCCGTGTGTCCGGTCCGGCGGAGCTTGCCGGGGACGGTCGCGAAGGTGCAGTAGTGGCACTTGTCCCGGCACAGACGGGTGAGCGGGATGAACACGCTCTTCGAGTACGTGATGACCCCGGCCCGCCCGGCGGCCTCCAGCCCCGCGTCCCGCACACGCGCCGCGGACGCCGTGAGGTCCGCCAGATCCGCCCCCCGCGCCTGCAACAGCACGGTGGCCTCCGCCACATCGAGCGCCACCCCGTCCCTGGCCCGCTTCAGCGCACGTCGCATCGCGTTCTCTGTGGGTCGTACGGAGCCGGGTCCGCCCCGGTGTCCGTCCTGGTGTCCGCCCTGGTGATCGGTCATGCATCGAGCATACGAGCGCCGGCCGGCGACCCGGCCCGGGCCTGCCAGGTCCGCTGAGTACCCGTGCCCATGCGAACTGAGCCCGCCGACGGGTGCGGCCGGGCCGCCCGTCCTCGTAACGTCCGTTCCGTGAACGAAGACCTCGCCCGGTCCCGCACCGGTACCTCCGTCGCCCGGTTCGCCGGTATCGCCGTCGCCGCGATCATCGGCATCCCGCTGCTGCTGGTGCTCGTCGTCCTGGTGACGTACGGCGTCCAGCGCGCGACCCCGGAGGACTACCCGAAGGTCGCCCCGCAGACCATGGCGGACCGCACGACCGCCCGCTCCCAGGTCGCGTACGACGTCCTCGGCTTCGGTGCGACGCTCCCGCCGGGCGAGTTCAACTCCCTGTCGGCAGGCCACTGCTACCCGGACGGCCTGGAGAGCGTCGCCGACGAGTCCGTCGACGGCGCCTACGCCCTCTCCCACAAGTGGAAGCTGGACGGCGTCCCGGAGTCCGACGCCCTCCCCGCGCTGCGTGCCCTGCGCGACCGTCTGAAGGAGGAGGGCTGGCGGATCGTGTCGTTCGACGAGTCACCCGGCGGGGGCGACTGGACGCTGCGCACCGAGCGCGACGGCGACGGCCGCCAGGTCTACACCTGGTACAGGGACGGCGGCCGGTTCCACGGCGGCGCCCACGCGGAGTGCGCGTACGACCCGACGCAGGCGGCGTCGGAGTACTCACTGGTCAGCGACGTGACGGCGGGCGTCCACCCGCCGGCCCTGCGACCCGCGTCGTAAGCTCCTTGCCATGAGCATGGGGGAACTGGATCGCCGTCAACCACCTTGGCGACGCCGCACAATTGGGCGTCGCGCCGTCGCTGCCCTGCTCACCGGGACGGTGGTCCTGGTTGTTCTCGGCATGGCACTCCTCGTTCTGCCGAGTGCGGTGGTCGACCGGGAGCTCGCCGGGTCCGACATAGCTCCGCAGGACCGCCTGAAGGCGGTGAACGACGTCCGCACGACACTGCTGCAGGCCGTCGGCGGCGTCATCCTGCTCTTCGGCGCATACGCCACCTGGCGGCAGGTCCGGATCAGCCAGGACGGGCTGCGCGCCACCCAGGAGGGCTACGTCACCGACCGGTTCGGCCGGGCCGTCGACCAGCTCGGCACCGACAGGCTGGAGACCCGTATCGGCGGACTACACGCGCTGTGGCGGATCGCGGAGCACTCCGCCCGCGACCGCGAGATCGTCATCTCCGTCCAGGCCGCGTACCTGCGTACCCATCTTCCCTGGCCGCCCGACGGGCCGCAGTCACCGCCGGCGGACGTGCCGATCAACGACGTGGCTCCGCTGGAGATCCGCGCTCCGGACGCGCAAGTCGCGCTGACCGGTCTGGGTGTGCTGTGCCGGCACCGCGAGCAGTCCTGGGTCAACCTCAGCGTCACCGATCTGCGCCGGGCCGACTGCGACGGGCTGTGGCTGCCCGAGGTGAACCTCGACCGCGCCTGCCTGGAGGCGGCGGGCATGTACCAGGCCAACCTGACGCAGGCGTCGCTCGTCTCCGCCAACCTGCGGCACGCCGACTTCAAGACCGCGGTGCTGCGCAGGGCCCGTTGCGCGCTGTCCGACCTGCGCGGCGCACGGCTGGTGGAAACCGACCTGCGCGACGCGGATTTCACCGAGGCCGACCTGCGGGAGGCCGTCCTGCGCAAGGCCGACGCGGGCGGCGCCGTCTTCCACGGCACCGACCTGCGCCTGGCCGATCTGCGCGGCGCCGACCTGAGCACCGCCGACCTCACCGATGCCCGCCTCACCGGTGCGGTCGCCAGCGACCGCACCCGCTGGCCCGCCGGCTTCGACCACCGAGCCGCCGGTGTCGTCACCGCCGACGACCCCGGCCCCGAACCGGGCCCCCTGCTGCAGCCGCCGGGCATCACGACCCAGCACCCGCCCCTGCGGTCCATGCCATGACGCGCGCGTCACAGGCGGGAGGGCGCCGACCGGCCTGAGCCGCTCGGCATCGCACGGCATCGCCCGCCGGCGACCGTCGGCACTGCCGGGCCGCTGCGGACGAGCGTGGCAAATGCCTTCGCCCGACTCAGCGAAGATCACGCGTGACGTGCCGCTGCGCACCTCCGGCCGGGGAAGCCATGGGGCTGGCCTGTCCGAGCGACAGGCCAAACGGCATTTCCCGCTCACGGAAGGTTCAAGCATGTCGTTCACCGGCCGTAAGGCTCTCAAGACCGTCGTCGTCCCCGTCGCGGCACTGGCTCTCGCACTCGGCGCGTCCTCCACCGCACTTGCCTCCGTCCCGGCGGAGCCCGTCGCCGCTTCGGCCACGCAGCAGGTCACTCCGCTCGAGGCTGCCATCGCGGCCGATGTGGAAGCAGTGCTCGAGGCGAAGCTCGACGTCGACGTCACGGTCGCCGTCGACGCGCGGGTCAACCTGGACCGCACCGTCGACATCCGGATCGCCGTCGTCGCCGAGGCGGACGTCGAGGCCGAAGCCTCGGTCGAGGCCGCTGTCGCGGCCGAGATCGAGGCCAAGCTCAAGGCGACGCTCAAGGCCCAGGTGGGCCTCGACGTGGACCTCGATGTCGATGTCCGCATCAACGGCGACATCCGCGTGAACGTCGACGTGGTCTGACGCCGAAGCGGTCACGGCGCCCGTTCGCCTCCACCGGAACGGGCGCCGGTCCGCGGCAGGTGAGACCGAAGACCCGGGCATGGCCCCCGCCGGAACTTCCGCGGCACAGTCACCGCGGCAGCGATCCGACTGTGGCTCCGACCACGATCCGTCGGACAGGACTCACCACTTGACCTGATGGAAGTCCATCGTGCCGAAGGTCGCGACGTCCATCACGTAGCTCCACAGTGCGTACTGCTGCTGATCGGCACGGCGATAGGTCTTGCCGAAACCGTTGTCGAGAATCTCGGTCCAGCCGTCGCCCTGTCCGTAGTGCGCGAACAGTCGTTCATTGCGCCGCGACGCGTCCTCTCCGGACTCCGCCGGGGTCTGGTAGATCACCTCGTGCAACCGGCCGCGCCAAAAGGTGAGAAGCAGCCGACCGCCGTCGACTGCGTAGGTGTCCACCACCGCGTCGGGAGCGTTCTCGTGAGGGCGCGACGACTCGAGTTCGCCAGGGACCCGCACTTCGTCAGCGGCGCACAGCAACTCCAGCAACGGCACGTCATCGGTGAGGCGGCTCATGAGAGGCCATCCTATGGCCGATCCGGCGGATCGGACCGGATCGGGTCGACGCCCCCCTGTACGCCGCAGACTCGCGTGCGGAACCCCGCGACCCCGGCGAGGTCCGCCGGACAGGCCCGAGTGGTCCGCAGGCTGATCCTTCGACAGGTCGAGCCCTCCGGCCGGATCAACGACGGGTCAGGAACGTCCCCTCACCGTGGACGGTGCGTCTTGGGGTCGTGGCCCCGGCTGCCGATGGGCAGCAACCACCACCGTGCACGCGCCCCGCTCTGACCAGCGATTGGCCGGCGGCCACATGCGTCCGCGTCAGCGATGAGCACCAGTGGCGGGGCGGGGAGTGCGTCGAGATCGCTGACGGTCGCGTACGCGGCGCCTGCTCGTGTCGGCACGCGCGCCCGTACCCGATCCGGTCGTGCGACGTATCGGACCTACAGATATTGCGCGTACTCGTCCAGCGTGCGCAGCACCGCCGCGTCGTCGCTCGGCGGCAGTTGCAGGACGACCTCCTCCACGCCCAGCTCCGCGTAGTGCGCGAGCTTGCCCGGCGAGGGGCGGACCGCGTACGGGACGACCCGGAGTGTGCCCGGGTCGCGGCCGGCCGACTCCCAGGCCGTACGCAGTCGCGGCATCGTCTCCGTGAGGCCGCGGCCACCGATCGGCATCCAGCCGTCGGCGTACTCCGTGATGTGGGCGAACAGCTTGGGGCCCGCCGCGCCGCCGACCAGGATGCGCGGTGCGCCGCCCGTCGGCTTGGGGAAGGCCGCGGACGGGCGGACCGAGCAGAACTGGCCCTTGTAGGCGGTCGGTTCAGGAGCCCACAGGGCGCGCATCAGACGCATCCGGTCCAGTACGAGCTCGCGGCGGTTCGACCACTCGACGCCGTGGTCCGCCGCCTCCTCCTTGTTCCAGCCGAAGCCCACGCCGAGCGTGAAACGGCCGCCGGAGACGTGGTCCAGGGACGCGATCTGCTTCGCCAGGCCGATCGGGTCGTGCTGGGCGACCAGGGTGATGCCCGTGCCGAGGTGGAGGGTGGAGGTCACCGCCGCGGCCTGGGCGAGGGCCACGAAGGGGTCCAGTGTGCGGCCGTACTCGCGGGCCGGTTCGCCGCCCGCGGGGTGGCCGGTGGCCGGCTCCACCGGGAGGTGGGTGTGCTCCGGGACGTAGAGGCCGGCGAAGCCGCGCTGCTCCAGTTCGCGGGCCAGCCGCACCGGGCTGATCGTCTCGTCGGTCAGGAAGATGGTGGTCGAGATCCGCATACGACCAACGTATGCCGTCAGGGGCGGCCCGTCGCCGGTCATGACGGCGTCGTCGGTCGAACCCCTTCCCTTGGCCGTCCGTTAACGGCTCAATACCAGAGTTCGACTGCGCCACCGAAGTCTCTCGACACCCTGGGGAGTCCGACGGCATGTGCAACGAGGAAGAACACGCGGGACACGCGATGGCACGGCGCGGTCTGCTCGTCACCGGAGCGGCCGCCGCGCTCACGCTGGGGGGCGTGAGCTTCGCGAGCGCCGCGGCGCGCGACGGCGAGCCGCAGACCGAGGTCGTGCGCGGCACACTGCCGCCCGGCTCCCCCGACTACGTCTACCTGCCGGTCGAAGTGCCGCGCGGTGTACGGGAGATCCGGGTCTCGTACACGTACGAGAAGCCGGCCGTCCCGGCCGGTACGCAGGGCAACGCGCTCGACATCGGCGTCTTCGACGAGCGCGGCACCGGACTCGGCGGTGACGGCTTCCGCGGCTGGTCGGGCGGTGCACGCAAGGAGTTCTTCATCCGGGCCGACGACGCGACCCCCGGCTACATCGCGGGCCCGATCCGCGCCGGCATGTGGCACATCGCGCTCGGCCCGTACACGGTGGCGCCGCAGGGATTGGCGTACGAGGTCACCGTCACGCTCATCCACGGGTCGACGCCGAAGCCCGTGACGCCGGTGTATCCGCCGGAGCGTGCGAAGGGGCGCGGACGCGCCTGGTACCGGGGCGACTGCCACATCCACTCCTTGTACTCCGACGGCCGGCGCACTCCCGCCGAGATCGCGGCCCTCGCCCGGGCGGCGGGGCTCGACTTCATCAACTCGTCCGAGCACAACACGCACGCGGCGCACGCCCATTGGGCCGAGGAGGCCGGTGACGACCTGCTGATCCTGCTCGGGGAGGAGATCACGACCCGCAACGGCCATGTGGTCGCGCTGGGCACCGACCCGGGAGTGTTCGTCGACTGGCGCTACCGTGCCCGCGACAACCGCTTCGGGCACTACGCCCGTGAGATCCGCCGGGCGGGCGGCCTTGTCGTCCCGGCGCACCCGCACGCCACCTGCATCGGCTGCAACTGGAAGTTCGGTTTCGGGGAGGCGGACGCGGTGGAGGTGTGGAACGGGCCCTGGACCCCCGACGACGAGGTCTCGCTCGCCGACTGGGACGGCACGCTCGGGCTCGCCGCCCGCACCGGGAAGCGCTGGACCCCGGCCATGGGAAGCAGCGACGCACACCGCGACCCGGACCCGGTCGGCACACCGCAGACCGTCGTCCTCGCCGACGACCTGACTCGTGGGGCGATCCTCGACGGCATCCGCGCCGGGCGGAGTTACGTGGCCGAGTCCAAGGACGTGTCCCTCGCGTTCTCGGCGAGTGGCGGTCGCGGCCGTCACGCGGGCATCGGCGAGCGGCTGCGGGTGGCGGACGACGACCCGGTGACGGTACGTCTCGAGGTGTCCGGCGCTCCCGGCTGCACGGTCCGGTTCGTGACCGACCAGGGGGTGCTGCACTCCGCGGCGCTCCCCGCGGACGGCACCGGCACGGTGGAGTGGCGCACGACCGCGCAGTACGCGGCGTACGTACGCGCCGAGGTGCGTCACCCGGCGGTGCTGCCACCGCTGCCGGGGCCGCCTGCGGCCTTCACCAACCCTGTGTTCCTGGGAAGTTGACGCCGCGGACGCCGGCGAGAGCACAACTGTGTCCGGGCCGCCGGCGGTGCGGGCGGCCCGGCCCCGGACTCTATCGGGGATCGCCCCCGACTGTGAAAACCCCGTGCTGCCGCGCCGGTTCGGCCCTACCCTCCGCCCATGGGATCCCTTGTTCGACACATCACCGTCGACTGCGCCGACGCCTACCGTCTCGCCACTTTCTGGGCCGCGGTACTGGACGCCGAGGTCTCCGACGAGGACGCTCCGGGCGACCCGGAGGCGCTGGTCGAGACGGAGGGCGGGACGCTGCTGTTCGTCACCGTCCCGGAGCCGAAGACTCTCAAGAACCGCGTCCACCTGGACATCGTGCCGACGGACCGCACCCGTGACGAGGAGGTGGCGCGTCTGCTGGACCTCGGGGCCACGCTGGTCGCCGATCACCGCGTCCCGGACGGGAGGGGCTGGGTGACCCTCTCCGACCTGGAGGGCAACGAGTTCTGCGTGGAACGGGGCATGGCCGAGCGCACGGCGTGACGCGGGGCCGGCGTGGCACCGGGTGGTGTGACGCGGGGCGGCGTGGCGGGCACCGGCCCGGTGTCGGCCACCGACCGACAGCCGGGCCGGCGGACCGGCACGCTCAGTCCGCCAGCACCAGTGCCGGTGTCTCCTTCGTCAGGACCTCGCCCCGGAAGAACTCCGGGCTGCGGCGCCGCATGAGGAGCATCAGGAGGAAGCCGAGCACCAGCAGGCCGACGCCGATGACGAAGACCGAGCCCATGCCGAGGACGGAGGAGCCGGAGCCGTAGGCCGGATCCCACATGTCGTAGAGGGTCTTGCCGAAGACGGCGGTGAGCATCAGACCGCCGATGCCGGGGAGGACGCCCTTGAAGAACAGGTTCGCGGTCGAGCGGGTCAGCTCCTTGCGGAAGAACCGGACGCAGGCGAAGGCCGTGATCGAGTAGTAGAAGCAGATCATCAGGCCGAGTGCGTAGATCGTGTCGACCAGGACGTTCTCGCTGACGAGGCTCATCACCGTGTAGAAGACACCGGTGGCGGCACCCGCGGCCACGGTGGCGAGGCCAGGGGTCTTGAAGCGGGGGTGCACCTTGGCGAACGCCTTCGGCATGGCGTCGTACGCGCTCATCGCGAGAGCGGTGCGAGCGACCGGGATGAACGTCGTCTGGAGGCTCGCCGCGGCGGATGCGAGGACCGCGACGAAGAGCAGGATGCCGAGTCCGGAGCCCATGACCGGGTCGGCCAGGACGGCGAACACGTTGTCGGAGGTGTCCGGGTTGCCGAGGCCGGTGCCCTTCTCCCCGATGCCGGCGTACATCTGCACGGCGATGGCGACCATCAGGTACGAGGCGACGATGACGACCATGGCGAGCATGGCGGAGCGGCCGGGGGTGCGGGCGCTGCCGACGCTCTCCTCGTTGATGGACAGACAGGCGTCCCAGCCCCAGTAGATGAAGATCGAGAGGGAGAGCCCGGCGGTGAAGGCGGAGAAGGATTCGACGCCGAAGGGGTTCATCCAGGACAGGGAGAAGTCGAGGGAGCCGGCGACCTCGTCGGACTTGGCGATCGCCATGGCCGCGAAGATCACGACGACGGCGAGTTGGAGGCCGACCAGGGCGTACTGGACCCACTTGGTCGCGGTGATCCCGCGGTAGCTGATCGCCGTCGCCACGGCGATGAAGGCGAGGGTGGTGAGGATGTGGACGGCCTTGTTGCCGTCGAGCGCGGCGACGCTCCCGCTGCCCGTGACCTCTCCGGCGGTGAGCCAGAAGAAGGACGTGGCCACGCCTGCGAGGTTGGAGAGGACCACCACGGTGGCCACGAGCAGTCCCCAGCCGCACATCCACCCGACCTTGGGGCCGAAGGCCTTCACCGACCAGGTGAAGGAGGTGCCGCAGTCGGGGAGCGCCTTGTTGAGCTCGCGGTACGCGAAGGCGACGAGCAGCATCGGCAGGAAGCCGGCCAGGAAGATCGCGGGCATCTGCAGCCCGACCTCTCCGACGGTCGGCCCCAGCGTGGAGGTCAGACAGTAGACGGGGGCGACCGTCGACACACCGATGACGGCTCCACCCATGAGGCCGACGGAGTTGCCTCCGAGGCCTTTGGTGCGGACACCCCCGTCGGGGGCGCTCCGTACCGTGTCTCCGGCCTGTGGCCGCGCATCCAGCTGAGTCATGAGCAGGACGTTAAGTGCTGCGGTTTCCACATCCGGAAGATCAAGATCCGGATGCCGGACACTTCGCCGGGGTTCGATTCCAAGGTCGCGTTGGCCACCTGGGCGACAATTGAAAGACCCACGAGGGTTACCGGCAGTACATCGAGAGGTCCGGCAACCCCCTTCCGGAATACGGGAACCGCAGCAACGTCCGATTTGCCCGGTTTCAAATTTTCCCGCGGTGATTCACCTGCCCTCGCCCGGCCCACGGGGACAGGGCTCCGGCGCGTCCGGTACGACGGGGGACGGCCGCGCCTGGGTGCGTTCGATCGAATCCGGCGGCGTCCGCTCCGTCGTGAGCGTCCCGGCAATGCCGATGGCAGGCATCCTCCCAGCTCACCGGCCGTTCGGGCGGCCAGGACGGACCCGATCGCCGGGGCTGCCGCCGACCGACCCGTCAAGGAGTGCAGGCTGCCGCGATCGACACGCTGTTCTCGTACAGGTGGTGCCGGGTGATGCGGCCGTCCTCGACGGTGAGGCGCAACGCGAAGGGGCCCGCGAAGGGTTTGCCGGTGGCTCGGACGGTCCCCGAGAGGTGCCCCGTCAGGACGGCGTCGGCACCGTCGACGAGGAAGGTGTCGACGGACGCGCGGGCGTCCTCGGCCACGGTGTGCTCGTTCAGCTCCGCGGCCTGGGCGGCGCATTCGGCGGCGGTCGAGCGGGGACGTATCCACGGGACCACGGGGTTCTCGGCGAGCAGCCAGTCGACGTCGTCGGCGAAGAGCGCGGTGAGCCCCTCGGTGTCCCCCGCGAAGCGGAGGGCGAGGAACTTCTGGACGGTGGCGCGGGTGGCGTCCGCTGTGGTGGTCGTCATGGGACCGAGTCTGCCGAGGCGCCGACCGGGCGTCGATTACTCCGGAGGTAACCACGCTCGCGGGTGACCGAAGCAGCGGCGATGCCCCTGCCCGGTGCCCACGGCCTCCTCCCGGCGCCCCGGCCGTACCGGCTTCTCCGCCCTGAGCCCTCAGCCCCCAGCCCTCAGCCCTCAGCCCTCAGCCCTCAGCCCTCAGCCCGACCACACCACGGACTGCAGCTCGCTGTACGCGTGCAGCGCGTACGAGCCGACGTCCCGGCCCACACCGCTTCTCTTGAACCCGCCGAACGGCGCCTCCATGTTCCTGCCGATCGTGTTCACCCCCACCCCGCCCGCCCGCAGCCGGCCCGCCACCCGGAACGCGCGCGCCACGTCACCGGAGAAGACGTAGTCGATGAGGCCGTAGTCGCTGTCGTTCGCCAGCGCGACGCCCTCCTCCTCGTCGTCGAACGGGACCACGACGACCACCGGGCCGAAGATCTCTTCCCGTACGACCCGCATGTCGTTCGTGCAGTCGGCGAAGAGGGTGGGGGCGACGTGGAAGCCCTTGTCGTACGCGGGGCGCTCGCCGCCCGTGACCAGACGGGCGCCCTCCTTCCTGCCCAGCCGGACGTACGACTCCACCCGGTCCCGGTGCACCGCCGAGATGACCGGGCCGACGACCGTCGCGGGGTCGGCGGGGTCGCCGACCCGCAGAGCGCCCGCGAAGGCGGCGAGACCGTCCACCAGCCGGTCGTACACACCGCGCTGCGCGATCACCCGCGTCGGCGCCGTGCAGATCTGGCCGCTGTAGAAGGAGAACGTCGTACCGATCCCGCGCACCGCGGCGCCGAGGTCCGCGTCGTCGAACACGAGCGCCGCGCCCTTGCCGCCCAGCTCCATCAGCTGCCGCTTCATCCCGCGGCCGCAGACCTCCGCGATGCGCTGCCCCACCGCCGTCGAGCCGGTGAAGCTGACCATGTCGACGTCCGGGGAGTCGACGGCGGCCTCGCCGACGGCCGCCGCGGAGCCCGTGACCACATTGACCGTGCCGGGCGGGGCGCCCGCCTCCCGCAGCGCCGCCGCCATGCGGTACACGGACAGCGGGTCCTGCGGTGCCGGTTTCACGACCACCGTGTTGCCCATGGCCAGCGCCGGTGCGACCTTGCCGGCCGCGTTCGCCCACGGGTTGTTGTACGAGGTGACGCAGGTGACCACACCGACCGGGCGGCGTACGGCGAGCGCCCCCAGCACGGCCGCCTTCCCCATCGGACCCGCGGCGTTGATCTGCGGGGGCAGCGGCTGCTCGACCGGCTCGAGCGCGCCCCTGGCATAACGGCGGAAGCGAGCCGCGGCGACCGCCACCTGCATACCGCGGGCGGTGGCCGTCGTCGCCCCGCTCTCGGCGCGGGCGAGTTCCGTGTACGCCTCGCAGTCGCGCTGTACGAGGTCGGCGGCCCGGTCGAGGATCGCCGCCCGTTCCTCCGGCTTCGTACGGGACCACGCGGCGAACGCCTCACGGGCGGCGCGCGCGGCCTCGTGGACCTGGGCGCGGCTCGCCTCGGGCGCGAGTCCGACGATCTCCTCGGTGGCCGGGTCGACCACCGCGTAGTGGCCGTCGTCGGGTTCGACCCACTCGCCACCTATGAACAATTGCTCCCTCACCGGGTCGACACCGTCCTGGTGTCACGGCCGGAGCGGAGCACGGTGCCCGGCACGGCACCGGTGAGCCGGTCGTCGCGTATCGTCTCCACGCCGCCCACTCGGACCGACACGATGCCGATCGCCTTCGCGTCCAGCCTCGGGCTGTCGCCCGGCAGGTCGTGCACGAGGGTCGCCGGACCCGCGTCGATGCGCTCCGGGTCGAAAAGCACCAGGTCGGCGTGGTGCCCCTCGACGATCCTGCCCCGGTCGCGCAGCCCGAAGAGGCGGGCCGGGTCGTCGGTCAGCATCCTCACCGCCTGCTCCAGGCCGACGAGTTTCCGGCCGCGCAGACAGTCGCCGAGAAAGCGGGTCGTGTACGGGGCGCCGCACATCCGGTCCAGGTGCGCGCCCGCGTCCGAGCCGCCGAGCAGGACGTCCTCGTGCTGCCACGTCTCGGCGCGCAGCGCCCACGAGTCCGGGTCGTTGTCGGCGGGCATGGGCCACAGAACCGTGCGCAGGTCGTCGTTGGCGCAGATCTCGACCAGGCAGTGGAACGGGTCCTGACCGCGCTCGGCGGCGATGTCCCTGACGACGCGACCGCTCAGGCCCTCGTTCTGTGCCGTGTACGTGTCACCGATGACGTAACGGCCGAAGTGCGCGAGACGGCGGAAGACTCCGGCCTCCTTGGACTCGGCGCGGCGCAGCATCTCGGCGCGGACGGCCGGGTCACGGAGCTTCGCGATCCGCTGCGGTACGGGGAGCGACAGGATCTCGCCCCAGCCGGGGATGAGGTTGAGGGCGCAGAACGTGCCCAGCGACATGTTCATCGGCGTCAGGATCGGCATGGTGAGCGCGACGATCCGGCCGCCGGCCTTGCGGGCTCGCTCGGACGGCACCAGTTGGCGGGGCACGCGTTCGGGTACGGAAGCGTCGACGGTCAGGACGTTCCAGTTCAGGGGCCTGCCCGCGGCGGCGCTCATCTCGACGAGCAGGTCGATCTCGTCGTCCCCGAACTGGTCGAGGCAGCCGGCGACGATCGCCTCGAGCTGCGTGCCCTCGTGCTCGCCGACCGCCCTGGACAGTGCGAGGAGTTCGGCGGGGAGGGCGTGCCGGGAGGCGACCGGCATTCCGTCACCGTCGGAGTGGGTCGACGACTGGGTGGTCGAGAGCCCCCAGGCACCGGCGTCCATCGCGTCGTGGAGAAGGGCGAGCATCGCCTCGAGCTGGGCGGGAGTCGGCTGCCCGCCGGTCGCGTCCGGGCCCATCACATGCCGGCGGAGCGCGCAATGACCCACCATGAAACCCGCGTTGACGGCGATGCGGCCTTCGAGGGCGTCCAGGTACTCGCCGAAGGTGTGCCAGTTCCAGGGGGCGCCCTCCTCCAGGGCGACGAGGGACATGCCCTCGACCTTGGACATCATCCGGCGCGTGTAGTCGGCGTCGCCGGGGCGCTCCGGGTTGAGCGGGGCGAGGGTGAAACCGCAGTTGCCGCCGACGACGGTGGTGACGCCGTGATTGAGGGACGGGGTGGCGTACGGGTCCCAGAACAGCTGGGCGTCGTAGTGGGTGTGCGGGTCGACGAAGCCGGGGGCGAGGACGAGGCCGGTGGCGTCCTCGGTGGTCCTCGCCTCGGGAGCGTTTCCGGGCTCCGCGATGACGGCGATACGGCCGTCGTCACCGATGCCGACGTCGGCGACGCGGGCGGGGGCGCCGGTGCCGTCGACGACGGTCGCGTTGCGGATGAGGTGGGCGGGCATGGCGTCCCCTTCTGTTCAGGTGGGGTGCGGGTGCGCGCGTACGCGGGTGCGGGTGCGGCGGTTCAGGTGCGGGGTGCGCGGGTGCGCGGGTGCGGCGTTGAGGCCGGGTGTCCGGCGTCGCGGGCCGGGTGCGGCCCGGTCGGAGGCTCGGCGGTCGGCCGCGACCGCGCTACGGGCTCCTCCGGCCGGGCCGGTACGGACGGCGGTCCGGGAAGACGCCGTCCGCGTGGGTGGGGAGGGGTGGGGACGCGTATGGGGGTGGGCCGCTGCGCGGAGCCGTTCCCCTACCCGCCCCTTCCCGCTGTACCCATGTGCGGCTCCGCCGCGTGGCGGGCTCCGCCCGGTCCCGTCGCCGCCCGGCGTACCGCGCTTCGCGCGGTGGCCTCAAACGCCGGCCGGGCTGGAAGTGCCGCTCCGCCCCACCCGGCCCCGCCGCCGATCGAGGCGCGGGGGTCCGGGGGCGACGCCCCCGGAACATCCGGCGCGGCGGAGGCGCTCAGCCGCCCGCGCCCCCGCGGAACCGGGTCGTGCGGTGGATCGGGTCCGTGTCGATCTGGGGGATCACGTGCTCGCCGATCAGGCGGATCGTCGTCATCGTGTCCTCGTACGACACCCCGATCGGGAGGCCGAACGACAGTTGGTCGGCCCCCGCCTGCTCCCACCGCTTGCACTGGCGCAGGACCTCGCCGGGGCTGCCGCAGATCATCAGTTCCTCCGCGATCAGCAGCTCGATGATCTCGGCCGTGTACTCGGGCAGCAGCTCCGGCCATTCCGGGATGCCCTCGGGGCGCGGGAACGTGTCGTGGTAGCGGAACAGCAGCGACTGCAGGTAGTTCAGGCCGCCGGAGACCGCGATCTCGACCGCCCGTTCGTGTGTCTCCGCGCAGATCGCCGTCGACGTCACCATCACGTTGTCGTTGACGAACGCGCCGACCGCCTTCGCGTCCTTCACGGCCGTCTTGTAGGACTCCATGACCCACTCCATGTCGGAGACCTTCTGGACGCTGAAGCCCAGTACCCCGAGGCCCTTGCTGCCTGCCATGGCGTACGAGGACGGGGAGCCGGCCGCGTACCACATGGGCGGGTGGGCGGCCCCGTACGGCTTGGGGAGGATCTTCCGCGGCGGCAGGGACCAGTGCTTGCCCTGGAAGCCGGCGTACTCGTCCTGCAGCCACATCTTGGGGAACTCGGCGATCGTCTCCTCCCAGATCTCCTTGGTGTGGTTCATGTCGGTGATGCCCGGCATGAACCCGAGGATCTCGTGGGATCCGGCGCCGCGGCCGGAGCCGAACTCGAAGCGGCCTTCCGAGAGGTGGTCGAGCATCGCGACCTTCTCCGCGACCTTGACCGGGTGGTTGACGGGGGCCAGCGGGTTGAAGATGCCGGAGCCGAGGTGGATCCGGTCGGTCGCGTGGGCGAGGTAGCCGAGGAAGACGTCGTTGGCCGACAGATGTGAGTACTCCTCCAGGAAGTGGTGTTCGGAGGCCCAGGCGTACTTGAACCCGGACTTGTCGGCCTGGATGACGTACTCGGTCTCCTCCATCAGCGCCTTGTGCTCGGCCAGCGGGTCGGTCTCCGCGCGTTTGCCGAGGTATCCCTGAACGAAGATGCCGAATTCCAAGGGGGTTCACCGCCTTCAGGCTTCGACGGACCTGACGACCCGTCAGTTCTGGATGCCGCCGACTGTTCCATCCGGTGTCCGCACAGTCAATAGCTGACGAGTCGTCAGAAACCTCGTCAGAGAACGCTGACGCCGGCCAGCCACCCGCCGTCGATGACGAACGGCTGTCCGGTGATGTAGGAGGAGTCCTCACCGGTCAGGAAGAGCGCCAGCCTCGCCACCTCCTCGGCCCGTCCGACCCTGCCGAGCGGCACGAGCGTCCGGTAAAGGTCCTCGATCGCGCCCGGGTCCGTTCCTTCCGGGTTGCTCATCGGTGTGTCCACGGCACCCGGGCACACGGCGTTGACCCGGATCCGCTTCGCCGCGAGTTCCAGCGCCGCGACCCTCGTCAGGCCGAGGATCGCGTGCTTGGAGGCGGTGTAGGCGCCGACGTACGCCATACCCGTCAGCGCCGTGTACGAGGCGGTGTTGACGATCGTGCCGCCGCCGGCCGCCTCGATCTCGGGGGCGACGGTGCGGATACCGAGGAAGGTGCCGACCTGGTTGACCTGTGTGATCAGCTGGAATTCCTCGAGCGGTGTCGAGACCAGTTCGTTGAACCGGAGGATGCCCGCGTTGTTGACGAGGCCGTCGATCCTCCCGAAGGCGCCCTTCGCGGCGGCCACGGCGGCGCTCCAGTCGGCCTCCTGACTCACGTCGAGATGGACGTAGAGCCCACCGATCTCCTTGGCGAGCGGTTCGCCCAGTTCGTCGAGCACGTCCGCGAGGACGACCTTCGCCCCTTCCGAGGCGAAGAGCCGGGCCTCCTGCTCCCCCTGTCCGCGCGCCGCACCCGTGACGAGGACGACGCGTCCGTCCAGCTTGCCCATGCCTGCTCTCCTTGGTCAGTCGAGGTGCGGGGCGACGTCGGCGGCGAATGCCGCCATCTGGTCGGTGAGTTCGGTGACGCCGCGGCTGCGGAAGCGGACCTGGATCTGGTCCACGCCCATCCCCGCGTAGGCGCGCAGCGACTCCGCGAGCGCTGTCGGCTTGCCGGTGAGGGTTCCGCGTCCGGTGGGCCAGGCCGGTTCGCCGACGTAGAGCGGTTCGGTGATGGCACCGATCGTGAGCGGGGTTTCGATCCCGGCGTCCTCCCGCAGGGCCCGGATCCGGGCGATCTGCGCGGGCAGCCTGTCGCGCGGGTCGCCCTGCGGCAGCCAGCCGTCCGCCTTGAGCGCGGCCCGGCGCACGGCGGCGGGCGAGGAGCCCCCCACCCAGAGCGGGACGCGGGCCTGGGCGGGCCGCGGCCGCTGCCCCAGGTCCTTGAACGCGAACCGCTCCCCGGCGAACTCCGGGTACTCCTGGGGTCCGAGAGCCGCGCGCAGCGCGTCGACGCTCTCGTCGAGGACGGGTCCGCGCGCGTCGAAGTCGACGCCGAGCGCGTCGAACTCCTCCCGTACGTGACCGGCCCCGACTCCGAGGATCAGCCGCCCGCCGCTGAGGTGGTCGAGGGTCGCGTACTGCTTGGCGGTCACCAGGGGGTGCCGGAGCCCGACGACGGCCACATGGCTGAGCAGCCGCACCCGCCCGGTCACGGCGGCGAGGAAGGCGAGCGTCGCGACCGGGTCGTACCAGACCGTGGACATGGCGTCCGCGAGCCTTCGGGGAATGGCGACGTGGTCGCAGACCGCGACGTAGTCGAAACCGGTCCGGTCCGCGGTGCGGGCGATCTCCAGGAGATCGCCCGGCCCGGCCCAGGCCTCCCAGGGTTCGGTGTAGAGGGTGCTCTGCGACTGGACCGGAAGCTGCATCCCGTACGCCACCATGGGGGACTCCCTCACATCTGACGGTACGTCAAAAACTGCGCGAGGGCCATCGTCATCGCTTCCGCCGCATCAGGCAAGAGGCCCGCGGCCCGGACCTCAGCCCATCAGCGCGTACACCGTCGACGCGCGGGCCGCCGGCTCCGGCGCCCCCTCCGCGGTCATCGTGATCTCGGCGAACGCCATCCGCCTGCCGAGCTTGGTGATCCGGGCGTCCACCAGCACGTCCGCGCCGACGACCGCGCGCTGGAAGCTGGTGGACTGCTGGACGGTCGTCATGGGCACGAACGAGCCGCGGGCCGACGACACGGCGATCACGGTCGCGGTGTCGGCGGCGGCCATCAGTGCCTGTCCGCTCATGCCTCCGCCCTCACGGGCCAGCCGGTCGGACCAGGGCAGCCGCAGTACGGCGTGGAGTTCGCCCGCCTCCTGGACGGACAGTCCGAGTTCGAGAACCCAGGGAGCGAAGTTGTCAAAGAGGATCTTGTCGGCTTCGGCAATGGAAAGTGTCATGCCCCGATGGTGCCGGTGGCCGGGGCGCCCGGGAAGCAGGCGTACGACGCGGCCGACGCGGCCGTCAGCGCAGCTCGCCCGCCAGCAGACCCATCGTGAACTGGTCGTACCAGACGCCGTCCCGCCGGAAGGACTGCCGCAGACGGCCCTCCTCGACGAAGCCGACCTTCCGGTAGACCTGCTGGGCGGCCGTGTTCTCCGTCACGACGGTGAGCGTGATCTTGTGCAGTCGCATCTTGTCGAAGCCGTAGCGGCACACGGTGCGCATCGCGTCGGTGGCGTAGCCCTTGCCCCAGTAGTCCTTCTCGCCGAGATAGATGTCCAGCTCCGCGATACCGGTCTCGGGCTCCGTGTCGCGCAGGGCGACGAGACCGATCAGCCGGCCGTCGCTCAGTACCTCCACCCCGAGAAGCAGATCGCCGTACGTGTTGCGCGGCCGTTCCTCGAGCCACTTCCGCACATGCGACAGGGACGAAGGATGGTTGTCGTCCATCCAGCGCATGACGTCCGGGTCGTGGTTCCACCGCCACAGCGCGTCGGCGTCCCCCGCGTCCATCGCCCGCAGCTTCACCAGTCCACCGAGCACCATGCCGCCCGCCCCCTGTCGTCCGTCCTGATCACGACAGGGTTAGCACGGGACACGGCGAACGCTCAACGCGATTTGCTACGGCCCCGGCCACAGCCCTTCGGGGGTCAGACCCAGCAGGTCGATCGCGTTGCCCCGCACGATCCGCTCGACGACGTCCGCGGGCAGGTGGCCCATCTGGGACTCGCCGACCTCCCTCGACTTCGGCCAGGTCGAGTCCGAGTGCGGGTAGTCCGTCTCGTACAGGACGTTGCCGACACCGATCGCGTCGAGGTTCTTCAGGCCGAACGCGTCGTCGAAGAAGCAGCCGTGGACATGCTCGGCGAAGAGTTCGGACGGCGGGCGGGTGACCTTGTCGGCGACTCCGCCCCACGCTCGGTTCTCCTCCCAGACGACGTCCGCGCGTTCGAGGATGTACGGGATCCAGCCGATCTGGCCCTCCGCGTACATGATCCGCAGACCGGGGAACCGTTCGAGCTTGCCGCTCATCAGCCAGTCGACCATGGAGAAACAGCAGTTGGCGAAGGTGATCGTCGAGCCCACCGCCGGGGGCGCGTCCGCCGAGGTGGACGGCATCTTGGACGAGGAGCCGATGTGCATGGCGATGACGGTGCCGGTCTCGTCACAGGCGGCGAAGAAGGGGTCCCAGTCGTCGGTGTGGACGGAGGGGAGCCCGAGGCGCGGCGGTATCTCGGAGAAGGCGACGGCACGTACGCCGCGTGCCGCGTTGCGGCGGACCTCGGCGGCGGCCAGCTCCGCGTCCCACAGCGGGACGAGCGTCAGCGGTATGAGCCGGCCGTGCGCCTCGGGGCCGCACCACTCCTCCACCATCCAGTCGTTGTACGCGCGGACGCAGAGCAGCCCGAGCTCGCGGTCGGCGGCCTCGGTGAAGGTCTGGCCGCAGAAGCGCGGGAACGTCGGGAAGCAGAGCGCGGACTGGACATGGTTGACGTCCATGTCGGCGAGGCGGTCCGGAACGCTGTACGAACCGGGGCGCATCTGCTCGTAGGTGATGATCTCCAGCTTGATCTCGTCGCGGTCGTAGCCGACGGCGGTGTCGAGGCGGGTGAGGGGCCGGTGCAGGTCCTCGTAGACCCACCAGTCGCCGATCGGGCCGTCGTCGCCGGGCGCTCCCATCACGGGAGCGAACCTGCCGCCCATGAAGGTCATTTCCTTCAACGGGGCGCGGACCGTGCGCGGGCCGGTGCCGGCGTACTTCGACGGGAGCCGGTCCCGCCAGACGCCGGGCGGCTCCACCGTGTGGTCGTCCACCGAGATGATCCTGGGGAAGGTCTCCATGGTTTCAAGATAGCGCCGATCTGACGGTTCGTCAGCTACGCGGACCGACATACGGAGACCGGGCGGGACGCGACGGCGTCACCCTGCCGCACGGCATCCACGACGGAACCGTTCCCTCCGCGCCCGGGATCATCTCCGGCCCCGGGGAACGCGGTTACACCTTCGTCACGGTCACCGAACTGCTCTCACCCGCCGTCCCGGGGCCCGGCACGGTCTGTCGCCCCTGATCAGCGCGGCTGCGCCGATCACCCGGTCAAGCCGCAGACCGACCGGCCCCACTGCTGACGCGGCCACCCCCGACAAGGCAGACTGTCGAGGGCGATTCCGGGTAGTACCGGCAGTACCAGCAGGGGGCAGCCATGGACCGTGACAGCGGGCCACGCGTACCGAACCAGCGCGCTCCGCTCGCGAGCGAAGACGCCGAGCTCCACTTCAGCGTGCTCGGTCCGGTACGGGTGCGGCGGGGCGCGCAGACGCTGCCGCCCGGTTCGCCGCAGCAGCGTGCCCTGCTGGTCGCGCTGCTGCTCCGCGACGGGCGCACCGCCACGGCCGGTGAACTGATCGACGCCATCTGGGGCGAGGAGCCGCCCTCGCAGGCCCTCGCCGCCGTCCGTACCTACGCCTCCCGGCTGCGCAAGGCGCTCACCTCGGAGTACCTGGTCAGCGAGTCCGGCGGGTACGCGCTGCGCATCGGGCGGGAGGCCCTCGACCTCGCCGTCGCCCAGGAACTCGCCGCGGAGGCCTACAAGGCGAACGCGGCGGGCGACCGCACCCAGGCACGGGCCCTGATCAACAAGGTGCTGAACCTGTGGGACGGCGAACCGCTCGCCAACGTGCCGGGCCCCTACGCGGAGAACCAGCGCACCCGGCTCGTGGAGTGGGGTCTGCAACTCCTGGAGACCCGGCTCGACATCGACCTCGAGGTCGGCCGGCACGCGGAGGCAGTCTCCGAACTGACGGCGCTCACCGCGACGCACCCGCTGCGGGAGCGGCTGCGCGAGCTGCTGATGCTCGCGCTGTACCGCAGCGGCCGGCAGGCGGAGGCGCTCGCCGTGTACGCCGACACCCGCAGGCTGCTCGCGGAGGAACTGGGCGTCGACCCGCGGCCCGAGCTGTCCAACCTCCAGCAGCGAATTCTTCAGGCCGACGCGGAACTGGCCCGCCCCAGCGGGGAGCCGGCCCCCGCACCGCAGGTGACCCGTCCCGCGCAGCTGCCCGCGACCGTGCCGGACTTCACCGGGCGGGTGCCGTCCGTGCAGGAGCTGGGCAGTCGGCTGGCCACGGCGGACGGCTCCGTGATGGCGGTGTCCGCCCTCGCGGGCATCGGCGGCGTCGGCAAGACGACGCTCGCCGTCCATGTGGCGCACCAGGCCCGCAAGCACTTCCCCGACGGACAGCTGTACGTGGACCTCCAGGGCACCGGCAGCCGGGCGGCCGAGCCGGAGACGGTCCTCGGCGCCTTCCTGCGCGCGCTGGGCACGGCCGACTCCGCCATCCCTGACACCCTGGACGAGCGGGCGGCCCTGTACCGCTCGGCGCTCGACGGCCGGCGGATCCTGGTGCTGCTCGACAACGCACGCGACGCGGCACAGGTCCGGCCGCTGCTGCCCGGCACGGCCGGATGCGCCGCGCTGATCACCAGCCGGGTCCGGATGGTCGACCTGGCGGGCGCGCACCTGGTGGACCTGGACGTGATGTCACCGGAGGAGGCGCTGCAGCTCTTCACCCGGATCGTGGGTGCGGAACGGGTCGGCGCGGAGCGGAAGGCGGCGCTGGACGTGGTCGCGGCGTGCGGGTTCCTGCCGCTGGCGATCCGTATCGCTGCCTCGCGGCTGGCGGCCCGCCGCACCTGGACGGTCTCCGTCCTCGCGGCCAAGCTCGCCGACGAACGGCGCAGGCTGGACGAGCTCCAGGCGGGCGACCTGGCGGTGAAGGCCACGTTCGAGCTGGGCTACGGGCAGCTCGAACCGGCCCAGGCACGGGCGTTCCGCCTGCTGGGCCTGGCGGACGGCCCCGACATCTCGCTCTCCGCGGCCGCGGCCGTGCTGGACCTGCCGATGCACGAGACGGAGGATCTGCTGGAGGCGCTGGTCGACACGTCCCTCCTGGAGTCCGCGGCGCCGGGGCGGTACCGGTACCACGACCTCGTGCGGCTCTACGCGCGTGCATGTGCGGAGCGGGACGAGCAGCCCCCCTCGGAGAGGGAGGCCGCGCTGTCGCGGCTGCTGGACTTCTACCTGGCGACGGCGTCGCGGGTCTTCGCGATGGAACGGCCGGGCGACCGGCTCGTCGAACACCTGGAGCCGACGGGCGACGCCGGGCTGCGGTTCGCGCACCTGGAGGACGCCCAGGACTGGCTGTACGCGGAGGCCCACTGCCTGCTCGCCTGCGCCCGGCAGGCGTCCTTGGGCCCAGCGCTGCGCAGGGCGGTGGATCTGCTCTGGGCGGCCCAGAACCTCGCGGAGTCCGGCGCGAACTCGAAGGTCTACGAGTCGGTCGCCCGCGCGGCCGTCGAGGCGGCGCGCACCGCCGGTGACCCGCGGACCGAGGGACGGGCACGGACCTCGATGACCAACGTCCATCTGGTGGCGGGCCGTTACGACGAGGCCGACGAGCAGGCCGCGCAGGCCGCGGCTCTGGCTCGAGCCGCGAACGACCCTGCGCCGGTCTACTGGTCGGACAACGACCGGGGGATCATCGCGTTCAACCAGGGGCGGCATGCGGAGGCCGAGGAGCATCTGCGGCTGGCCATGGAGGGATCGAGGGAGGACGGCAATCTGCCGGGTGAGGCCAGCGCGCTGTGCAACCTGTCCCGCATCCATGTCGTGACCGGCCGCCCGGAGGAGGCCATCGCCCTGGCCAGGGAGGGCGTGGCCATATACGACCGGATCGGTCACGCGCTGCGGCTGGCGAACGCCCGGTACGCGCTCGGCATCGCGCTGACCGGGGCGGACCGGCCGGCGGAGGCACTGAGCGAACTCGAGACGGCGCTGGACCTGTTCGAGGCGAACCGGCAGCGGCTGTGGGAGGGCACCACGCACTTCCGGATCGCGCAGGCGCACCTCTCGGCGCGACGCCCCGCGCAGGCCGCCCAGCACGCCGAACAGGCGCTGGCGATCGGCTGCATCGGCGGCGACCGGACACGTGCGCACACATTGACCACACTGGGCAGGGCGCTGGAGAGTCTCGGGCAGGCGGACCGGGCGCGGGCGTGCTGGCGCGAGGCGCTGCTGCTGCACGAGGAGTCCGGAGCGGCCGAGGCCGAGGAGGTCAGGCAGCTGCTCACCGCTCCGCTCAGGGCCGCCTGAAATACCCCGGCCAGGGCGTTCATCGATTGTTTATGCTCGTCCGACATTCTCGGTTGTGTTCGGTCCGACGAGTCGGGGGGCGAACGGACCGGTACCTGGCCTTCTGCCCGGCGGCCATCGGGGGAGTCTCTGGGCGGAAGGCCACCTTCAGTCACTCGGTCGATCCCATGGGGGACGGATACATGAGCAACACCAAGAAGAACGACGAGCAGATCACCACCATGGGCGACCACCACTCGCCGGTCCCGCCCGCCGACGGCACGATCACCACTCTGGGCGATCACCACTCGCCGGTTCCGCCGGCGGACGGCACCATCACGACGCTTGGTGACCACCACTCGCCGGTCCCGCCCGCCGACGCCACCATCACCACGATGGGCGACCACCACTCGCCGGCGCCGCCACAGGGCTGACCGAGCTGTTTCGAAGCCACAACGACGGGGATCGGCCGCGGCGGCGCGGGAGGGGGAGCCGCCGCGGCCGAGGCGTGCCCGGGGAAACCATCGGCGGAACCAGGCCGAACTCGACGTGACGTACGTCATGACTCGACGCCAATAAGGCAATCCAACGGACAAAAACAAAAGGGTGTTGGGCGGAAACCAAGCACAACTGCTCAATTGCAGTGTGTACTTGGGCAGGACCGCCCCCCAGCGGACCACACCCCCCTGCCTTCCTGAGGTCCACACCCATGATCGAGATACCGGAGCTGGCCGCAGGCGGCCTGGCCGCCGGGACGCTGTCCGCCTTCGCCCTCGGGGTCCGGCTGCTGCAGGCCCGGCGCGAACAGGCCCGACAGCGCGCCGAGCTCGAATCGCTGCGCGGCCACCTCGACACCTCACAGGAGGAACTCACCCGCGCGGGCGCCGCCTTCGCCGCCGAGATCGAGCACCTGGCCACCAAGCGCCTACCCGCGGAGGCCACCCGGAGCGCCCACCCTCACGTGCAGGTCCCCGGTCCGCTCGGACCCGCGGGCGCCGGGACGGAAGCGGTGCTCGAAGGGCTCCGCAAGGCGATCGCCCATGAACGCAAGCGCGTCGACGCCGCCGCCCGCGCCGGAATGCGCGGCACCACCCGGGAGATCCAGGCCGGGCTCTACCGGCTCCAGGACGTGCTGCACGGGCTGCAGCAGCGCTACGACGACCCCGAGCTGGCCCAGACCCTCTACGCCCTCGACCACGAGAACGAGCAGTCCCTGCGCCGCGCGCAGGTCGCCGCCGTCGTGTGCGGCGCCTGGGTCGGGCTCGCCCGCGAGGAGTCGCACCTCGTCGACGCCGTCACCGGCGGCCAGGCCCGCCTGGTGGGTTACCACCGCGTCCAGGTGCACAACCACCTCGAACCCGGCACCGCACTCGTGTCGCACGCCGTCGAACCGGTCGCCATCATCGTCGCCGAACTCCTCGACAACGCGCTGCGCCACTCCTCCCCCGACACGGCCGTCGTCGTCAACCTCGAACGCGCCCACCACGGCGTCACCGTGACCGTCGACGACGCGGGCGTGGGCATGGCGGCCGACGAACGGGCCGACGCCCAGCGCATGGTGGCCGGCTCGGACCCCATCCTGCTGTCCGAGCTCGGCGATCCGCCGCGGATGGGCCTCGCCGCGATCGGGCAGCTCACCCGGCAGTTCGACCTGTCCGTCGACCTGTCGACGCCGTCCCCCTACGGCGGCGTCCGCGCGGTGCTGCTCGTCAAGAGCCACCTTCTGTCGCGCATCGATCCGGTGCTGCACCCGCCGGCGGCGAGCGCCGCCCCCTCGACGCGGCAGGCGCAGGACCGCGATCCGCACCCGGAGCAGGCGCGTCGGCCCCTGCCCGACGGTCCGCACGAGGCCGTTCGCGCTTCCCACGGGCACGCGACCGAGCCTGAGAGCGGCCCCGGACCCGAGAGCAGACCCGGACCCGAGAGCAGGCCCGGGCCCGAGAGCGGACCCGATCACGAGCGGACACACGCGCTCGGGCACGGACACGGGGGTTTCGAGGAGCAGGCGCCGGTCCCCGCTTCCGGTCTCCCCGACGGCGACGCCCTCCCCCAGCGTCGCCGGCGCGACCGCACCCGGGCGCAGAGCGAACCACCGCCGCCCAAGAGGCCCGCCCGTACCCCCGAGGAGTCCGCCGCGGCACTCGGGGCCCTGCAGTCCGCCACCAACGCGGCCCGCGAAGCCGCCGCCAACGAAGGGATCGACCCCCGATGAACAGCCGCGAGACGGGCGACACGGCCTGGGTGCTCGACCCGATCCTGGAGATCCCCCACGTACGGGCGGCGGTGCTGCTCACCAGGGACGGGCTCGTCTCCGGGTTCTCCGCCGCGCTCGCCCAGGACTCCGCGGAACGGGTCGCCGCGATCACGTCCACCGTGCAGGGCGCCTGCCGCACCGCGGCCGCGGCGTTCGCCGACGCCTCCGGCGCCCAGCTGCGCCAGGTGGTCATCGAGTCCGACCACGGCTACATCCTGGTCGCGCCCACCGACCACGGCACCTGTGTCGCCGCCTACGGCGGTCCCGAGGTGCGTCTTGACCTCCTCGGCCACCGCGTCCACTCGCAGGTCGCCCGGCTCGGCGAGAAGGCGATGGCCGCCGCGCCCCGCGCGGCCGACGGCGGCTCCCCCGTATGACCGGCCGCCGGAGCGGCCGGCCGCTGGTACCCGCCTACCTCTCCACCGGGGGCGTGGCCAGGCCCAGCCGCAACAGCCTGGAGCGCCTGTCCGTGCTGACCGGCACCGGCGGGCCCGCGCCCACCGGGCTGCCCGCGGCCCAGCACGCCCTGCTGGGCGCGCTGGACGGCGGATCGCTGACGGTCGTGGAGAGCGCGGCCGTGCTCCGGCTGCCGGTCTCCGCCCTGCGGGTGCTCGCCGCCGCGCTGATCGACCAGGGACTGGTGAGCGCCCGCCCGCCCGTACCCTCCGCCGCCCTGCCCGACCGTGACCTGTTGAAGAGAGTGGCCGATGGCCTCCGCGCCCTCAAGCTCTGACCGGATGTCCGGCGTGTACTCCCCGCCCTCCCCGGCGGACGGCCTGCATCTGCCGGACACCGCGCGCGAGTTGGTGAAGATCCTGGTGACCGGCCCGTTCGGGGTCGGCAAGACGACCCTGATCGACGCGGTGTCGGAGATCCGCCCGCTGCACACCGAGGAGCACCTGACGGAGGCGTCCGCCGCGGTCGACGATCTCGCCGGGGTGCGTGACAAGACCACGACCACCGTCGCCATCGACTTCGGCCGGGTGTCGCTCGGCGACTCCGTCGTCCTCTACCTGTTCGGCACACCCGGGCAGGAACGCTTCCGCGCGCTGTGGGACGACATCGCCTACGGGGCGCTCGGCGCCCTCGTCCTCGTCGACACCCGCCGCATCGACGAGTCCTTCGACGTCCTCGGGCTCGTCGAGGAGTCCGGTGTGCCGTACGCCGTCGCGCTCAACACCTTCCCGGACTCACGGCGCTACACCGAGGAGCAGTTGCGCCGCTCCCTCGACCTGGAGCCGGACACCCCGCTCGTCACCTGCGACGCCCGTGACACCAACTCGTCCGTCGACGCGCTGCTCGCCCTGGTCCAGCACCTCATCGACCGCATGACACCGGAGGCACGGTGAACGCCGCCTACCCCGCCCGCGCCGACGCCTTCAACCTCTCCGCCCCGGTGCGCCTGTGGGAGGACGGCTTCGCCGCCGACCCGTACGGCTACTACACGACCCTGCGCGCCCAGGGCCCGGTCGGCTGGGCGGAACTGGCCCCCGGGGTCTTCGCGTACGTCGTCACCGACCGGCGCGCCGCGCTCGACCTGCTGCACGACACCGAGTCGTTCTCCGTCGACCCCCGGCCCTGGGAGAAGACGGTCTCGGAGGACTCGCCGGTCCTCGGCATGATGCGCTGGCGCCCCAACTCCCTCTTCGCCGACGGCGACGAGCACATCCGCTACCGCCGTACCCTCCTCGACGCGTTCGACCTCGTCGAGCCGCACGACCTGCGAGAGCGGGTGCACCGGTCCGTCGACATCCTGGTGGACCGGTTCGGACCCGACGGGCGGGCCGACCTGGTCACCCAGTTCGCCCGCCCGATGATGGCACTGATCTTCAACAACCTCTTCGGGCTGCCCGACAGCGAATCGGGCCGTCTCGACGCCGCGCTCGGCCGCATGATGGAGGGCGGCGACCGTGCCGCAGAGGGCGAGGCCGAGTACGGCAAGTACGTGATGGAGCTGATCGGCGCCAAGATGGCGCGGCGCGGCGACGACCTCACGAGCCGGCTGCTGGACCATCCTCTCCGGCTCACCCCGGAGGAGGTCACCTGGCAGGTGTTCCTCACTCTCGGCGCGGGCCACGAGCCCTCCGCAAACCTGATCTCCAACGCCCTTTCGCGCATCCTCGGCAACCCGGCCTACTACTCGACCCTCACCTCCGGGTCACGTCCCGTGATGGACGCCGTCATGGAGGTGTTGCGCTACGAGACCCCGCTCGCGAACTACGGCGTGCACTTCGCGCGCGAGCCGATGAGCTTCCACGGGATGTGGCTGCAGGCCGCCGTCCCGATCGTCATCTCCTTCGGTGCGATGGGGCACTTCGCGGAGAGGGACTTCGCGGGCGCCCACCATCCGCACGACGCGTCGCACATGTCGTGGGGTGCCGGCCCGCACTCCTGCCCCGTGAAGCAGCCCGCGCTGCTGATCGCCACGGAGGCCATCGAGCGTCTCACCCAGTGGCTGCCGGACCTGCGGCCGCTCGTACCGCGCGAACGGCTCAGCTGGCGGCCGGGGCCGTTCCACCGATCTCTGACGGCGCTGCCCGTCAGATTCACACCTCACAGCCCCGACCAGGCAGGAGACCGTCCATGACCGTGTCCACCCGTGTGGCCGTCGATCCGTTCGGCGCCGACATCATCGCCGAGACTGCCCGACTGCGCTCCCTCGGGCCCGTGGTGCCCGTCGAGCTGCCCGGCGGCATACCCGCCTGGGCGCCCACCGGTTACGACACCCTCAAGTCCCTGCTCCTGGACCCCCGGGTGAGCAAGGATCCGCGCCGGCACTGGTCGTCGTTCGCCCAGGCCGGCGAGAAGCCGGAATGGGCCTGGATCCTCGGCTGGGTCGGCGTGACCAACATGCTGTCCACCTACGGGAGCGACCACGCTCGGCTCCGCAAGCTCGTCGCCCCCAGTTTCACCGCACGCCGCACCGAGGCGATGCGCGACCGTGTCGAGGCCATCACCGGGGAGCTGCTGGCCAAGGTCGACGCGGCCGGCGCGAACGGCGAGGCCGTGGACATCAAGGCCGCCTTCGCGCATCCGCTGCCCATGCAGATGATCTGCGAGCTGTTCGGCGTTCCCGAGCAGATGCGCGCGAACACCGGCAGACTCATCGCCGCGCTGATGGACACCTCCGACCCGAGCCCGGAGCAGGCCGCCTGGATCCAGGAGCAGGTCGTCAGCGTCCTCGGCTCGCTCATCGCCCACAAGGTCGAGAACCCGGGCGACGACATGACCACCGAACTGATCAGGGTCCGTCAGGACGACGGTGACCGGCTCGGCGACGAGGAGCTCCTGCACACCCTGCTGCTCGTCATCGGCGCCGGCTTCGAGACGACGGTCAACCTGATCGGCAACGCCGTCGTCGCACTCCTCGAGCACCCCGACCAGCTGGCCGCCGTACGGGCCGGCGAGATCAGCTGGGAGCAGGTGATCGAGGAGGTCCTGCGGGTGCGCCCGTCCATCGCGAGCCTGCCGCTGCGGTTCGCGGTCTCCGACATCACGATCGACGGCGTCACCGTCCCGGCCGGTGACGCGATCCTGACGACGTACGCCGCGGCCGGCAACGACCCGGCCCGCTACGGCGAGGAGGCCGCCGCGTTCGACGCGACGCGCGAGGCGGACGACCATCTGTCCTTCGGGATCGGCGTGCACCGCTGCATCGGGGCCCCGCTGGCCCGTATGGAGGCGATCACCGCGCTGCCCGCACTGTTCGAGCGCTATCCGGACCTCGCGCCCGCGTTCAAGCCGGGCGAGCTGACGCAGGTCCCGTCGTTCATCGCGTACGGCTGGCAGGAGATCCCGGTCCGTCTCCACGGCTGACCGTCCTCACGCGCGGCGCGAGCGGAGCTCGGTCTTGAGGATCTTTCCGCTCGCGTTGCGCGGCAGTTCGGTGACGAACTCGATCTGCCGGGGCACCTTGTAGTTCGCCATCTCCCGGCGGGACCAGGCGATCAGGTCGTCGCCGGTGAGCGTCGATCCGGGCCGGCGGACCGCGTACGCCATGCCCACCTCGCCGAGCCGGGCGTCCGGTACGCCGATGACCGCGACGTCCGCGATGTCCGGGTGCAGGCCGAGCAGTTGCTCGATCTCCGCGGGATAGGCGTTGAAGCCGCCGACGATGAACATGTCCTTGATCCGGTCGGTGATCCGCAGGTTCCCCGCCCCGTCGAGGACGCCCACGTCGCCGGTGCGCAGCCAACCGTCCGCGGTGACGGCGCGGGCCGTGCCCTCGGGGTCCTCGAAGTAGCCCCGCATGACGTTGTGGCCGCGCACCATGATCTCGCCCGGTTCCCCGGCCGCCGCGAGGACACGGACCTCCGTGCCGGGTATGGCACGCCCCGAGGTGGCGGCGACGGTGCCGGGGTCGTCGCCGCGGCGGCACATCGTGACGATGCCGCTCGCCTCCGAGAGGCCGTACGCGGTCAGGACGGTGGCGACGCCCAGTTCGCCGCGGAGCCGTTCGACCAGTCGCAGCGGGACGACGGCCGCGCCGGTGACGACCAGGCGCAGTGCGCTCAGGTCGTGCCGGTCCCGGGACGGGTGGTCGAGCAGCGACTGGTGCAGGGTGGGTGGCCCGGGGAGCACGGAGATCCGCTCGGCGGCGATGTTGGCGAGGACGGTGTCCACGTTGAAGACGGGCTGCGGGACCATCGTGGCGCCGCGGGTGAGGCAGGCGATGATGCCGGCCTTGTAGCCGAAGGTGTGGAAGAACGGGTTCACGATCAGATAGCGGTCGCCCTCGCGCAGGCCGGCGAGCTCGCTCCACAGGTCGTAGCAGCGCAGCGTCTGGGCGTGGGTGATGACGGCGCCCTTGGGGCGGCCGGTGGTGCCCGAGGTGTAGACGATGTCGGAAGGATCCTCCGCGGTGACGGTGTCGGCGCGGTCGCGGACCCGGGCGGCCCCGACCGCGTCACCGCCCGCGAGGAAGTCCTTCCAGGTGCGGTAGTCGTCCGGGGCGCTGTCGGCGAGGACCACGACCTGTTCGAGGTCGGGGAGTTCGACGTCCGCCCGGCGCAGGGAGGCGACGTAGGAGGTGCCGAGGAAGGTGCCGGTGACGAAGAGGAGCCTGGCGCGCGAGCCGCGCAGGACATAGGCGGCCTCCGTGCCCTTGAAGCGGGTGTTGAGGGGGACGAGCACGCCGCCCGCGCCGACCGCGCCGAGCGCGGCGACGATCCAGTCGAGGGTGTTGGGCGCCCAGATCGCGACCCGGTCGCCCTTGCGGAGGCCGAAGGCGATGCAGGCGGCGGCGGCCCGCTCGACACGTTGGCCGAGTTCCTCGTACGAGACGCGGGTGCGGCCGCAGACGACGGCCTCGCGCTGCCCGTAGCGCCGTGCGGCACTTCTCACCAGCCTCGGGATGGAGCCCCACTCAAGGTCGCCGCGTCGCATCGGATGCCTCCCGTACGCCCGTCCGCAGTAGCTGACGGTACGTCAGATTAGCTGTACGCTCCGGCCATGGCGACCCTCAAGGACAAGGCAGCGATAGTCGGAATCGGTCAGACGGCCTTCGCCAAGCAGCTGCCGGCGTCGGAGAAGACCCTGGCCTGCCGAGCGATACTCGGCGCACTCGACGACGCGGGCATCGCGCCCTCGGAGGTGGACGGCTTCGCCTCGTACACGATGGAGGAGACCGACGAGGTCGAGATCGCCAAGTCCGTCGGCGCCGGTGACGTCACCTATTTCTCCAAGGTCGGCTACGGCGGTGGCGGCTCGTGCGCCACCGTCGCGCACCTGGCGGCCGCCGTGGCCACCGGCCAGGCGAACGTGGGCGTCGCCTGGCGGTCCCGCAAACGCGGCTCCGGACCGCGCCCCTGGACCAGTACGGCGGTGCAGCTGCCCACCCCCGCCCAGTGGACCCGCCCCTTCGGACTGCTTCGGCCCGCCGACGAGATCGGCATGCTCGCCCGCCGCTACATGCACGAGTACGGCGCGACCCGCGACCACCTCTTCAACGTGGCCCTCGCCTGCCGCAACCGGGCCAACCAGAACCCGGCCGCGATGATGCACGAACGCCCGCTCACCCGCGAGATGTACATGACCGCCCGCTGGATCAGCGAGCCCCTCTGCCTCTTCGACAACTGCCTCGAGACCGACGGCGCGCTCGCCTGCGTGATCGTGAGCGCCGAACGCGCCCGCGACTGCCGCCGGCGGCCCGTGTACGTCCACTCCGCCGCCCAGGCCCTGCCCTCCCAGCACCACGGGATGGTCAACTACTGGAACGACGACCCGCTCACCGGCCCCGCCTGGACAGCCGCCCGGCACCTGTGGAAGCGGTCCGACCTCGGACCCCAGGACGTCGACGTGGCCCAGATCTACGACGCCTTCACCCCGCTGATCCCGCTGTCGCTGGAGGGTTACGGCTTCTGCGGACGGGGCGAAGGCGCGGCGTTCACCGAGGGCGGCGCGCTGGAGATCGGCGGCCGGCTCCCGCTGAACACCGGCGGCGGCGGGCTCAGCGAGGCGTACGTCCACGGCTTCAACCTGATCAACGAGGGCGTCAAGCAGCTGCGGGGCACCTCCACCGCCCAGGTGCATGGCGCCAGGACCTGCCTGGTGACCGCCGGCGAGGGCGTACCCACATCGGCACTTCTGCTGAGGAGTTGAGATGCTGCGACCGGTCGTCGACGACGACGGAGCACCGTTCTGGGAGTACGCGGCCCGCGGCGAACTGCGTGTCCAGGCCTGCGCCGCACCGGCCTGCGGCGAACTGCGCTTCCCGCCCCGGCCCTGCTGCCCGCGGTGCGGTTCGTTCGACAGCGAGTGGCGCCGTATGAGCGGCCGAGGCCGCGTCTGGTCGTACGTGCTCCCCCACCCGCCGCTGCTCCCCGGCTATGCCGAACTGGCCCCCTACAACGCCGTCGTCGTCGAGCTCGCCGACGCTCCGCGCATCCGGCTCGTCGGCAATGTGGTGGCCGCCCCGGACGCGCCGCTGAACTCCGTCGATCCGTCCCGGCTGCGCGTCGGCGCAGGTGTGCGCGTCGCGTTCGACGGTGACGGGATACCGCGCTGGCTCCTGGAGCGCCCGTGAGCGTCAGGGTGGACAGGGACAAGGACACGGGTGTCGCCCTGGTCACCCTCGACCGGCCGGCCAGGCACAACGCGATCGACCTGGACATGACCCGTGAACTCGGCGCGGTCTGGCGGGAGTTCCGCCTGGACGAGTCGGTGCGGGCGGCAGTGGTCACGGGCGCCGGCGGCAAGGCGTTCTGCACGGGCATCGACCGCTCGGCCGAGGTCCCGCAGCCGCCCTCCCCCTACTCCCTCGACGACCCGCTCCTCACCATCGGCCCCAAGGCCAACGACCTGTGGAAGCCGGTGATCGCCGCCGTGGAGGGCATGGCCTGCGGCGGAGCGTTCTATCTCCTCGGCGAGAGCGAGTTCGTGATCGCCTCGCGCGCGGCGACGTTCTTCGATCCGCACACCACGTACGGCATGGTCAGCGCCTACGAGTCGGTCCTCATGGCGCAGCGGATGCCGCCGGGCGAGGTGGCCCGGACGGCCCTGATGGGCACGGCGGAGCGGCTGACGGCCCGGCGGGCGTACGAGATCGGGATGGTCAGCGAACTGACGGAGCCCGGTGGCGCGGCAGCGGCGGCGCTGGCCGCCGCCGCGGTGGTGGCGTCACACCCGACGGAGGCCGTCCAGGGGACGGTCCGCGCCGTGTGGTCGGCCACCGAGGCGTCGCGTCTCCAGGCGCTCGCCCATGCCCCGCACCTGGTAGCGCTCGGCAACCTGCCGCCGCGGCGGCAGGCCGAGCTGTTCACGAGCGGTCGGGGCAGGAGCGACTTCCGTCTGCGCTGACCGGCCGGCCGAGGCCGGCCGGGGGTGCCCGGGTCAGCTACGGCTGGCCCGGGAGACCTCGCACTTGGTGTACTCGGAGCCGTCACCGGAGCCGGTGTACGGGGTGGTCAGCTCCGCGGACTGGGTGGAGCCCGCGGTGACCGCGATCGCGGACTTCGTCGCGGTGGCCGGGGTCACGGTGCTGCCGGCGCCGCCGGTGAACTTCATGGTGACGTTGTAGTCGTAGTCCAGCACACCGCTGTTGTCGATGGTGATCTTCGCGGTCAGGTTCTTCGTCGCCGCGTCGTACTTGCACTCGTCGATGGTCACATCGCGTGCGGCCTTGTCGGCGCCGGAGCCTCCGGGCACCGAACCGCCGCTGCTGCTGCCGGAGCTGTCGTCGTCGCGGTTGCTGCCGCCGCTGGAGGACGAGCTGCTCGAGCTGCTGGAGTTGTCACAGCCGCCTCCGGATCCACGGGCCCCGGTCAGTGCGACGAGCGCGATACCGAAGACAGCAATGGCGCGGACATGGCGAATTTTCACGTTTCAACCCCCGTTGAAAGTGTCGGCGAATGGGCTCGATTGACGAGCGCACGTCACCCTAGCAGCGCCGGGGACGGCCGAATGACGCCGTTGCGCCGGACCTGGCCCGCGCAAACACCGGCGGCGGCCGCCCCTCGAGGGGACGACCGCCGCCGGCGTGACAGGACTCTCGTGCGGTACGGGCGGGCCTCCGCCCCGCGGTTACCGCGTCGGCTTCTTGCCCGTGATGCCCAGGTGCACCAACAGGGCGAGGTTCGGCTTCAGTTCGGCCTGCTTGACCCCCCAGGTCGTGAAGCCCTTCTGGTGCGAGGCGACCGCGGCCAGCATCGCGACCAGCGATCCCGCCATGGCGGCCGGGCTGACGTCCTTGTCGACCTTGCCCTTGCTCTGCAGGTCCTTCACCGCGTCCGTGAGGGAGTTGGTGACCGAGTTCAGGATCTTCATGCGGATCTTGTAGAACCGTTTGTCGCCTTCCGCGGCGCCGAGGTCGACGACGCGCAGGATGGCGTCGTTGCGGCGCCAGAAGTCGAGGAATCCCTCGACCAGTTCCTCGGAGGTCTGCCGGCCGGCCTTGCCGACCCAGCTGCGGCCGGAGACCAGTTCGGTCAACTCCGCGCCTTCCTTGGCCATTTCCTCGGCGATCTCGAGAACGGCGCCCTCGACATCGGGGAAGTACTGGTAGAACGTCGCGGGCGAAGTACCCGCTTTCCGGGCCACATCGATGACTTTGACATCCCGATACGGCGACGAGCTGAGCATTTCACTGAGGCAGTCGAGCAGCTTCTGCCGCGTCGCCTGGCCGCGTCGTCCGGCGACCCGGCCGTCGACGGTGCGCACTTGTCCTGTCATGCCGTCAGCTTACCGAGGGGTGATCCGCGCGCGATTCGGCCGAGTGCAAATGGGGTGCCCACTACAGAGGGCGATAGTGTTATCAACAGCCTGTGGACAACTTCGGTGGACAACCGAACGGAATTCGGCCCACCGAAGGCACTCCCACACCTTTCCGGCCACTCCGCGCTACTCCGCCCCGGAATCCGCCTATTCAAGAGCAAACGTTCGATTTGTTTTCGCGCGGACCGCGTGATGCCCCGTTAGCTTGATTGTGACGGGTACCACACCCAGGGAAGGAAACAGGTCCATGGCCGCATTCACAGAGGGCACGCCGTGCTGGGTGGACGCATCCCTCCCCGACGTGGAGGCGGGCAAGCGCTTCTACGGCGAGCTCTTCGGGTGGACCTTCACCGAACGAGGCGGCGGCCAGGCCCCCGGGGGCCGTGTCCGGGGCCGTCGCGCCGACGCCTACAGCGACGGCCTGCTCGTCGCCGCGCTCACGCCCAAACAGGACGGGCGCATGCCCACCGTCTGGGGCGTCTACTTCGCCACCCCCGACGCCAAGGCCCTCGGGCGGCGCATCGCCGAGAAGGGCGGACAGGTGATCATCGACCCGCTCCCCACGGGCGACGAGGGGATCTCGGCCGTCGTCGCCGATCCCGGAGGCGCGGTGTTCGGCCTGTGGCAGGCCGGCGAGCGGACCGGTTTCGAGAAGCGGGGCGAACCGAACTCGTTCTGCTGGACCGAGGTCCACACGCGGGACGAGCGGCGCGCGGACGCCTTCTACGAGTCGGTCTTCGGCTACCGGGGCACCGACCTGACAGGCCCCATGGCCGGTTTCCGGATGTGGTCCCCCGCGGGCACGGAACCGGGCGAGGACACGGCCGTCGCCGGGCGCAGCGTGATCACCGACGAGTTCCCTCCCGAGATGCCCGGGCACTTCCTCGTCCACTTCCGCGTCCACGACTGCGACGCGGCGGCCGAGACGGTCGTCCGGCTCGGCGGACGGATCCGCTCCGCTCCCGCCGACACCCCGTACGGCCGGACCGCCACCTTCGGCGACAACCAGGGCGCCACCTTCGCGGTACTGGCGGAGCCGGACCGCACGGCGGCCCCCGGCCGTGAGAGGGACGGCGCGAAGGACGGCGAGGAGGCACGCGGCGGCGGCGGCTCCAGCAGGTTCGACCCGCGGGCACCGGAGGCCGCCGAGGAGTCCGAGACGGCCGGGCCCGCCGCCTTCGACGAATCCGGACCCGGCGGCGCGGGCGAGAAGGCAGGCTGAGCCTGCGGCTGCCCGGCACCGGATCGGCGGCCCGCCGGGTCCCGCGGCCGGGCCCGCGCCGACCGCGGTGCCCGAAACGCGGTGAGACACCCCTATCCGCCCCCGGGTTCGCAACCGTGGCCCCGGACAGGAAGAATCAGGGTGCTCACCGCAGAGGGGCTCGATGGTGAGACCCTGCACGGGGCTGTAAGTGAACGGGCCCGTTTCGTGGGAGCCCGTACGGGGAGGTGGCACGCAGGTATGGAGCAGCTGACGCAGCACGACCCGAGACGGATCGGTCCGTTCGAGGTGCTGGGCCGGCTCGGTGCCGGTGGCATGGGACTGGTCTATCTCGCCAGGTCGGCGTCCGGCCGCCGGGTCGCGATCAAGACGGTGCGCACCGAGCTCGCCGAGGACCAGCTGTTCCGCGTCCGGTTCACGCGCGAGGTGGAGGCGGCCCGCGCGGTCAGCGGCTTCTACACCGCCGCCGTGGTCGACGCCGACCCGCGCGCCGCCGTGCCGTGGCTGGCCACCGCGTACGTCCCCGCCCCCTCCCTCGAGGAGATCATCAACGAGTGCGGGCCGCTGCCCGCCCAGGCCGTGCGGTGGCTCGCGGCAGGTATCGCGGAGGCCCTGCAGTCCATCCACGGCGCGGGGCTCGTCCACCGGGACCTCAAGCCGTCCAATGTGCTGGTCGTGGAGGACGGACCCCGGGTCATCGACTTCGGCATCGCGTCCGGCGTCTCCAACACCCGGCTGACCATGACCAACGTCGCCGTCGGCACGCCCGCGTACATGTCGCCGGAGCAGGCGCGCGACTCCCGCAGCGTGACCGGCGCGAGCGACGTCTTCTCGCTCGGCTCCACCCTGGTCTTCGCGGCCACCGGACACGCGCCGTTCCACGGCGCCAACCCGGTCGAGACGGTGTTCATGCTGCTGCGTGAGGGCCCCGACCTCGAGGGCCTCCCCGACGAGCTGCGGCCTCTGATCGACGCGTGCATGCAGATGGACCTCGGTCTGCGGCCCACACCGGAGGACCTGCAGGCGCAGCTCGCGCCGCACCTCTTCTCGTCCGGCGGCGACGACAGCGGCACCGCCTCCGCGTGGCTGCCCTCCAGCGCCACCGCGATGATCGAGACACGTCGCGGCGGCGGCCGCGCGCAGCCCGTGCCGCAGCGCCCCGCACCCTCCCGCCCCAGCACCCCGCCGCCGGTCCCGCACGCCCCGCCGCAGCCGCCCGTCCAGCCGCCCGTGCCCGTGCCCTCCCTGGGGGCGGCGGTACAGCTGGCCGGCTCCAAGGTGCCCATCGGGCCCGGCCCGCGGGTCGCCGACACGACCCGCGCCGCGCTCGCGGAGGCCGGGCCCGCCACCGGCTGGGTGCGCCCGCCCGGCGGTCTCAACGGCGCGGAGCCCGCGAGCAGCGCCGTACTGACGCCCTCGCCCGTCCCGCCCCCCGCGCACGCCCCCGACGCCGGGCCCGGCCACTGGCGGCCCTGGCGCTTCCGCATGTCGAACGACGTCTGGGGCACCCCGGTCGTCGACGGCGAGCTGCTGTACGTCACCTCGTTCGAGGTCCACGCCCTGGACGTGGGAACCGGCCGCCGGCAGTTCAAGACCCGGGACGTGGCATGGGCCATGGCCGTCGCCGCGGGCCGGATCCACGCCTCCGACGGGCCGACGCTGTACGCGCTGGACGCCGCGACCGGCAACGAGCGCTGGCGGCTCCAGACCGACGCCTGGGTCTACTCACTCAAGGTCGACCGCGGCACGGTCGTCACCGGCACGCGCGGCGGCGGCGTACAGGCCTGGGAGGCGTCCAACGGCGAGAAGCTGTGGGAGATCACGGGCGCCCAGACCGACTTCGAGACGCCGGAGGCCGGGCCCGCGGTCTTCGGCGACACCGTGTACGTGTGGAAGGACGCCCGCCTGCGCGCCCTGGAGGCCCGCACGGGCGACGAGCGCTGGTCGTACCCGATCGGCGACGCCGCGTCCTGCGGGAACGTGCCGGTGCGGGTGCAGCCCGCGCCCGACGGCTATGTGTACGTCTCCGCCGGCACCCGTGTGCTCGCCGTCGACATCGCGTCCGGCCTGGTGCGCTGGCACTTCGAGGCGCCCGCGGTCTTCCTCTCGCCGCCCGCCTTCGCCCCCGGCCCCGCCGTCACCGGCGGCGGCGTGTACCTCGCGGACTACCTCGGCACCGTGTACGCCCTCGACGCCACGACCGGCAAGGACCGCTGGCGCATCGCGACGGAGTCCCGCCAGTCCAGCGAGCCCGTGCTGATCGCGGCGGGCAACGTGCACGTCGGCAGCGGCAGCGCGCTCTACACGCTGGACGCGGTGACCGGCACGCCGATGTGGCGCTTCGCCGCCGGCGGCGAGGTCGTCGGCACACCGGTGGTCGCGGACGGCCGTGTCCACTTCGGCTCCGCCGACCATGTGCTGTACACGCTCGACGCGAGCGGTGGCCAGCTGCGCTGGAAGCTGGCGACGGGCGGCGAGATCACGGGCTCGCCGGTGGCGCAGAACGGTGTGGTGTACGCGTGCAGCAAGGACCGCTGCGTGTACGCGCTGGACGCGGTCAAGGGGACGGCGACGGGCCGCACCACGCGCTGACGCCGCCCGGCCCGCCCGCGGCGGCCGCGGGCGGGTGGTGTCTCCCGAGCCACCGGGCGCAGGGGGGGCGGCCCCACCGCCCAGGAACCGGGGCTCCGCACGGTGCCGACGGTCCGGCCCCGCTGACCGGGCAGCACCCTCAGTGGCGTCGGACCCGAAGCCGGACCGGACGTACCCGCGCCCGGAGCGGGACGCCGGGGACGGTCGCGGCCCCACTGCGTCGGCGGCGCGTCGAATCCTCGAGTCCTCACCTTCCGGCGTACGGGGGCGTCGCGGGCAGTTCCACCGTGACGCGCATCCCGCCGGCGGGGCGCGGGGCGAGCGTGAGTGTCCCGTCGTGCGCCCGGGTGATGGTCCTGACGATGGCCAGCCCCAGGCCGACACCCGCGTGGTCGGTGTGCACGCGCTCGGTGCCCCGCTGGAAGGGTTCGGTGAGGGTCGGTACCAGCTGCGGGGAGAGCCGCTCGCCGGTGTTCTCGACGGTGAGGACCACGGTGTCGCGACGGACGCCGGTGTGGACGCGTACGCTGCCGTTTTCCCGCAGGTTGTGGACGATCGCGTTCTGCACGAGGTTCGTGGTCAGCTGGAGCAGGAGCGCCGGCGATCCGGTCGTGGGAGCGATGTCGCCGCCGGTTTCGAGGGTCACGCCGTTCTTCTCCGCGAGGGGGAGGAGTGTTTCCGCGGCTTCCTCCGCCATCAGGGACAGGTCGACGTGTTCCCGGGTGAAGGACCTCTGCTCGGCGCGGCTGAGCAGGAGCAGTGCCTCGGTGAGGTCGATGGCTCGGGTGTTCACGGCGTGGAGGCGGTCGAGGAGTTCGCCGGTGTCGTGGTCCGGATCGCTGCGGGCCACGTCGAGGAGCGACTTCGAGATCGCCAGTGGCGTGCGCAGCTCGTGAGAGGCGTTGGTCGCGAATCTCCGCTGCTCGGCGACGTGTGTTTCGAGCCGTACGAGCATCGTGTCGAAGGCGTCGGCGAGTTCGCGGAACTCGTCCTCGCGGCCCGGCAGCCGGATGCGGTGCGAGAGTGATCCGTTCGCGGCCATGCGGGTGGCGTGCGTGATGCGGTTCAGCGGGGCGAGCATGCGGCCGGCGAGGAACCACCCTCCCACGAGGCCGAACACCAGCAGGAACAACATCGTGACGCCCGCCATCGGCGCGAAGTCGCGTGCCACGGAGAGACGGTAGTCGGGCGGGAAGACGAGCCCGACGTGCGTCACACGGGTCAGGAACAACCACCCGGCGACGAGCATCAGGACGCCGGCCAGCATGAGGAATCCGGTGTAGCTGAGGGTGAGTCTGAGGCGAACGCTCGGACCCGGCGGCCTATCCACGGTCCCCTCGCTCACGTCCGGTGCCGGGAGCCGTGTCGATGCGGTAGCCGACACCCGGCACGGTGGCGATCAGCCAGGGTTCACCGAGGCGCTTGCGCAGGGCCGAGACCGTGATGCGTACGGCGTTGGTGAACGGGTCGGCGTTCTCGTCCCACGCGCGTTCCAGGAGTTCTTCGGCACTGACGACACCTCCTTCCGCGGCGGCGAGGACTTCGAGCACGGCGAACTGCTTACGGGTGAGCGCGACGTAGCGGTCGTCGCGGTAGACCTCGCGGCGGAACGGATCGAGACGCAGCCCGGCGATCTCCCGCACGGGCGGCCTGTTGTGTGCGCGCCTGCGGTCGAGCGCCCGCAGCCGCATGACGAGTTCCCGGAGCTCGAACGGTTTGGTGAGGTAGTCGTCGGCGCCGAGTTCGAACCCGGAGGCCTTGTCGTCGAGACGGTCGGCCGCGGTGAGCATGAGGATCGGCATGCCGCTGCCGGAGGCGACGATGCGTCCGGCGATCTCGTCACCTGACGGTCCGGGGATGTCGCGGTCGAGGACGGCGATGTCGTAGGTGTTGAAGCCGAGCAGTTCCAGTGCGGTGTCGCCGTCACCGGCGATGTCGGCCGCGATCGCTTCCAGACGCAGGCCGTCGCGGATGGCTTCCGCCATGTAGGGCTCGTCCTCGACGATCAAGACACGCATGTCCTCAAGGCTACGAGTGGGCGCATATCGTCGGCGTATCGAAAACCGCATACGTGCCGGCAACATCGCGCTGCCTTCACTGGCGGCATGACTCGAGCCCCAGCATCGGCACGGACCACGCCCCGCCGGGTGCGGCGGCTGCTTGCCGTCGGCCTGACGGTCGCCACGGCGGTGATCACCGCGACGGTCCTCTTCCACCAGGCGCCGGAGTCCTCGTCCCGGTCGTCGTCACTGCCTTCTTCACCCCGCCCCTCCTCCGCGCCTCCCGCCCCCTCTGCATCGCCCTCGCGCCCCTCCGACGCGGCGCCCTCGTTCGCGCCCGGGAGGGAGCCTCCTGAGGCCGTGGGCGAGGCGGACGGTGTCGTCCCCGACGGAGCGACGGTCTTCGACGAAGCGATTCCCGCCGTGGCCAACCTCGATCCCGGTCTGATCCGGGCCCTCCGCCGGGCGGCAGGGGACGCCGCCGTCGACGGAGTCGAGTTCGACGTCAACAGCGGCTGGCGTTCCCCGGACTACCAGAACCGGCTTCTTCGCGAGGCGGTCTCGAGGTACGGGTCCGAGGAGGAGGCCGGCCGGTGGGTGGCCACCGCGGCGACGTCTCCCCATGTGTCGGGGGACGCGGTCGACATCGGGGGCTCCGACGCGACGCGGTGGCTGGCCGAGCACGGCGCCGGGTACGGGCTGTGCCAGATCTACCGGAACGAACCCTGGCACTACGAACTCCGCGCCGACGCGATCGACCGTGGCTGCCCCCGGATGTACGCCGACCCCACACACGACCCGAGGATGCGGCAGTGAACAGCAGTGAGCGAGGACGGACGATGACGCGGGTGGACACGGCGGAGACCGGACGGCACGGCCGGGCGGACACCGATGCGCCGGGCACCGATGCGCCGGGCACCGGAGCCGGCGCCCCGGCGGCGGCCGGTACCGGCGCGACCTGGCATGCGGTCATGCACCGGGCGATCCGCGCCCGCTCCGGGCCGGGGCTGTGGAGGCGTGGCCCGGTGCTCGCGGCGGCCGCGCTCGTGCTGGGGCTGCTCATGCTGCTGCACGCGCGGATCACCGACCGCGGTGGCCTCGGCAGCCTGGTGGAGACCTTCCTGCCGTGGTTCGGCCTGTTCGTCCCGGTGCTGCTCGCCGCCGCGCTGTGGCACCGGTCGGCGCCCGCGCTGGTCGCGCTGCTGCTGCCGGCCACGGTGTGGCTGAACCTCTTCGGCGGGCTGCTCGGCGACAGGTCCCGGTCGGGCGGTGACCTGACGGTGGTCAGCCACAACGTCGGGGCAGAGAACCCCGATCCGGCCGGCACCGCCCGCGCCCTGGCCGCGTCGGGTGCGGACGTGCTGGCACTGGAGGAGATCACCCACCGGGCCCGCGGCACGTACGAGAAGGAGCTGGCGAAGGCGTACCCCTACCACTCGGTGCAGGGCACGGTCGGACTGTGGAGCAGGCTGCCCCTGTCGGACACCCGGCCGGTCGACATCAGGCAGGACGTCGGACCGCTGGGGGACAGCAAGCCGGCCGAGGTCAAGCTGGCCGACAACCGGGCGCTGCGCACCACGGTCGCCACGGACCACGGACCGCTGGCGGTGTACGTGGCCCACCTGGGATCCGTACGGCTGAACCCCGGGGGGGGCTTCTGGACGGACTCGCGGGACAGGAACGCCCAAGCGCTCGGCGAGGCCCTCGCCGCGGAGCGGAACGAGCGGGTGGTGCTGCTCGGAGACCTGAACGGCACCATGGACGACGGCGCGTTCGACGGCATCACCGCACAGCTGCGCTCGGCCCAGGACACGGCCGGGAAGGGCTTCGGCTTCAGCTGGCCGGCGAAGTTCCCGGTCGCGCGGATCGACCAGATCCTGGTCCGCGGCGTGGAACCGCGGAGCTCGTGGCTGCTGCCGGAGACCGGCAGCGACCACCTGCCGGTGGCGGCCGCCATCAGCTGGTGAACACCCGCACACGTCGTCGGCACGTCGGCAGCCGGGGGCGGTCCGGGCGGGCCCCGGCACGGCGGGGCGGGTGGGCCGCCCGGCGGCGCAGGTCGGGGCCCGCACCGGGCCAGGGGGACCGCGGAGGTGTGTTCCGTGCGGCGATGGCGGGGTACCCGCCCCCGGCGTAGCGTCGTGAACACGAGAGTGCGTGTCACGACCTCGTGGCTGACACAAGGAGGCCCGGCGATGATCCGTAATGTCATCGGCTCGATCCTCGCTCTCATCGGAGCGACGGCCGCCGTATGGAGCCCCTTCCGTGACTGGTACGACGGCCGTCACGGGCGCGACTACCGCGTCCAGGACCTCTTCGGAGGCATCACGGCGGACGACGGGGGACTGGTCACCTCCCTGCTCCTCCCCATGGTCTTCGCCGCACTGGTGACGCTGGTCGGTCTCCTGCTGCGGTCCCGGCTGCTCGTGGCGCTCGCCGGCGTGCTCGTTCTGGGGTTCACGATCTTGTGGATGGTCCGCCAGGGCCAGGACGCCGGGAGTCTGACGGCGGGCGGTGACGGCAACGGCCTCGGTCTGGGCGTGGCCCTCGCCCTCGGCGGCGGCGTGCTCCTGCTGCTGGCCGCCGCGCTGATGAGCGGCCGGCGCGCGCTGCGCCGCAGGCGTGAGGAACCGTACGACGAGGAGCCTCCGGGTCATGTGCCGGAGGACGACTGGGGCCCGTACGGGCGGGATCCGAGCGGACCGGTCCCCTACCGGGGCCGGCACCGGGACAGGGACAGGGACACGGCGCCGTATCCGCAGCAGTACGACGAGGGGCCGGAGCCGGAGGCGCCGACGCGGCACGGCAGGTTCAGGCGCCACTGACGTCGCGGCGGACCAGGCGGAACACGCGGATCTCCCGGTCGACGCGTGCCTGGTAGGTCTCGTACGGGGGCCAGAAGCGCAGGGCCGACCGCCAGGCCTCCGTACGCGCCGCGCCCGTGAGGAGCGTGGCGCGGACCGGGATCGTCACGCCCTTCCAGCTCACCTCCGCATCGGGTCGCGCGATCAGGTTCGCCGTCCAGGACGGGTGCGCGGGGCGGCCGAAGTTGGAGCCGATCAGGAGCCAGCCGCCGGATTCCTCCGGCAGGCAGGCGAGTGGTGTCGACCTCGGCATGCCGGTCCTCGCGCCGCGGACGGTGAGGACGAGGCCGGGCAGCATCCGCGCGCTCGGCAGCACCTTTCCGCCGGTCAGCCGGTGGACCGCGCGGTCCATCGCCGGGATGACGTGCGGTGCGGCCTTCGCGAAGGCCCGGGTGGACGAGATCCGCTGGATCAGGCGGAGGGCCGTGGACATCAGGCCGCCGCCCCGCCGGCGCCGCCGGCCCGATCGGCACCGCCGGTCCGATCGGCACCGCCGGTCCTGCCGGTTCTGCCGGCCCTGCCGGTCCTGCCGGTCCTGTCGGCCCCGTTCGGAGTGAAGAGCCCGGCCCGTTCCGCCGCCGCGTCGCGGAGCCGGTGGACGGGTCCGAGGAGGAGTTCGTCGGCGGCGGCCCGTTTGAAGTAGAGGTGCGCCTCGTGTTCCCAGGTGAAGCCGATGCCGCCGTGCAGTTGGATCGCCTCGCCCGCGACGGTGCGCAGCGCCTCCAGTGCCTGTGCGAGCGCCAGCGGGCCCGCGGCCCGGTCCCAGGCCGCGTAGTAGGCGGCGGAGCGGGCCGCCTGGACACGGACGTACAGGTCGGCGAGGCGGTGTTTGACGGCTTGGAAGGAACCGATCGGACGGCCGAACTGCTCACGGGCCCTGACATGTTCCAGGGTCCTCGACAGCGCGCCCGCGGCTGCTCCCGTCGCTTCCGCCGCGAGGAGTACGGCGGCACCGGATCCGGTCGCGGCGAGGGCGGCGGGGACGGCCGCGGGGTCGTCGGCCGCGGCGTCGGCACCCAGCAGCAGGGCGGGGCAGTCACGGAGCTGCAGCCGCGCCTGCGGGCGGGTCTCGTCGAGTGCCGTCAGCCGGGTGCGGGTGAGGCCGGGGGCGTCGGCCTCGACCCGGAAGAGCAGGGCCCGGCTGCGCGGGAAGCCGCCGGTGTGCGCGGCGACGAGCAGCAGCCGGGCGCTGTGGCCGTCGAGCACCTGGGGGGCCTCTCCGTACAGGGTCCAGCCGTCACCGGCCCGGCGTGCCTGGATGCCGCCCGCCCGGCCGCCGCCGGCCCATTCGCCCGCCGCGTTGTCCCCGGTCAGCCCGAGAGCGTCGGCGAGGCTGCCGGGTACGGCGAGTGCGCAGGTCAGCGAGGAGTCGGCGATGCGGGGCAGGAGTGCGGCGCGCTGCTCGGGGCTGCCGAGCGCGGTGATCAGGGGTGCGGCGAGGCCGGCCGTGGCGAGCAGGGGCGACGGCAGCAGGACCCGGCCGGTCTCCTCGCAGGCGAGGGCGAGTTCGGTGAGGGTGCAGCCCGCGCCCCCGAAGTCCGCCGGAAGCGCGAGGCCGGCCAGGCCGAGCCGGCCGGCGAGGCGGGCCCACAGCTCGGTGTCGTACCCCTCCGGGGTGCGGGCGGCGGCCGCGGACTCGGCGGGGCCCGCGTGTCTGGTCAGCACGTCGCGCAGGGTGCGGCGGATCCCGTCCTGCTCGGCGGTGAAGGCGGCGTCCATGCGCGGCTCCTCCTCGGTCGTCACGTTCGCCCCAAGGCGATCTGACGGGCCGTCATATTAGACGCGGGCAGGCCGGATGCACAGACACGCGACGACTTCGGGTCGTCCACCGCCCGGCGCCCACGCCGGCCGGCGACTCCCGCCCGGATCCGTTTCTGATGTACCGTCAGATTCATGCCCTCCACACCGCGCAAGGTCGCCGTCGTCGGCACAGCCCTCTCAGACTGCGGCCGCGTCGACGGCCCCACCTCCTACGCGCTCCACGCCCAGGCGGCCCGCCGGGCGCTCGCCGACTCCGGCCTCGACAGAGGCGTCGTCGACGGCCTCTGCTCGGCCGGCCTCGGCACCCTCGCACCGGTCGAGGTCGCCGATTACCTGGGCATCCGGCCGATCTGGGTGGATTCCACGGCCGTCGGCGGCGCCACCTGGGAGGTCATGGCGGCGCACGCGGCCGACGCCATCGCCGCGGGGCACGCGGGCGCGGTGCTGCTCGTCTACGGGTCGACCGCCCGCGCGGACATCAGAGCGGGACGGCGCACCTCCGACCTCTCGTTCGGCACCCGTGGCCCGCTCCAGTTCGAGGTCCCGTACGGTCACACGCTCGTCGCCAAGTACGCGATGGCCGCACGCCGCCACATGTACGAATACGGGACGACACTGGAGCAGCTCGCCCAGGTCGCGGTGCAGGCGCGGGCGAACGCCGCGGCGAACCCGGACGCCATGTTCCGCGACCCGATCACCGTCGACGACGTACTGGACGGGCCGCTGATCGCGGACCCGTTCACCAAGCTGCACTGCTGCATCCGCAGCGACGGCGGCTGTGCGGTGCTGCTCGCGGCCGAGGAGTACGTACCGGACACCGCGAAGGCCCCGGTGTGGATCCTCGGCACCGGCGAGCACGTCTCCCACACCACCATGTCGCAGTGGTCCGACTTCACCGTCTCCCCGGCGGCGGTGAGCGGCCGCCTCGCGTTCGAGCGGGCCGGTGTGCGGCCCGACGAGATCGACATCGCCGAGATCTACGACGCCTTCACCTACATGACCCTGGTGACGCTGGAGGACCTCGGGTTCTGCGGCAAGGGGGAAGGCGGCGCGTTCGTGGAGAAGGGACGGCTGCTGCGCGACGGCGAGCTGCCGGTGAACACCGACGGCGGTGGTCTGTCCGCCGCTCACCCCGGCATGCGCGGCCTGTTCCTCCTGGTCGAGGCCGTACGCCAGCTCCGGGGCGAGGCAGGCGGCCACCAGGTGCGCCGGGCGGACGGGCGGCTGCCCGAGCTCGCGGTCGCGTCGGGGACGGGCGGCTGGTTCTGCTCGTCGGGGACGGTGGTCCTGGGGCGCGGCTGACGCTCCCCCTCCGGGGACCGGGACGGTTGAATACGCCCATGGACCACGAAGAGCGCGACCCCCAGGCCGCCTTCCGCGCACTGCTGCACTCACAGCGGGTCTGGGACGTCCGTCTGCCCCCGTTCGATCCCGCCGCCGCACCCGGGGAGCCGCTGCCGCTGTTCCACCGCTGGTTCGGCGAGGCGGTGGCGGCCGGGCAGACGGAGCCGCACACCATGACGCTTTCGACGGTGGACGCGGCGGGGCGTCCGGACGCGCGGATCGTGATGCTCCACGACGCCGACGAACGCGGCTGGCACTTCGCGTCGCACGCCACGAGCGCGAAGGGCCGGCAGCTCGCCGCCCGGCCGGAGGCGTCACTGGTCTTCTACTGGGCGGCGCAGGGACGACAGGTCAGGGTGCGGGGGAAGGTGGAGTCCGCCACGCCGAAGGAGAGCCGGGCCGATCTCGGCGCCCGCTCCACAGGAGCGCTGGCGGCCGCACTCACCGGGCGGCAGAGCGAAGTGCTCTCCTCGGCGGACGAGTTGGAGCGTGCCTCGCAGGCCGCGTGGGAGCGGGCACGGACGGAGCCGGACGCCCCGGTGCCGACGTGGACGCTGTACGTGCTCGAGCCCGGCGAGGTCGAGTTCTTCCAGGGCGACGAGCGGCGCCGGCACCTGAGACTTCGCTACCGGCGCTCGGCCGGTGGCGGCTGGGAGCGGGAGCTGCTCTGGCCGTGAACCCGGGCGAGGGGGCGGAAGACCGGGACGGTCACGCCGTCCTCCCCCGTACGGAAGGCGGCCTCCAGATCCATCCCGACGGCCAGCCGGCCCGGTGGGCAGTCCACCACCTCCGTCATCATCCGCGGGCCTTCCGCCAGCTCCACGAGCGCCGCCGTGTACGGGACGCGGTCGCGGCACGGCGGCAGGTCGTTGCGGTGGACGACGGACCAGGTGTAGAGCGTGGCGCGGCCGCACGCCCGCTCCCAGACGACGTCCTCGCTCCAGCAGTGCGGGCAGAACTCGCGCGGGTAGTGGTGCGGCCTGCCGCACGCGCCGCAGCGGCGGATCAGGAGCTCCCCCTCGGCGGCGGCGTCCCAGTAGGGGCGGGTGAAGTCGTCGATGCCGGGCGTCGCCGCGGTCGGGCGCGACGAACTCGGGGGGCCCGGGCTCGGACTCGGGGGACCCGGGCTCGGGGACGACGCGCTCGGGGGGCCCGGGCTCGGGAGTGGCCCGCTCGGGGATGACGCGCTCGGGGGCGCCGGGTCGCCGGTCACAGGAAGAGCCCGATCGCGTTGTCGAGCGACCACGCCTGCCAGGACATGGCGAACAGGGCGACGAACGAGATCAGGGCCATCATGGCGTTCTGCCCCTGCTCGGCCCAGTCGTGGATCATGAGGACCAGGTAGAGCAGGTTGAGCAGCAGGCCGCCGACCAGTGCGACCGGCGTGAGCAGGCCGCCGACCAGCCCCAGCCCGAGGGCGAGCTCGGCGTACACGACGACGTACGCCATCACCTTCGGCCGTGGCGCCACGATCGTCTCGAAGCCGGTGCGGACCACCCGCCACCGGTGCTCCGCGGCCACGCCGGCCGCCCAGGTGATGCCCGTACCCCGCTCGAACCAGCCCTTCCTGTCCTTGTGGCGCCAGCTCTCCAGCCACCACAGGCCGAGGCCGATCCGCAGAACGGCGGCCCATTCGGCGCCGGTGAGCAACATCGTCCGCATGTGCCGGACCTCCCCTCCCACGCATTTCTGACGGCGCGTCAGTTCTTTACGCCAGTTCAGCGGATGTGCGCGCCGGGCACAAGGGGGCGGCGTTCGTGACCGATTCGCAACCGAACCCCGTCTTGACTGAGACCCATCAAGTCGGCGGGTCATTACGATCACGCCCATGGCCGACGAAAAGGACAGTCACAGATACCCCGGCACGGACCGGACGAACGACCGGCCCGTGTACGTCGTCGGCGGCGGGCCCGGCGGTCTCGCCGCCGCTGCCGCACTGCGGGAGCGGGGCGTACGGGCTGTCGTGCTCGAGAGGTCCGAGTCGGTCGGCGCGTCCTGGCGGCGGCACTACGACCGGCTCCATCTGCACACCACCCGCAGGCTCTCCGCGCTCCCGGGTCTGCCGATGCCGCGCTCGTTCGGGCGCTGGGTCTCGCGCGACGACGTCGTCCGCTACCTGGAGAAGTACGCCGAGCACCACGAGCTGGAGATCGTCACCGGCGTCGAGGTGTACCGCATCGAGCCGGCCGACGGCGACTGGCTGCTGCACGCCACGGGCGGCCGCCGGCTGACCGGACGCGCGGTCGTGGTGGCCACCGGCCACAACCACACCCCGCGACTGCCGGACTGGCCCGGCCACGACACGTACCGGGGGGAGTTGCTGCACGCCTCCGAGTACCGCAGTCCGGCCCCCTACGCGGGCAAGGACGTACTCGTCGTCGGCGTGGGCAACACCGGCGCGGAGATCGCCGTCGACCTGGTGGAGGGCGGCGCGGCACGGGTACGGCTGGCGATACGCACCGTCCCCCACATCGTGCGCCGCTCCACTGCGGGCTGGCCGGCACAGCGCACCGGCATCCTGGTCCGCCGGCTGCCGGTACGGCTGGTGGACAGGGCCGGCGACCTCATGTGCCGGATCGCCGTCCCGGATCTGACCGAGCACGGCCTGCCCCGCCCCGACACGGGCCTGTACTCCCGCGTCAAGGAGGGCGCGGTCCCGGTGCAGGACGTGGGTCTGATCGAGGCCGTGCGCTCGGGCCGGGTCGAGCCCGTCGCGGCCCTGGAGTCCTTCGACGACGACTTGGCGGTGCTGGCGGACGGCACCCGGATCTCGCCGGACACCGTGATCGCGGCGACCGGCTACCGGCGGGCGCTGGAGGATCTGGTCGGGCACCTCGGAGTGCTCGACGAGCGCGGCCGGCCAATCGTCCACGGCGGCCGGTCGCCCGAACAGGCGCCCGGTCTGTACTTCACCGGCTTCACCAACCCGATCAGCGGGATGCTCCGCGAAATGGCGATCGACGCCAGGAAGATCGCGAGGAGACTCGCCTGAGAACGCGCCCCGCCGGAACGGGCCCGGCCCGAGCGCACCCCCGCCGGAACGGGCCCCACCGGAACGAGCCCGCTTTGCGCCCGACGGTTCCTGACTACCGGTCAGTTCGCTAATCTGACTAGGCGTCAGTTAACTGGCCGGCAGCTCGGCCATCGACCGGGAGCGGGGACCAGCGATGCTCGGATCAACTCACGGCACCCTCACCTCCGACCTCCGCGCGCGCGTCGTCGCCTGCGGCGACCAGCCCAGAAGCGCCGTCCACGAAGCGGCCGGCACCGCCGTGTCCGCCGGTGACCTCGACGTCGGCGGCCGCCCCCTGTACGCGCCGGTACCCGACCTGGACCGGTTCTTCCGCCCCAACTCGGTCGCCGTCGTCGGCGCTTCCGACACAGAGGGCCGCCCCAACACCGGCATCACGCGGCAGCTCGTGGACTGGGCGGCCCGCGTCGGCGCCCGACTGCACCCCGTGCATCCCACCCGTACGTCCGTCTTCGGCCTCGACTGTGTGCCCTCCGTCGCCGATCTGCCGGAGCCGGTGGATCTCGCCGTACTGCTGGTCGGCGACCCGCTGCCGCTGATCGCACAACTCGGCGAGGCGAAGGTGCGGTTCGCCGTGGCCTTCGCCTCCGGCTACGCGGAGACCGGCGAGGAGGGGGCCGCCGCCCAGGACCGGCTCGCCGCGGCCGTGGAACGCTCCGGTGTCCGGCTGCTCGGCCCCAACACGAACCTGAACGCCTTCGAGGAGTTCCGCGAGGACCTCGAAGGACCGGCGATCGCGCTCATCACCCAGTCCGGGCACCAGGGGCGGCCCGTCTTCACCATGCAGGAGCTGGGGGTACGGCTCTCCCACTGGGCGCCCACCGGCAACGAGGCCGATCTCGAGACCGCCGACTTCATCTCGTACTTCGCCGAGCGCCCCGAGGTGGGGGCCATCGCCTGCTACGTGGAGGGCCTGAAGGACGGGCGTTCCTTCCTGCTCGCCGCCGACCGGGCCGCCCGGCGCGGCGTGCCCGTCGTCGCCGTCAAGGTCGGCCGCACCGACACCGGGGCCCGCACGGCCGCCTCGCACACCGGCAAGCTGACCGGCAGCGACCGGGTCGTGGACGCGGCGATGCGGCAGTTCGGGGTGATCCGTGTCGACGGGCTCGACGAACTCCAGGACACCGCGGCCCTGCTGGCCCGGGCGCGCCCGCCGGTCGCGGAGGGAGTGGCCGTCTACTCGATCTCCGGCGGTACGGGCGCGCACTTCGCGGACCTGGCGACCGCGGCGGGCCTGCGACTGCCGCGGCTGAGCGACGCCCGGCAGACGGAACTGCACCAGTGGATACCGCCGTACCTGAACGTCGCGAACCCGGTCGACAACGGCGGCCACCCGGTGGGCGACTGGCGGGGCCGGAAGATCATCGACTCGATCCTGGCCGACCCGGACGTGGGCGTGCTGATCTGCCCGATCACCGGGCCCTTCCCGCCGATGAGCGACAGGCTCGCGCAGGACCTGGTCGACGCGGCCGAGAGCACGGACAAGCTGGTGTGCGTCGTGTGGGGCTCACCGGTCGGCACCGAGTCCGCCTACCGGGACACGCTTCTCGGTTCCTCGCGGGTCGCCACCTTCCGCACCTTCGCCAACTGCATCGCGGCCGTGCGGGCCCACCTGTCCCACCACCGGTTCACGGCCCACTACCGCTCCCCCTTCGACGACGCCCCGCGCACCCCGTCCCCGTCCTTCCGCAAGGCGCAGGCACTGATGCAGCCCGGCAGGCAGCTGAGCGAACACGCGGCGAAGAGCCTGCTGCGCGCGTACGGGATCCGGGTGCCGCGCGAGCAGTTGGTGACCAGCGCGGCCGCGGCGGTACGGGCGGCGGCCCAGGTCGGGTACCCGGTCGTGATGAAGGCGTCGGCGCCGCAGCTCGCGCACAAGACCGAGCTGGGCCTGGTCAAGGTGGGCCTCACCTCCGCGAGCCAGGTGCGCGACACCTACCGCGAACTCACCGACATCGCCCGCTACGAGGAGGTCGACCTCGACGGTGTGCTGGTGTGCCAGATGGTCGAGCGCGGTGTCGAGATGGTCGTCGGGGTCGCACAGGACGAACTGTTCGGCCCGACGGTGACCGTGGGACTCGGCGGCGTACTGGTGGAGGTGCTGCGCGACACCGCCGTACGCGTCCCGCCGTTCGGCGAGGCCCAGGCGCGGGACATGCTCGGCGAACTGCGCGGCCGCGCGCTGCTGGACGGCGTACGCGGCGGACCACCGGTGGACGTAGACGCACTCGTCGAAGTCGTGCTGCGGGTGCAGCGGATGGCACTCGAACTCGGCGACCAGCTCTCGGAACTGGACATCAATCCGCTGATGGTGCTGCCACGCGGACAGGGCGCGGTGGCGCTGGACGCCCTGGCGGTGTGCCGGTGACCGCGACCGTCCTGCACCGGGTCGCGCGGTCCGTCTCCTGGATCACGCTCAACCGCCCCGAGGCAATGAACGCGGTGACATGGGACCAGCGGGAGCGAATCATCGACCTGCTCGCCACCGCCTCGTCCGACCCGGCGGTCCGCGCCGTCGTTCTCACCGCGACCGGCCGGGGCTTCTGCGCGGGCGCCGACCTGCGCGGCGCCCCGGCCGCCGGCACCGCCTCGGGCACCGCGTCCGGCACCGCCCCTGCGCCGGGGGACGTCTCGCGCACGATCCGGCTCGGCGCGCAGCGCCTGATCGGGGCCGTACTCGACTGCGAGAAGCCGGTGATCGCGGCGGTCAACGGCACGGCGGCGGGCATCGGGGCGCACCTGGCCTTCGCCTGCGACCTGGTCCTGGCGGCGGAGGACGCGCGCTTCATCGAGGTGTTCGTACGGCGGGGACTGGTGCCCGACGGCGGCGGTGCGTACCTCCTGCCCCGCCTGATCGGCCCGCAGCGCGCCAAGGAGCTGTTGTTCTTCGGCGACGCCCTGCCGGCGGAGGAGGCGGCCCGCCTGGGTCTCGTCAACCGGGTCGTCCCCGCTGCCGAGCTGGAGAAGACGGCCCTGGAGTGGTCCGCCCGCCTCGCTGCGGGCCCGACCCGTGCGCTCGCCCTGACCAAGCACCTGGTGAACACGTCCCTCGACACCGACCGTACGACGTCCTTCGCGGCGGAGGCCATGGCCCAGGAGCTGAACATGGCGACGACGGACGCCCAGGAGGGCGTGGCGAGTTTCGTGGAGCGCCGCGCCCCGGAGTTCCGGGGCCGCTGAGGGGCCGGCGCGGGCCGCGGGCTTCCGATCTGATGGAGCGTCAGGTTCAATGGTTGATGTGATGGGACACGCGGCCATGGCCGCCACCGCCGTTCGCTATCTCCGCGCCGTCGGCGCGCCCACCGTCGGGCCGTACGAGGCGTTGCCCGCGCCCGGGCTGCGGGCGGTCGGGGAGGACGAGCGGGTGCCTGTGGGCAGGGACGAGTTCCGGCGGGTGCTCGGGCGGTTCGCGAGCGGGGTGACCGTCGTGACCGCCGTCGACGAGGAGGGGCCGGCCGGATTCGCGTGCCAGTCGTTCGCGTCGCTGTCGCTCGACCCGCCGCTCGTCGTCTTCATGGTGGGGCGCACGTCCACGACATGGCCCCGGATCGCCAGGGCCGGGGGCTTCTGCGTCAATGTGCTCGGCGAGGAGCAGGGCGAGTTGTGCCGGGGCTTCGCGGTGAGCGGGGCGGACAAGTTCGCGGGCGTCGCACACCGGCCGGCTCCCGCGACGGGGGCGCCGCTGCTCGACGGGGTGCCCGCGTGGATCGACTGCACGATCCAGGCCGTGCACACCGGCGGCGACCACCTCATCGTGGTGGGGCGCGTCGAGGCACTGGGCTGCGAAGGGGACGGCGCGCCGCTGCTGTTCCACCGAGGGCGGTTCGGAGGGATCCGGCGGTTCGAGGAACTCGGTGAACACCGGGAGGAGAACCGGCGCTGAGTGCCCTTTGGGGTCCGCGCTTGACCTCAAGCGTGGCTGAGGTTCCACGATGGAGCCATGACCGGAAACGACGAAACCCTGCTGTTCCGCAACACCATGCGCATCACCGACGGCCATCTGGAGGGCTTCCGCGAAGCCATCGCAAGGGCGGTGGACTTCGCGGAGCAGCACGGGCCACAGCTGATGGTGCAGACATTCGTGGACGAGGAGCGGATGCTCGCGCACAGCTTCCAGCTCTACCGGGACTCCGACGCGGTCCGTCTGCACTGGAAGCTCGCGGACCCCTACATCCAGGAGGTCATGGAGCATTGCCGGGTGGAGCACTTCGAGGTGTTCGGCGAGCCGGACGCCGACGTGGCGGCCGGACTGCGTTCGGCGCTCGGCGAGCACGGCGCACTCGGTTTCACTCCCCGTGCCGCCGGCTTTGACCGCTTCGCCGCGGCCCCTCGGGCGTAGTCGGCGTCCGGATCCCGCCGGCATCGGGCGGCGGCCCCGCGCACTGTGGAGGCATGCCGACAACACACGAGACCCGGGCCATCGCCCCGGTCGTACTGAAGCAGCTGCGTGAGCGCGACGACGCCGGTTTCACCCGGGAGCCGTTCACCGATCCGGAAGGCGGCGAGGCGCTGCGCTGCTGTCTGCGCCGCAGCGAGGTCGGGGAGCGCATCGTCCTCGTGTCGTACGCGCCACTGCGCCGCTGGGCGGCGGAGGTGGGTGCCCGGCCGGGGGCGTACGAGGAGTGCGGACCGGTGTTCGTGCACGCCGAGGAGTGCGACGGACCCACATCCGGGACCGAGTATCCGGGCGAACTGCACGGTGCCCGCCGGGTGTTGCGCGCCTACGACACCGACGGACACATCCTCGGCGGGACGCTGATCGAGATCCCCGAGGAGCGTGCCGCCGAGGTGGACGACGCCCTGCGGGACGTGTTCGAGGACCCGGCGGTGGCGCTCGTGCACGTCCGGGCCGTGGAGTTCGGCTGCTTCATGGTCGAGGTCCGCCGCGGCGGGGCCGCCCGATAGGCGCGGACCGGCCTCCGCACACGGGCGGACGGTGCAGCGGGCTGCGCCCTCCGTGGCGTGCCGCCTCAGCGACGACCGTCGGCGGCCTGCGGTTCGTCGTCCTGCCAGTCCTCCTCGCCGGCCTCTCCCGCGGCCGGCCCGCTGAAGACGGGCTCGAGGAAGATGCGCCGGAAGTCGGGCAGCGGGTTGGCCGGACCCCGCGGACGACGCACGGTCGTGCCGTCCGCGGGCGAGGTGGCCGGGTGTGAGGTCAACGAGGCTCCTGATGCAGTGAGGAAGCTGGGCGGCAGCCTGGCCCGCGTCACGGCCGTCGACGGACATCGAAGCCGGCGAACAGGGAGCGGGACGCCAACGCCATTGTTACGTACAGACGTTCGAAATGCGATCTGCCGCGGCCACTGGGAGGCGCGGGATTTTCCGCACGCCTCGCCCGAGACTACAGAGGCCTGATCACGATCCATCCGGGCAGGCGGCCGACCCGCCGGTCGGACCTGCCGGACGCCCGGCCCCGGCGCGAACACGGAAGCCCCGCCTGGCCGGGTTCTCCCGTCACTAGAGGGCCAGAGCCGTCTTCGGCAGCGGCTTGCGGCGGATCACCAGGGCCATCAGGGCCGCCGCCGCGCACAGCGCTCCGGAGGCGTACCAGACGATGTCGTACGAGCCGAAGACGTCGCGGGCGACACCGCCCGCGAAGGCCACCACCGCCGCGCCGACCTGGTGGGAGGCGAGGACCCAGCCGAAGACGATCGCGCTGTCCTCGCCGTAGTGCTCGCGGCACAGCGCGATCGTCGGCGGGACGGTGGCGACCCAGTCGAGGCCGTAGAAGACGATGAAGAAGACCATCGGTGGCTGGACGGACGGCGCGAGCAGCATCGGCAGGAAGAGGAGCGACACCCCGCGCAGCGCGTAGTACACCGCGAGGAGCCGTCGCGCCTCGAAGCGGTCGGTGAACCACCCCGACGCGATCGTGCCGACGACGTCGAAGACGCCGATCACGGCGAGCAGTGACGCGGCCGCGGTGATGGGCATGCCGTGGTCGTGGGCGGCGGGTACGAAGTGGGTCTTGACCAACCCGTTCGTCGAGGCGCCGCAGATCGCGAAGGTGCCGGCGAGGAGCCAGAACGGGCCGGTACGGGCGGCCCGGAAGAGGACCGCGAGCGCCCTTCGGGCGGCGCCCGGCACCGGGTCGGGCTTGGGAGTGAAGCCCTCCGCGCCGTACGCCGCGATGCCCACGTCCGCCGGGTGGTCGCGCAGCAGCAGCCACACGAAGGGGACGACGGCGAGCGCCGAGAGCGCGACGGTGATCGCGGCGGGCCGCCAGCCGTGGTTCTCGACCAGCCACGACAGCAGCGGCAGGAAGACGAGCTGACCGGACGCGCCGGCCGCGGTGAGGATGCCCGTGACGAGGCCGCGGCGCTGCACGAACCACCTGTTGGTGACGGTGGCCGCGAACGCGAGCGCCATCGAGCCGGAACCCAGGCCGACGAGGACGCCCCAGTAGAGGACCAGCTGCCACGGCGCGGTCATCCACACGGTCAGCACGGAGCCGACCGAGATCACGCTCAGCGCGACGGCGACGACCCGGCGGATTCCGTAGCGGTCCATCAGGGCGGCGGCGAAGGGGGCGGTGAGTCCGTACAGCGCGAGGTTGACCGAGACGGCGAAGCCGATCATGCCGCGCGACCACTTGAACTCCGAGTGCAGCGGCTCGATCAGCAGACCCGGCAGCGAGGCGAAGGCCGCGGCGCCGATGATCGTCACGAAGGTGACGGCGGCGACGAACCAGGCGCGGTGGACACGCGGAGGTCGGACGAGGGGCTGCGAGGAGCCGGTGCGCGGCGCGGTTGTCTGGGGCACGTCACAAGCTTCCTGGGGCCGTCCGGTCCGGCACGAGTGGCCCGAGTGCCAGCATTCGCTAGGATCGGGCCATGAGCGAGAGCAGTGGTGCGCGGAGGCATCGCGTGGTGGTCCTGGCGCTGACCGGGCTGCTCCCCTTCGAGCTCGGCATTCCGCACCGGATCTTCGGTCGTGCCAAGGACACCGCGGGCAACGCGCTGTACGAGATCCTCACCTGCGGGGTCAGGCCCGGCCCGGTCCGCACCGACGCCGACTTCGACGTGACCGTCGCGCACGGCCCGGAGGCACTGGCCACGGCGGACACCGTCATCGTCCCCGCCTCGTACGAGCTCGGACCGGTCTACGAGGAGGGCCGTCTCACCGAGGAGCTGGAGGCCGCTCTCGCGCACGTCCGGCCCGGGACACGGATGGTGTCCATCTGCACCGGTGGGTACGTGCTGGCCGCCGCCGGCTACCTCGACGGCCGCCCGGCCACCACCCACTGGTCGTCCGCCGAGCACTTCCAGCGGCTGTTCCCCTCCGTACGGGTCGACGCGGACGTCCTGTTCATCGACGACGGCGACGTGCTCACCTCCGCCGGCGTGGCGGCCGGCCTCGACCTGTGCCTGCACATCGTGCGGCGCGACCACGGCGCGGCCGTCGCCAACGATGTCGCACGCCGGACCGTCGTGCCGCCGCATCGCGACGGGGGGCAGTCCCAGTACATCCACCGGCCCGTTCCAGAACCGCGGGCGGCGACCACCACGACCGCCCGCGCCTGGGCCCTCGGCCGGCTCCACGAGCCGCTGCAGCTGCGGGACCTGGCCGAGCGCGAGTCGATGTCCGTCCGCACCTTCACCCGTCGTTTCCGCGAGGAGGTCGGCATCAGCCCCGGCCAGTGGCTCACCCAGCAGCGCGTCGAACGGGCCCGGCATCTGCTCGAGTCCACGGATCTTTCCGTGGACCAGGTGGCACAGGACGCCGGCTTCGGCACGGCCCAGTCGATGCGCCAGCACCTGCAGGCGGTGCTCGGCGTACCTCCGACCGTCTACCGGCGTACGTTCCGCGCGGGATCGGGCCGTGCGGGATCGGGCCGCGCGGGATCGGGCCGCGCGGGATCGGGCCGTGCGGGATCGGGCCGCGCCGACGGTCCGGTGCCCGGCGACGACGCCCGCGGTACGCGGCCGGCCTGACACCGGCCGGCTCCCCGGCGCGCCTACACTCTGCCCGGTGACCGCCATACGCTGCACACAGTGCGGAGCCGGTGAGCTCGAGCCCGGTTTCGTGGAGGACTCCGGTGAGGGCTCGCACGGGTACGCCCGCTGGATACGCGGCCCGCTGGAGCGCGGCCCCTTCGGCGGGGCGAAACGCCTCGGGCGGCAGCGCCTCCAGGTCGACGCCCACCGGTGTCTGCGGTGCGGGCACCTGGAGCTCTTCGCGACCCGGGCCGTGTGACCCGTCCACCGGTCAGAACGTGAGCACTCCGCGCGCCACCCGCCCGTGCCTCAGGTCGGCCGCCGCCTTGGCGAAGTCCTCGACGGGATACGTGGCGGTGACCAGTTCGTCGAGCAGGAGCAGCCCCCGGCGGTACAGGTCGGCGTAGAGCGCGATGTCGTGCTGCGGGCGGGAGGACCCGTAGCGGCAGCCGAGGACCGACTTGTCCAGGAAGAGGGACGCGGGCAGGAACGACGCCTCCGCCGTCGGGGACGCCATGCCCAGCAGGAGCGCCTGGCCGCGGCGGTCGAGCAGGTCGATCGCGGCGCGGATCAGCGCCGTGCTGCCGACGCACTCGAAGACATGGTCGGCGCCGGTGGGGAGGATGTCCCGTACGCCGTCGGCGGAGGGCAGGAAGTCCGTCGCGCCGAAGCGGCGGGCCGGGCCCTCCTTCGCCGGGTTCGAGTCGACGGCGACGATCGCCGACGCGCCCGCGAGCCGGGCGCCCTGGAGGACGTTGAGCCCGATGCCGCCCGTGCCGATGACGACGACGGTGTCGCCGCGGTCCACCGCCGCCCGGTTCAGTACGGCCCCGACGCCGGTCAGGACACCGCAGCCGATGAGCGCGGCGGAGGTGAGGGGGATGTCGGAGGGGATCTTCACGGCCTGCACGGCCCTGACGACCGTGCGCCGGGCGAAGGCGGAGTTGGAGGCGAACTGGAACAGCGGCGCTCCGGCACGGGAGAAGGGGCGGCCGGGGCGGCCGATGGCCCGGCGGCACATGGTGGGGCGGCCCCGGTCGCAGTCCGCGCAGGCACCGCAGTTGGCGAGGGTGGAGAGGGCGACATGGTCGCCGGGCGCGACATGGCCGACGCCCGGTCCGACCGCCGCGACGACACCGGCGCCCTCGTGGCCGAGGACGACCGGTACCGGGAAGGGGATCGTCCCGTCGACGACGGACAGGTCGCTGTGGCACAGCCCGGCGGCGGCGACCTCGACCAGGACCTCGCCGGGCCCCGGATCGCGTGTCTCCAGATCGTCGACGACCCGGACCTGCTCCCCGTCGAACACGACACCCTTCACCGCGGCTCCTTCGGCAGGCCGAGCACCCGCTCGGCGATGATGTTGCGCTGGATCTCGTCCGAGCCGCCGTAGATGGTGTCGGCTCGGGAGAAGAGGAACAGGCGCTGCAGTTCGTCGAGTTCGTACGCGTCGGGCTGCCAGGGGCCGGGGCCGACGGTGGCCCGTGCGCCGCGCACGCTCGACGCGAGTTCGCCGAGGCGCCGGTGCCAGCCGCCCCAGAGCAGCTTGGCGACGCTCGGCGCACCGTCGTCATGGGCGCCGCCGAGAGTGCGCAGGGCGTTCCAGCGCATGGTGCGCAGTTCGGCCCACAGACGGACGAGGCCCGCTCTGATCACGGGGTCGCTCACCGCGCCCGTCTCCTCGGCGAGGCGGACCACCCGCCGCAGTTCGGCCTCGAAACCGATCTGCTGGGCGAGCGTGGAGACACCGCGCTCGAGGGCGAGCAGGCTCATGGCGACGGTCCAGCCGTCGCCCTCGCCGCCGACGACGTCCGCGGCGAGGGCGCCGTCGAAGAAGACCTCGTTGAACTCCGCCGTGCCGGACATCTGCCGGATGGGGCGCACCTCGATCCGGCCGGGCTGGTCCATGGGCACGAGCAGGAACGAGAGGCCGTGGTGACGGCGGGCGGCCGGGTCGGTGCGGGCGAGGACGAAGCAGTGGTCGGCGTCGCGGGCCAGGGAGGTCCAGATCTTCTGCCCGGTGATCCGGTACGTGTCGCCGTGACGCCGCGCGACGGTTCGGATCCCGGCCAGGTCGGATCCCGCGTCCGGTTCGCTGTAGCCCTGGCACCAGATCGCCTCGCCTCGGGCGACGGCGGGCAGATAGCGGTCCTGCTGCGCCCGGCTGCCGTGGGCGAGGAGGGTCGGGGCGAGCAGGTTCTCCCCGATGTGGCCGGTACGGGCAGGGGCGCCGGTGCCGGCGTACTCCTCGGCCCAGACGACCTGTTGGGTCAGTGTGGCGGTCCTGCTGCCGTACGCCTCGGTCCCCCAGCCGATCCCGATCCAGCCGCCCCGCCCGAGCTCGCGCTCCCACTCACGGGCGCCGGTCTTGTCGTACGGATGGTCCTCGAGCCACGCGCGGGCGGTGCGGCGGAAGGCCTCGTCGTCCTCACCGAAGCTGAAGTCCATGGCGGCGACTCAGGCGTTCGGGCGGGCGCCGCGGGACGCCGCCGACCGCATGGCCTCCAACTGGGCCAGCATCGGCATGGGATCGACGCCGACGGTGCCCGGGAGCAGGTCGGCTATGCGGTCGGGTGTCCAGGGGCCTTCCGCGTAGGCCGCGCGGAGCTCCCTCGGCTGCGCCCAGACCGCGATCTTGGGACCCGCGATCGTATAGACCTGGCCGGTGATCCACTCGTCACGGGCGCGGTCGGAGAGGAGGTAGACGACCAGCGCCGCGACGTCCTCCGGCTCGCCGATCTCCTTGAGTTCCATGGGGACGCCTCCCGACATGCGGGTACGGGCGACGGGTGCCACCGCGTTCGCCGTGACGCCGTACTTGTGCAGACCGAGCGCCGCGCTGCGCACCAGCGAGATGATGCCGCCCTTGGCCGCCGAGTAGTTGGCCTGGGAGACGCTGCCCTGGTGGTTGCCGCTGGTGAAGCCGATCAGGGTGCCGGAGCCCTGGGCCCGCATCACGGCCGACGCGGCGCGGAAGACGGTGAAGGTGCCCTTGAGATGGGTGGCGAGGACCGGGTCCCACTCGTCCTCCGACATGTTGAACAGCATCCGTTCGCGCAGGATGCCGGCGACGCAGACGACCCCGTCCAGGTGCCCGAACTCGGCGAGCGCGACGTCCACGACGCGCTGCCCGCCCGCCATGGTGGCGATGTCGTCGGCCACGGCGACGGCCGTGCCGCCCGCGGCCTCGATCTCCTTGACGACGCCGTCCGCGACGGCGGACGTGGGCGACGATCCGTCGACGGACACTCCGTAGTCGTTCACGACGACGTTCGCGCCCTCGGCCGCGCAGGCCAGGGCCACGGCACGCCCGATGCCGCGGCCGGCTCCGGTCACGGCGACGGTCCTGCCTGCCAAGAAGTTCCCCACGACCGGCCCCTTCCCGCGGTTTCTGACGGACCGTTAGATTCTGTTCAGTCCGACGCATGAACACAAGCCCCGGGAGGCCCGATGTCACTGCCGGCCGCGTTCCACGACATCGCGAAACGCGTCAACAACTGGGGGCGTTGGGGGGACGACGACGAGATCGGCACCCTGAACCTGATCACCGCAGAGGTGGTCAGGAACGCCGCCGCGACGGTCCGCAGCGGGCTGCGCGTCCCCCTCGCGCTGCCGCTCCGGCAGGACGGCGTGCAGACCGGCGTCATCCCGGGCCGGATCGACCCGCTGCACACGATGGCCCAGATCAACCAGGAGCTGTTCGGCCCCGGCACCGTCGCCACCAGCGACGACACCGTGACGATGGGACTGCAGGCGGCCACGCACTGGGACGCCCTGACGCACGCGTCGCACTCGGGCCGGATCTACAACGGCCGTCCCGCAGGCACCATCACGCCGCACGACGGTGCCCGCTTCAGCGGCATCGACAAGGCGACGCCCGTCGTCTCACGCGGCGTGCTGCTGGACGTCGCGCGCGCCAAGGGGCTGGACCGGCTCCCCGAAGGCCACGCGGTCACCCCGGAGGACCTCGAGGAGGCGGCGGAGTTCGGCGGTGTCACGGTCGGCGGCGGGGACATCGTGCTCGTACGTACCGGGCATGTGCGGCTCTGTCTCGGCGGCGACCGGCACGGCTACGCGTATCCCTCGCCGGGCCTGTCCGTTCGCACACCCGAGTGGTTCCACGCGCACGACGTGGCCGCCGTCGCGAACGACACCCTGACGTTCGAGATCTTCCCGCCGGAGATCGAGGACCTCTGGCTGCCGGTCCACGCGCTGGACCTGGTGGAGATGGGCATGCTGCAGGGTCAGAACTGGAATCTGGAGGGGCTTTCCACGGCCTGTGCGGAGGAGGGGCGGTACGCCTTCCTGCTCTCCGCCATGCCGGAACCCTTCGTCGGCGGCACCGGCACACCGGTCGCCCCGGTCGCCGTACTCTGAGTCGTCCCGCGGTCGCCGGCCCGTGGGAGGAAGGCGTTCGGCAACCGGACGCCGTGCGCCCGCTGACGCCCGCGGCCACGGGAAGGCCGTGCGCCTGCTGACGCCCGCGGCCACCGGAAGGCCGTCCTCAGGCTCCGCGTGCCACCACGGGCGGGCCCGCCAGCCGCGAGGCTCCTGTCGGCAGGTCGTGGTCCACCTCGCACCAGATGGACTTTCCGGCGCCCTCACGCTGCCAGCCCCAGCGGTCCGCGAGCCCGTCGACCAGTTCCAGGCCGCGGCCCCCGGTGTCCTCGCCCTTCGCGTTCCTCGGCCTCGGCGGGCACGCGCTGACGTCGGCGACCTCGACCCTGACCGTCCCCGGCCTCGCGGCACCCGCGCCGACGCCGAACAGCATCCGCAGGACGGCCGGGCACCCCGTGTGCACGACGGCGTTGGTCACCAGCTCCGAGATCAACAGGATCAGCGTCTCCGCCAGTGGTTCGTCGTCGCCCATCCCGGACTTCACGAGCCGTGATCTGGCCCATCTGCGGGCTCGCCCCACCTCCGAAGGGTCGGATCCGATCTCCAACTGCACCTGAAGCACCTGCACCGCTCACACCACCCGAACCGGCGGACACATAGCCTTGCGCCTCACAGCCATAACGGAATGTGATTCCCTTACGACAGAGCATGATTGACTTACAGTCACCGCAACAAGCGCTTCGGGCATATTCCAGCGTGAAGGAGTACTCGTGGTGCATACTGTGCGACGCACGCCGGGAAGAGTCGAACACGGGGCCGCGAAACGCCTTCGCACAGCCCGACCAGCGCGCATCGACGGGTCCGGGACCGCCGTGCCGGCGACACCGTGAGACCCCGTCATCGCAGCGACTCGCATCCCACGCAGCGTACCGGAGCACCAACCCGACTCCACCGTGTGACGAGCCTCGCGCAGGACACAACCCGGTATCAACGCACGGTGACCGTCCGGCCTGCTGAGGCCAGGGCTTGCGCCTGGATCTCCTCCGCCTGAGCCGTCGTGAGCCACATCCGGGCCCGCACGAGCGACCGCTTGAGGTGGAGGTGGACGTCGGCCTCCCAGGTGAAGCCCATTCCGCCGAACACCTGCAGACAGTCCCTCGCCCCGCGTACCGCCGCCTCGTCGGCCAGCAGTTTGGCACCGGCCGCCTCGATGAGCTCGCCGCCCGCCGCGGCGGCGTAGACGGCCGCTCGTGCCACCTCCGTGCGTACGAGCATCTCCGCACACAGGTGCTTCACGGCCTGGAAACCCCCGACGGGCTGCCCGAACTGCACCCGCTCCCGCGCGTACCGCACGGCCTCCTCGGTGCTGCGGGCGGCACTGCCGAGCTGCTCCGCGGCTGTCAGGAGCACGGCGGTACCCAGCAGCGGCCCCGCCGCCGGGCCTTCCGCCCGGACCGGCGGGCGGTGCAGCGGCGTGAGCGGGTCCAGGGACCGCACGGGGACGCCCTGCCGCACCTCGACGACGCGCGGTCCGTCCTCCTCCAGTGCGACAGTCACGTCGGCCTCGTCGAAGTGCTGGACGAGGGAGCCGAGTTGCCCCACGCAGGTGACGACCGTGGCGCCGTCCGCCGCTCCCGGCACGAGCCCGGCCGCCAGATGCGTCGCCACCAGCGGCCCCGGCAGCAGCACCCGGCCCGCCTCCTCGAAGACCAGCACCGCCTCGGGCAGGCCGAGGCCCACCCCGCCGTCCCGTTCCGCCAGCCGTAGCGCGAAGAACCCCGCCCTGCCCAGCTCGCGCCAGAGCTCCCGGTCGAGGGAGCCCTCGCGGTCCACGGCGGCCCGCAGCGCCGTCCGCCCGAAACGGCCGGTCAGCAGCTCCCGCACACCGCTGCGCAGCGCCCGCTGGTCGTCGGTGAGCCGGAAGTCCATCAGCGCCCCTTCGGGAGGCCGAGGATCCGCTCGGCGACGATGTTCCGCTGGATCTGCGAGGTGCCGGCGGCGATGGTGTACGAGAGGGAGGAGAGCCGCTGCTCCGTCCAAGTCCGCGACAGGTCGAGCGCGTCGGTGCCGAGGACCTCCGCCGCCGTGTCGTACAGCTCCTGACGGGCGTGGGAGTAGCGGAGCTTGAAGACCGACCCGCCGACGCCCGGCACCCCTCCGGTCGCGGCCGCCTCGCTGACGTTCCACTGGATGAGCCGCCAGAGCGCCGCGAACTCGGCGTGCAGACGTCCGAGTCTGCGGCGGACGGCCGTGTCGTCCCAGGTCCCGTTGGCGCGCGCCAGAGCGGCCACCTCCGCGAGGGTGCGGCGGCAGGCGACGACCTCGCCGACGAACGCGGTGCCCCGCTCGAAGGAGAGCGTGACCATCGTGACCCGCCAACCGTCGTTCTCCGCCCCGACCCGGTCCGTCACCGGCACCCGCACCTCGTCGAGGAACATCTCGGCGAACTCGGCGGTACCGGCCAGGGTGCGCAGCGGCCGTACGGTGATGCCTGGCGCGTCCATGGGCATCGCGAGCCAGGTGATGCCCCGGTGCCGGGGAGCCTGCGGGTCGGTCCGGACGAGCAGTTCGCACCAGTCGGCGACCTCGGCGTGCGAGGTCCAGATCTTGGAGCCAGTCACGACGTACGCGTCGCCGTCGCGGACCGCCCTGGTGCGCAGCGAGGCCAGGTCGGAGCCCGCGTCCGGTTCACTGAAGCCCTGGCACCAGATCTCGTCGCCGCGCAGGATGGGCCCCAGCCAGCGCTCCCGCTGCGCCGGTGTGCCCTCGGCGGCGACGGTCGGCCCGGCGTGCAGCAGTCCGACGAAGTTGGCGCCGACGTAGGGCGCTCCGGCCTTCTCCGTCTCCTCGAGGAAGATCAGACGCAGGGTCGGTGCGGCGTCCCAGTGCACGTCGGCGTATCCGGCGTCGTACAGCATCCGCTGCCAGGCGGTGTCGTGGGCACGCCGCGCGGGCCAGTCGTCGGCCGGCGGCCGCGGGGGCAGCTTGGGCAGGACGACGGCCAGCCAGTCGCGCAGCCGGGCCCGGTACTCCTCCTCGGCGTCGGTGTACGCCAGGTCCACTACGCGTCCAGGTCCAGGCCGAGCATGCGGATGGCGTTGCCGCGCATCAGCTTGTACACCGTCTCGTCGTCCAGGTCCTTCACATGGTCGAGGGCGACCTCCTTGGTGTGCGGGAAGGTCGAGTCGACGTGCGGGTAGTCCGTCTCGAAGGTGGCGTTGTCGCGGCCGACGACGTCGATGGAGGCGACGCCGTGCTTGTCGCGGAAGAAGCAGCAGAAGATCTGCCGGTAGTAGTACGTCGAGGGCGGTTCGGGGATCACGCCGCGCACCCCGCCCCACGCCCGGTGCTCCTCCCACACGTCGTCGGCACGCTCCAGGGCGTACGGGATCCAGCCCATCTGGCCCTCGCTGTAGGCCAGCTTGAGACGGGGGAAGCGGACGAGGACGCCGCTGAAGAGGAAGTCCGTCATCGAGGCCATGGCGTTGTTGAACGAGAGGGACGCCTGCACCGCGGGCGGCGCGTCCGGGGACGCCGCGGGCATCTGCGACGACGATCCGATGTGCATGTTGACGACCGTGCCGGTCTCCTGGCAGGCGGCGAAGAACGGGTCCCAGTGGCCGGTGTGGATCGACGGCAGCCCCAGATGGGTGGGGATCTCGGAGAAGGTGACCGCGCGCACGCCCCGCGCGGCGTTCCTGCGGATCTCCGCGACGGCGAGGTCGATGTCCCACAACGGGATGATGCACAGCGGGATCAGCCGGCCGCCGCTGTCGCCGCACCACTCCTCGACCATCCAGTCGTTGTAGGCGCGGACACAGGCAAGCGCGACGTCCTTGTCATGGGCCTCGGCGAAGGTCTGGCCGCAGAAACGCGGGAAGGTCGGGAAGCACAGGGACGCCTCGACGTGGTTGAGGTCCATGTCCTTGAGGCGCTCCACGGGGTCCCAGCAGCCGGGCCGCATCTCGGCACGGGTGATGCCCTCGAGGGTCATGTCGTCGCGGTCGAAGCCGACGGCGGCGATGTTGCGCTTGTACGGGAACTTCAGGTCCTCGTAGATCCACCAGTCCGTGGGCGGCCCTTCGGGGTCCATCGTGATCCGGTACTTGCCGCCGGTGTAGACGAGCTCGCCGATGCCCGCGGTCAGGGGCCTGGGCCCGCGGTCGCGGTACCTGGCCGGGAGCCAGGTCTCGAAGAGGTGCGCCGGCTCGATGACGTGGTCGTCGACGCTGACGATCCGGGGCAGTTCCTTTTCCATCGGGACCATCCTCCTGACGGTGCGTCAGATCAGGTTGCCAGGCTAGCTCCGCACCCCTGGACCGACAAGGCTCGGATCCTTACGATCTGACGCGTCGTCAGTTACCGCTTGCGGAGGTGTCCGGGCATGAACGGGACCGCACACGCACTGAGCACCGCGCCCACCCTCTGGGAACTGGTCCGCCGCAGGGCCGGACTCACCCCCCACCGCCCCGTCCTGCTCCAGGACGATCGCACCCTCACCTTCGGCGAACTCCACGACCGCTCGGAACGGACGGCGGCCGGCCTGTACGCGATGGGCGTCCGCCCCGGCACGGTCGTCGCCTGGCAGCTCCCCACCCGGATCGAGACGGTCCTGCTGACCGTGGCCCTCGCCCGGCTCGGAGCCGTGCAGACGCCGGTCATCCCCTTCTACCGGGACCGCGAGGTCGGCTTCGCGCTGCGCGAGTCCAAGGCCGAGTACTTCGCCGTGCCCGGCGAGTGGCGGGGCTTCGACCACACCGCCCTGGCCGAACGGGTCGGCGCCCGCGGCGTTTTCGAGGCGTACGACGCACTGCCCGACGGCGAGCCCTCCACCCTGCCCGCGCCGCCCGCCTCCGGCACCGCCGTCCGCTGGATCTACTGGACCTCCGGCACCACGTCCGACCCCAAGGGCGTGCTGCACACCGACCGTTCACTGATCGCGGGCGGCTCCTGCCTGGCCCACGCGCTGCACCTGTCCGAGGACGACATCGGCTCGATCGCCTTCCCGTTCGCGCACATCGGCGGGCCGGACTACCTGGTGATGCTGCTCCTCTACGGATTCCCCGCAGTCCTCTTCGAGAAGTTCGCCCTCCCCGGCGCGCTCGACGAGTACCGCCGGCACGGCGTGACCACCGCCGGCGGCTCCACCGCCTTCTACTCGATGTTCCTCGCCGAGCAGCGCAGACAGCCGGGCCGCAGACTCATCCCCACCCTGCGGCTGCTCGCCGGCGGCGGCGCGCCCAAGCCGCCCGAACTGCACCACGCCGTCGTCCGCGAGATGGGCTGCGTGCTCACCCACGGCTACGGCATGACCGAGGTCCCGATGATCACCATGGGCTCGCCCGACGACACCGAGGACGACCTCGCCCACACCGAGGGCCGGCCGCCGGACGGCATGGAGATACGGATCGTCGACGGCGAGATCCGGCTGCGCGGCGAGGCCGTCTGCAAGGGCTACCTCGACCCGGCCGCGACGGCCGCCGCGTTCGACACCGACGGCTTCCTCATCACCGGCGACCTCGGCCGGCTCACCGACAGCGGGCATCTCGTGCTCACGGGGCGGGCCAAGGACGTCATCATCCGCAAAGGGGAGAACATCTCCGCCAAGGAGATCGAGGACCTGCTGCACACCCACCCCGCGGTGGGCGACGTGGCGGTCATCGGCCTGCCGGACGAGGAACGCGGCGAACGCGTGTGCGCCGTCGTGGAGCGGGCGCCCGGCGTGGCCGACCCGACCCTGGCCGCGCTGACCGAACACCTGCGCGCGGAGGGCCTGTCCGTGCACAAGCTCCCGGAACAGCTGGAGATCGTGGACGCGCTGCCCCGCAACGACGCCTTGCGCAAGGTCCTCAAGTACAAACTCCGCGCCGCGTACAGATGACCCGGTCCGTGTCGTGTGGTGTCCGGGTGCCGCTCCGGGGGCATCGGCCCTCGCCCCCGCCGGAGGGCCGGTGAAGGCGCGTGCCCTGTCCCCCGGCGAGGGATTCGCTCCCACTGGGGAGGTAGGGGAGCCGATGGCCAGGAGAGGGGCCCCGGTCCCAATACCCCGCACGGGCCGTGGGAACGACCAGGACTGGCACGGGGCCCACCGGCGGGAGGGGGGCGGGGGCGGAGGAGGGGGGTGAGCGGACGTAAAGCGTCGTAAGCCCAGGGAAACGCAGGCTCGGGAAAGCAGTCCGCGATCCCCCCTCCGCAGCCACCGACCCCCGCACCACCCACAACCCGACAGCCGCGCCCACCGGCGCGTACCGCAGCCACCGACCCCCGCACCCACCCACAACCCGACAGCCGCGCCCCACGGGCGCGCACCGTCGGCCTACTTCGTGTCGGGCTCGGGAGTGACGTAATACGCGGCGAACGCCGCCAACGCCTCCTCCTCGCCGATCCGTCCGTCACCGTCCGTGTCCAGCGCCGTCCCCGCCGCCGCCGCGACCCCCGGGTCGACGCCCAGCGCGCCGAGCACACGCTCCACGGCCGAGGGGGTCACGCCCCGGCCGTCCTCGTCGGCGACTCTGATCACGGCATGCAGGAACGGGCGGGCGATCTCGCCGAACCGCTTCGGGTTGTCGCGCAACCGCTTCACCGCGCTCGTCACGAACTCCTGGCGGGTCACCCGCTGGTCCCCGTCGACGTCGGCGATGCCCGCCATGCCCTGCCAGAACGCCTCCGCGCCGCTGTACAGATCCTGCCCCTTGTCGGAGCGGGCGGCGACGGAGAACTCGGCGAGCAGCTTGGCCGCGGCCGAACTGAAGTCCTCGCGGTCGATGTAGCCGTTGCCGTCCTGATCGAAAGCGGCGAAGCGGGAAGCGATCTTCCGCTCGTACTCTGCGCTGTCCATGCGGGGAGCGTAAAGCCCCGGAGGCCGAGGTGTGTACGCACCCGGGGAATTGCATGGCGGCAACATCCGGGCGAAGCGCAGGTGACGGGGGTGCGCCGGGGCGTACGGGGGCGCGCAGCGGGGGCAGAGGGGCGCGCGGACCGGCACCGGTAGAGGCAGAGGCGCCGCCCGGGACGTCAAGCAGTGAGCGGCTGCGCCCCGTCGTCCGTGGCGGACCCCGTGTCCGCGTAGACCTCGAAGAGGCGGCGCACTCCGAGCGCGCCCAGCACCCGGTTGACGTGCGAGCCGTCCTCCGCGCCGCGGGCCGGCAGTATCAGCCGCAGCCTGCCGCGGCACGAGCGCATCAGCCGCCGCGAGGCGATCAGCACGCCGACACCGCTGGAGTCGCAGAAGAACACCTCCGAGAGGTCGAGCACGACATGGTGCTGCCCGGCGGCGACCGCGTCGTGGACCCGCTGGCGCACCACGGGCGAGGACACGAGATCGAGTTCCCCGCACACCTGCAGCACGGTCCACGAGCCCTGCCGGCTCTCGGCCACTTTGAGTGTCACCACGTCTGGACCCCTCCTCATACCGGTCCCAGAAGACCGGAAGCTGCCCTTCCACAGCCGCTTCCCGACTGCCCGCCGCTGAAACGCGACGTTCGTCACGGAGCGCCCCACGGCTTCAGCGCCTGCCCCCCGTGGGTTGTTCCCCGTTCGCGGCCTTAGCATCCCGGACCGCGGAAGGGGCGTACTTGACGCAAAGGCTCGTGCGTAATCCGCCGGGCGCACTACATTCGAATGAGCGACGGACACGAGGGCAGAGGCAGCAGGCAGAGAGAGCAGGCTTGGGGGCCGCAATGGCGAAGGACGCACCACCGCGCTGGGACCGCAGGATGCAGCAGCGGCTGGCGCGGGGCGAGGCCGCGGCCCTGGGCGAGCTGTACGACAGGTTCGCCGCGCTCGTGCACAGCCAGGCCCACCGGGTGCTCGAGGACGAGGAGGCCGCCGACCAGGTCACCCGTGAAGTGTTCGGGTACATATGGGAAAACCCGGACGCGTACGACCCCAAGCAGGGCTCCATGCGGTCCTGGGTGGCGAGGCTCACGAACAGCCAGGCCGTGCACCGGCTGCGTCAGACCGAGTCCGCGGCGCTCGCGGAGGGCGGCACCACGGAGGAGCTGGAGCAGAAGGTGCGCAGGGCCGCTGTCGCGGCCCGTGCCGACTACATCGTGACGTCCATGCCGGCACCGCTGCGGGCCGCGCTCGAACTGGCGTACTTCCAGCGCAGGGACTACCGCCAGACCGCCGCCGATCTCGGCGTCACGGAGGACGAGGCGAGGCGGCGGCTGCGGCTGGGACTGCAGTTGCTGTCGACCGCGCACACCCGCTCGCTCGAGGGCTCGTCACCGCCCGGGTACGGGCGGGTGCTGTGAACGGGCCGATGGACGGCGGCGCCCACGACGACGGCCGCGAGCACGACGGCGAGGGCCGCGGGCGGGACGGCGAGGCCCGCGGGCGGGACGGCGACGAGGTACGGGGCGTGCCACGCATACCGGGACCGCGCGCCGCCGCGGACGACCTCCACCCCGGCGCGTACCGCCCGCCGCCAAAACCGTCCGTGCCGCCGGAGCCCGCGTCCCCGGACGAGCCCGTCGTGGCCGAGGCGGGCCCGCCCGCAGCGGAGAGGACGCTTCCCGGCCAGGCCGCCGCGTCGGTCCCCTTCGTGCCGTCGCACCGGGTGCTGAAGTCGCTGCTCGGGGCGTGGGCCCTGTCCGCCTGCTCCGCCGAGGAGACCGCCGCCGTGGAGGAGCATCTCGGGGACTGCGCTCCCTGCGCGGAGGAGGCCCTGCGGCTGCGGGACGCGGTCGGCCTGCTGCACACCGACCGTGATCTGGACCTCGACCCGCTGCTGCGCTTCCGGGTGCTGGAGAACTGCCTGGGCCGCAGGCCCGCCCGTATCCCCGTGCCCGACTGGGCCGACCCTTACGACGCGGAGACCGCCAGGCTGGACGCGCTGCTGCGGGACATCGGGGAGTCGGAGTGGCACGCGCCGGTGCGGCTCAAGTGGTTCGAGGGCGAGCGCAGGGTCACCCGCAGTACGACGGTGGCCGGCGTGATCGGGCACCTGATGACCGTCGACGGCATAGTCACCGGCGCCCTCGGCCTCGACGACCCGCTGGGGTCGCACGCGCCGCGCCTGCCGACGGCGCGCACGGAGACGTTCTGGAACAACGCCCACCGGCCGCCGGCGGGCGAGATCCGTGAGCCGTGGCGCGACCAGAGCCACACCCTCATCCGTACGGTGTCCTTCGCCGGTCGGGGCGTCGCCGAACTGTCGGTGTCCTACGGGGCGTTCTCCCTGCCCCTGCGGGACGCGCTGCTCGACCGGGCCTTCGAGTGCTGGATCCACGCGGACGACATCGCCGACGCCGTGGACTACCCGTACGCCCCGCCGAGCGGCAGGCATCTCAACCGGATGATCGACCTCGCGGCCCGGCTGCTGCCCGCGGCGCTCGCGGAACGCAGGCGTGCCGGGCTCGCGGGGCCGCCCCAGCACCTGGTCGCGGCCGGCGCACCCGGGCGTTCGCTCCATCTGGAGGTCGAGGGTTCCGGCGGCGGGAACTGGTACATCGCCCTGGACTCGCCGGCCTCCGTCGGCTCACCGGACAAGTCGGTCGCGCAAGTCGCGCTGGACGGAGTCGAGTTCTGCAAGCTGGTGGCCGGTCACGTCTCACCCGAGGAGGCCGCCGCCGGTCAGGACGGCGACCGGGAGGCGATCCGGGACGTGCTGTTCGCGGCCGCCGCGCTGAGCCGCCTGTAGCGGCGGGTCGCGGGCCGGACTACGCGGCGCTCTGCCGGGGCAGTTCGCGGCGACGGCGGACCGGCGAGAGGAAGACCGGCAGGAAGGCCAGCGACAGGCAGCCCGCGCCTGTCCAGAGCGCCGCGTCCAGCCCCGCGAACTCGCCGATCAGGCCCGCCGTCGCGGAGCCGACGGCGATCGCGCCGGTGAGCATGAATCGGAAGGTGGCGTTCATCCGGCCGAGCAGCGGGTCCGGAGTCAGCCGCTGCCGCAGGCTCACGCCGAGCACATTGTCGACGCCGACCTTGAACATCATGAGCATCCATCCCGCCCCCGCGACCCACAGCCACACGCCCCGGTCGACGAGCGGCAGGAGCAGCGCCGTGGGCGCCATCCACAGGCCGGCGAGGCCGAGCGTACGGCCGTGTCCGAGGAGCCGGCCGATGGGGCGTGCGCAGCGCGCGCCGATGAGGACGCCGAGGCCGCCCGCCGCCCAGTAGAGCCCCAGCACACCGGCCGACAGGCCCAGTTCGCGGACGAAGAGCACCGGCAGCAGGGTGTTGACGATCTGTGAGCCGAGGTTGGTGAGGGACGCCGTGAGCGCGAGGGCCCGCAGCTCCGCGTTGCGCAGTACATGCCGCACGCCCTCCGCGATCTGGGCGCCCAGTCGGCCGGTGGCCGCCCGCGGCGCGGCGGGGAGCGCCGCGGCGGCCGGCCGGCGGGACGGCAGGGCCAGTCTGAGGGCGGAGGCCAGATACAGCAGGCCGACCCCGACGACGGCGACCGGCGCGGTGAACAGCTGCACGATGCCGCCGCCCGCGCCCCGGCCCGCCACACTGCTCGCGGCCTGCAGGCTCACCACCGCCGCGTTCGCCGGGACCAGGGCCTCGCGGTCCACGAGCCGGGGCAGGAAACTCTGCGAGCCGACGTCGAAGAAGACCATCGCGCACCCGTTGAGCAGCACGACGGCGTAGAGCTGGCCCAGGGTGAGGGCGTCCAGTGCCCAGGCGACCGGCACAGAGGCGAACAGGACCGCCCTGGCCAGATCCGCGGCGATCAGAACCGGCCGGTGCCGCATCCGGTCAACCCAGGCCCCGGCGGGCAGTCCGATCAGCAGGAACGCCACCGTGCTCAGCGTGGCCAGCAGGCCGACCTCGCCGGCGCTCGCGTCCAGCGCGGACACGGCGATCAGCGGGACGGCCACATAGCCGATGTTCGTGCCGAGATGGCTGAAGAGGGTGGCCGTGAACAGGCTCCGGAAGTCACGGGACCGCCACGGACTGCCGGCGGACCCGGCCCCGGGCCCGTCCGTGGACGCGGACGCGGACGTACGAGTGGGTGTGGACATGATCCGTACGCTGCCCCTGCTCCGCCGCGTACTCCAATGATTTAGTCTCGACCGAATGGTGCTCGAGAGCCGCCCCGAGGGCGGGATGCTGGAGATCGCCTTCTCGGCGGAGGATGTCGCCCGCACCCGGTTCGCCGTCTCCCCGCTGTGGGAGGTCGTCGCGAGCGTGCGGGCGCTCAAGGGCGCGGACATTTCAGGAACGCACCGTCGTTGGCTCGAGCGTGTACGCCCCCGTCTCACGGCCGCGAAACTCGACCTCGCACCACTGTCCGCGCTGGTCGGCGCGCCTCCGGCCGGCATCCCCGGCTTCCTGGTGGCGCCGCCGACCACCCCGCAGCCCTCGCTCGAGGTGGAGCTCACCGCCCTGCGGTCCACACCGCACGCCCTGCTCCGTACGACGACGCCCGCCGCCCGCGAAGGGGTCGCCGCGCTGCGCGAGGACCCGGACCGCGGTCTCGGCCGGCTCGTGGAGACGATCGCCGCCTACTGGGAGGTGGCGCTCGCCCCGTACTGGCCGCGCATCCTCACCCTGGTCGAGGGCGACATCCTGTACCGGGCCCGGCGGCTCGCGGAAGGCGGCGCACGCCGTCTCTTCGACGATCTGGACCCGCGGGTGACGTGGGACGCGGGAACGCTGCAGGTGATGCACCGCTGTGTGCGCGGGGCCCGGAACCTGGACGGCAGGGGCCTGCTGCTGGTGCCGTCCGTCTTCGCCGGGCAGCGGATCTTCTCCGACGTGGACAGCCCGGACTGGCAGCCCACTCTGCGCTACCCGCCCCGCGGCACCGCCACCCTTTGGGAGGAGCGGGCGGCGCCGCTGTCCGACGCCCTCGCCGCCGTCCTCGGCCGCACCCGCGCCCTCCTGCTGGCGGAGCTGTCCGCCCCCGCCTCGACGACGGACCTGGCCCGCCGCATCAACATGTCCGCGGGCGGCGTCTCGCAGCACCTGACGGCGCTGCGCGCGGCCGGTCTGGTCAGCGCGCACCGCACGGGTCGCGTGGTGCTCTACGCACGTACCCGCGTGGGCGAGTCGCTGGTCGGCGACGGGCCCACGACCGGCCCGTGACCCCGGACCCTTGACCCGGGTCCGGGGTCACGGGTCCGGGTCCGGGTCCGGGTCCGGGTCCGGGTCACGGTCCGGAGTCACGGGTCCAGGTCCGTCACTCGCCGCCGACGCTGATGTTCGGGTTCCCGTCGCGGCCGTGGGGCTTCAGTTCGACCTGAATGGTGTGCGTGGTGTCGCGCGCCGCCGTGGCACCGCCGCCCGCGGTCAGAACCCCGATCCGCAACTCGGCCCGCCCGCTGCCCTCCCGCCGCACCTGCACCGCGAACTCCAGGTGCACACTCTCCACGCTGAACCGCAGATCCCGCCCCTCACCGGCCCGTTGTGCCCGCTCCAGCTCGTCACGGACCTGCCCGATCACCTCGGCCAGCCCCACCACACCGGTTTCGTCACGCTCGGCCATCGCGCCCCCCGTCTCCCGTAGTTATCGTGGTGCAGTATGAGCGAGCCGTTTCGCACATCCAACTCCTCCGCACAGGAGGAAAGTTGGCGCGTACGTCTGCTCCGGGGGGCTGATCGCGCGGGCAGGCCGCTCGGCGCCGGGGTACTGCTCCCCGGCGGCCTGGTGCTGACCTGCGCGCATGTACTCCTCTCCCGCCCGGACTCCTCCGGTGTCCGCACGCCGCTGGAGGAGGTGTACGTCGACCTGCCGCGGCCTTCCGCCGGGGAGACGGCGCACCCGTTGCGGGCCCGGCTGCTGCGGGAGTACCTCGTCATGCCGACGGGCCAGTTCGGCGGGGACCTCGCCCTGCTCAAGCTGGACCACGAGCCCGCCGTGCCGCACGCCGTGCTGCACCGCCAGATCCCGGCGCGCGGCGACACGGTGCACTTCACCGGATACCCGGAGGACCTGCCCGGCGGCGAGCACCTGGACGCCCGGCTGATGGGGCGCGGCGGGCCGGCACCGACACCGGAGTGGGTACAGCTCGACGCGCTGAACGCGCCGTACGTGGTGCGGCGCGGATACAGCGGATGCGCGGTCGTGCACAGCCGTTCGCGGCGCGTCATCGGCATCGTGGCGCACCAGTTCGGCACCCCGCAGGCGCGGGTGCGAAGGGATCACGCGTACATGATCCCCACCGAGACCGTGCTCAAGCACCTGCCGCTGGAACGGCTGGGGCTGACGGTCACGGGCAAACCGGCCGTCTCCCACGACGTCGTGGTCGCGCACGACAGGACCGCCTCCGGGCGGGTACCGGGTCTGCACCGCCGGCTGACCCGGTGGCTCGACGGCGCACCGGACACCGACCCCGTGGAACCCGTGTTCGCCGGGGAGGGCGAGCACGACCTGCTCCACACGGTCAGATCGGTGCTCACGCTCGCCGACCGCGAGCAGAGCCCGCCGGAGGCGTCGCGGTCACGGGCGAGCGGCACGGGCACGGCGGACGGCGCGGACGATCCGCAGGCCGGCAGCATCGACATCGCCGTCGACGCCACCAACCGGACCGCCTACGAACTGGCGCGGGACGCGGCGGACCGGATCGGACTGGACCAACTCCCCCACGGGCCGGACGGCGTGCACCCGCCCGAACGCCACGGCAACCGTGCCACCGGGCCCCGCGGCGACGTTCCCACCGGTGACGACCCCAACGGTGACAACCCCAACGGCGACGACCCCAACGGCGACCTCCTCGGGCGGATAGCCGAGGAGAGTCCGCCGCTGAGCGCCGCCTTTCTGTCCGTCGACCGGTCGGCATCCAGCGACGACGAGATCCTGCGTCTCCTCGCCGCCCTCCTCGCCCGCGGCCAGAGCCGCCTCCTCCTCGTCTTCAGCGACCCCCGATCGCCGCTCCTCGCCCGGGTGCGCGACGAACTCCTCGGCCCCGACTGGGCCGCCCGCCGGACCGAACGGCTCGGCACCCGGCTGGCCGGACTCGCCGAGGCCGAGCAGCGGCTGCGGCAGTTCTCCGGCCCGCGGCCCCCCGCGCTGGCGCCGCGGCTGCGCAGGATGCTCGAACAGCTCGGCCCGGAAGGCCCGCTGCACGGCTCGGAGGACCAGCTCCACGCCCTGTTCCGCTGCGCCGTCGACATCGAGGCGGCCCTGCTGGACGCGGAGAGCGCGGAACTGGAGCTCACCGGCCCGGCCGGGCCCCGCGAGTTCGTCGTCGAGCCGCCCGGGGACGGGCTGACCGATCTGCCCGCCGTCGCCGTGCGCGACCCGGACGCCCTCGTCACCGAGCAGACCGGCGACCGGCTCGCGAGCGGCGAACGGCTGCACCAGCAGTACGAGGTCGTGGGCCCCATCGGGCAGGGCAGCCACGGCAAGGTGTATCTCGCCCGCGACCTGCTGCTGGAGAATCGTCCCGTCGCGCTCAAGGGAATCCTCGACCCCGGCGATCCGGCGGCCGTCCTCCAGGCCCACCAGGAACGGCTGCGGCTCGTCAGCCTCAACCACCCGTCCGTCATCCGCGTGGTCAACTACGCACGGCACGAACCCACGTCGTCCGAGTTCATCGTGATGGAGTTCGCCGACGGCGCGTCCCTGTCGTGGGTCGCGTCCCGGATCGCCAGGCGCGTGGAGCCGTTCGCGGGACCGCGGGTACGCGAGTTCATCGTCGTGTACGGCCTGCTCGTCCTCGAGGCCCTCGACCACCTGCACCGGCAGGAGAAGCTCGTCTACGGCGACCTCTCGCTCACCAACGTCCTGCACTGCGGTACCGGCATCAAACTGATCGACGTCGCGGGCGTCCGCGAACCGGGGGCGCCCGGACCGGTCAGCCACCGGCCACCGGAGAGCGGTGCCACGGGCGGCATGACCACCGCCGGCGACCTCTACACCGTCGGCGCGGTCCTCGGCGAACTGCTCGCCAAGGACCCGTCGCCACCGTCCGACCTCGGCACCGAGTCACTGCGGCGCGCCCTGTCCCGCGCCACGGCCGTCGACCCGAGACGGCGCTACGCCTCCGCGCAGGAGATGGCCGTCCAGCTGCGCGGCGTGCTGCGCGAACTGCGTTCGCTGCGGCTGGACGAGGAGACCTTCGAACCTTCGCCCCTCTTCGACTCGGCCGCCATCGCACTGGACGGGCGGCTCGGCAGACCGCCGCCCCTGGAACGCTGGCGGGCCGACGGCACCGTCGACCGGCTCGGCGCCCACGTCCCGGAACCGGCGGAGGCGGCGGTCGCGCTGCCCGTGCCCAAGGCCGACGTGCAGGACCCCAACTGGAAGGAACTGCAACGCACCTCGTACGACGACCCGGCGGGACTGCTGCAGCTCAGCGACGAGTGGCTGCCCTCGCCGGAACTCCACCTGCTGCGCTGCCGCCTCCACCTGGAGCTCGCCGGTGCCCGCCGCCACGGCCGCGACAAGGAGCTCGTGGCCGCCGCCGTGGAACTCGAGCGCGCCGGGCGCCTCCTCGGCGACCGGGCCCGCTACGACTGGCGCCTCGACTGGCACCAGGGCCTCGCCCAGCTCGCGCACGGGCGGCTGCGGCGGGCACTGGAATGCTTCGACACGGTGTACGCGGCGATCCCCGGCGAGTACGCCCCCAAACTCGCCCTCGGCTACTGCCACGAGAAGCTCGCCGACGAATGGCGGGCCGAGGAACGCGCCGACGCGCCACAGACTCCACAGGGCCCACAGGCTCAGGCCCGCCGGACGCACGAGGAGCAGGCCATGCTCTTCTACGACGCGGTGTGGCGGCGCAACCACGCGCTCGGCGCCGCCGCCTTCGGGCTGGCCCGTATCCATCTGGCCCGGCACAACCCAGAGGACGCGCTGGCCTCCCTCGACGGCGTGCCACCGGACTCCCGGCACCGCACCGCCGCGCGTACGGCGATGGTCCGCATCCACGCGGGCACCCCGACGGTCGCCTCCGCGATACGGGCCCACGCCGCGCTGCACCGGCTCACCGGCCACGAGGGGCTCACCGACCGGCAGGCGCAGGAACGTCTCCGGGCAGAGCTGCGGGAACAACTGCTGGAACTGGTACGGGTCCAGGGCCCAGGAGTGCTCGCCCAGCTGCGGGCCGCGCTGCCGGCGGGGGGCCGGCCGCCGGCGACGGAACGGGAACTGCGCGAGCAGTTGTCGGCGAGCTACCGCCAGCTGGCGAAGCAGGTACCGCGGACGGATCGCCCGGAGGGTGCGGCGCTGGCGGAGGCGCTCCTCGACAACGCGTTCAGCACGCGGCCACTGGGTCTGCGCCACACGCGCCGACGACGCCTCCGCCACCGCTTCTTCGGCAGCCCGCCGTGACCACCACCCCCGAACCGGGCCCTGCGGACGCTGGGATCCCCCAGCCGCGCCAAAGTCGCCCGGCGCGGCATCTCCAACCTCGCTGATGGAGGCGGCTTCAGCCTCGCCAGCGTTCGAGGCGCGGGGGCCCGGGTGGGGGCACCTCCCACACCGCCAGACCGTAGGGCATCTTCAGCCTCGCCGGCGTTTGAGGCGCGGGGGTACGGGGGCAGAGCCCCCGAAACACCGCGCGGAGCGCGGTGAACGGGTCCGGGCGGAGCCCGGTTGTGGGGAGGGGCGGGTAGGGGAAACGGCCCCGCGCAGCGGCCCCCAACGGGCCGGTAGGACAGGAGACACCGCACCACACGGCCGACCGGCCGGTCCGCAGACCCGAGGAGGCCTGATGAGACCCGACAGCGCCACCCTGCGGCGGTGTACCACCGCCCTGTGGCGGCACGCCGAGGCCGCGGGCCCCGCCCTGTGGGCGCGAGCCGTCGGCCGCGGCCCCGGCGGCCGACGGGCAACGGCCGCCTTCCTGCGGCGGCGGATGCTCGTGCTGCCCGCCCTCGGCCTCGTCGCACTCGCGCTGTGCGCCACCGCGTACAGCGATGTGCACGACCGGTCCGAGCGGATGCGGGACCGGTCGGTGCCCGCGCTGGAAGGGCTGGCGCAGGCCCGGACATCGCTGGGACTGGCGCAGGCGCAGGCGGAGTTACGGCTGCTGACGGCGGCGCAGGCCGGGCAGGTCGAGCTGGGTGAGACGTACCGCTCACGGCTGACGGAGGCGTCGCAGAGCCTCAACCGGGTCGCCCAGTCCGGCGCCCTGAGCCGGGGGCAGGAGCAGGAGCTGCGGGTGGTGTCCGGGCTGGTCGTCGCGTACGGCGACAAGATCGCCTGGGCGGACCGCAACCGGGCCAGCGACGTGCTGCGCGTGGCCGGTGTCGAGTACGCGGACGACCTGCTCAGCGGCCCCGGCGCCAATTCGGCCACGCCCCGCGCGCCGACCGCCGTGCTGGACCGGATCGAAGGGCTGGAGAGCCGGCTGCGGCAGGAGAACGCCGACCTGGCGGCCTGGAGTCCGCTGACTCTCACGGCCGCCGGGGCCGCCGTGCCGGCGACCGCGCTGTTCGGGTTCCTGACCGTCGGCACGGCGTTGTTCCTGCGGGACCGGCTGCGGCTGGTCAGCCTGCAGTTGGTGGCGGGCGCGCTCCCGGTTCTGATCACACCGGTGCTGCTGGCGTTCGGCGGTGCCCAGGAGCACGGGGCGCAGCAGGACGTACGGGAGGCCGCCGCCGGCCTGGCAGAGGTCGGCGCGTCCACGGGCGCCCCGCGTGCGATCGAGGCGGCGACGGACACGGCGTACGCGCGCATGGACGCGGCGAACCCGGACGGCTGGTCGCTCACGGCGGGGATCGTGGTGCCCGCGGCCGGACTCGGCGCGCTGGCCTGCGGGGTCACGCTCTGTCTGTACGGCAGGCCGTACCCGGCGGCCCGCACCCCGAGACGGCAGGACACCGAGGCGTGAGGGACTCATGAGGAGACGCAGGGGTTTGAGGGCGCTGCTCGCGGGGTGTCTGCTGTTCGTGGCGACGGCCGCGGCCGGCTGCGACGGGCGGTCGGACGAGCGGACCCTCGTCGTGCTCGGCCCGTGGACGGACGGCGAGGAGCGGCCGTTCGTCACCGCGCTGGCCGCCATCGGGAAGCAGACCGGTCACAGCTACGTCTACAAGGGGACCCGCTCCCTGCGCGAGACCCTCGTCGCCCAGCTCCAGGCCGGTGCGCCACCGGACGTGGCGATACTCAACAGCCCCGGCGAACTCGCCGAATACGCGCGGGCGGGCGATCTCCTTCCGCTGCCCGAGGAGGTCGCGGGGGCTGCCGTACCGCCCTGGGCGCCCCCGGTGACCGTCCACGAGGCCGGTGGCGAGGCCCGTACCCGTGCCTACTGGGCACCGATCCGGGTCGATCTCAAGTCGCTGGTGTGGAGCGGCAAGGACGCGGCGGACGGTGATCCGGTGTGGTGTGTGGGCCTGGGTTCGGGGGCCACGTCCGGCTGGCCCGGCACCGACTGGCTGGAGGACCTGATGCTGCAGCGCGAGGGCTCGGCCGCGTACGAGGACTGGGCGACGGGCAGGACGCCGTGGCAGCGGACCCGGCCGGTGTGGGAGGAGTGGGCGCGGTTGCTCACCGCTGACGGCCGCAGTCCCGGCGCCAAGGAGCTTGCGGACTTCGAGCTGCTCGACGACGGCCGTCACGGTCTGCTGAACCGGGGCGACTGCACCCATGAGCACCAGGGTTCGTTCATCCGCAGGCACTACGGGGACGATGTGCTGCCCAGACCCACGGCCCGCTACCTGGTCGGAATGCCGACCGGGGCGGAGGGCGGCGAGAACGCGTTCGAGGTGTCGGGCGACATGGCCGCGGTGTTCCGCGGCAGCGCGGAGGCGTGGGATCTGCTCGGGCGGCTCACCTCGAAGGCGGCGCGTGAGAGCTGGGCGAACGCGGCGCTCCCCGGTGAGCGCCCGTTCTTCCCCGGCGGCCAGGCGACCTCCGTGCCGGCGTCGCCGGCCACCCGGGAGGTGCAGCAGCTGTTCGACTCGGCGGGCCGGATCTGTTTCGACGCCTCCGACGCGATGCCGCCGACGCTTCGGGACGCGTTCCACCGGGCCGTGCTGGAGTTCGTGGACGACCCGTTGAACGAGTCGCTGCTGGACCGGTTGCTGGGGGCCCTGGAAGCGGAGCGTCTGCTGCAGCAGCAGGAGAAGGCGTTCGTGCTGGACGACCTGTGCGACAACCCGGTCCGCGGATAGCAGGCAACGCCACGGCGGCGGCACGCCACGCGACCGGCACGTCGCACGCCCGCCACGTCACGCGACCGGCACGTCGCACGCCCGCCACGTCACGCGACCGGCACGTCGCACGCCCGCCACGTCACGCGGCCGGCACGTCGCACGACCGGCACGTCACGCGGTCGGCACGTCAGGCGAAGACGACCGTGCGGCGGCCGTTGAGCAGGATGCGGTGCTCGGCGTGCCACTTGACCGCGCGGGCCAGCGCCTGGCACTCGACGTCGCGGCCGATCGCCACGAGCTGGTCGGGTGTGACCTCGTGGCCGACCCGTTCGACCTCCTGCTCGATGATCGGCCCCTCGTCGAGGTCGGCCGTCACGTAGTGCGCGGTCGCACCGATCAGCTTCACACCGCGGGCGTGCGCCTGGTGGTACGGCTTGGCGCCCTTGAAGCTCGGCAGGAAGGAGTGGTGGATGTTGATGATCCGGCCGCTGAGCTGCTTGCAGATGTCGTCGGAGAGGACCTGCATGTAGCGGGCGAGGACGACCAGCTCGACGTTCTCCGCGCGGACCAGCTCCAGCAGCCGGGCCTCCGCGGCGTCCTTGGTGTCCTTGGTGACCGGAATGTGATGGAACGGGATGTCGTACGAGGCGACGAGTTCGGCGAAGTCCGTGTGGTTGGAGACGACCGCCGCGATCTCGACGGGCAGTGCACCGGTCCGCGAGCGGAACAGCAGGTCGTTCAGGCAGTGCCCGAATCTGCTGACCATCAGGACGATCCGCATCCGCTCCTCCGCGAGATGGATCTGCCAGTCCATCTGGAAGGCGTCTCCCACCGCGGCGAAACTGGCGCGGAGCTTGTCGACCGTGACGGGGGCCTCCGCGGAGAAGTGGACCCTCATGAAGAACAGACCAGTGTCCCGGTCACCGAACTGCCGGCTGTCCTCGATGTTGCAGCCGGTGATGAACAGGTAGCTCGAGACGGCGTGCACGATGCCCTGTTTGTCAGGGCAGGAGAGCGTCAGGACGTACTGGTCGGTCATCCTCGTAGCCTGCCACATACACCAGGGCCGTACCGGGCCCGTCCGTCAGGCGGACCGGGTCATGATCCGCAGAACTTCCAGGGAACGCGGCGGGGCGTCGGGGTCCTCCCCGTCGTTCTGCGAAAGCCGGACGTGCGCGTCACGCGCCGCCTGTACGGCATCCGGCCAGCCCTGGTGCTCCAGGTACGCGGAGACCGGGGCGTCGGCGCCGATCTGGTGCATGATCCGCAGCACGCGCAGCACGGCGACGTCCACGAGGGCCGCCTCGTCGGAGTCACGGAAGATCGTCCCGACGTACTTCTCCGCGGACCAGCTGTCCAGCCAGGTGTCCTCGACCAGACGGTAGACGGCGTCCGTGACGTCGCCGTATCCCTCGAGCCCCGCCAGCCAGCACTCCTGGTGGAAGACGGGGTCGGAAAGCATGTGCAGCGCCGAACGCACATTGCTGCGCCAGCGCCACCAGGGCATGTCGTTGAGCGGCATGCCGCCCATGGTGGAGGAGCGACGGCCGCGACGGGAAGGGTTGACCGAACCTTGCTGCACGCCTTCGATCGTACGTTCCCTTTCCGCACGCCTGGACCCACCCCGGCAATTCACCTCGACGTCACCCCCCGTTGATTCGTGCTCACTGTGCCGTTACCTGGAACCGGAAGCGTGCACAGTCATGACCGGTAGGCGTCGTTCCTCCTCCTCCCGCCCTTCCAAGACCGTACGAATCCGTACCGCATACACGGCGGTGGTGGCGACCGGGGCGTCGCTCGTCGCCGGCTGCGGCGTACTCCCTGGCGACCCGGGGGGCTCCAGGGAGCCCGTCACCATCATGACCTTCGCCCCTGAGAAGACCAAGGCGACCAACATGCCCGGCATGCCGGCGATGGCCGAGGCCTACGCCCGCTGGACCGCGTCCCAGGGCGGCATCGACGGCCACGAACTGCGCGTCATCACCTGCAACGAGAAGAACACCCCCAGGGGTGCGGCGATGTGCGCCCGGCAGGCGGTCAAGGAGGGCGCGGCCGCGGTGGTCGGATCCTACAGCCAGTACGGCGACGCCTTCATGGCACCGCTGGAAGCCGCGGGCATTCCCTTCATCGGCGGATTCGGCGTCTCCGACGAGGAGTTCTCCAGCTATCTGTCCTATCCCGTCAACGGCGGCCAGGCCGCGCTGCTCGCCGGTAACGGCGAGCAGCTGGCCAACGTCTGCGACAAGGTCGCACTCGTACGGCCGGACAGCCTCGCCGGGGACGACCTCCCCGACCTCCTCAACTCCGGTCTGGCGCAGGAGAAGGGGCGTGAGTCCGCGGACATCCTCGCCGCCGACGACGCCTCCGACTACGCCGACGAGGCCGAACGGGCGCGCAAGGAGGCGGCCGAACCCACCTGGACGACGGCCAGGGACGGCGACGACCGGCCGGGCTGTGTCACGGCCGCGCTCGGCGAGCGCACGGAGACCTTCTTCGACTCCTACCGGCGGCTGCCGGAGGACGGCCGGCAGGTCAGGATCTCGTCGGTCATGGGAAGCGTCGGCCAGCCCCTCATCGACCGCACCGGCGGCCGCAACGGACCCTACGAGGGCGCCTACGTCACCGGCTGGTACCCGGACGCGAGCGACGCCCGCTGGGACCGGATGCGTGACGTCATCAGGACCCACGCCTTCGGCGACAACAGCGTCGACCCGGCCGACGCCGGTGTGCAGACCACCTGGATCGCGTACTCGGTGCTGGCCGAGGTCATCAGGGCGATCGACAGCGACCGCATCACACCCGGCAAGATCTCGCACGCCCTCGACCAGGGGGTGAAGGTGTCGACCGACGGCCTCACGCCGGACCTGCGGTGGATCTACGAGGACATGCTCGGCGCCTCCCGTTACCCCCGGATCGTCAACACCGCCGTGACCTTCCAAGTGGTGCGCGACGGACGCCTGGTGGCGCAGCGCAAGGGCTTCGTCGATGTCGCCGCGACCCTGATGGACGCTTCCTAGCGCAGGGCCCGGCCTGCCGGATCCCGGCAGGCCGGATCCGGCGTGCCGGCTCCCGGGCCGGTTCCCACGGCCCGGACCGGGCCGTCCCACAGGGGTCCGGCCCGGGGTCCGCCGGCTCAGAGCTGGCTGCTGCTGCGCTCCGTCAGGCCGTACTTGCGGGCGATCGAGTTCCACAGCTTCGACGCCTCGTTCTTCGCCTTCGTCGCCTCACCGCTCGCGGTGTTGCCCAGGGCGGTCTGCTTCGTGGTCCGCGCCTTGCCGTCCTTGCAGCCCTTCTTGCTCTTCACCTGCCCCGCCCATGCCGCGTAGTGGTCGTCGGCCGACGCAGACGCCTGCCACGCCTTGGTCAGCGACGCGGTCAGCGCGGTGTGGTCCGGCAGCTTGTCCACCGACAGGGCGCCCAGCCGGGTCACCAGTTCGCGGCGCTGCTGGGCGGCGCCCTTGAGGTCCGCGGCAGCCTGGTCCAGGTTCTTGCAGGACCTGATGTTCTCCACGGAACGGATCACCGCGGCACGGCTGTTGTTGCTGTCCGCGAGAAGCTTGTCGAGCTCCTTGGCCTGCGGTTCCGCGGGATCGGCGGCCTTGGTGGAGGGGGTCGACGCGCTGGGCGCCGGACTGTCGGCGGCGACGTTCTGGCCGGTGCCCGGATCCTTCTCGTCCTCGCCGCCGAACATCACCGCGCTGACACCGAGACCGAGCACGGCACAACCGATGACGAGCGCGGCGACCACGGGCACGGTGGACCGGCGGCGCGGCTCGGGCTCGGGGTCGTACTGCGGCTCGGATCGGACCGGCTGCTGGTAGCCGGGGCGGCGCGCCTGCTGATGGGCGGGCGGCGGCTCGTCGAAACGGGGCATCTGCTGTGTGGCGTCGGCCGGTTCGGGACCGGCCCCCTCCGAGCGGAAGAGGCTGTCGAACTCCGCGGGGGGCTGCCGGTCACCGGGAGCACCGGGCCGGATGCCGAACGGCGCCCCGGCGGGAGCGGGCGGCACGGCGGCGCCGGCGGGGCCCGGCGGACCGTTCCCGCCCGGCACAGGGGCGATGTACTGCGTGGCGTCGGAGTCCGAGGTCTGCGGCACGCCCTGCGGGCCGCTCTGCGGGTCGCCGGAGGCCGCCAGGGGCCCCGTACCGAGGAACGTCGTCGACTCCGCCGGCACCTCGGGCGGCAGCGCGCCGGAGGCGACGGGCGCGATGTACTGCGTCGCGTCGGAGTCGCCCATGGGGGCGGCCTGCGGGTACGCGCCGTGCGGGCCCGGCGCCTGCGGGGCCTGGCCGGGGGCGGTCTGCTGGTAACGGCCCTGCGGGTCCACGCCCTGGGGAGCCTGTGGCGGCAGCGCGCCCGGAGCGGGGAACTGCCCCTGGCCGGGACCGGTCTGCGCCGCGTACGGCGGCGGGTACTGACCCTGCGGAGCCGCACCCTGAGGGCCCTGCGGGGCGCCCTGCGGCGGAAGGGGCTGTGCGTGCACTCCGGGATGCGGGGGTGGCGGCGTGCCGTACCCGGCGGGTGAGTGCGGCTGCTGCTGCGGATGCTGCGGCGGCGGCGCACCGTAGGCACCCGGCTGTGCGGGGCCGCCGGGGTAGCCGTAGCCACCGGTCGGTGCGGGGCCGCCGGGGTAGCCGTAGCCCTGCGGCGTCCCGCCGGGCTGCGGGGGCGGACCCGGAGGGTAGCCGTATCCCGGCGCCTGGGGCGCCTGCGGCGCGGACTGGGGCCCCCAAGGCTCACCCCACGGCTGCCCACCCGCCGGAGTGGCCTGCGCGCCCGGCGCGCCCGGCGCGCCCGGTATGAGGGGCTCACTGCCGTCGGCGGGCAGCACGACGCCTTCGTGCGCGGGCCGCGCGGCGGGCAGCCACTGCTCGCCCTCCTGTCCGCTGTGCGTCACCGGGACTCCTACGTGTGGACCTACGAAACCGTCGGTTCACGCTACCGGGTGCCCGGAGCGGTCCGCACACACGTGCCCCAGCAGTGACAGGATGCGGACACAACTCGCAGTTGAAGGGCGGGAGAAAGCCCTTGCCCGGCTGCCGCTCCGCCCGCTTCCCCGACCCCCCTCTCGCGTCATGCGGCCCCCGCGTCACCCGGTCCGTGCGTCACGCGGCGGACCGCGGCTCGAGGCGCGCGGCGAACTCCCGGACCACCGGCTCCTGCGCGTACGGCTGCATCCTCAGCAGCAGGTCGTCGAGATACTCAGCGCCCCTGCTGGAGCGCAGTGTGCCGAGCAGCTCGACCGCCCGCGTGCCCGTGTAGCAGGCCTGTTCCACCTCACGCTGCTGCACCTGCGCGGAGGCCAGCAGTACGAGGCCGATCGCACGGCGTCTCGCCCGCGACTCGGGGTGGCCGTCCAGCGCGTCCGCCGCGTGCCGTGCCGCGGTCTGTGCGTGACCGAGGTCCCGGTAGCAGTGGGCCAGCTCGTCCGCGAGGTACGCCCGGTCGAAGTGGGTGATCCAGACCGGATCGTCGCCCGAGCCCGCGTCGGCCCGCTCCAGGGCGGTGACCGCTCTGCCGGCCACCTCATGGCAGGTACGGGCATCCCCGAGCAGGGCGTGCCCGCGTGCCTCCGCCGCGTGGAACATCGCCTGCACCCGTGCCGTGACCCGCCCCCGCGCGCCTTCCTGTGCCGCTCTGGCGAGCTGAGCGACCTCCCGCGGGCTGCCGAGCTCCGCGGCCAGGTGGCTCATGGACGCGGCCAGCACATAGCCGCCGTAGGCGCGGTCGCCCGCGGCCTGCGCGAGCCGCAGCGCCTGGATGTAGTACCGCTGGGCGAGTCCCGGCCGACCGGTGTCCACGGCCATGTAACCGGCGAGCTCCGTCAGCCGCGCGACGGCCGCGAACAACTCCCTGCCGACGGCCTCGCGGTACGAGCCGGCGAGCAGTCCGGCGACCACGCTGTTCAGGTAGTGCACGACGACCGGCCGTACATGGCCGCTGCCGAAGCGGTGGTCCATCTCGGTCAGGGCCGCGGTCATCGCCCGGACGGCGTCGACGTCCGCGGTCCCGACCCGCGCGCCGGCGGTGCGCGCCACCTGCGCGTCGACTTGGGTGATCAACCAGTCCCGGCTCGGCTCGACATGGGCCGACACGGCGACCGCCGAGCCCGACAGCCCTTCGCCGCGGCCCGCGTCGCCGCGCCACAACTCGCAGACCTGCTCGATCGCCCCGGTGACGGTCGACGCGAACTGCAGGCCGATGCCGCCTGCGAGGTTCCCGCCGCTCGCCATGCCGATCTCCTCGACGGAGACCGGACGGCCGAGCTTGCGGCCGAGCGCCTCCGCGATGACGCCGGGCGCTCTGCCGCGCGGCTGCTGGCCGCGCAGCCAGCGCGCCACGGACGTCTTGTCGTAGCGCAGGTCGAGGCCGCGTTCCGCGCCCATCGTGTTGACGCGCCGGGCCAGCCCGGCGTTCGAGCATCCGGCTTCCTGGATGAGCGCGTACAGCCGTTCGTTCGGCTGACGGACGACGAGAGACCTGGCTGCCATGAACAACCCCCTGGTGCCGCGATGATCAATGATCTGATCGATGCCCGGCTCATATACGGAGAATGCAGAGATGGCAGGGTTGGTTCCTTTTGCCGTCCCGGCCCCGCGCGCCCGCCCCGCCCGCCCGTGCGCCTGTGCGCCCCAGGTGCAGGATCGATGCTGCGGGGCCCATCGCCTCACGCCCCGTAACCCGTGCCTTCAGCGGTAGTTGAGTGTGTCGTGGAAGAGACCATAGGAGTCACGGAAGCCGTACAGATCCCCCATCAGCGAGGCGAGCAGCTGCTGGACTGCGCCGTGCGGTACGCGGAAGAGCGGCACTGGGACGTGTTCCCCGGCACTTGGTTGGAGGCGGCACGCGGCACGCAGCACTGCTCGTGCGGCGACAACGACTGCGCCCTCCCCGGCGCGCACGCCTCCCGGCCCGACTGGGCGAGCCAGGCCACCGGCAGCGCCACGGCCGCACGCAGACTCTGGTCGAAACATCCGACCGCCTCGATCCTGCTCCCCACCGGCCGCACCTTCGACGCCCTCGACGTGCCGGAGTCGGCCGGCTTCCTGGCGCTGGCGCGCATGGAGCGGATGAATCTCCCCCTCGGCCCCGTCACCTGCACCCCCGATCGCCGAATGCTGTTCTTCGTGCTGCCGGGCGCGGCGCTCAAGGCCCCTGAGCTGATCAGGAACCTCGGCTGGTTGCCGAGCTATCTCGATCTGGTCGCACGCGGTGAGGGCCACTACGTGGCGGCCCCGCCGACCCGGGTCGGCGGACAGGGCGCCGTGCAATGGGCGCGCCGTCCCACTACCGCGAACCGCTGGCTCCCCGACGCGGAGGAACTGATCAGTCCACTGGCGTACGCGTGCGGGAGGGACGCGGCAGCGGCGAGGATCCGTACGGCAGCGGGCTCCGCTCCGTAGGAGGGCGTCCGTAGGGTGGACCCGGACATCAGTGCCCACGAGGCACGCACGGGGACTCCGAAAGGCGCGGAAAAACATGCCTGACCAGGCAGTTGACGAGGTGGGCGGAGCGCGTACGGCTCCGCCCGCCGTGCATGTCGAGGGGTTGTGGAAGCGGTTCGGTGAGCAGATCGCGGTCGCGGGGATCGATCTGACACTGCCCGCGGGGAGTTTCATCGGTCTGGTGGGACCGAACGGAGCGGGCAAGACGACGACTCTGTCGATGATCACGGGCCTGCTCCGTCCGGACCAGGGCCGGGTCCGGGTCGCCGGCCACGACGTATGGCGCGACCCGGTCGAGGTCAAGTCCCGCATCGGCGTGCTGCCGGAGGGTCTGCGGTTGTTCGAGCGCCTGTCCGGCCGTGAACTGCTCGCCTACAACGGCCGGTTGCGCGGTCTGCCGGGTGACGAGGTCGACAAGCGCGCGGGCCAGCTGCTGGACGTGCTCGACCTGGCGGGCGCGCAGCACAAGCTGGTCGTCGACTACTCGACCGGCATGCGCAAGAAGATCGGTCTCGCGGCGGCGCTGCTGCACAACCCGGAAGTGCTGTTCCTGGACGAGCCGTTCGAGGGCGTCGACCCGGTGTCGGCGCAGACGATCCGCGGGGTGCTCGAGCGGTACACCGCGTCCGGGGCGACCGTCGTCTTCTCCAGCCATGTCATGGAGTTGGTCGAGTCGCTGTGCGACTGGGTGGCGGTGATGGCGGCCGGCACGATCCGTGCCCAGGGGCCGCTGGCCGAGGTCCGAGGCGACGCCCCCTCGCTGCAGGCCGCGTTCCTGGAGCTGGTCGGCGCGCACGGCAGGGACGACGGGCAGTCGTTGGACTGGCTCGGCGGCGGTGCCCGTTGAGCACGGCGTCCCTGACTTCCGTATTCGTACGGCTGAAGCTGTCACTGCTGCGCAACGGGCTGCGCCAGTCGTCGGGCCGCAGGGCCGCGTTCATCGTCTCGATGGTCCTGGTGCTGCTGTTCGCCGTGCTCCAGTTGCTGGGGCTGTTGCTGCTGCGCGGCAACGAGCACGCCATGCCGCTCGTCGTCCTGCTCACGGGCCTGCTGGCACTGGGCTGGGCGGTGCTGCCGCTGTTCTTCCCGAGCGGCGACGAGACGCTCGACCCAACGCGTCTGGTGATGCTGCCGCTGCGGCCCGGCCCGCTGGTGACCGCCCTGCTGGGCGCGTCGCTCGTGGGCATCGGCCCGCTGTTCACGCTCTGTGTGGTCGTCGGCTCGGCACTGGCGCTCTCGCACGGCGCCGCCGCGCTTCTCGTGTCGGTGGTCGCCGTCCCGCTGGCCCTGCTGGTCTGCCTGGCACTGGCCCGCACGGTCGCGGCCGCCAACATCCGGCTGCTCACCTCCCGCAAGGGCCGCGATCTGGCGGTGCTCAGCGGCCTCGTGATCGCGGTGGGCATCCAGTTCGTCAACTTCGGTGTGCAGCGCCTCAGTGACGCGGGCGGCCTCGCGACACTGGAACCGGCCGCGGCGATCGTACAGTGGGTGCCACCGGCGTCCGCGATCGGCGCCGTGGACTCCGCGAGCGACGGCGCGTACGGTTCGGCGCTCGCCCAACTCGCCCTGTCGGTCCTGGCTCTCGTCCTCCTGCTGCGGGCATGGCGGCAGAGTCTGACCAAGCTGATGACGGCGCCGGACGGCTCGACGCTCGCCGCGGCGTCGGAGCCGACGCGGGGTCCGTCCGCCGCCGGCCGGTGGCACGGACTGCTGCCCGAGGGCCGTACGGGAACGGTGATTCAGCGCAGCATCAAGTACATCTGGCGCGACCCCAAGACGAAGGGCGCCTGGGTGTCCTCACTGGCGGTCGGGCTGATCGTGCCGATCTTCAACGCCCTGCAGGGCACCGGCTCGATCTACTTCGCGTGCTTCGCCGCGGGGATGCTCGGCATCATGACGTACAACCAGTTCGGCCAGGACACCTCGGCCTTCTGGATGGTGGCCCTGACGATTTCGTCCACGCGTGACGCCTACGACGAACTGCGGGCGCGCACCCTGGCGATCCTGGTCGTCACCGTCCCGTACGTGGCGGTCGTGTCGGTGATCACCGCGGTGGTGCTCGACCGTCTGCACGACGTGCCGGAGGTGCTGGGCCTGTCGTTCGCGCTGCTCGGCGCGATGCTCGCGACGGGCGCCGTGTCGTCGGCCCGTTTCCCGTACTCGATCCCCCAGGACAGCGCGTACAAGAACGTGGCACCGGGGCAGGGCGGGATCGCCTGGCTCTCGATCTTCGGCGGCATGGTCGTGGCGGCGCTGCTGTGCGCCCCGGTGATCGTGCTCACCGTCTGGCTCAACACGTCCGCCGGCCAGGACACCGGGGCCCAGTGGCTGCTGCTGCCGGTCGGCGCGGTGTACGGGGCACTGATCGCCTGGGCGGGCGTACGGCTGGCGGCACCCTGGACGGCCAGGCGGCTGCCGGAGATCCTGACGGCCGTCAGCAAGGGGTGACGGCCGGCGCAGGGGTGCCCGCACGGTCGAACGGCGTCGTGACCACGTCGGCGCCGCTCGACCGTACGGGCAGCCGGATCCACGAGCCGGGCCGCAACATCCGCAGCCGCCCGCGTACGCCGGGAACGTGGTCACTGGTGCGTGGCGCCGCCCGGCAGGTCCGCGCCGCAGAAGACGCACACGAAGTGGTTCTCCCGGACGATGTTGAGTTCGGTGCACCCCGTGCAGTGACGGAAGACGAACTCCTGCGTGAACCGCGCAGGTCGGGCGATCCCGGCCCGGTCGAGGGCGGCGGCCACGGACGGCCAGCAGTCGGGATCGGGGCAGTAGCCGGTGGACTGGTTGGTGACCTCGACCACCTCCCACCGGCCGCCGTCCCGCCGACCGTCATGCCGCCGATCGCCGTCCCACCGGAAGGAGACCTCGCCGGCCGCACGGACACTGCCCCGCCCGGCACAGGCGACATGCTCGCTGCGCCGGGCGGCCAGCCGCAGGAAGCCGTCCTCGTCGACGACGTACGTGAAGGGTTCCGCCCACTCCGCGGGTTCCCGGGCCGCGGCCCACGCCCGGAAGTCGTCGGCACCGCGGACGACCTGTCCCACCGGTACTCCCTCGGCGGCATGCCAGATCTCACGCGGGCCCAGGTACCCGAAGCGGCGGGGTCCGTCTGTGGAGAGCACCGTCCGCTCGCGGAGGGGGCCCCTCCCGGAGAAGCCCACCTTCGCGCTGTGCGGCGGATCCACCCCGTCCACCGGCCGCCCGTACTGGTCCATCCATTCGAGGACCAGGCGCCCGTCCTCGTACGCCTGCCCGGCGCGGGCGACGCCGGCCAGGCAGCGCACGACGCACACCGCGCCGTGTTCGTCCACGGATCTGATCTCGACGATCTGGAGCTCCGTCGGACCCGTCCGGGCGGGCACCGGGGGTGGGCCGGGGTCTGTCATGGCGTCAGGGCGCCGTCCAGGAAGGGTTCGATGGCCGTGCGCCAGCCGGCCGGGCAGTCGTAGTGGACCAGGTGGCCCGCCTCGGGGACCTCGCCGTACTGGCCGCGGGGCAGCACACGAACCATCTCCTGGGCCTCCGCGCGGCCCAGTGCGCCGTCGAGGCCGCGGACGACCAGCGTGGGGCAGTCGACCTGGGCGAGCTCCTCCCAGTGCGCGTCGTGGACCCATGTCTCGCGGGACGCGAGCATCTGCTGCGGGGAGAACACCGGGCGCCAGCCGTCGGCGCATTCGGCCATCACCTCGGCGAAGAACTCTCCGCGCGCCGGGTTCGGACGCTCGACCCGGGGGTCGTCCTCGCCGAACCACTTGCGGACGTCCGCGAGGGTCGCGAACGGCACGGGCCAGGAGCGGAACCAGTTCTCCCACTCCCGCTGCGTCGCGACGCCGAGCGCCGAGGCGCGCATGTCGCAGATGACCAACGCCTGGACCAGGTCGGGGCGTTTGGCCGCGACCTGCCAGGCGGTGAGGGCGCCCATCGCGTGGCCGATCAGGGTCACGGGCGCGAGGCCCAGTTGTTCGATCGCGGCCTCCGCGTCGGCCACGTAGGCGTCGCGGGTGTACGGCCCGTCGGCGGGCTTGTCGCTGCGTCCGTGGCCGCGCTGGTCGAGAGCGACCGCGCGATGCCGCTCGGCGAGCCAGCGTGCCGTCGAGGCCCAGTGCGAGGCACGCCCCATCAGACCGTGGAGCAATAAGACTCCCGGGGCGTGTTCACCCTCCCCGTGTCCCTTGGGCGGGTCCGCGAACTCCCAGGCAGCCAGGCCCACGCCGCCTGCTCCGGTCACATCGATGCGCCGCACCATCGATCCTGGCACCCCCTTCTCTCCCCCGAGTCGGACTGGCCCGTGGCGAGCCCCGTGTCGAGCCCCGCCAGACTATCGAACTTGTATTCGAAAACGCGGCCCTGCCGCGCAACACCCCTCATTCGAGTGACCACACCCGGGGATTGACCGGCGCTGCCGAGGGGAGATCTTCTGCGGGAGGCGGGCCGCTCGGGGAAGACGGTCCGTGGGGAATGACCCTGGGAGCTCGGGGCTCCGGGTCAGCACAGGGGAGGACAGGTCCCGGCACCCTCGGGCGCCGGGACTCCTCCTTTTCAGGGAGCCCGCACAGAAGCGGCAGCACGGCACGGGGCAAGGACGAGGACAGAGATGTCCGCGTGGCCGTCCGCGCCGATTCCCGCGCGCGGCGTACGACAGGCGCACCACCCTGATTCCCTCCCCTGCCCTCACTGGGAGTCCCCACCCCCGGGCCGTGGTCATATGCCTCAGCCACAGGGTGGCACGCGATTCGCCCGGCCGCTGCCATTCCGTACGGAAAACGGTTTCAGCCGGATCAAATCCGGCCTGATGCCGTCGCAGTCCCGAAGACGCCCGCAGCACGCGGACCGGCCCCGCACCCGGGTACCGGGTGCGGGGCCGGTCCGGACGGACCCGGTGTCAGCGCTTGGCCACGAACACGTGCGAGGCCACCTCGGCGTCCAGCTCCGCCGCCTCACCGCTGCTGCCCACGAGCACCCCGCCCGCCGACTCCGTCACGCTCACCACGGAGCCGGGCTGCACACCCGCACGCCGCAGCGTGTACATCAGCTGGGCGTCCGTCTGGATCGGCTCACCGATCCGCCGCACGACCACCGTCTTGCCGTCCGAACCCGGATCCAGCTCGGCCAGGGAGACCATGCTGTCGTCCAGGAACGGGTCGGCCTCCGCCTTCTCGCCGAGCTCCTCGAGACCCGGGATCGGGTTCCCGTACGGCGACTCCGTCGGATGCCGCAGCAGCTCCAGCACCCGCCGCTCCACCGCCTCGCTCATCACGTGCTCCCACCGGCACGCCTCGGCGTGGACCTGCTCCCACTCGAGCCCGATCACGTCGACGAGCAGACACTCGGCGAGCCGGTGCTTGCGCATCACACGCGTGGCCAGCTGACGGCCCTCGCCGGTCAGCTCCAGGTGCCGGTCGCCGGCCACCGTCACCAGACCGTCGCGCTCCATACGCGCCACGGTCTGGCTGACCGTCGGGCCGCTCTGGTCGAGCCGCTCCGCGATCCGGGCGCGCATGGGCACCACACCCTCCTCCTCGAGCTCGAGGATGGTGCGGAGATACATCTCCGTCGTGTCGATCAGTCCGGACATACGTGCCCCTCGATGCTGTGACTTGAAATCAGTCGTTCGCTGGCCCCGGGTCAATTCTTGCGCATCCCGCCGACAACCGTGCCGCCCGCGGCACGGGCCGTATTGACACGGCAATGGTCCAGACCGCAACGTGATCCGCGACACGGGTACCACCAGTACTCCCCCCACCCCTGCGGAAAGGGCTCGGCGATGAGCGAGAGCAAGCTGGCCGGTCAGTTCTTCGACGCCGCGATCGGCCTGCTGCAGCGCGTGCGGGACGAGGAGTCCGAGAACATCACGGCCGCGGGGAACGCCGTCGCCGACACCGTGGCCCTGGGCGGCCGGCTCTTCGCGTTCGGCGCCGGACACTCGTCCCTCGCCGCGCAGGACGTCGTCTACCGGGCCGGCGGTCTCGCTCTGATGAACCTGCTCGCCGTCCCCGGCGTCGTGGGCGTCGACGTCATGCCGGCCACGCTCGGCTCCGCGCTGGAACGCGTCGACGGCCTGGCCGGCGCGGTCCTCGACTCCAGCCCCGCCCGGTCCGGCGACCTGCTCGTGATCATCTCCCTCTCGGGCCGCAACGCGCTCCCCGTCGAGATGGCCATGAACGCCCGCGCCCTCGGCCTCACGGTCGTCGGCGTCACCTCGGTCGCCTACGCGCGGGAGACGAAGTCCCGGCACTCGTCGGGCACGTTCCTCAAGGACCACTGCGACATCGTGCTCGACTCCCACATCGCGGTCGGCGACGCGGAACTCACCCACGCCGGCATCGAGGCACCGTTCGCCCCGGCGTCCACGGTCGTGACCAGCGCGCTGATGCAGGCGACCATGGCCGCCGCGGCGGAACGGCTCGCCGAGCGGGGCATCGAGCCGCCGCTGTTGCGGTCGGGCAACGTGGACGGTGGGCACGAGTGGAACGGCCGCGTGATGGAGGAGTACGGCGACCGGATCTTCTTCCGCCACTGACGCCTGCGGCGGGCCTGTGCTTCTCCCCGCCCCTTCCCGCTGTACTCGCTGTGCGGCTCCGGCGCGTGGCGGGCTCCGCCCGGACCCGTTCACCGCGCTCAGCCCGGTGTTTCGGGGGCTCTGCCCCCGGGCCCCCGCGCCTCAAACGCCGGCGAGGCCGAAGGCGCCCCCGCGCGAAGCGCGGTACGGCGGGCATGCACGATCAGTCGCGCGCCGCTTCCGCCAGATCCAGCGCCGCCCCCACCGGTGCCGCCACGCTCTCCGCGTAGACCGCGTCCGGGCGTTCGAAGGCCGGGCGGGCCGGGCCGCGGAGGAAGGTCAGGACTCCGACCGTCCGTCCCCGGCTGCGCAGCACCGTGCACAGGGCGTGCGCCGCGTCACACGGCCACTGCCGGCGCTCCGCCCAGGCCCCGGGCGCGCCCTCCGCGCCGGCACTCGCCCGTACGGAGCCGACCCGCTCCATCGCCTGGAACACCGGATGCCCAGGGGTGTACCGGACCGGGAGTCCGCCGCCCGCCACCCCCGCGCAGGGGCCCGGCGCCCCCGCCGGTGACTCGGCCACCCGCACCAGACGCCCGCCGGCGCCGCCGGCACCGCTGTCACCTTCCGCGATGTCCAGCAGCACATGGTCGGCGAAGCCGGCCAGCGCGAAGTCGAGATAAGCGGTCGCCGCCTCCGCCGGGTCCTCGCACTCCGCGGCCGCACGGCCCGCCCGGTGCAGCTGACTCGACCGGAACCGCAGACGACTCGCCTCGTGCTCCGCCAGCTTGGCGTCCGTCACGTCGTGGAACAGCCACCCCACCCCCAGCGGAACCGGCTCCTCCGCGAGCGGGGAGGCCAGTCGCAGGAACCCGCTGCGCCAACAGCGCCGCTGCTCCTGCCCGTCGGCCCCGGCAAGAACCACCCACAGGTCGACGAGACCTCGCGGCGCGCCTTCCGCCAGCACATGGTGCAGCGCGCCCTCCAACTCCTCGACGCCCTGCTCGAGCAGTTCACCCAGCGGTCGTCCCAGCGCCGACGAGCGTCCCGCCCCGAGCGCGCGGGCCGCCTCACCGTTGACGACGGCGGGCCGCAGGTCCACGTCGACCAGGACGACACCCCACGACGCCTCGTCGAAGAGCGCCTCGCTCAGCGCTATGGACCGCTCGAGATCGATCTGCGCATGCACCTCGCTGAAGGCGCAGTACACCCCGGCGGGCCCGCCGTCCGCGCCGGACACCCGCGCCGACTGGGTCCGCACGAGCACCCGCCCGCCGTCCTTGCGCAGCAGCGCGAACTCGTGAACCTGCCGCCCGGGCGCGTCCATCGCCCCCATCAGCCGCTCCTGCACCTCGCCCGCGTCCGCGCTGCGCACGGCCCACCCGGCGAACCCCCGTCGGCCCACCGCCTCCCGCGCCGACCAGCCGAGGATCCGCTCCGCCTCACGGTTCCAGTGCGTCACCGTCCCGGCGGCGTCGAAGGCGCAGAGCGCGGCGTCCATGCCGTCGAGCAGCGCCGCGAGCAGATCCGCCCCGTCCGGTCCGGGCTCGGGCTCCCCGGCGCCGGGTGCGTCGGTGATCTCACTCCTGGAAGCACTCATCCCGGGACCCCCTGCAGGACGTGTCCACGTGCACCGATGACCGAGCCCATTCAACTTCAACGTGACCCACGACACACAGGCTTCCCCGAAATCGCCCCACGACCCGAAGACCCGTGCCCCGAAGACCCGTGCCCCGAAGACCCGCGACCGCCCCGCCTGCGACGACCTCGAGGCGGTGGAAAAGCCGCTCACGGAAACGGGCCCGTAAATCGCTTGAACCGTCCCGAGCCGGTTCCTAGGCTGTGGGCACACGCGAAAGGAGGTGATCCGAAAACATGATTTCTTTTCGGACTCGTGAGGTGACTGCGGGCTAACGGCCTGCCGTCGCACTCTGTGCACCTCGGCAGGTCGTCTGCCGAAACCCAAGCAGTCACCCGACCCGTGGGCCGCCGGTAAGTCCGGCCGGCTCCCTCCGTCCGGACGGAGGGACCAAAGGCCCACGGGTCGTCTGCGTCCCCGGGCCCGCCGTCAGGGCGCCAGGCGTTCGACCCGCCAGCCGCCGTCCGCGGTGACGTAGCGCAGCCGGTCGTGGAGGCGGTTCTCGTGGCCCTGCCAGAACTCCACCGCGTCGGGTACGACGCGGATGCCGCCCCAGTGCGGGGGCGCGGGCACCGGTTCACCCTCCGGGTAGCGCGCGGACAGCTCCTCGTAGCGGCGCAGCAGGTCCTCGCGTGAGGCGATCACCGCGGACTGGTCGCTCGCCCAGGCGCCGAGCCGGGAGCCGTACGGCCGGCTTCCGAAATAGGCGGCGGTCTCTTCGCGGGCGATGCGGGACGCCGTGCCGGTGACGATGATCTGGCGCTCGAGCGGATGCCACGGGAACAGCAGCGACACGTACGGGTTGGCGTCGATCTCGCGGCCCTTGCGCGAGTCGTAGTTGGTGAAGAAGACGAAGCCGCGGGCGTCGTACTGCTTCAGGAGCACCGTGCGCGAGGAGGGCCGGCCGTCAGGCGTGGCCGTGGAGACGATCATCGCGTTGGGTTCCAGGAGGGCGGCCGCGGCGGCCTCCGCGAACCATTGCGCGAACTGTTCCATGGGCCCGGCGGCCAGGGCGTTCTCGTCGAGCGGTGTCGAGCGGTACTGCTCGCGCATGACGGCGGGGTCCGGGACGACGAGTTCGGTCCCGGCCGGGTCGGGTGCGGGCAGGCCCGAGACGGTCACGTCCGAGGGGCCGGGTTCGGGAGCGGCGGCGTGGTCGGTCACGACGCCATCCTGCCGCAGAGATCGAGTTTGCCCGGCACGGAGTGCCGCCAACCCTCCCGCCGCGAATTGGGGCAGTGTGCCGGTTATCACGCTTCCCCGCATCGGGCGGACCGGCCAAAATCTTGGGTCGGGCCTCTGTGGCCTCCATACAGCAGGGGATATCGTGCCTGCCTCCCGGCGGCGGGTGACCACCGGCCGCACGGGGCATCACCGGGGTGACCGACCCACAGCCGTCGGCCACCGCTTGTCGCACACGTCTTGAGGAGCCGCCTGATGTCCGACTTCGTACCTGGACTCGAGGGAGTCGTCGCGTTCGAGACGGAGATCGCCGAACCGGACAAGGAGGGCGGTTCGCTCCGCTACCGGGGTGTCGACATCGAGGACCTGGTGGGAAGCGTCTCCTTCGGGAACGTCTGGGGCCTGCTGGTCGACGGTGCGTTCAACCCGGGCCTGCCGCCCGCGGAGCCGTTCCCCATCCCGGTGCACTCCGGTGACATCCGGGTCGACGTGCAGTCGGCGCTGGCGATGCTCGCCCCCGTGTGGGGTCTCAAACCGCTCCTCGACATCGACGAGGCACAGGCCAGGGACGACCTGGCGCGGGCGGCCGTGATGGCCCTCTCGTACGTGGCACAGAGTGCCCGCGGCCAGGGTCTGCCGATGGTGCCGCAGAGCGAGATCGACAAGGCGGAGTCCGTTGTCGAGCGGTTCATGATCCGCTGGCGCGGCGAGCCCGACCCGAGGCACGTCAAGGCCGTCGACGCGTACTGGACGTCGGCCGCGGAGCACGGCATGAACGCGTCCACGTTCACGGCCCGTGTCATCGCCTCCACGGGCGCCGATGTGGCCGCGGCCCTGTCGGGTGCGGTGGGTGCGATGTCCGGTCCGCTGCACGGCGGTGCGCCGTCCCGCGTCCTCGGCATGATCGAGGAGATCGAGCGCACCGGCGACGCGACGGCGTACGTGAGGAAGGCGCTCGACAAGGGCGAGCGTCTGATGGGCTTCGGCCACCGTGTCTACCGGGCGGAGGACCCGCGGGCCCGCGTGCTGCGCCGTACGGCGAAGGAGCTGGCGGCGCCGCGCTTCGAGGTGGCGGAAGCCTTGGAGAAGGCCGCGCTGGAGGAGTTGCACAACCGCCGCCCGGACCGGGTGCTGGCGACGAACGTCGAGTTCTGGGCCGCGATCATGCTGGACTTCGCGGAGGTTCCGGCGCACATGTTCACGTCGATGTTCAGCTGTGCCCGTACGGCGGGCTGGTCGGCGCACATCCTCGAGCAGAAGCGCACGGGCCGCCTGGTGCGTCCTTCGGCGCGTTATGTGGGTCCGGGTGCGCGCAGCCCGCGTGAGATCGCGGGGTACGGCGACATCGTCGACTGAGGCGCGGGGTTCGACGGCGCTCCACGGCTGCGCGGCGGCTGTGGACCCGCGCCGTTCAAGGGCCTGTCCGGCGCCGGTTCGCCGGACGGGTCACCGGGCCAGTGCTTCCTCCACCAGCGCCGCCCACTGCGCCACCACCCGCTCGCGCCGGGCCGTGTCGTCGGTGAGGAGGTTCGCGAGGCCCAGGCCGCGGGCCATGTCGAGCAGGCCCTGGACGGTCTCGCGGACGCCGGGGCGGGACTCGTCCGCGCCCAGCAGGCGGACCGCGATCCGGTGGGTCTCGCGGCCGACCCTGGCCTCGAGTTCGGTGACCCTCGGGCGGAGTTGCTCCTCGTTGGAGGCGGCGACCCACAGGTGCAGCGCGGCGCGGAAGACGGGGCCGGTGTAGAGGTCGACGAGGGCCGCGACGACCGCGGTGCGGTCCTGTGACGGGAGCGCTCGCAGTGCCTGCGAGCGCTCCTCCGCCACGTACTCGACCGCTGCCGTGAACAGGTCCTCCCTGGTCGGGAAGTGGTGCTGGGCGGCGCCGCGTGACACGCCGGCCCGCTCGGCGACGACGGAGACCGTGGAACCGGCCCAGCCGACCTCGGCCAGGCATGCCACCGCGGCCTCCAGCAGCCGCTGCCGGGTCGCCCGGCTGCGGTCCTGCTTGGGGGCCTTGGCGGTCGGTGGCGTCACAACGCCCATGCGGGGTCCCGTCGTTCGAGGAATGCTGTCATCCCTTCGCGCGCCTCTGCCGATGCGAACAGCGATGCCGAGCGCTGGACCAGGTCTTCCGCGTCCCGGTCGAAGGTTTCCAGCACCCTAGCGGTGACCAGTTGTTTCGATGCCGCCAGCCCTTGCGGGGAGGCCCGGCGCAGCCCGTCGAGGAGTGGTGCCAGGGCGTCGTCGACGTCGTCCGCGGCGAGGGTGAGCAGACCGCTGCGGGCCGCCTCCGCGGCGCCGAAGCGTTCCCCGGTGAGGTAGTAGCGTTCGGCGGCGCGCGGCTCCATGCGCGGCAGCAGCGGGAGCGAGATGACGGCGGGCGCGACGCCGATGCGCACTTCGGTGAACGCGAAGTCGGAGTCCGTCGTCGCCGCGGCGATGTCGCAGGCGCCGACCAGGCCGAGGCCGCCCGCGCGCACATGACCGCTGATCCTCGCCACCACGGGTTTGGGCAGTGCCACGATCTGCCGCAGCAGGGCCACGAAGGCGTACGGGCTGGGGGGCGCCTTCAGGTCCGCTCCCGCGCTGAACGTGGACCCGGTGTGGGTCAGGACCACGGCTCGTACGGACGGGTCGCCGGCGCACTCGGTGAGCGCGCCCGCGAGCTCCCCGACGAGCGCCGACGACAGTGCGTTGCGGTTCGCCGGGGCGTCCAGGGTGAGGGTGGTGACGCCCCGGTCATGGGCGTTGACGACGGTCATGCGCTGCTCCTTCGTACCGGTCGTGCTCGTGCCGGCCATGCGCTACTGTGCGGCGCCTTTCTCGCGGTCCCGCAGTTCCCGTCGCAGAATCTTCCCCGATGCGGCGCGCGGGACGCCGTCGATGAACTCGACCCGGCGGATCTTCTTGTAGGGGGCGACGCGTTCGGCGACGAACGCGAGGACGTCCTCCTCGGTGAGCCGGCCGGCTTCCGCGGCACCGCGGGTGCCGCCGTCGGCGGCCGGCTGCCTGACGACGTACGCCTTCGGGATCTCGTTGCCGTCCTCGTCCCGCACGCCGATGACCGCCGCGTCGGCGATCGCGTCGTGGGTGAGCAGCAGGGCCTCGAGTTCGGCCGGGGCGACCTGGAAGCCCTTGTACTTGATGAGTTCCTTGACCCGGTCGACGACGAACAGCCAGCCGTCGTCGTCGACCCGTCCGATGTCGCCGGTGTGGACCCAGCCGTCGGTGTCGATCATCGCGGCGGTGGCGTCGGGCCGGCCGAGGTAGCCCTTCATGACCTGCGGGCCGCGGATCACGATCTCGCCCTCCTCCCCGGTGCCGAGTTCGCCGCCGGAGCCGTCGAGGCCGAGGATGCGCATCTCGGTGCCGGGCAGCAGGAGTCCGACGGCGCCGGGCGGCGGGTCATCGGCGTCGAGGGGGACGACGTGGGTGCCGGGAGACAGCTCGGTCATCCCGTACGCCTGCCGTACCGGCGGGAGTCCGAGCCGCTTCGAGCAGGCCTCCGCGAGTTTCGCGTCGAGCGGTGCGGCGGCGCTGAGGATGTACTCCAGCGACGACAGGTCGTACTTGGCGACGGCGGGGTGCTTGGCGAGGGCGAGCACGATCGGCGGGGCGACGTACAGCCCGTTGATGCGGTGTTCCTGGATGGCCCTCAGGAACGTGTCCAGGTCGAAGCGCGGCAGCACGACGACCGTCGCGCCCTGGCGCAGCGGGGCGTTCATCAGGGCGGTCAGGCCGTAGATGTGGAAGAACGGCAGGACGGCGAGGATGCGGTGCCCTTCACCGGCGGGGGCGACGGGTGCGAGCTGTTCCAGGTTGGTGGCGATGGACCGGTGGGTGAGCATCACGCCCTTGGGGACACCGGTGGTGCCCGACGAGTACGGCAGGGCGGCGACGTCCTGTGACGGGTCGATGTCGACGACGGGTTCGGGTGCGGTGGAGCCGAGCATGTCGAGGATGCTGACGTGCCCGTCCGCCCGGTCGCAGACGAAGATCTCCTCGATCCCGGCGGCGAGTTCGGCGGCTCTGCGGGCCACCTCGAGCAGTGGGGAGACGGTGACGATCCAGCGGGCGGAGGAGTCGCGCAGCTGTTTGGCGAACTCCTCCGCCGTGGACAGCGGATGGACGGTGGTGACGGTCGCGCCGGCGCGCGTGGCGCCGTAGAAGACGGCCGGGTAGGCGATCGTGTTGGGGCTGTGGAGGGCGAGCACGTCTCCCTTGCCGACACCCGCGTCGGCGAGTGCCGCGGCGATCCTCCGGTGGAACAGGTCGAGTTGGTGGTAGGTGACGGTGGTGCCGTTCACTCCGTCGACGAGGGCGACGGTGTCGCCGTACTCGGCGGCTCGTGCGAGCACGGCGTCGTGGATGGGTTCGACGACGGCCGGTACATCTGCGTAGCTGCTGCGGAACACCATGAGGGCCCCCTCGGCGTTGGTGGAACGGCCAGAATGTCGTCTGTCAGTACGACTTGGGGAGCCCCAGGGACTGATGGGACACGTAGTTCAGGATCATCTCGCGGCTGACGGGTGCGATCCGGGCGACGCGGGACGCGGCGATCAGCTTGGCGAGGCCGTACTCGCGGGTGAGTCCGTTGCCGCCGAGGGTGTGCACGGCCTGGTCGACCGCCTTCACGCACGCCTCCGCGGCGGCGTACTTGGCCATGTTCGCGGCCTCGCCCGCGCCGATGTCGTCGCCCGCGTCGTACAGGGCGGCCGCCTTCTGCATCATGAGGCGGGCCAGTTCCAGTTCGATGTGGGCCTGGGCGAGGGGGTGGGCGACGGCCTGGTGGGCGCCGATGGGGGTCTTCCAGACCTGGCGGGTCCTGGCGTACTCGACGGCCTGCGCGAGCGCGTACCTGCCCATGCCGATGGCGAAGGCGGCCGTCATGATCCGCTCGGGGTTGAGTCCGGCGAACAGCTGGAGCAGGCCGGCGTCCTCTCCTCCACAGCCTGCGGTGTGGGAGGGACCCCCACCGACGAGTGCCGTCGCGGGCAGTCGTACGTCGTCGAGGACGAGTTCGAACTGCTTCTCCTCCGCCCGGAGTTCCATGTCGATCGCGGAACGGTGGAAGCCCTCGCAGTCGCGGGGGACGATGAACAGGCAGGGCTTGAGGCTGCCGGTCCGGGCGTCCTCCGTGCGGCCGACGATGAGGGTGGCGTCGGCGATGTCGACGCCGGAGACGAAGACCTTGCGGCCGGAGAGTGTCCATCCGTCCCCGTCGCGGCGGGCGGTGGTGGTGATCCGGTGCGAGTTCGAGCCGGCGTCGGGCTCCGTGATGCCGAACGCCATGGTGAGGCTGCCGTCGGCGAGTCCCGGCAGCCACTGCCGTTTCTGCTCTTCGGTGCCGAAGCGGGCGATGACGGTGGCGCAGATGGCGGGCGACACGATCATCATGAGGAGCGGGCAGCCCGCGGCGCCGGACTCCTCGAGGACTATGGACAGTTCACTGATGCCGCCACCTCCGCCGCCGTACTCCTCGGGGATGTTCACGCCCAGGTAGCCGAGCTTTCCGGCCTCCGCCCAGAGGGCGGCGCGGTCGAAGTCCCGGCCGTGCCGGCGGCCGAGCGCGGCGACGGCCTCGCGCAGGTCCTTGTGCTCCTGGCTCTCGATGGTGCTCATGACTCGGGTGCCTCCTGTGCTTCCTCGTTGACGACGGCGAGCAGGGCACCGACCTCGACCTGGCGGCCGACGGCGGCGTGGAGCGCGGTGAGCGTGCCGGAGGCGGGAGCGACGATCCTGTGCTCCATCTTCATGGCCTCCAGCCACAGGAGTGGCTGTCCTTGTTCGACCCGGGCGCCCTCCGCGACGCCGTCGCCGAGCCGGACGACGGTCCCTGGCATGGGCGCGGTCAGCGAACCTGGTTCGGCCCGGTCGGCCGGGTCGGTGAACCGGGGGCGCGGGGTCAGGGTGTGGGCCCCGGTGGGCGAGTCGACGTACACGGTGTCGCCGTGGCGGGCGACGTCGTGGCCCCGTACGACGCCGTCGACCTCGAGCACGACACGGTCCGGCCGCGCGGACACCACCCGTACGCCGGGCCGGTCCACGAGCTCGAATCCGCCGTCACGGGCGGGCCGGTAGCGGATCTCGTGGTCGCCGTACGCCTTGAGCTGCGCCTGGGAGGCGAGGTTGCGCCAGGCTCCGCCGAAGCGGCCCTCGCGCCCGGCGGCGTCCGCGATCGCCGCGGCGACGGCGGCGTGCTCCTCGCCGGGGGCGGGCCCGGTCAGTTCGCCGAGGTTGCGCTCGTAGAACCCGGTGTCGAGCCGCCCGTCGGCGAAGTCGGGGTGCTCCAGCGACGCGACGAGGAGCTCCCGGTTGGTGACGGGCCCGTGCACCCGCGCGCGCCGCAGGCCGTGCGCGAGCTTCCGGACGGCCTCCGCCCTGGTGGGCGCCCAGGCGATGACCTTGGCGATCATGGGGTCGTAGTGGACCCCGATGGCGTCTCCTCCGCCGTATCCGGTGTCGACCCGCAGGGTGGGGGCGGTGCCCGGGATGCCGGACGCGTGCCCGCCCGGGACGCCGGGGGCGTGCGCCCCGGGAATGTCGAGGATGTGCAGCGGTCCCGTCTGCGGGGTCCAGCCGGTGGACGGGTCCTCGGCGTACAGACGGGCCTCCACGGCGTGGCCCTTCGCCTGCGGCGGGTCGGCGGGCAGCGCCGCGCCTTCGGCGACGGCGAGTTGGAGGGCGACGAGGTCGAGGCCGAACACCATCTCCGTCACCGGGTGCTCGACCTGCAGCCGGGTGTTCATCTCGAGGAAGTGGGTCCGGCCGTCGTCCGCGACGAGGAACTCGACCGTGCCGGCCCCCCGGTAGTCGACGGCGCGCGCCGCGCCGACGGCGAGTGCGTGGAGCTCGGCGACCAGTTCGGGGGCGAGGCCCGGCGCGGGCGACTCCTCGACGACCTTCTGGTGGCGGCGCTGCAGCGAGCAGTCCCGGGTGCCCAGCGCCCAGACCGTGCCGTGCGCGTCGGCCATGATCTGGACCTCGACGTGGCGGCCGTTCTCCACGTACGGCTCGACGAACACCTCGCCGTCGCCGAACGCCGACGCGGCTTCGGAGCGGGCCGTCTCCAGCTCACCGGCGAGGTCGGCCAGGGCCCGGACGACGCGCATTCCGCGGCCGCCGCCGCCCGCCGCGGCCTTGACCAGGACGGGCAGGTCCGCTTCCCCGACCGACGCGGGGTCCAGAGGTGCGATCCCCATGAGCCGCTTGGCCCGCGTCTTGGACGCCATCGCCTCGATCGCGGCCGGCGGCGGCCCGATCCAGAGGAGCCCGGCGTCCGTCACCGCCTGGGCGAACTCCGCGTTCTCCGAGAGGAATCCGTAGCCGGGGTGCACCGCGTCCGCGCCGGCCGCCAGTGCCGCCTTCACGACGAGGTCGCCGCGCAGATAGGTCTCGGCGGGCGCCGAGCCGGGCAGTCGTACGGCCGCGTCCGCCTCCCGTACGTGCAGGGCTCCGGCATCCGCGTCGGAGTGCACGGCGATCGTCGCGATGCCCAGCTCGCGGCAGGTGCGAAAGACGCGGCACGCGATCTCGCCGCGGCCTGCGACGAGGACAGTGGAAATCACAGCGGTGCTCCTCACATTCGGAAGACGCCGAAGCCGCCTCGCGCGCCTTCGACCGGTGCCGTGTGGATCGCGGACAGACACAGGCCGAGCACGGTCCGGGTGTCGCGGGGGTCGATGATCCCGTCGTCGTACAGCCGCCCGGACAGGAACATCGGCAGTGACTCGGACTCGATCTGTGCCTCGACCATCGCCCGCAGCCCCGCGTCGGCCTCGTCGTCGTACGGCTGCCCCTTCGCGGCGGCGGAGGCGCGGGCCACGATCGACAGGACGCCGGCCAGCTGCTGCGGGCCCATGACGGCGGACTTGGCGCCGGGCCAGGCGAACAGGAAGCGGGGGTCGTACGCCCGGCCGCACATGCCGTAGTGCCCGGCGCCGTACGACGCGCCCATGAGCACCGACAGGTGCGGCACCCGGCTGTTCGACACCGCGTTGATCATCATGGCGCCGTGCTTGATGATGCCGCCCTGCTCGTACTCCTTGCCGACCATGTAGCCGGTGGTGTTGTGCAGGAACAGCAGGGGTACGTCGCGCTGGTTGGCGAGCTGGATGAACTGGGCCGCCTTCTGCGACTCCTCGCTGAACAGCACGCCCCGTGCGTTGGCCAGCACCCCCACCGGATAGCCGTGCAGCGACGCCCAGCCCGTCACCAGGGCGGCGCCGTACAGGGGCTTGAACTCGTCGAAGTCCGAGCCGTCCACGATCCGCGCGATCACCTCGCGCGGGTCGAACGGGGTCCTCAGGTCGTCCGGCACGATGCCGAGCAGTTCGTCCGCCGCGTACTTCGGGGGTTCGGCCGGCCCCGGATCGGCGTGCGCCTTGCGCCAGTTGAGGCGGGCCACGATCCGCCGTGCCCGGCGCAGCGCGTCGGGCTCGTCGAGGGCGAAGTGGTCGGCGAGTCCCGAGGTCCTGGCGTGCATCTCGGCGCCGCCGAGCGATTCGTCGTCGCTCTCCTCGCCCGTCGCCATCTTCACCAGCGGCGGTCCGCCGAGGAAGACCTTCGACCTCTCCCTGATCATGACGGTGTGGTCGGACATGCCGGGCACGTACGCCCCGCCCGCGGTCGAGTTGCCGAAGACGACCGCGACGGTGGGGATGCCGGCCGCCGAGAGCCGGGTCAGGTCCCGGAAGAGCGCACCGCCCGGGATGAAGATCTCCTTCTGCGACGGGAGGTCCGCGCCGCCGGACTCCACGAGCGAGATCACGGGCAGCCGGTTGGTGCGCGCGATCTCGTTGGCGCGCAGCGCCTTCTTCAGGGTCCACGGGTTGGACGCCCCGCCGCGCACCGTCGGGTCGTTGGCGGTGATCAGGCATTCGACGCCTTCGACGACCCCGATGCCGGTGACGATCGACGCGCCCACCGGGTAGTCGCTGCCCCAGGCGGCGAGCGGCGACAGCTCCAGGAAGGGCGTGTCCGGGTCGATCAGCAGCTCGATGCGTTCGCGGGCGAGCAGCTTGCCGCGCGCCCGGTGCCGGGCGACGTACTTCTCGCCGCCGCCCGCGAGCGCCTTGGCGTGCTCGCCGTCCAGCTCGGCGAGCTTGTCGAGCATGGCGGCACGGTGGGCGGCGTGTTCGGGGCCGGTCGGGTCGACGGCCGAGCCGAGGACGGTCACAGCAGAGCCTCCGGGATGTCGGCATGACGTGCGCGCAGCCATTCGCCGAGCGCCTTGGCCTGCGGGTCGAAACGGGCCTGGGCGGCGACTCCTTCGCCGAGGAGGCCCGCGACCGTGAAGTTCAGGGCGCGCAGGTTCGGCAGTACGTGCCGTGCGACGGCCAGGTCCGCGGTCTCCGGGAGCAGTTCGCGCAGCCGGTCCGTGGTCAGTTCGTGGGCGAGCCAGCGCCAGGCGTCGTCGGTGCGGGCCCAGACGCCGATGTTGGCGTCGCCGCCCTTGTCGCCGCTGCGGGCTCCGGCGACCAGTCCGAGGGGGGCGCGGCGGACGGGTCCCGCGGGCAGCGGCTCCGGCAGCGCGGGCGGCGGTACGTCGTCGAGCGTCCGGGTCCGCGCGGGCGGCGGGACCGCGATCCGGCTGCCGTCCGGCAGGACCGCCGTGTGCGGCACTTCGGTCGCGTCGACGTGAGCGGCCTCGAACACCCCGTACGGCGCGCCCTTGCCGGGCGGGGCGGTCACATGGAAGCCGGGGTAGCTGCCGAGCGCCGCCTCGATCGCCGCGCTGCTCACCGCCCGTCCGACCTTCGCGGCGTCCGGGTCGCGCACGACGAGCCGCAGGTAGGCACTGGCCCGTTCCTCGGTGTCGGCGTCCTCGTGTTCCGTGCGCGCCAGTTCCCAGCGCAGTCCGGCCGGCGGCTGCTTTCCGAGGGCGTCCTCCAACTGGTCCTTCACCAGGCGCGCCTTGGCCTCGATGTCGAGGCCGGTGAGCACGAACACCACCTCGTTGCGCCAGCCGCCGAGCCGGTTCAGCCCGGTCTTGAGGGTGGGCGGCGGGGCTTCGCCGCGCACTCCGGAGATCCGTACGCGGTCGGGGCCCTGCTGCTCGAGGCGTACGGTGTCGAGCCGCGCGGTCACGTCGGGGCCCGCGTACCGGGCGCCGCCCGTCTCGTACAGGAGCTGGGCGGTGACGGTGCCGGTGTCGACGAAGCCGCCGGTGCCTTCGTGCTTGGTGATGACACAGCTGCCGTCGGGGTGGATCTCGGCGACGGGGAATCCCGGCCGGCGCACGTCCCGGCCCGGCTCGGCGAAGAACGCGTAGTTGCCGCCGGTGGCCTGGGTGCCGCATTCGAGGACGTGCCCGGCGACGACGGCGCCCGCGAGCTCGTCGTACGCCTGCGGACCCCAGCCGAACCGCCAGGCCGCCGCCCCGGTGACGAGGGCCGCGTCGGTGACCCGGCCGGTGACGACGATGTCCGCGCCGGCGGTCAGGCAGGCGGTGATCCCGGCGCCGCCGAGGTAGGCGTTGGCGGTGAGCGCGCCGGGGAAGCGGGCGGCCAGGTCGTCGCCCTCGACGTGCGCGACGCGGGCGGGTACGCCGGTCCTCTCCGCGAGTTCCCGCACGGCGCCGGCGAGGCCGGCGGGGTTGAGGCCGCCCGCGTTGACGACGATGCGCACTCCGCGTTCGTGGGCGAGTCCGAGGGTGTCCTCCAGCTGCCGGAGGAAGGTCTTCGCGTAACCGAGGGCCGGGTCCTTCAGCCGGTCGCGGCCGAGGATGAGCATGGTCAGCTCGGCGAGATAGTCCCCGGTGAGGACGTCGAGCGGACCGCCGGTGAGCATCTCCCGCATCGCGTCGAAGCGGTCGCCGTAGAACCCGGAGGCGTTCCCGATCCGGAGGGGAGGGCCGCCGTGGTGCCCGCGATCCGCGACCGGCCCCGGCTCGGCGGTCACGGCCTGCCGTCCTCGGCGGGTGCGGCCCCGGCCGGGTCCGCCGAAGCGCGCCCCGGCGCGGCGGGCACGTGCGTCGCGGCGGGCGCGGCCGACACAGCCGGCGCGGTGGGCGCGGCAGGCACAGTCGACGCAGCAGACGCGGCGGGCGCGGCGGGCGCGTGCGGCTCGGCGTGCACACCGGCCACGACCGGCCCGGCCGGCACGACCGGCACGGCAGGCACAGCCGGCACAGCCGACGCAGCAGGCGCGTGCGGCACAGCAGGCGCGGCAGGCGCGGAGGGCGCGCCCGCCGTGCGCACGCCGCTGGGCTCGCGGCCCTTTCCGGGCGGTCCCGCGAACGCCTGCGCGATGTCGAGCCAGCGGTCGGCGTCCGCTCCCTCGGCGCGCAGGGCGAGGTCGTCGCGGTGGGCGCGGCGGGTGACGAGCAGCGCGAAGTCCAGCGCGGGTCCGCTGACCCGCTGGGCGGCGTCCTCGGGGCCGTACGCCCAGCTCTCGCCGGCGGGGCCGGTGAGCTCGACGCGGAACGGCGCGGCGGGCGGGGTCAGGCCGTTCATGCCGTACGCGTAGTCCCGCGTGCGGAACCCGATCCGCGCGATCTGGGCGAGCCGGGCGGTCGGGGTCCGTACGACGCCGAGGGCGTCGGCGACGTCCTGGCCGTGTGCCCAGGTCTCCATCAGCCGGGCGGTCGCCATCGACGCGGTCCTCATCGGCGGGCCGTACCAGGGGAAGCGGCTGCCGGGCGGTGCCTCGCTCAGGGCCCGCAGGAGCCGCTCCCGGCCGGCGCGCCAGCGGTCCAGCAGTTCGGCGGGTGGCAGGGCGGCGCCCTCGGCGGCGCCGTCGTCGACGAAGGTGTGCGGCGCGGCGACGGCCTTCTCGACTTCGGCGGCGAACGCGTCGGCGTCGGTGACGGCGAGGTGGGCGACGTGGTCGGTCCAGGCGAGGTGGGCGATCTGGTGGGCGACGGTCCAGCCTTCCGCGGGCGTCGTGGCCGCCCACTCGCGTGGGCTCAGCCCGCGCACCAGCCGGTCGAGTTCATCGCTTTCGCTGCGCAGGTCGTCGAGGACGACGGCGGGTTCGGACACGTGACGCTCCCCTGTGGGCACGACGGTTCGTGCCCCGGAGCATGGCAGCGACCGGAGAAACAATCAAGCATGCTTGCTTTGACTATTCCGGGACGCTCTTCCTCCTCCCGGCCTCCTGGGTCCGCACAGCGCCCATGCTCGCCGCGATGACCAGCGCGATCGCCAGACTCTCCGTCGGCGACAGCGCCTGGTTCAACAGGAGGAAACCGGCCCCCGCGGCGATCGCCGGCTCGAGGCTCATCAGCACCGCGAACGTCGCGGCGGGCAGCCTGCGCAGCGCCAGCAGCTCCAGGGTGTACGGCAGGACCGACGACATCAGCGCCACCGCGAGACCCAGCCCGAGCGTGGACGGCACCCACAGCCGTGAACCGGCCTCCACCAGCCCGAACGGCAGACTGATCAGCGCGCCCACGCCCATCGCCAGCGCCAGCCCGTCCGCCTGCGGGAAGCGCCGCCCGGTACGGGCGCTGAAGACGATGTACGCCGCCCACATACCGCCCGCGGCCAGGGCGTAGGCCGCGCCGACCGGGTCGAGCCGGTCGAAGCCGCCGCCGCCGAGCAGGGCCACACCGCCGAGCGCGAGCCCCGCCCACAGCAGATTCACCAGCCGCCTGGACGCGATCACCGACAGCGCGAGCGGACCGAGCACCTCCAGCGTGACCGCCGTGCCGAGCGGGATACGGTCCACGGCCTGGTAGAAGAGCATGTTCATCCCGCCCATGGCGGCACCGAACGTGATCACGGTGCCCCAGTCCGCGCGGGAGTGCCCGCGCAGCCGTGGCCGGCAGACCACGAACAGCACGAGGGCCGCGAGCACCAGCCGCAGCGTGACGACGCCCAGCGCGCCCGCCCGCGGCATCAGCATGACGGCGACAGCGGCGCCGAACTGCACCGACAGGCCGCCCGCGACGACGAGCGCCACCGGCCCGAGGGAACGCCGGACACCGGAGGGAGGCGGAGGACTGCCCGCGCCACCGGCCGCCTGCGCCGCCGCGCCCGCCGCCTCCGGCAGCGCGACCGTCGCGCCGCCCGTCTGCGCCCCGGCGTCCGCACCAGCGGACTGCGCGTCCTTCACCCCGGCCTCCCTGTGCCCTCGCCCGTCCAAGTCCCTCACCACGCTACGGACCCGGGCGTCATGCGTGAAATACATATCTCGCTGCGGTTATGCTCCACGCGTATGAGCATCGAGCTGCGCCACCTCCGCTGCTTCCTCGCCGTCGCACAGGAGTCGAGCGTCACCAGGGCGGCGGCTCTGCTGGGCCTCACCCAGCCCAGCGTCTCCCGCTCGCTCGCCGCCCTCGAACAGCACCTCGCCGTCCGGCTTGTCGACCGCTCCACCCACCACGTCGAGCTCACCGCGGAGGGCCGGGCCTTCCGCGACAGGGCCGCCGCCGCGGTCACCGCCTTCGACGAGGCCCTCGACGCCGGACGACTGCGCCACCGGCCCCTGCGGCTCGGACACGCCTGGTCGGCCCTCGGCCCGTACACCACCCCGCTGCTGCGGCGCTGGCAGCGGGAGCACCCGGACACGCCGCTCGAGCTGCTGAGGATCGACGACCGTACGGCGGGGCTCGCCCGCGGCGAGGTCGACGCCGCCGTGCTGCGCGGCCTCGTGGACACACCCGGCCTCGCGACCGAGCTGCTGTTCACGGAGGCGCGGGTGGCGGCCGTGCCGTCGGACGGCCCGCTCGCGGCGCGCGACTCGCTGACCCTGGCGGACCTCACGGCGGGTCCGGTCGTCCTGAACTCGGTCTCCGGCCTGACCACGCCGGAGCTGTGGCCCGAGGAGATCCGGCCCGCGGCGACGATCACGGTGGCGAACACGGACGACTGGCTCACCGCGATCGCCGCGGGCCGGGGGGTGGGCGCCTCGGTCGCCTCCACCGCGCAGATGCACGCGCACCGCGGTGTCACGTACCGCCCGCTGTCCGACGCCCCGCGCGCGCCCGTCTTCCTCGCCTGGCGCAGCGCCTCCCCGCATCCGGCGGTCGGTCAACTCGTCGCCCTGGCACGGGCCTTGGCGCGCACGGGCTGACACGCACGCCGGTGCCCGGTCCCTTGGGGCATCGGCGCCGAGCCGCCCCGGCGTGCCCGTGATAGGCAGGGCGTATGAAGCGTGACGAGCTGGTGTGGTTCCTCCGCAGGTACAGGCTCGCCGTCCAGGCCACCGTGGCACCGGACGGATCGCCGCAGGCCGCGGTCGTCGGGTACGCCGTCACCGACGATCTGGAGATCGTGTTCGACACCGTCGGCACGACCCGCAAGTGCCTCAACCTGCGGGCCGATCCGCGCATCGCCCTCGTCGTCGGCTGGGAGCACGCGATCACCGCACAGCTCGAGGGCACCGCCGACTTCCCCGCCGGAGCGGAGCTGGAACGCCTGCGGGACTGCTACTTCCGGGTGTACCCGGAGGGCCGCGACCGGCTCTCCTGGCCCGGCATCACACATGTGCGGGTGCGGGTGGGGTGGGTGCGGTACAGCGACTTCACCCAGGATCCGCCGCACGTCGTCGAGATGCCCGCGGCTCAGCTCGCCTGAGGCACCGGACGGCCCTCCCCGGCCGGGCCCACCGGCCGCCGCGCACAAGCCCGAGGAGACGGCGGACGCCCCGTACGGCGAGGATCACCAGCAGGGCCGCCACGACGCATCCGGCCGCGCCGAGCGCACCGGCCGACACGCCCCTCAGCAGGGACACGACGAACGAGCCCACCCCTTTGTCGGCCGCCGCCTCCACGGGGTCGACCGGGTCGACCGCGATCGCCGCCACCAGCAGATGCGCCACCAGTGCGGACACGAGCAGAACCGCCGCGGCCCGCGCCAGCAGACTCACGATGTCGGCCCGCCCGACGCTCCTGCGCATGGCATCCGCCCTCTCTTGCCTGGTCGGACGCCCATCCTGCCGGATGCCGGACGTCACTCGGCGCGCAGGTCCTCCCCTGGGAACGCGGCCCGCCCGGACCCGGCCCCGGACCCGCCCGCCGGCCCCTTCCCGGCCCCCTCCGCAGGCCCGTTCCTCCGCCCGTCACCGCCCTCGTCCGCAGGCCCGCTCCCCCGCCCGTAACCGGCCCCCTCCGCAGGCCCATTGCGCCGCCCGTCACCGCCCCCCTCCGCAGGCCCGCTCCCCCGCCCGTCACCGAGCCCTTCCGCCAGCACCTCCGCCAGGTGCCTGGCCCTGCGGCCCGCCAGCTGGTCGAGCTGGGTGCGGCAGGAGAAGCCGTCCGCCAGCAGCTCGGCGCCGGGCGCGGCCGCCCGCACGGCGGGCAGCAGTTGGTCCTCCGCGCACGCCACCGACACCTCGTAGTGGCCCCGCTCGAAGCCGAAGTTGCCCGCGAGCCCGCAGCAGCCTCCACTCAGTTCGCCGTCCAGCCCGGCCCGTTCACGCAGCCGCCGTTCGGCGGCGTCACCGAGGACGGCGTGCTGGTGGCAGTGCGTCTGACCGGCGACCGGGCGCCCGATGCGCGGCGGCGTCCAGTCGGGCGCGCACTCCTCCAGTCCCTGCGCGAACGTCCGCACGGACGCCGCCAGCCGGCCCGACCGGGGGTCGTCGCCCAGCAGCTCGGGCAGGTCGGTCCGAAGGGCCGCCGCGCAGCTCGGCTCCAGCACGACGACGGGCACGTCGAGTTCGAGCAGCGGCTCGACGACGTCGAGCGTGTGCCGCATGACCTTGCGGGCCAGGTCGAGCTGCCCCGTGGACACATAGGTGAGCCCGCAGCAGACCCGGCCGGGCGGCAGCACGATCTCGATGCCCGCCGCCTCCATGACGTTCACCGCCGCCCTCCCCACGGACGGCGAGAGGTGGTCGGTGAAGGTGTCCGGCCACAGCACGGCCGTACGGTCCTTCTCCAGCACCTCGGCCCGTCCGCCCATGTGGTCGCGGAGCCAGCGGCGGAACGTCCGCGGTGCCAGGCGCGGCAGTTCCCGTTCCGGAGCGATGCCGCCGAGTCGCTTGACGAGTGCGGCCAGTGGCCGCAGACGGCCCGCGGCGTTGACGGCGGACGCGAACGGGGCGGCGGCGCGCAGCCACTTGGGGAGGCGGCCCATCGCGTAGTGGGCCGGGGGGCGGCGGCGTCCCGCGTAGTGGTGGTGCAGGAACTCCGCCTTGTACGTGGCCATGTCGACGCCGACCGGGCAGTCGCTGCGGCAGCCCTTGCAGGAGAGGCACAGGTCGAGCGCGTCACGGACCTCGGTGGAGCGCCAGCCGTCGGTGACGACCTCGCCGGCGAGCATCTCGTGCAGCAGCCGGGCGCGGCCGCGGGTGGAGTGCGCCTCCTCGCCGGTCGCCCGGTACGAGGGGCACATCACGCCGCCGCCCGCCGAGGCGTGTTCCGTACGGCACTTGGCGACGCCGACGCAGCGGCGCACCGCTCCGGCGAAGTCTCCGCCGTCGTGGGGGTAGCCGTAGACGACGTCGACGGGACGACGTGGGAGGACGGCGAAGCGGAGGTTCGCGTCCAGCGGGTCCGGACGCACCAGCATGCCGGGATTCATGCCGCCCTCGGGGTCCCACAGGTCCTTGAACCGGCCGAAGAGGCCGACCATTTCCTCCCCGTACATCCTGGGCAGCAGCTCGGCGCGGGCCTGTCCGTCGCCGTGTTCACCGGACAGCGAGCCGCCGTGGGCGACGACGAGTGAGGCGACCTGTTCCGAGAAGGTGCGGAAGCGGCGGACGCCCGGACCGGTCAGCAGGTCGAAGTCGATGCGGACATGGATGCATCCGTCGCCGAAGTGACCGTAGGGGGTGCCGTGCAGGCCGTGGTCGGCGAGCAGGGAACGGAAGTCGCGCAGGTACGCGCCGAGACGGGCGGGCGGCACCGCGCAGTCCTCCCAGCCGGGCCATGCCTCGCCGCCGTCCGGCATCCGGGTCGCGGTGCCCGACGCGTCCTCGCGTACTCGCCACAGGGCCCGCACGGCCGACGGGTCGTCGACGACCGTGCCGTCCAGGGCGTCGGCCGCCCGCAGGATCCGCTCGGCGCCGTCCCTCGCCTCCGCGGCGGTGGCCCCGCCGGTCTCGACGAACAGCCACGCCCCGCCCCGCGGCAGACCGTGGCCCGCGGGCACCAGATCCTCCGCCATGCCCTCGACGGTCAGCGGACCGAGGGGCAGCAGGCCGGCGGCGGCTTCGGCGGCGGCGCTCTCGTCGGGGTAGCCGAGGACGGCGAGGGCCCGGGCGGGCGGTGCGTCCACGAGCCGTACGGTCGCCTCCGTCAGGACGGCCAGGGTGCCCTCGCTGCCGCAGAACGCGCGGGCGAGGTCGGCGCCCTTCTCGGGCAGCAGGGCGTCGAGCGCGTATCCGGAGATCCGGCGCGGCAGGCCCTCCGGGAAGCCGGTGCGCAGCAGGGCGAGGTTGCGTTCGACGAGGTCGCCGAGGCCGGGCGGGGCGCTGCCGGGCCGAAGCCCGCGGGCGAGGTGGTGACGGGCGCCCGTGTAGGTGACGACCGACAGGTCGCGGACGTTGTCGGCCGTCGTCCCCCAGGCGACCGAGTGGGCGCCGCACGAGTTGTTGCCGATCATCCCGCCCAGTGTGCAGCGGCTGTGTGTCGAGGGGTCGGGGCCGAAGACCAGTCCGTGCCCCCGTACGGCCCGCTGGAGCCGGTCCAGTACGACACCGGGCTGCACGCGCGCGGTCCGCGCGGCCGCGTCGACGTCGAGGATCCTGTTCATGTGGCGGGTGAGGTCCAGGACCACACCGGTGCCGGTGGCCTGTCCGGCGATGGAGGTGCCGCCGCCGCGCGGTACGACCGGTACGCCGTGCCGCGCGCAGACCTCGAGGGCGGCGGCCACGTCGTCGGCGTCGCGGGGGGCGACGACGCCGACCGGGACGCGCCGGTAGTTGGAGGCGTCCATGGTCGTCAGCGCCCGGGCGGCGGCGGAGAAGTCCACTTCACCGCCGACGGCGGCCTTGAGCGCGCGGGCCAGTTCGCTCGTACCCCTGGTGTGTTCAACCATGTGTTCCAGGATGACGGCTGCGCCGGTGGCAGGACCGGCAGGAAACGTGTCACTTGCACACGTTGTGCGCCCGCGGCCGAGCAGGAAGCGGCACGCCCATCCCCAACTGATCGTCAACCCTCCTATAGTGTCGACGACTTCGTCAGGAAGCAGCGGCTCCAGTTGCGCCCCCCGTCACCCCGGAAGGCACCACTCGATGACCGGCACCTCCGAGAAACGATGACCCGCGCGACCACCCGGGCGACCCCCGGCAGTGCGAGCACGGGCACCGCGGCCCCTGCCGGCGCGCTCAAGATCGCCGTCGTGGGCGGCTTCGGCGCGGGCCGCTCCACGATGGTGCGTTCCGTCAGCGAGATACGTCCGCTGCACACCGAGGAGACGATCAGCCCGGACGGCTGTCTGGCGGACGCCGCCGCGCGGGTGCCGGCCAAGACGGCGACCACGGTCGCCCTCGACTTCGGCCGCATCACGATCGACGACCAACGGGTGCTGTATCTGTTCGGTACGCCCGGACAGGAACGTTTCCGCTTCCTCTGGGACCGTCTCCTCCGCGGCACCGACGCGGCGGTCGTCCTCATCGACACGCGCGCCGTCGGCGACGCCCGGTACGCGATCGAGCGACTGAGGCACCAGGGCACGCCTTTCATCGTCGCCGTCAACGACTTCGGCGGCCCCTTCCGTTCGGAGGACGAGATCCGCGAGATGCTCGCCCTCGCGCAGGGTGTGCCGCTCGTCGAGTTCGACGCCAGGGACCATTCGTCAAGCAAGTTCGTGCTGATCGCCCTGGTGGAGCACCTGCACGCGCCGGGTCCCGGCCGCCCCGCGTGACCCGCGGGTCGGGGTCCGGCGGCGCCGTCTCAGCCGCCGGACCGTGCGCCCGCCCGGCCGCCGGACCGGTATACGCTCCGGAACGTGGCTGATATCCAGATTCCCGCTGACATCAAGCCCGCCGACGGCCGTTTCGGCGCGGGCCCCTCCAAGGTGCGTACGGAGGCGCTGGACGCCCTGGCCGCCACCGGCACCTCTCTCCTCGGCACCTCCCACCGCCAGGCCCCGGTCAAGAACCTGGTCGGCGAGGTCCGCGACGGCGTGCGCGAGCTGTTCTCCCTCCCCGAGGGATACGAGGTGATCCTCGGCAACGGCGGCTCCACCGCCTTCTGGGACGTCGCGACCCACGGCCTGATCGAGAACAGGTCCCAGCACCTGTCGTTCGGCGAGTTCTCCTCCAAGTTCGCCAAGGCCGCCAAGCTGGCGCCGTGGCTGGAGGAGCCCACCGTCATCTCCTCGGACCCGGGCACCCACCCGGAGCCGCGGGCGGAGGCCGGCGTCGACGTCTACGCCTTCACCCACAACGAGACCTCCACCGGTGTCGCCGCCCCGATCCAGCGGGTCGACGGTGCGGACGACGGTGCGCTGGTCCTGGTGGACGCGACCTCCGGCGCGGGCGGCCTGCCGGTCGACATCGCTCAGACGGACGTCTACTACTTCGCGCCGCAGAAGTCCTTCGCCTCCGAAGGCGGCCTGTGGATCGGCGTGTTCTCCCCCGCCGCCCTGGAGCGCGCGGCCCGCGTGCACGGCTCCGGCCGGCACGTCCCCGAGTTCTTCTCGCTCCCGACGGCGATCGACAACTCGCTGAAGAACCAGACGTACAACACCCCGGCCCTCTCCACCCTCTTCCTGCTGAACGAGCAGCTGAAGTGGATCAACGGCCAGGGCGGCCTCGACTGGTCCGTGAGCCGCACCGCGACCTCGTCGCGCACCCTGTACGGCTGGGCGGAGGCGTCCAAGTACGCGACCCCGTTCGTCGTCGACCCGGCGAAGCGCTCGCAGGTCATCGGCACGATCGACTTCGCCGACGAGATCGACGCGGCCGCGGTCGCCAAGGCGCTGCGCGCGAACGGCGTCGTCGACACCGAGCCGTACCGCAAGCTGGGCCGCAACCAGCTGCGCGTGGCGATGTTCCCGGCGATCGACCCGGCGGACGTCGAGGCGCTGACGGCGTGCATCGACTACGTGATCGAAAAGCTCTAGTGCCCCTCCCGGCAGGCTTTGCCCTGTCGCGTCGCCCAGCACGCAACTTCACGGGGTCCAGCACGCACCTTCACGGGCAAACATTGCCGGTCACGGCACCAGCAGCGTAGTCACAGGGCCCGGCGGTGTCCGCCGGGCCCTGTGACGTGTCCGCCGGCTCTCACCCCGACTGCGCCTTGATGTGGTCGATCACCTCGGTGAACTCCGCCGTCGGCGAGAACTCCACCACATCGACGTCCTCCAGAGCCTCCGGAGCGTGGCCGGGCGCCCAGTAGTACGCCTGGCCCGCCTCGTACGTCTCCTCGCCGGAAGCGGTCCTCATCCTGATCCGGCCGCTCATCAGGAATCCCCAGTGGGGACACTGGCACAGGTCCCCGGGCAGGCCCTTGACCGCGGGCCCCATGTCCGTGCCCTTGGGCAGGTGGATGAAGGCGACGGACAGGCCGCCGCCGGCCTCCTTCGTCCTCAGCTCGACACCGCCGCCCTCGAGTACGACGGGGGTCTCCTCGCGCGTGGTCGCCGTCATGACTGCCTCCACGGCCGGGACCGGTCGGAAAGGCGGCCTGCCGGCCTCATTCCAGTCTCGACCCGATGGTGCGCGGGGTCGACATGTGCGCCGCGGTCGGCGCGGGGGCGGCGCGACCGCTCGACGGTGTGACGATCCGCCTTCCGGTGATGGAAGGGGTCGTCGTCCCGCGACGGCGCCCCGCCGCTCGCAGGACCTCAGCGGCTGAGCCGCTGGAAGCGTCGCACGGCGAGCGGCGCGAACACCGCCGTCACGACGACCGGCCACACCACCGCCATCAGCAGCGAGTTCTCCTGGATCCAGCTCCCGTCGCTCGCCACCGGGTTGCCGAAGAGTTCGCGGGCCGCCGCGGCGGTCGAGGAGATCGGGTTCCAGGCGGCGATCGTGCCCAGCCAGTCCGGCATCGTCGACGGCGGCACGAACACGCTGGAGATCATGGTGAGCGGGAAGGCGACCGCGTAGAGGCCACCCGCCGCCTCCGCGCTGGGAACGAGCAGGCCGAGCAGGATGCCGACCCAGATCAGGCAGAACCGCAGGAGCAGCAGCAGTCCGAACGCGCCCAGGGACGCGGCGAGGCCCGTGTCCGCGCGCCAGCCCATGGCGAGGGCCGTCGCGGCCAGGATCGTCAGTTCGGCACAGGCGACGATCAGGTCGTTCGCGCCGCGGCCGGTGACCACCGCGGACGGGGCCATCGGCATCGAGCGGAAGCGGTCGATGACGCCCTTGGTCGCGTCGGTGACGACGGCCATCGCCGTGTTCATGAACCCGAAGGCCATGGTCATCGCGAACATGCCGGGCATCAGGAAGTCACGCACACTGCCGCCGTCGGGCGATTTCATCGCGCCGCCGAAGACATATCCGTAGAGCAGTACGGAGATGATCGGGAAGCCGAGCTGCCAGGCGATGAGGACCGGCTGGCGCTGGTAGTGGGTGAGTCCCCGGCGGACCACGTTCCAGCAGTCTGCGATGGCCCAGTAGGCGGGCCCGTGCCTGCCGTCGGGCTCCAGGTCCGCCAGGTCTGTCGTGCTCATGCTGCGGCTTCCTCCTTCGTCTCCGTGCCGTGTCCGGTCAGGCGCAGGAACACGTCGTCCAGGCTCGGCCTGCGCAGACCGATGTCCTCCACCGGGATCCGTTCGTCCTGAAGGGTGCGAGCCACGTCGGTCAGGGCGGCGACGCGGTCGGTCACCGGCGCGTGGACGCGCCGTTCGAGCTCGTCCGTCGTCGGGTCGGTGTCCGAGAGGCGGGCCACGGTCTTGGCGATCGCCGGCAGGTCGGCCGCGTCACGGGCCACCACCTCGATGCGGTCGCCGCCGACCCGGTTCTTGAGCCCGTCCGGGGTGTCGTCGGCAATGGCGCGGCCCTGGTCGATGACGGTGATGCGGGAGGCGAGCCGGTCGGCCTCCTCCAGGTACTGGGTGGTGAGCAGGACGGTCGTGCCGCCGGCGACGAGCCGGCGCACCGCCTCCCACACCTCACCGCGCGAGCGCGGGTCGAGGCCGGTCGTCGGCTCGTCCAGGAACAGCACGTCGGGCGCGAGGATCATCGACGCGGCGAGGTCGAGCCTGCGGCGCATGCCGCCGCTGTACTTGCCGGCACCCTTGTCGCCCGCCTCGGTGAGATCGAACTGCTCGAGCAGCTCGGTGGCCCTGCGCGCCGCGCGCCTGCCGCCGAGGTGGAAGAGCCGGCCGAACATCTCCAGGTTCTGCCGCCCCGTCAGCACCTCGTCGACCGCCGCGTACTGGCCGGTGAGGCCGATGCGGCGGCGTACCCGGCGCGGGTCGCGGGCCACGTCGACACCGGCCACCCGGGCCCGGCCGCCGTCGAAGCGCAGCAGCGTCGCGAGGACCCGTACGGCGGTGGTCTTCCCGGCGCCGTTCGGCCCGAGCAGGCCGTGCACGGTGCCCCTGCGTACAGCGAGGTCGAAGCCGTCGAGGGCCCGCTTGTCCCCGTAGCGCTTCTCAAGTCCTTCCGCCGACACGGCGTATGCGTCCATGTTCCCCTCCAGAAGTAACTGAGTACAGCGTACTCCGTAAAGGGTACACCGTACTCAGTTTTTGCCCGGGAGATTACGCTGGGCCCATGACGACGACGGAGACGACCGGCAGCGGCGACATCGCCCGCAGCCTCGAACTGCTCTGGGGCACCGGCGAGCGCCCCGCACGCGGACCGAAGCCGGGGCTCACCCTCGACCGGATCGTCACCGCCGCCGTCGAGATCGCCGACGCGGAGGGCATGGCCGCCGTCTCGATGCGCCGCCTCTCCACCGAGCTCGGCACGGGCACCATGTCCCTCTACCGGTACGTCCCCGGCAAGGGCGAGCTCCTCGACCTGATGCTCGACCGGGTCACGGGCGAGCCGCTGGAGAGCCAGGCGCACGCAGCCGAGTCCCACACCTGGCAGGACGCCGTACGGGCCATGGCCCGCGCCTACCTCGAACTGCATCGCGCGCACCCGTGGTTGCTGAAGGTCAACCGCTCCCGCACGGTCCTCGGCCCCAGCGCCGTGCAGGGCCTGGAGACGTCACTCATGGCGCTGGAGGGCATGAACCTCAGCGACCCCGAGCTGATCTCCGTGATCATCTCCGTGCAGAGCTTCGTCTCCGGCATCGTGCGCATGGAAGTGGAGGCGGCGGAGGCCGCTCAGCAGACCGGCCAGAGCGAGGCGGACTTCTGGAAGAGCCAGGAGCCCTTCCTGGAACGGGCGATGCTCTCGGGTCGCTACCCGCGGCTCGCCACCCTCTCGGAGGACGCCTTCGGCTCGGACTTCGACCACTTCGCCTTCGGGGTCGACCGTCTGGTCGCCGGCTTCGAGGCCCTCGTCGAGGAACGCGCCTCGCGGCAGGGTTGAGTCCGTTCGCCGGGCTCCGACGGCGCGGCGAAGTGGATGGCCGGAAGCACACGTCGGGCCATGGCCCAGCAGGACACCGCCGGACCCTGTCGGCCATTGAGCGGGTGAGAAACGGCGCAGGGGAGGCGAGCCCCGGCCGGGCCCGAGCGAGAGGCCCCTAGCCGCGCCGGCGCCTCAGCGCCAGAACGAGCGCACCCGCGCCGGCGAGGACGAGCACCCCGTACATGGTGACGCCGCCCTTGCCTTCGTCACCGCCGGCCGCTCCGCCGCCCGGACCTCCCGGCTTCGCGCTGTCCTCCGCCGCGCCGGAGCCGGCGTCGTCGCTCTCGACGGCCACCGGCTCGACAGGGCTGCGCTCTCCCTCGGAGCCGAACAGCAGCGTCCTGCCGTCGGGCGTGTACGTCACCGACTCCGACTGCCCCTGGATCGGTCCGCGCACCCGGTGGTCGGCGCCGAGACGGCCGTCCTTCCACTCGTAGCCGCGGGCACTGAAGTACGAGCGGAGGACCAGTTCCCTCCCGTCCGGCGAGAAGGCGCCGTCGGTCACCCACGGCACCTCACCGATCCGCCGGAAGACGTTGACCTGCCCCGTCCTGAGCGTGGCCGGTCCTTCGTAGAGGCCGCCGCCGTCCTCGTTCTTCGAGGCGATGTAGACCCGGCCGGTCTTCGGGTGGACCATCAGCGCCTCTGCGTTGCGTGCTCCGTCGGCGTACTTCACGTCGAACTGGGTGGCGGTCACGGTCTGGTCGCGCAACTTCTCCGGCTCCGGGAAGCGGTAGATCCAGACGTGGTCCCAGCTGCCGTCGAGGTTGTCGCCGATGTCGCCTACGTAGACGGCGCCGTCCGGTCCCACGGATATCGCCTCCATGTCCCGCGGGGTGCCGACTCCGCGCAGCGTGATGGTGGCGACCGTCCTGCCGGTCCTCGAGTCGACGCCGAAGATCCTCGGCTTGTCCTGGTCGTTGTGCGTCCAGTAGATCCCCGGGTGCGCCCGGCTCGCGGCGAGCCCGCTGGACTCGGTGATCCGCGGGTCCTCGATGGTGAACCCGTCGGAGCCGTCGGAGCCGTCGGAGCCCTGGGTGACCTTGGAGACCTCGGACACCTCGGAAACCTCGGAACCGTCAGCGGCAACGGCAACGGCGGCGGGCACGGCGGCGGTCAGCACCAGGGCGGCCACGAGGCCGGTGACGTACGGAAGCGAACGCATGCCCCAAGCCTGCCACCTCGCCTACCGGTGTTCGGCGGTGACCAGCCACGCCGTGCTGCGGAGCCGGACCGCGCCGTCCTTCTCGTACGGGCGCAGGATGTCCGCGAGCTCGCTCCGGGCCCGCGCACCGGTCGCCTCGTCCACCTGCGCCAGCAGATGGCGGCCGGGTCCGGAGCCCATGAGGAACCCGGTGGCGTCCTCCGCGTCGCGCCCCCACCTGCCCTGCGCCTCGACGTGCTCGATGCCGATGCCGGTGAACCCCGCCGCCGTCAGCACCTCGCGCAGCCGCCCGGGATCGGCCAGCGAGAACATGCCGGGGCCGCCGGTCACGCCGAAGCCGCCCATGGGGAGCAGGCCGCGCAGGCCCACCAGCGCCTGGATCCACTCGTTCCCGTAACCGTCACCGTCGGAGGCGACGACGAACGCCGCGCGGCCGCGGGCGCGGAGCCCGCCGCGGATGTTGGTGAACGCGGCCACCGGATCGGCGAAGAACATCACTCCGAATCGGCTGACGGCCACGTCGAAGCCGCGCCCCTCGAGCGGGTGGACCTGGGCGTCGCCGTGTTCGAACGTCACGTTGCCGAGGTGCGCGGCGTGCGCGGAGGCCCGGGCCCGTTCCAGCATCGGGCGGGACAGGTCGACCCCGGTGGCGCGTCCGTCAACGGCCCGCCGGGCGGCGAGCCTGGTGATGGCGCCGGCGCCGCAGCCGATGTCGAGGACGGCGTCCTCGCGGCCGATGGCGGCGGCGTCGAGGAGCATTTTGTCGAAGCCCTCGTTGACCGCGTCCCAGCGGTCCTGGTTACGGGCCCAGTGGGTGCCCTCGTAACCGTTCCACGCCTGCTCCTGCTCGGTGTTCACGATGTGTGCCATGACGGTTGCCTCTCTGGGACCCGGCTAGAATGGGCGTACGCCCAAACAGTATGGGCGCTTGCCCATACTGTCCATCGCGACACAGCGGAACACCCGGAAAGGCCCTGAATGTCACCCCGTGGAGTAGCCGTCCCAGACGTCCGTGAGCGCCTCTTCGCGGCAGCCGAACGAGTCGTGGCGGAAGGCGGCCCCGGCTCGCTCACCAGCCGGGCCGTCACCGAGGAGGCGGACTGCTCGAAGGGCCTGCTGCACGCCCATTTCCCCGGCGGACTGGACCAGTTCGTGGCGGAACTGGTCCTGGACCGCTTCGCGCGTACGGCCGCGCTGGCGGCGCGACTCCCGGGGCGGGCGGGGCGCGACACGGTCGTGGCGAACCTCGTCGAGGTGACCGGCACCCTCCTCACGTCCACCGGCCCGACACTCTCCGGCCTGGCCCTGAGCCGACCCGGCGCCGCACTCCGCTTCCGGGACGCGATGGCGGCCGGAGCACCCGGATTCACCACCATCCAGGAATCGTTCGCCGAGTACCTGGACGCCGAGCAGCGCGCCGGCCGCGTCGCCGCCGGCCTCGACACGGAGGCCGTCGCCCTCGCGCTCGTCGGCACGGTCCACCACCTGCTGATGACGACCTGGTCGTCCGCCGACCCCGACCCGCGCGAGCGGATCGGACGGCTGGTCACGGCACTCACGGGCAGTGTTCAGCCTCACATCGCCGACAGGTGACGTGTTACCGGCGGGTTCGGCGATGATTGCGCCCATGCGCTTTCTGTTCGTCGGCGATTCCATGACCATCGGAAGTGCCGGTGACCACAGCTGGCGCTACCGGATGTGGCAGCACCTGTCCGCCACGGGCCGGCCCTTCGAGATCGTCGGCCCGCGCCGCGAGCTGTACGACATCGAGGCGAACGCCCCGGTGTCGCATGCCTACGCCGACCCGGCCTTCCCCGCCGACGCCCGCCGCCATCTGGCCGGCTGGGGCGAGGGCTGGCTGCACATGGCGCCCGTGATCCGCGAGACGGTCGCCGCGGAGCGTGCCGACGTCCTGCTGGTCTCACTCGGCCTCATAGACCTCGGCTTCTACACGAACAGCGAGCAGACCGCGGCGAACGCCCGCGCGTTCATCACCGAGGCGCGCGCCGCCAACCCCCGCGTACGCATGGTGCTGCTGCCCGTCATCCCGAACGTCCGCGCCGAGTCCGACCTGCCCTTCGCCGCCGAGTGCGACCGCTTCAACGTGCTGCTCGGGAAGGCGGTCGCGGATCTGGACACGCCCGCGTCCCCCATCCTGCTGGCCTCCCGGCCGGACTCGTACGACATTCACACCGACACCTATGACGGCACCCACCCCGGCCCCACGGGCGAGATCAAGCTCGCCGGCGCCTTCGCGACAGCGATGCACCAGGCGTGGGGACTCGGCGGGACGTACGGCGTCGCGGCCTGATCCTCGCCGCACCGGCCCCCGACACAGGCGTGGGAGCCCGGCAGTTGCCCTGATGAAGCGACGCACAGCCGCACTCCGCCAGGAAGCTGCCACCCCCGAGGGCCCCAATGGCCGCTTCAGGACACGACCGAAAGCTTGTTGTTGCCCTGAGTGGCGTGACCACTCCAGACTGCATGCGTCACGCAGTGCGATGATCATGTCGCGATACGTGATGTTCAGGAGTCGTTCACCATCCTCTCGGACAAGGAATCAACGATGTCGAACATGCCCCGAATCGCCGCCGTCGCCGCATGCCTCGCACTCGCGGGCAGCCTCGCCGCAGCCACCGGCGCGGGAGCCGCGACCACGGCCGACAGGTCCGTCTCGCAGACCGTCACCCTCGTCGTCCCCGGCACCGAGGTCGCGGAACTGTGCGCCTCCGGCGCGGTGAACACGTGTGTCACCGTCGGCACCGGCCCCAGCACGGTCACCGGCACCCTCTCCGTCGCGGTCTCCACCCCGAACGTCACCCCGGTCGTCGAGACGCTCGCCTGCCCGGACGGTTCGTCAGGTGTGGTCGTACGCGCGGGTGTCGGCACCGAGGGCGGCACCCTGGACGCCCGCTTCCAGGGCTCCGTGACCACGAGCGGACTGCCCGGCACGTCGGTGGACAAGACCGTTTCCGCGAGCGTGCCCGACGAGAAGGACGTCCTGACGGCGTCCCTGTGCCTCGCCCGCGGCTGACCCGGCCCGCGCGCTCCCGTTCCGGCCCGCACGACCCGGTCGCGGCGGCGCGAGCACCGCGACAGCGGTGAAGTACGGGTGAGCCGGCCCGGCCGCAGTCCGTCAGGAGCGCCGTCACCGCGACGGACGCGGCCGAGGCCCTCCGCAACGACGCACCGCCCGGCGACCGTGGTCGCCGGGCGGTGCGCTCATATCCGGGCCGAGGGCCGTCAGATGCTGAAGACCGGGCCCGTGGTGTTGGCCAGCTCGCAGGAGTTGCCGTAGGTCTTCGTGAAGGACTTGTACTCCGAACCCCACCAGCCCTTCAGCGTCACGGTGACGGGGGCGTAGTAGAGGGGGCACGCGCGGTCGGGGTTCACGTTCAGGTCTCCGGCGTCGCCGTTCACCGCGGCGAGTTCGGCGCATGCCTCGAGGGGCGCGTTGTGGTCGTCGCCCTCTCTGCAGCTGAGGTCGCCGTACTCGGCAGGCAGCAACTGGCCGTCCGCGGTGGAGCTCTGGACGGAGAGGGAGAGGTCGACGTAGGAGGGCTGGACGCCACCGGCGGCCTGCGCGGGAGCGGCCATGAGCGGGGTCAGGCCGATGGCGGCGGCGAGGGTCAGACCGGTGAGCAGGTTGCGGGACATGAGTCGAACTCCTTTGTTCCTCATAAGGATTGGGACGCCGCTCAAGCTATGTCCTGTCACCCACCGCCACTTTCACCCCACTTCCGATCAACTTCCGCCGGACATGGCCATTGACGTGCAGAGATCCCCATTGAAAGCGGTTTCGTACTACATCCGGTGACACTCATCACATTTGTGTTACCGCTCAGTCACACACCGTGTTGTTGCCGCAGGGTTCATCCGGCCACCCATGGGCGGTTCGGTGGCCGTCATGGGACGGCGTTCACGGGTGCCGTACCGCCGTAAACCGCATGCGGCAGCGCACCCTTGGCTGCGACCATCGGCCGATGCCCCCTTTCGACGAACTCCTCGCGGAGGGCGAAGCCGCCCCCACCGAGGGCTGGGACTTCTCCTGGTTCGACGGCCGCGCCACCGAGCAGCGCCCCTCCTGGGGCTACGCGAGGCTCCTCGCCGACCGCATGGCCGAGGCCGAGGCCGCGCTCGACATCCAGACCGGCGGCGGCGAGGTCCTGGCCTCGATCCCGGCGGCCCCGCCGGTGCTCGCGGCGACGGAGTCGTGGCCGCCGAACCTGGAGATCGCCCGCCGCAACCTGGCGAAGTTCGGCGCGAGTGTCGTGGGCGTCGGCGACACGGCCGACCTGCCGTTCCCGTCCGGCCACTTCGACCTGGTGGTCAGCCGCCACCCCGTCACGGTCCGCTGGGACGAGGTCCGCCGGGTCCTTCGCCCGGACGGCACGTACTTCTCCCAGGCGATCGGCGACGGCTCTGTCCGCGAACTGACCGACTACCTGATGGGCCCCCAGCCCGTCGACCCCTCCCGCAGCCCGACGACCACCGTCGCGGACGCGGAGGCCGCCGGCCTGGAGGTCGTCGACCTCCGCCAGGAAGCGCTGCGGATGGAGTTCCACGACATCGCCGCGGTCGTCCACTTCCTCCGCAAGGTCATCTGGATCGTCCCGGGTTTCACGGTCGACGCCTACCGCGACCGCCTCGTGTCCCTGCACGGCTTCATCGACCGCCACGGCCCGTTCGTCGCCCACTCCACCCGTCTCCTGGTCGAGGCACGCCCGCGCGCCTGACGGTCCACCGCCCCGCGATACGGTGCCGCGATACGGTGCCGCGGGACGTCCAACCGCGAGATCGGGAGCAAATGGCCCTCATACGCCGCCTGGCGCTGTACGTGGCACTGCCGCTGGCCCTCGTCGCCGTCGCGGGCTACGGCTGGTACCAGCTCAGCGACACAGGCAAGCGCTGGCGCTACGAGGACAGACTGGCGACGTACTGCCAGGGGCTGATCCCTCCCGAGGAGTCGGCCGCGATCACCGACTACGACACGGATGAGGGCCTGCCGAACGAATGGCACCGCGGCGGGCCGGAGGGCTACGAGTTCTGCCAGGTCGGCGACACGATGCTCGTCATCGCCCGCGTCCCCGCCTCCGCCCGCGACGACGACGGCCGCCGCGGCGTGTTCGACGAACTGCGCCCCGACAGGACGGCCGGCCTTCCGATGCCCCTGGGCGGCGGCTGGCGCGGTTACACCAACGGGGAGAACGCCGCGGCCGTGCTGGACTGCGCCGGTCAGGACGCCTCCGTCGTCGTGCACTCGTCCCACCGCGGGGACTCGGCGGTGGGACGGAGCACCATCGCACTCGTGACCGCCACGGCGGCCCGCGCGGCCCGGCACTGGGACTGCGATGCGAAGCCCGGCGGCTCCCTCCCGGCCGTCCCCGATCAGCCGGAGGAGAAGTCCCGCTTCGAGGCCGAAGGCACATGCGCGGGAATCCCGATGCACGACATGGACACCATCCACTGGATCAAGGAGACCCCGACGGCGGCTTCCTCCGTGCTGGAGACCTGCGTGCTGGGCGAGACCGAGGCCCGGGCGGAGGAACTGTTCCAAGTCAACGCCCACTTCGGCCCCTTGGCCCGGGCCCAGCACCCGGATCCCGAGACCACCCGGAAGGCGGGTGGCGACGAGGACTACATCTGGGCCACCGCCAAGTGCCCGGGCACCAGCGGCCGTGCCCTCTTCACCATCGCCGCCACCGAGTACGCGCACGACGACGCCGAACAGTTCCTCCGGGCCGCCCTCGCGGCGTTCGCCGACCGCTCGGCCAAGCAGCACGGCTGCACGGACCTCGCACTCCCCCGCTGACACCGCCGCCCCACGGCCGTCGCCCCGCCGCGGCCCCCCCACGACGCCGGCCGGCACGCCCGCCGTCCGCAGACCACCGTCCGCAGACCGTCCTCCGCAGACCGTCCTCCGCAGACCGCCGTCCTCGAACCGAGGCCGGCGGCCGTCGGCGCCGCCCCGCTAGCGGGGGTTCAGGACACAGAACTCGTTGCCGTCTGGATCGGCCAGCCACACCCGGCCGGCGTCCTCCTGGCCGATGTCGATCCGGGTCGCTCCCAGGGAGAGGAGCCGGTCGATCTCCGCCTGCTGATCACCGGTCGCGGGAACGACGTCGAAGTGGAGCCGGTTCTTCGCCGGCTTCGGCATCACCGGCGGTCCGCCCCATGTCACCTTGGGGCCGCCGTGCGGTGAGCGGATCGCGGTCTCCTGGTCCTGGTCCCAGACCAACGGCCAGCCCAGCGCCTTGCTCCAGAAGTACCCGACCTCCTGCGAACCGTCGCACGCGAGCGCCCCGATGAAGCCGCAGTCGGCGAGGAAGTTGTTGCCCGGCTCGATGACGCAGAACTCGTTGCCCTCCGGGTCGGCGAGCACCACATGCCCCTCCTCGGGGCGTTGACCGATGTCGATGTGCCGGCCGCCGAGTTCGAGGGCCGTCGCCACGGTCTTCTGCTGGTCCTCGAGAGACGTGCTCGTCATGTCGAAGTGCATCCGGTTGGCGAGGGTCTTCCGCTCCTGTGTGGAGGAGAAGCGGATCCGGAACCCGGTGTCGTCGTTCGGCAGGACGGCGATGCCGTCGTGTGGATCGTCGACCTGCTCCCAGCCCAGGAGCCCGCCCCAGAAACGGGCGAGAGCGAGCGGGTCGTTCGCATCGAAACAGAGCGCGTACACGTCGGAAGTCATTCGTTCCACATATCCGATCCACTGATGTGCAGCCGCGGACGGGGCACGTCCGCCGCGCCCAGGAAGGCAGTAACGCTAGGAGCGTCCTGCCCGGCGACGCAACGCATTTCTCCGGACGCCACCGGATCGCCCGCGGGCCGGTGGCGGGTGCGGCGACGAGGAGGCGCAGCCGGGCGTCAGCCGGTGAGCAGGCCCGGATCGTCGGCCAGGGCGGCCAGATGGGAGCGCGGGTCGCTGATCAGCCTGCGGCTCGTGAGGTCGAGCATTCCGGCCACGCCGGAGATCTCCGCGGCGACCGTGCCGTCCTCCTTGACGATCTGCTGCACAACCTTGAAGGTCTTTCCGTCCCCGTAGAGGAACTGGCAGGTCACCCGCACCTCCTCGCCGCCGCGCAGTTCACGCAGGTACTTGACCGTCACTTCGAGCGCGACCGGGCCGACGCCACTGGCCAGCAGCTTCTCCTGGGGAAGACCCGCGGCCCGCAGCAGTTCCCAACGTGCGTGCTCGGCGTACTGGAGGTAGACGGCCTGGTTCAGGTGGCCCTGCGTGTCGAGCTCGTAGCCCCGCACGGTCACGTCAACAGAGAAGGTCATGAACATCGCAACGGCCCCGTCCGCCACCGCATTCCCGGGACGGATCCGCCTCCGGCTTTTCGGACGGCGACAACGGGGCACTCGTGCCGGCGTCGGACGAAAGCCACATTCCCCGAGGGGAGGACTCATGGCCGGAGAGCTGCGAGCCAAGGACATCATGACCAGCGGTGCCCAGTGCGTGGGTGCGCATCAGTCGCTTCACGACGCGGCCAAGATGATGCGTGACCTGGGCGTGGGAGCCCTGCCCATCTGCGGCGACAACAACAGGCTCACGGGCCTGGTGACCGACCGCGACATCGTCATCACCTGTTGCGCGGAAGGCGTGGACCCGGCGGAGGTGCAGGCGGGTTCCCTGGGCGGCGAACTGCACTGGATCGACTCGGAGGCGGACGCCTCCCAGGTCCTGGAGATCATGGAGAGCAACCACATCAAGCGTCTTCCGGTGATCGACGTGCAGGGCGGTCACCGCCTGGTCGGCATGATCACCGAGGCGAATCTCGCCAAGAACCTGAGCGATCAGCAGATCGCGGAGTTCGCGACCCGCGTGTACGCGGAGGTATAGCCACCGGCCCCCGGCGGGGGCACGCCCCTGCGAAGGCGCAGCAGGGCGAGAACGGCACAGGCGCCGGGTGCCGCCGTGCTCTCACGGGAGCACGGCGGCACCGGGCGCGTACGCCTTCGCGGAGGGGACGTCAGAAGACGAACGGTCCCGGGTTCTGCGGCGAGGTCGCCGTGCACTGCGCGGTGACACCGAAGACGACGACCTTCAGGGTCTTCGCCTCCAGGCTGTCGCCCGCGGCGACCGTCCCGTCGAGCGGTCCGGTCGAGACCGCGCCGCCCGCCGGGATCGCCGGGTTGGAGTTTCCGGTGAACGTCGCCGTGTCGGTGCCGTTCTTGGACAGGGTGAGCGTGGACTCGGCGGAGCCGGCGCCGATGGGGATGGGGGCGGTGATGGCGTCCGTCGAGACCTCGATGGTCGCGGCGGTGCCGTCCTGGGTGGCCTTGAGCGTGGCCGTGCCGGCGCCGTACGAGCCGCAGTCGAAGGACAACGTCGCCGTCTCTGGCGTCACCGCGTGAGCCGCCGGCGCCATGGCGAGGGTGGTCGCGGCGAGGGCTCCGACGACGTACAGGCCGGTGTGCTTGACGGGGTTCTTCATGGGGGGAATCCGCCTTCGTGTGGGGTCACGGGCTGATGGGGGCATTGCGGCACGCGGTTCCCGAGAAGGGAAGAGAGACACGGCCCAGCCTGCCCACAACGGCTGGATCCCGCCCCTCCTCGTAGTCCGGCCGACTGGTCGGCGACGCCGAGCCTTCGGGGACGGCCTGTTCCTCGATGCCCGGTGAGCACCGAGTGCGTCCCCGACCGCGTCTTCGCCACGCACGCCCTGGCCCGATCAACGCCCTGGCCCGATCAGCGCCTTGCAACGATCAATTCCACCAGGGCCGCCGGACGCACTTCTACGATCTTCGTATGAGTGAGACGAACCCGGCAGAGGCACAACTGCGGACTCCCCGACTGTCGTTGCGGCGTCCGACCGAGGCCGACATCGAGGCGATCTTCGCGATCCACCACGACCCCGAAACCTGTCTGCACAACCCGTCCGACGCGCTCACCCGGCCCGACGAGGCCGAGGAGCTGTACAGCCGCTGGAACGACCAGTGGCAGCGGTGCGGATACGGGTACTGGGTCGTCCGACGCCACGACTCCGCCCGGCAACTGGGATTCTGCGGGATCAAGCCCATGGAACTCCACGGCATGAAGGTCCTCAACCTCTTCTACCGCTTCGCGACCTCGGCCTGGGGCCAAGGCTTCGCCGGCGAGGCCGCGGCGGCAGTCACCGCGTGGGCATCCCGCCACGTTCCCGACCTCCCGCTGATCGCCCGTGTCCGGCCGGCCAACATCGCCTCGCAACACGTGGCGGTACGCGCCGGCCTGGCCCGAGCGGAGCAGTTCGACGAAACCGGGTACGACGGCCTCGACTGGATCTACGCGACAAGGCTTGCGCGGCGAGGAGCCCCCGACGCGGACGGAGACCTCCCCGCAGGCCGTTTCCATGGCCGTTCAACGTCCTGAGACGAGTCACCGGTCGGCCACTCGCGCACAACAGCCCGCAGCGATGCGACTCAAAGAGCACCGCTGCCGATCCGAGCGCCGGTGAGCCGATTGGCGAGCGTCGACATCGTGTACGTACCGATGCCCATGACCACCTCGAGCGCGTTCTGCGCGGTGAAGCCGTGTGCGGTGAAGGCGCGCAGGTCGTCGTCGCCGACCGCGCCCGAGGTGTCGAGAACCTCGAGGACGAACCGCCGTACCGCCTCCAGTCGTTCGTCGCGAAGTTCGCGCCGCTCGCACAGCGCGGCGATCAGTTCCTCGTCGGCGCCGAGGGCACGCAGCTTGCCGGTGTGCATGGCGACGCACACATGGCACTCATTGCGCGTGGCGACGGTCATCACGACCACCTCCCGTGCCACCGGGTCGAGCGTCGTCGTCTCGAACGCGGCACTCAGCCTGAGGAACCCGTCCAGGAGGTGGGGCGACTCGGCCAACAGGGCCACGGCGGGCGGCAGATGACCGAGGTGCTTGACGACCGACTCCATGGCGCGCCGGGAGGCGGGCGGCGCGGTTTCGAGGGTGTGCTCGGGAAACATGGCCAGCTCCTACAATGGACAACATGGTTGACGAACCCGACCCCGAAAACGTAAACCAGGTTGTCGAATCGCGCAAGGCGCTTTCCGGCACCGGCACCGGCACCGGCACCGGCACCGGCACCCCGGGCTACGCGTCCGACGCGGCCTCGCCCGACGCACTTCCCGAGCCCGACGCACCGGCCGGGCCCGACACCCCCGGATACGAACTGCCGCTGCTCCTCTTCGCCGGTTTCCGCTCACTGATCGACCGACTGCACGCCGAACTGGCCCGGCAGGGCCACCCCGACGCACGGCCCGCGCACGGCTTCGCCATGCAGGCCATCGGCATGGACGGGGCCACCGCCAGCGACCTCGGCCGGCGCCTCGGCGTCTCGAAGCAGGCGGCCGGCAAGACCGCGGACCGGCTGCTCGCCCTCGGCTACGCCGAACGCGCCGACGACCCGGCCGACGCCCGGCGCAAGCTCATCCGCCTCACTCCGCACGGCCTGGACGCACTCACCCGCTCCGCGGCGATCTTCGACGAACTGCGGACCGAGTGGGCCCGGACCATCGGCTTCGACCGCCTCCGCGATCTCGAAGCCGCCCTGCGCACCGTCACCCCGCCGGAGAACTTCCGCCTGGACGCGGCGGGCTGGCTGGGCGGCGCCTGACGCGTCCCCGGGGCCGACCGCGACACGCTCACCGCGCCTACCGCCGCACCGCACGGTTGCACGATCTCCGCGGCAGCCGCGGAGGAGCGCCACGATGACCGCCTTGGACGAGCCCAGGATCGAGATGGCCGAGAACAGCGAGGAACACATCCGAGCGACGGCGACCGCACAAGGCCCCCGTCGAACCCACCTTCACCACCGGTGACTTCCCTCACGAGCAGACGCGGCCGGAAGTCGCCGTGCATGACGATGTACACACAACAGACTTGGCGTGTTCACCACATCTACGCGCGGTGATGGAATGCTCCTCGATGTCCTCATCGATCGTCACCCGCGCTGCCGGGCAGTTGTCCTGCCGATCCCCTTGGGCGTGGGTGCGCAACGGGAGCAGGGAAACCCCACATGCCTCGACTCCGCACGATCACACCCAGGTCCGCGCTGCTCGGCCTGGCGGCCGGTCTCGCCCTGACCTGTGTCGCGACCACGGCCCCCGCCGCCACTCTCGGGACCTCGACGCCGACGAATCGTTCCGCCGCATCCTCCCTGGACGACACGTACTACCAGGACGCGCTCGGCAAGTCCGGCCCCGCGCTGCAATCCGCACTGCACACGATCATCAGCGACCAGACCAAGCTGTCCTACTCCCAGGTCTGGGACGCCCTCAAGAACACGGACGAGGACCCGAACAACTCCTCCAACGTCATACTCATCTACGCGGGTCGATCGCAGAGCAAGTCGTCCAACGGCGGTGACGTCGGCGACTGGAACCGCGAGCACGTCTGGGCCAAGTCCCACGGCGACTTCGGCACCTCCACGGGCCCCGGCACCGACATCCACCACCTGCGCCCCTCGGACGTGCGGGTCAACTCCATCCGTGGCAACAAGGACTTCGACAACGGCGGCAGCGCGGTCTCCGGCGCGCCGGGCAACTACACCGACTCCGACTCGTTCGAGCCCCGTGACGCGGTCAAGGGCGACGTCGCCCGCATGATCCTCTACATGGCCGTGCGCTACGAGGGCGACGACGGCTGGGCCGACCTCGAGCCCAACGACCGCGTGAGCAACGGCAGCGCGCCGTACATGGGCAGGCTGTCCGTACTCAAGCAGTGGAACGTGCAGGACCCGCCGGACGCCTTCGAACAGCGCCGCAACCAGGTCATATACGACCGGTACCAGCACAACAGGAACCCGTTCGTCGACCACCCCGAATGGGTCGAGGCGATCTGGTAGACCGCCGGTCGCGGGGCCGCGGCACATGCCGCGGCCCCGCGTCACCCTTGCTTCGAGCGGACTCGAAGGCGTTGGCTGTGTGCTCATGAAGTACACGCAGCTCGGACGCACGGGACTCAAGGTCAGCCGCATCGTCCTCGGGACGATGAACTTCGGGCCTCAGACCGACGAGGCCGCAAGCCACACCATCATGGACGCCGCGCTCGGCGCGGGCATCAACTTCTTCGACACCGCCAACGTCTACGGCTGGGGTGAGAACAAGGGCCGCACCGAGGAGATCATCGGCTCCTGGTTCGCCGGCGACGCGAGCCGCCGCGACAAGGTCGTGCTCGCCACCAAGGTCTACGGGAACATGGCCGGCGACGGCGATCCCTGGCCCAACCACGACCGGCTCTCCGCCCTCAACATCCGCCGCGCGGTGGACGCCTCGCTCAAGCGGCTGCAGACCGACTACATCGACCTGTACCAGTTCCACCACATCGACCGCCGGACGCCGTTCGACGAGATCTGGCAGGCGATCGACGTCCTGGTCCAGCAGGGCAAGATCCTCTACGCCGGCTCCTCGAACTTCCCCGGCTGGGGCATCGCCAAGGCCAACGAGACGGCACGCCGCCTCGGCTCGTACGGTCTGGTCAGCGAGCAGTGCCTCTACAACCTGGCCGAGCGCCGCGCCGAGATGGAGGTCATCCCGGCCGCACAGGACTACGGCCTGGGCGTCATCCCCTGGTCGCCGCTGCACGGCGGCCTGCTGGGTGGCGTGATCAAGAAGGAGAACGAGGGCAGGCGCCGGGCGTCCGGCCGCTCCGCCGACGCGCTCGCCAACAGCGCCGTCCGGGAGCAGGTGCAGTCGTACGAGAACCTTCTCGACAAGCACGGTCTGGAGCCGGGCGAGACCGCGCTCGCTTGGCTGCTGACGCGGCCGGGGGTCACCGGGCCGATCGTCGGCCCGCGTACCGCGGACCAGCTCGCGTCCGCACGGCGGGCGGTCGAGCTGGAGCTGTCGGACGAGCTGCTCACGGGCCTGGACGAGATCTTCCCCGGCCCCGGCCCCTCGCCGGAGGCGTTCGCCTGGTGACGCCGCGCGTGGTGGGGGCCGCGGCGGCCGGTGTCGGTTCTACCGGCCCGTCGCGGCCGCCACCGCGACGATCACGAACATCAGCACCAGCGCGGCGGCCATGATCTGGTTTCTGGTCTTGGGGTTCACCAGACGAGGTTAACCCGCGCCCCCGAGGGGCCATGAACCGACCACTTCGTACCGTGGCCGCTCGCCCGGAACACCGCTGACCGGCAGGTTGCTGCGGACCAGGGTGAGCTCGCCCACCTCCCAGGGCGTGCCCTCGAAGGATTCCAGCGCGTCGACGTACGGACGGAGGTCGCCGGCCCCGTCACGGGTGCGGGCAAGGGTGAGATGCGCCTGGTAGCGGCGGTGCTCCTCCATGCCGACACCGGCCCGCCGAGCCGCGGCGTCGGCGCGCTCGGCCAGCAGCCGCATCTGCTCGATCCCGCCGGCCGCCCCGACCCACAGCGCCCGGTGCCCGAACCGCCCGCCGCGGTGCAGCCGGAGTGGGAACGCGGCCGTCCGGTGCGCGGCCCGCGCCAGGCGGGCGTGCAGATCGGGGATCAGCGCGTCGTCGACCTCCCCCATGAACGCGAGTGTGAAGTGCCACCCCGCCTGCCCGGTCCACCGCAGACCGTCGGCCCCGGGAAGCCGCCCGAGCACGGCGACCTCGGTGGCGAGTTCGTCGACGGCCGTGGGGGGCGGCAGGACGGCGGCGAAGAGTCTCATGGCGTTCAGTGTGCCGTGCGGCCGGTCCACGCTGTACTCCCCTCCGCGGGACCGTCACCCGGCACCGACCGAACCCCGGTACCGCCCGGGCCCGGCAAACCGACAGGACCCCGGCCCCCGGACCCCGGCACCGACCGGACCCCGCGCCGCGAACGCCGACGGGGCCGAAGTCCCCTCCGCCGGCCAACGGCTACGCCGCGGTCACCAGCCGCTCACGTTCCACGAACCGCACCCGCGGGTGTCCCCCGTGCCATCCCACCGACAGCCGCAGGCCGCCGACGCGTGCCAGCATCACGCCCACGCCGGCCGCCGCCACCGCCGCGACCGCGCCGCCCGCGGCGAAGCCGACACGGGCGCCGTACGTGTCCGTGACCCAGCCGACCAGCGGTGCGCCCAGCGGGGTGCCGCCGGTGAAGACCATCATGAACAGGCTCATGACCCGGCCCCGCATCAGCGGGTCCGTCGCCATCTGCACGCTCGAGTTGGCCGTGACGTTGACGGTGAGGCCGAACATGCCGATCGGGACCATCATCACGGCGAAGATCCAGAACGCCGGGGCGAAGGCCGTGACGATCTCCAGCACTCCGAAGAGCACCGCCGCGCCCACCAGCAGCCGGAGCCGTGAGGTGCCGCGCCGGGCGGCGAGCAGGGCTCCGGCCAGGGAGCCGGCGGCCATCAGTGTGTTGAGCAGGCCGTATGTACCGGCGTCGCCGTGGAAGACGTCGTCGACGAACGCGGAGAGCCAGATCGGGAAGTTGAAGCCGAACGTGCCGATGAAGCCGACGAGCACGATGGGCCAGATCAGCTCCGGCCGGCCGGCGACGTAGCGCAGGCCCTCTCGCAGCTGGCCCTTGCCGCGCGGTGCGCGTTCGACCTTGTGGAGCTCGCCCGCCCGCATCATCAGCAGGCCCGCGATGGGCGCGATGAACGACAGGCCGTTGAGCAGGAACGCGTACCCACTGCCGACGGCCGTGATCAGCACACCGGCGACCGCCGGTCCGACGAGGCGTGCGGACTGGAAGTTCGCGGAGTTGAGCGAGACGGCGTTGCGCAGCTGGTCGGGGCCGACCATCTCGGCGACGAACGACTGCCGTGCGGGGTTGTCGACGACGGTGACGAGGCCGAGCAGGAACGCCGTCAGGTAGACGTGCCAGACCTGGACGTGTCCGCTGAGGGTGAGCACGGCGAGCGCCAGGCCGGTGAGGCCCATCGCGGCCTGGGTGGCGAGCAGCAGCTGCCGCTTGGGCAGCCGGTCCGCGAGCACCCCGCCGTAGAGGCCGAGCAGAAGCATGGGGAGGAACTGCAGCGCGATGGTGATGCCGACGGCGGAGGCGGATCCGGTCAGGCTGAGCACCAGCCAGTCCTGGGCGATGCGCTGCATCCAGGTGCCGGTGTTGGAGACGACCTGTCCGGTGGCGAAGAGCCGGTAGTTCCGGATCTTCAGCGAGCTGAACATGCTCTGCTTGCGGCCGGGTCGGGCGGTCAGGGTGTCGGGGTCGGTCGGTGCGGGGGCGGAGTCTGCTCCGGATCCCGTACTCAAAAGGGTTCGCCTCCTCGGCGTGGGCGGTGTTCCGTCGGTTACTGCAGGTGCGCGAGCTTCTCCAGGACGGGGGCGGCTGCGCGCAGCTTGGCCCACTCCTCATCGTCCAGACCCTCGGCGAGCGTTGCCAGCCAGGCGTTCCGCTTGCGGCGAGACTCCTCGAGCATGGTCTTCGCCTGTTCGGTCTGGGTGACCACCTTCTGGCGGCGGTCGTCGGGGTGCGGCTCGAGCCGGACCAGTCCCTTGGCCTCGAGCAGTGCCACGATCCGGGTCATGGACGGCGGCTGTACGTGTTCCTTGCGGGCCAGCTCGCCGGGTGTGGCGGAGCCGCAGAGGGCGAGGGTGCCGAGCACCGACATCTCGGTGGGGCTGAGCGTCTCGTCGACTCGCTGGTGCTTGAGGCGGCGGCCCAGCCGCATGACGGCCGAGCGCAGGGCGTTCACGGCTTCGACGTCCGCGTCGGTACCGTGGGACAGGTCAGGCATGTTTGTTAGCGTAACTCATTACCCTAACTAAAGACCAGTCGGGTTACGGCCCGAATAGATGTGTCACCCATACGAGTGAGGCTCAGCCGGAAAGTGACGCCTCGGCGGCCGGGATGCGGCGACCCTGACAGGCATGGGATCGACTGTGCTCAGCCTGCGGATGGACGGTGAGCTGCTCGACCGCATCCGGCAGCATGCCGCGAAAAGGCAGATGAGCGTCCAGGACTACGTGGTCCGGACGCTCATTCGCGACGATTTCGACGAGCGCTTCAAGGCCGCCGTCGACGAGACGGAGAAGTTCTACGGCGTCACCTGACGCCCCTGCTCTACGTGAGGCCCAGCGCCGGCATCGCGTAGTAGAAGACGAACACCGCCGACACCGCGTACATCGCCGCGGGCACCTCGCGTCCGCGACCGACCGCCAGTCGCAGCAGGCTGAAGGCCACGAAGCCGATGCCGATGCCGTTGGTGATCGAGTAGGTGAACGGCATCATGACCAGCGCCAGGAACGCCGGGGCGGCGATCGTGTAGTCGCTCCAGTCGATGTCCTTGATCGAACCGGCCATGATCAGGAATCCGACCGCCACCAGTGCGGGCGTCGCCGCCTGGGACGGGACCATCGTGGCGAGCGGTGTGAGGAACAGCGCCACCGAGAACAGCGCACCGGCCACGACGGAGGAGAGTCCCGTGCGGGCGCCTTCGCCGACGCCGGCCGTGGACTCCACGAAGCAGGTGTTGGCGGAGCATGAGGTCGCGCCGCCGGCGGCGACGGCGAGGCCGTCGACGATCAGCACCTTGTTGATTCCGGGGTAGTTGCCGTCCTTGTCCATGAGCTTCGCCTCGTCGCCGACGGCGAGGATCGTGCCCATCGCGTCGAAGAAGCAGGACAGCAGCACGGTGAAGACGAACAGGATGCCGGTCAGCAGGCCGACCTTCTCGAAACCGCCGAACAGGCTGACCTGGCCGAGCAGCCCGAAGTCGGGCGTCGAGACCGGGTTGCCGGGCCACTCGGGCGTGGTCAGACCCCAGGACTCGATGTCGGCGACGGCGTGAACGACCATCGCGACGACCGTCATGACGACGATCGAGATGAGGATCGCGCCCGGCACCTTGCGGATGATCAGCGCCAGGGTGAGCAGCGTGCCGAGGGCGAAGACGAGGACCGGCCAGCCGAGCAGGTGACCGCCGGTGCCCAGCTGGAGCGGGACGGTGGTGTGGGCGGCGTCCGGGATGCGGGTGACGAAGCCGGAGTCCACCAGGCCGATGAGCATGATGAACAGGCCGATGCCGATCGCGATGGCCTTGCGCAGGCCGAGCGGCACGGCGTTCATCACGCGCTCCCGCAGTCCGGTCGCCACCAGCAGCATCACCACGAAACCGGCGAGCACCACCATGCCCATGGCGTCCGCCCAGGCCATCTGGGGCGCGAGCTGGAGGGCGACGACCGTGTTCACGCCGAGGCCGGCCGCGAGCGCGATCGGGACGTTGCCGATGACGCCCATCAGCAGGGTGGAGAAGGCCGCGGTCAGCACGGTGGCGGTGACGAGCTGGCCGCCGTCGAGCTGGTGGCCGTACATGTCCTTGGCGCTGCCGAGAATGATCGGGTTCAGCACGAGGATGTAGGCCATCGCGAAGAACGTGGCGAATCCGCCCCGGACCTCGCGGGCGACCGTGGAGCCGCGCTCGGAGATCTTGAAGAAGCGGTCCAGGCCGTCGGCGGGCTGCGGGGGCGCGGGCGGCAGGTCGGAGGACCCGACCTTGGCGGTGGCCGTGGGGGACATGCGGAAACCTCAGTCGTACGCGAAGGGGGCGACACGGAGAAGGACAGAGAAAACCGGCCAGACTTGGATGTTCCAACAAGGAAAACCAGTCAGCCGGAATCAGTTTCAGTATGAACATATGAACGAAAGATCGCTATCTCCGCGCGTAGACCCTTGCGGTTACCGGGTCGCCACGGGCCCCTCTGTGCGCACTCCCGACCCACCTACACTGTGCGCATGGCGAAATGGACCCCCCGGCACGAGGCACCCGAACCCCTGGAGGGGCCGATCGTCGCCACCATCACGGGCGGCACGATCCTCTGGTTCGTGATGTTCCTCGCCCAGGTCCCCTTCTACGGCTGGTTCGCCGACCGCGACCTGACCTGGTGGGTGTGGACCTGCCTGGCCGGCGCCGGCCTCGGTCTCATCGGCATCTGGTACGTACGCGGCCGCGACGCGGCGATCAAGCGGGCGACGGCGACAGCGACGGCCGCAGGCGCGGCCTCGGGCACGGCCACGGGCGGCACCGGACCGGGGCAGCCGGACACGGGCGCGGGCGCGTCCGCCTGACGGTCGCCGGCAGGCCGTAGTGCCCAGGGACCAACCACGTCCTACCACGGTCTGATCTTCCGCCTTTTCAGGCGGTGACCCCCCACTCCCCGCCGTACCGTCGGAACATGACTCAGCGGGCGGACACAGCAGCCGACGACCCCGATCGGGACCCCCTCGCCGCCAGAGGCACCGCCAGAGGCCCCGGCAGAGGAACCGGCAGAGGAACCGGCAGCGGCGGCGGACCGGCCGCCACCGGACTGACGTCCGCCGAGGTCGCCGAACGCGTCGCACGCGGCGAGGTCAACGACGTACCCGTACGCAGCTCCCGCTCAGCCGTCGACATCGTCCGCGCCAACGTCCTCACCCGCTTCAACGCCATCATCGGCGTCCTCTGGGTGATCATGTTCTTCGTCGCGCCGATCCAGGACAGCCTTTTCGGCTTCGTGATCATCGCCAACACCGGCATCGGCATCGTCCAGGAGCTGCGCGCCAAGAAGACCCTCGACTCGCTGGCGGTCATCGGAGAGGCGAAGCCGCGGGTACGGCGGAACGGCGTCGCCACCGCGATCTCCACCTCGGAGATCGTCCTCGGCGATCTCGTCGAACTCGGTCCGGGTGACAAGGTCGTCGTCGACGGCGAGATCACGGAGGCGGACAACCTCGAGATCGACGAGTCACTGCTGACCGGCGAGGCCGACCCCGTGCTGAAACAGCCGGGCGACCCGGTGATGTCCGGGAGCTTCGTGGTCGCGGGCGGCGGCGCCTTCACCGCCACGAAGGTCGGGCGCGAGGCGTACGCCGCGCAGCTCGCCGAGGAGGCCTCCCGCTTCACGCTCGTCCACTCCGAACTGCGCTCCGGGATCTCCACGATCCTCAAGTACGTGACGTGGATGATGGTCCCGACCGCGATCGGCCTGATCATCAGCCAACTGGTGGCGAAGGACAACAACTTCAAGGACTCGGTCGCGAGGACCGTCGGCGGGATCGTGCCGATGATCCCCGAGGGCCTGGTCCTGCTCACCTCGGTCGCCTTCGCGATCGGCGTGATCCGCCTCGGCCGCAAACAGTGCCTGGTGCAGGAACTGCCCGCCATCGAGGGCCTCGCCCGGGTCGACGTCGTCTGCCTGGACAAGACCGGCACCCTCACCGAGGGCGGCATGGACGTCACCGAACTGCGCCCGCTGAACGGCGCGGACGAGGAGCGAGTACGCACCGTCCTGGGCGCGCTCGGCGCCTCCGACCCACGGCCGAACGCCTCGCTGCAGGCCGTCGTCACCGCCTACCCGGACGGCGGGCACCACCGCTGCACCGCCGCCCTGCCCTTTTCCTCGGCCCGGAAGTACAGCGGCGCGATCCTCGCGGACGGCGACGGGGCGAGTACGACCTGGCTGCTCGGCGCGCCCGACGTGCTGCTGCCCGCGGGCGACCCCTCCCTCGTCGAGGTCGACGAACTGGGCCGTCAGGGGCTGCGGGTGCTGCTCCTCGCACAGGCGCGGGGCGCGCTGGACGCGCCCGGGGAGAAGACGGCGGCCGCCCTGGTCGTCCTCGAACAGCGCCTGCGCCCCGACGCGTCGCAAACCCTCCGCTACTTCGCCGACCAGGACGTCGCGGCGAAGATCATCTCCGGTGACAACGCGGTGGCCGTCGGCGCGGTCGCGGCGAAGCTCGGCCTGCCGGGCGCAGGCTCCGCACTCGACGCGCGCGACCTGCCGGCGAAGCGCGAGGCGATGGGCGCGGAACTGGAAGGCGCCGCGGTCCTCGGCCGGGTCAGCCCGCGGCAGAAGCGCGACATCGTCGGCGCGCTCCAGTCCCGCGGCCACACCGTCGCCATGACCGGCGACGGCGTCAACGACGTCCTGGCACTGAAGGACGCCGACATCGGCGTGGCGATGGGCGCGGGCTCGGAGGCCACGAAGGCCGTCGCACAGATCGTCCTGCTGAACAACAGCTTCGCGACGCTGCCGTCGGTGGTCGCGGAGGGCCGCAGGGTCATCGGCAACATCACCCGCGTCGCCACCCTGTTCCTGACCAAGACGGTCTACTCGGTGCTGCTGGCGATCCTGGTGGTCTGCAGCCAGGTCGAGTACCCGTTCCTCCCCCGTCATCTGACTCTGCTGTCCACCCTCACCATCGGTGTCCCGGCCTTCTTCCTGGCTCTGGCTCCCAACAGGGAGCGGGCCGAGCCGCACTTCGTACGAAGGGTGATGCGGTACGCGATCCCGGCGGGTGTGATCGCCGCGACGGCGACCTTCTCCGCGTACCTGCTGGCCCGCTCGCACTACGCGGGCCCCGGCTCACTGGCCGCGGAGACGAGCGTGGCGACGCTGACGCTGTTCCTGGTCGCGATGTGGGTCCTCGCGATCATCGCCCGCCCGTACACCTGGTGGCGGATCGGCCTGGTTGCGGTGATGGGCCTGGGCTTCCTGCTGGTGATGGTGGTGCCGTGGCTCCAGGACTTCTTCGCGCTGCGGCTGGTGGGCACGACGATGCCGTGGGCCGCCGTCGCGATCGCGGCCGCGGGTGCCGTGCTGCTGGAGGTGTCGTGGCGCGTGGTGGGCCGGCGCGTCCCGGCCTGACCGGGACGGCTTGCCCCACCGGGACGCCCGGTGCCGCCGTCGCCGCTGCGGCACGGGCCCGGCGGCCGGCCGTCAGGCGTGGGCCCAGTCCTGCGGCGCGGGTGAGTGGTAGAGGGACTCGATGTTGTCCGGCACCGGTGTGCAGAGCGTCTCCTCGTTGCGGCGGTGCCGGCCGGACTGCATCGGCTCGCCGTCCCCGCTCCTCGGTGCCAGCCGCCCCTCGGCGGCCAGGTACTGGGCCCGCAGCAGCAGCGCCCTGGCGCTGAGGCCCAGCTCTTCCGCCACCGTCTGCAGGTCGAGTCCGGACTGCCAGCTCCATTGGAGTACGGAGTCCATGCCGGGCGACCAGACCACGGAGTCCTCCACGGGCCGCACCATGTGCTCGACCGGCGGCGCGGGCACGGGGGCCGGAACCGGTCCGGGCACGGGGGCGGGGACCGGTCCGGGGGCGGGGACCGGTGTGTCCACGCGCGGGTGGGGGAACGGGATGTCCCGCGCCACCGGCTCGTCCTCGTGCGGGACCGGTGCCGCACGGTGTTCCGGACGAACGGTGAGGATGTGCTCCGCCACGGTACGGGCGTCGGCCTTGCCGACGGTTCTCCGGGCGACGCGGACCTCGCGGGCGTTCAGGCCCATCAGATCGGCGACCGCTCCGTCACTGCCGACCGTGACAGCGAACGCGGCGAGCGTACGCGCTCGGTCGGTATGCGCCTCGTCCAGGATCGCCCGTGCCTGCCGCACTTTGTCGTCGCTGCTGCAGAACGCCTCGGCCAGCAGCGAGTTGCGTTCCCAAAAGTCACGTGGTTCCACGCCGAAGTCAACGATCTTCCACGGCGAGGGACACCTGACCGACCGCCGAATGACTACAGCGGCGTAACTGCCACATAGTTGGCAAATGCTACTGAACAGGTGATGGACAATCACATCGCGCCACGGTGCCCTGGCGTCACCGACGAGTGGCGGCCGCGCCGCGCAGGGGGTCTGTGCGCCCCCTGCGCGGCAGGGTCCTACGGCCGTGCGTAGGGCCGGGTCATGATCTCCATGTTGTGGCCGGAGGGATCGTCGAAGTACGCGCCCTTGCCACCGAACAGGCGGTTGATCGCGCCGGGTTCGGTGTGGTTCGGGTCCGCGTAGTAGGTGACCCCGACCGCCTCCAGGCGGGCGATCATCGCGTCGAACAGGTCGTCGGGAACCTGGAACGCGTAGTGCTGGCTCTGGATCGGTTCTCCGGCCGTCTCGTAGTAGTCGAGTGTCACGCCGTTGCCCAGGTCGACGGGCAGGAACGGGCCGAACGGCGCGCCGACTTCGAGGCCGAGGATCGCGGCGATGAACTCGGCGGAGAGCCGCCGGTCCTTGGCGTAAACGGCGGTGTGGTTGAGCTGGACGGTGGTGACGGACTGCTGATGGCGCATGTGTGGTGACTCTCCAGGTCTTGGTTCCTCACGGGACGAAGCAGAAGTGGAGAGGGAACGGCGGGGCTCTGGCCCGCCTCGCGCTCACGCAGAGGCCGGGCGCCGCTCTCGTGCATGGCCCATGGCCGACCCGGCAGTCACCCGACCACCATAGCCGCCGCCCGGTGATGAGGTGGCCACGTCAGAAGCGTCGCGTCGGAAGCGGTCGGCAACGGGTGGACGCGAAGACGTCGGCCCGTCATCGGTGAGCGATGACGGGCCGACGCCGTGGGCCGTCCGGGGCGGCCGCCCGCGCGGGCCGGCGAGCCAGGCGGTACGGGTCAGAACTGGAGCGACCAGCCGGCGATGTTGCCGGTGTCGTTCTCCCAATTGTCCGAGACGCGCAGCTTCCAGGTGCCGTTGGCGGTCTCGCCGGAGGCGTCGACGGTGTAGGTGGCCTGGACGTTGTCGGCGCTGTCGTAGCTGCTGTAGCCCTTCAGCACGTAGACGGAGCCGTCGGGTGCGACCAGTTCCACCTTCAGGTCACCGCGGTAGGTGTGGCGGATGTCCACGGTGACGGACAGGTCGGCGGGGGCGTTGCCGTCGATACCGGTGACGGTGATGGGCGACTCGACGGTGGCGTGGTCGAGGATCTGGTAGCTGTCGGTGTTCTCGAACTTCTCGCCGGTGGGCGGCGGGGTCGTGTCACCGGTTCCGGTGTGGAGCAGCTTGTTCGGGGATCCGGTACGGGCGTCGGTGACCTTGTTGGCCGTGGCGTCGGCGAGCAGCTTCTCGCGGACCTGGGCCGGGGTCCACGTGGGGTTGGCGGAGAGCAGCAGGGCCGCCGCGCCGGCGACGTGCGGCGAGGCCATGGAGGTGCCGCTTTCCGACCGGGAGGCGGTGTCACCGGCGTTGGACGTGGAGACGATGCTGTCGCCCGGGGCGAAGATGTCCAGGCAGGAACCGTAGTTGGAGCCCTGCCCGTTGCTCCAGCCGGTGGCGCGGGCGTCGCGGCTGTTGGTCGCCCCGACCGTGATGGCCGACGGGGTGGAGGCCGGTGAGTACTGGCAGGCGTCGGCGTTGTTGTTGCCCGCTGCCACGACCCAGGTGATGCCGGAGGCTATGGAGGCCGCCACCGCGTCGTTCACCGACTGGGTCCTGCCACCGCCGATGCTCATGTTGGCCACGGCCGGCTTCGCCCCGTTCTCGGTGACCCAGTCGATGCCGGCGAGGACCGGGGCCCAGGTGCTGCCGGAGGTGCCCTGGCAGTTCAGCACCCGGACGCTGATCAGCTTGACGCCCTTGGCGACGCCGTAGGAGTTGCCGCCGACGGTGCCCGCGACGTGGGTGCCGTGACCGTTGCAGTCCGAGGCGTTGGAGTCGTTGTCGATGAAGTCGTAGCCGCTGACCGCGCGGCCGCCGAAGTCCCGGTGGGAAAGACGGACGCCGGTGTCCAGGACGTAGGCGTTCACGTCGGAGGCGGAGGTGGCGTAGCTGTAGGCCCTGTCCAATGGCAGGTCGCGCTGGTCGACGCGGTCCAGACCCCAGGAGGGCGGGTTGGTCTGCGTGTCGACCGCGTAGGCCACTCCGTCGGCCTCGACGCGGGCCACGGACGGGTCGGCGGCCAGTTCCCTGGCCCGCTGCTCGGTCATGTTCACCGCGAAACCGCGCAGGGCCGAGGTGTAGGTGTGACGCAGGCTGCCGGCATGTCTCTTGGCCAGCGCCTTCGCGGAGGCGGGCACGTCGGCGCGGGCCACCGAGTCCTTGAAGGTGACGATGTACGAGCCTTCGACCGCGCCGGGGCGGTCCGCGCCGACGATGCGGCCTTCGCCACCGCTCGGCGGAGCGGGAACGGCTCCGGCGGTGGCTGCGGCCCCGAGGAGCAGGGCGGCACCGGCGCCGGCGGCGAGGGCCCGCCGCGCGACGCGAGCGTCGAACTTCATGTTGTCTCCCTTGCAAGCTGTCCGGACCCGGTTCGAAGCCCGGTGGGGGTGGCCCCCGTCGCCCCGCCCTGCTCCGGACACCCCGTTGGGAGCGGGGGTTCGCGGCAGAGCGCCTGCCGGTCCACCAGGACCGGCATGTCGAGACCATGACAATGACTCGCGGCGGCCGCACGGACACCTGCGGCTCTCGGCGTCCACGAGCGGTGGGCACGGCGATGGGGGTGGGGAGCGGTGCCCGCACGGAGTGGAGGTTCCGTGCGGCACCGATCCGGCCACGTCGAACGGCTGTTGCCGCCGCTCGCCCTCGTACGGTCCGCTCCTGCCGGCCGGATGTTGCGGTGTACGAGGATGACGTCACCGGACCGCCCTGAGCTTCAGCCATGGGCAACGGGCCGGCAATCCGTAGCGCTACCCAAAGATTGAACCGGCGCGCCGTCGCGGGACGCGGCACCGCGCGGGAGCGGGCCGTACGGGTCGTCGCAGGGCGCGGCTTCGCGAAGCGGCCCGTACCGGCCGGCGGTACGAGGCTCGGTTCCGGCCATTCAGTAGGTGGTGAACCCCTATTGCTTCGTGCGCCACCCGGCAGGTAGACCCCTTCGGGACGGACGCCACGGTCCGGCCGGGCCAGGGACCGGATCACAGCGCCCGGCCCCGGCGCGGCTCCGGAGCGCGAGCCGGCCTCGGGGCGAGCTGGGGGTAGGAGGCAGAGCGTGGACGGACGTTCTTTCGACGCGGAACGCCACGAAGCGACGCCACGAAGCGGCGTGTTCGCCGGGCGGGGCCAGGAGACCGAGCGGCTGCGGCAGGCGCTGCGAGAAGGGCCGGGCCTCGTGGTCGTGAGAGGAGAGGCCGGGACGGGAAAGTCCCGGCTGGTCGACTCGGTCCTCGGCGCGCGGGAGTTCACGGAGTGGACGCACTTGCGCGGATCGTGTCCCGACACGGCCGGCGCGGTGCCGTTCGGCCCCGTCGCCGACGCGCTGGCCGGGCTGCCGCACCGGCCCGGCTCGCTCGACGGGCCGCTGCCCCCGGTGGCCGGCGCCTTGGGTCTCGTCGTACCCGAGCTGGCCGACCGGCTGCCGGCGCCGCCCCCGTCGGCGACCGACCCGGAGGTGCGGCGCGGGCTGCTGCCGCGCGCGGTCGGCATGCTGCTGGCCGCGCTCGGGGACGTCGCACTGGTCGTGGAGGACGTCCACCGTGCCGACCCCGCGACCCTCGGCGTCCTGCGGCACCTGATGGGCGCGATGCCGCCTCGGCTGCGGCTGATCGTCACCGAGAGCACCGCCCCCGGGCTGCCGGTCCTCGGCGTGCACGCACCGGGGCGGCTGCGTGTCGAGGAGATCGACGTCCGGCCGTGGCTGCCCAAAGAGACGGAGGAGTTCGTCCGACGGTGGCTCGGCAACCACCCTCAGGGGCGGATGCAGGAGCAGCAGGAGCTCGCCGCGCTGGTGCACGAGCTGACCGGTGGTCTGCCCCGGGTCGCGGAGGCACTACTGCGGGCCGCCGGGGAACTGCTGCGGGCGGGAGAGGCGGACAGTGGACGGGCCGCCGTGGCCGACACCTGGACCGAGGGAAGGGGCGGTCCGCAGGCGGGATCGTGGCTCGTGGCCGTGCGGGAGACCGGCGTACCGCTGCGCGTGCGTAGGGACTCGGCCCACCGGTACGCGCGGCTCACCGAGGACGCGCAGCGGATCGTCGAAGCGGTGGCCGTCCTCGACCGGCCGGTGCCCCTGGACGTCCTCGCCCAGGTGGCGGGCGTCCCGTCCGGGCGGGCGGAGGCGGCCGTGGACGCGTGTCTGCGCGGCGCTGTGCTGCGGGCCGCCGGACCGGCCCCCGCCTTCCGGTGTCCGCTGGACCGCCTGGCCGCGCTGGCGCGGGTGCCCGGCCCGCGGCTGTCACGGCTGAGTCTGCGCGCCGCCCGGGCACTGCACCGAAGTGGTGAGTCCCCAGTGCCATTGGCCGATCTCGCCCGGCTGTACAAGGCGGCGGGACGAGTACGCGAAGGTCTCAGGTGCCTTGTCGTGGCGGCCGACCGGGCGGCCGCCACCGGCGACTACACCACTGCCACCAGCCTTTACACCCGGGCCATCGCCGAGGACGTACGCGCCGAAGGCCGCATCCGCACCGCCGCGAAACTGGCCGGCACCGCACAGCCCGCCCGCGCCGACGAACGCGTGACGGCCGCGATACGGCGGGTGCTGGACGAGGACGACCCGCCGCCGCGGCTGCGCGGCGAGATCCGGCTGCGGCTGAGCGTCGTCCTGCGCAACCAGAGCGGAGGGGCGCTGGACAGTCTCAACGAGATCGCCCGCGCCATTCCCGACCTGGAGGCGGCCGACCCGCAGACCGCCGCCTGCGCCATGGCCGTCGCCGCCATCCCCTCCATCAAGGGCTGGCCCATCAGCCGCCACCAGTTCTGGCTGGACCGGGCGGAGGCGCTGGCCGATCAGGTCACCGACCCGGTGAACCGGGCTGCCATGGCCGCCAACCGTGCCACCGCCCTGATGCTGCTCGGTGACCCACGGGCCTGGTCCGCCGCCGAGACGCTGCACGGTCCGGCCGGCACCGCCCAGGGGGCCACCCACCAGGCGCGGGGCTGGGCCAACCTGGCGCACGCGTCCACCGCCCTGGGGTACGGCGTACGGGCGCGCGAGTTCCTCGACCGGGCCGCCGACGGACTCGCCGACACGAGCAGTTCCTACCTGGAAGGGCTCACCGAGACGGCCCGCCTGGTGCTCGCCTGGCACGAGGGCCACTGGCACGGCCTGCACACGTCGGCCGACCGGACCACCCGGCTCTATCAGGACATCCCCGACCTGACCGCCGAAGCCATGCTGATCCGCGGGCTGACGGCACTGCACGTGCTCGGCGATGTCCCAGGGGCCCGTCGCGACCTCGCACAGGCCGCCCGCACGACCCGCTACGACACCGGCGTCATTCTCACCGCCTCGGCCGCCGCCACCGCCCGGATCCACCTGGAGGCAGGGCGGCCCGGGCAGGCGTGTGACGCGTTGGAGGAGTCCCTGCACCGGCTGGAGCAGACCGGCGGCTGGGTGTGGGCCGGGGAGGTGGCGCCCACTGCCGTGGAGTCCCTGCACCGGAGCGGGCAGACCGAGCGTGCCCACCGGCTGGTCGCCGACTTCGCCGCCGGGATCGCCGAGTGGGACACGCCTGCCGCCCGGACCGCACTGACCGTGTGCCGGGCACTGCTCGCCGAGGCCGAGGGCCGGCCGGCCGAGGCCGTCGGCCTGCTGGTCGACTCGGAAGCACGCTGGCGGCGGCTCGGGCGTCCCTTCGACGCGGCCCGGGCGGCCGAAGCCCGCGGGCGCTGCCTGCTCGACCTGCGCGGGGAGGCCGCGGCCGACTGCATCCACCAGGTGATCGACGTCTACCGGGAGTTGGGCGCCCGCTGGGACCTGGCCCGCTGCCGGCGGCTGCTGCGCCGCCACGACATCGTCACCACCCACCGCCGCGGGCGGCTCGGCTACGGCGACCAACTGTCGCCCCGCGAGCGGGAGGTTGCCCGTCTGGTCGTCCAGGGGCGGACCAACCGGGACATCGCGGAGAGCCTGGTGCTGTCCACCCGGACCGTGGAGCACCACGTCGCGCGTGTCATGCGGAAGCTGAACGTCACGTCCAGGACCGGCATCGTCCTGATGGGGCAGGAGGACGGCGGGGCGGTGGCCCACCCGCGATAGACCCCTCGACCGCCCCTCGACGCGCCGTTCCACGGGATGCCGGCGCGGGCGTCGAGGCGCATCCTCGGCATGACCCGCAACAACGACTGTCCGGACTCTTCACCATCCCCTCACCGCGGACCCCGCCGGCAGAGGACCGATCGAAGCAGGGCGAGGGCCCGGAGAGGGAATCATGGACGGCCGGGGGGAGTTCACCGGTCATGGCTGTCATCCACAGAACGACCATGACCCCCGGCAAGCTGGAGCTGCTCGCGGCCTGGCTTCCCACGCGGCCCTGGTACCGGGGCGCGGCGCGGCCGGAACTGACCAGGGCCGGAGGCTTTCGGCTCGACGACCCACAAGGTGCGGTGGGGATCGAGTTCATGGTGGTCGCGGACACGTCCGGCGACGAGCCGGTCGCGTACCACCTGCCGCTGGCCTATCGCGGGGTGCCGCTCGACGACGCCGCTCGGGACGCGCTCGTCGGCACGGGCGAGCACGGCGTACTGGGCAAGCGCTGGGTGTACGACGGGGCGCACGACCCGGTCGTCGTGGACCGGGTGCTCGCCTTCGTCCAGGGCCGGGCAAAGGCACAGGCCCAGAACGTGTCGGACACCCTCGACCCGACCGTCACCGGCCACTTCGACGGCACCGGTCCCTCGCCGGACACCGTGCCGGGTGCCGTCACCGACGGACCGGACGGCACGGCGGTCGCGCTCGGCAGTGGGCTGTTGACGCTCAAGGTGACACGTGTCCTGCGCCCCGCGGACGACACCTTTGACGCCGGCGTCCACGGACATGTCACCGCCGACTGGCACCTGCCGGACGGCACGGAGCACCGGGGCCGGTTCTTCGTCCTGCGCGACAACTGACCGCCCCTCCGTCGGACCGCGGACCTGGACATGAGGAGGTGGGCCGGGATGCACCGGCGCTGCGTGATCTTCGACATCGGCGGCGTACTCGAGATCACCCCGGACACCGGATGGGTGCCACGGTGGGAGGGGCGTCTCGGGCTGCCGCCCGGCACGGTCAACCGACGGTTGGGCGACGTGTGGGAGGCCGGAGGCGTCGGGGCGACAAGTGAACGTGATGTGTGGGAGCAGGTGGCGACCCGACTTCAACTGGACATGTCACTGGTCGAAGAGTTCATGGCCGATCTGTGGGACGAGTACCTGGGGACCCCCAACGACGAGCTGCTCGCCTACGTCCAAGCCCTGCGCAAGCGGTGCAGGTTGGGGATCCTGAGCAACAGTTTCGTCGGCGCCCGGGAGCGGGAGACGGCCGCCTACGGCTTCGACGAACTCGTCGAGCACATCGTCTACTCGCATGAGATCGGGCTGGCGAAGCCCGACCCGCGGGCGTTCGAAGTGACGTGCGCCCGCCTGGAAGTGGCCCCAGCGGACTGCTTGTTCATCGATGACGTGGCCGTCAACGTCGCAGCTGCCGAGCGGGCCGGTATGCAGGGGCACCTGTTCACGGGCAACGCCCTGGCGGTCGCGCGCATCGAAGAACATCTCCGCGCCGCGTGATATCCGGTCCGCAGAGCCCGGTGCACACATTCACACAGATTCCGCTTACGAATCCGTCACCCAAGCGCGAAAAGAGCGGTGACCCCCAGAATTCGAGTTTCGCAGCACGCGCAGAAGGCCCCGGGACTGGGTGTCCCGAGGCCGGTCTCGCCATCACGGTCCGCCCATGAGCGGACGGGGCGAGAATTGCTCGTGGCCGTAAAGGCTTTGAGGCTGGTATTCCTCAGATGCCGGTCGTCTGCACCGAGACGAGACCGCTGACCGTGCCGGTGACCGCGGCGACCGGGACGACGGAGGCGACGGCCTGGGCAGCACCGACGACGTCGCCGACGTTGACGGCAGCACCGTAGCCGTTGACACCGGCGTGGGCGCTGGCGACGCCGCCGGAGATGCCGTCCAGCTCGCTGTCGGAAATCTCGGCGGTCTCAACAGAGGTGAAGTCGTTACGCACTTTCTCTCCCTTTCACATCGGACATTCCCGGGGACCTGTCGACCCGAACACACGTCAAAGAAACAGGTCGGCGCAGAAGTTCGCCAGACGCCCGGAGCGGGTATCGGAGATCACGAGCCCCGCACCACAGGATCAGATCACGCCAACGGACCAACCGGCAACGTAGGTTCCGTTTCTAATCGTGAATACTTCTTCACGACAACCCCAACTGATGTGCACGTCCTGCACTCACGCCGGGGAGGGCAATCCCTTTAAAGCGAATGGGGCGTGAGATGTCGTCAGATGTCCCATCCCCGTACGTCGAGGCGCAGATGATCGGGATTGCGCCGCCGAGGGCTACGGGCCGGTGTTCAGAAGCCGGTCGGGCGAGCCGAGCCGGTCGGAGACGACACCGGTCGTGGCCGCGCCGATGAGTGCGGCCGATACCGCGCGCGGGGTGGCGGCCGGATGACCGGCCAGGTACAGGGCTGCCGCGCCGGCGACGTGCGGAGCCGCCATCGACGTACCCCAGTCGGCGAGAAAGGCTCGGTCGCTGCTGTTCCAGGCCGAGACGATGGCATCGCCGGGAGCGAAGATGTCGACGGCCGGGCCGTGGTTGGACAGTTCGTACCGTGCGTCGTCCTTGGTGGTCGCGCCGACCGTGACGGCTTCCGGCACCCGCGCCGGGGAGTAGGCGGCGGCGTCCCTGTTCTCGTTGCCGGCGGCGACGGTGTACGTGATGCCGGATGCGATTGATCTCTGTACGGCCCGGTCGACAACAGGGTCCGCGCCACCGCTGATCGAGATGTTGGCGACTGCGGGTTTGACGGCGTGCCGAGTCACCCAGTCGATGCCCGCCACCACCTGCTCGGTGCTGCCGTTGCCGAGTCCGTCGAGCACCCGCACCGCCACGATCTCGGCCTTCTTGGCCACGCCGTACTTCTTGCCCGCGGCGATGGCCGCGACATGGGTGCCGTGCCCGCTGTCGTCCTGGGCCACGGGGTCGTCGTCGACGGCGTCGTAGCCGTACGAAGCCCGCCCGCCGAACTCCTGATGGGTGATCCGGACACCGGTGTCGATGACGTAGACAGTGACGCCCTCCCCGGCCTTGCCGGGGTGGACGTATCTGCTGTCGAGCGTCCGGGACCTCTGGTCGATACGGTCCAGGCCCCAGGACGCCGGGCGGCGTTGCACGGCCTGCGTATGGAACGTTCGGTTCCGCGTCACCGACAGGACCGCCGGGTCCTTGGCGAGTCTTCTTGCCTGAGCCTCGGTGGCCTGCACGGAGTAGCCGTTGACGGCAGTCCGGTAGACGCGCACGACGGTCGTCCCGTACTTCTCGGCGATCGCCCTGCCCGCGGTCGACCCGGACAGGACGGCGGAGTCCTTGAGCATCACGATGTAGCGGCCGGAGGCGGTGTCGCCCTCGGCTGTGCGGGCCGTGGATGTGCCGGCCGTGGATGTGCCGGCCGTGTGCCGCCCGTCCGGCACGGACGGGGAGATGGTGTTCGCAACGGCCGGCTGAGCGCCCGCGGAAAGCAGACCGGCGGCCACAACGGCCGCGGCCTTGCGGAGAAACGTCATTGGGGTTCTTTCGGGTGGCGGCAGTGGGCGGCGGCACGGTGCCTGGCCGTTCGGCGTCGCCTTCGCTCCAGTCGACGCCGACGCCGACGCCGACGCCTTCGCTCTTGCCGACGCCGACGCCGTCCTGTCTCAGCCAGGACCCGGCGGGCTGCCGGCACCGCTCGTCGGGAATGGCCGGACACCCGGGCAAACCGTGCCGCGCCTACGGCAGTTCGGGTAAGGTTTGCGATGCGTTATCGCAAGGGGGAGGAAGTCCGGAAGGGCGGCCCGAACAGGCGTGGAAACCGAAAGGTTGCCATCCGGGCTTCTTCCTCCGATTCGAATTCCGCCGGGCAGCTGGAATGCACGTGCAATTACCGCCTCAGCGCATCAGCAGGCTGACCGTCTGCCAGACGAGTACCACATGCGCGACAAGGCAGTATCCCCATGCGGCAGGACGGCGGCTTCCCTTTCGGACCACGGCCGCCCAGCCGACGGCCAGCAGGACGAGCGACGCCCCGCAAAGGCTCCAGGAAATGACCTGCCACGGCGTGGACAGGTCCGTGAGCAGCCTGATCGCCACCACCGGCGCCAGCATCAGGAGAGGCAGCATCCAGGTGCCCTCGGTCGCGGTGCGGGAAGGTGTCATGTCGGTCATCCGGATTGCTCCCTGTCTGTGGTTCCGGCGCGGGCGGGGAGGCCGGGGGCTCCCCGCCCGCATCACTCGGCAGCCGGAGCGGGCGCGACAGCGCGCCCGGCCCTCATCAGTGCAGAGCGTTGTAGATGTCCACCAGGGTCAGGCCCGGGGTGACAGCACGAAGCGGGAGCTTCTGGTACCAGGTCAGGCCGTCGTACCACTTCTTGAAGGTGCTGAACTTGCCGCCGACGGCCTTGGCGAAGCCGCCGACCTTGCTGAAGGCCGCCCTGATGGCGCTCCACTTGCTCGCGGCGGAGAACTCGCCGCTCGCGATCTTGTTCATCTCGGCACGCTCGGCGTCCGAGAGGCCGGCCGCCAGCGGGCCGGCGAGCAGGGTACGGGCCGCCTGCTGCGCCTCGGTCTGCTGCGTGGCCGGGACCGTCTGGGTCACGGCCACGGGGGCGTGGGAGACCGGAGAGGCCTGGGCCAGGCCGGCGGTCCCGCCGAGGGCGATGGCGGCGACGGCAGAAACGGCCGCCATGCGCAGGGTGTTGCGGTTCATTGAAAGGAAATCCCTTGCGTCGTCGCAAGAGGGAGGAAGCCCGAAAGGGCAACCCGAACAGGCGTGGAAACCGAAAGGTCCCCCCGGACTTCTATCCCCCGATTACTGGTCTTCGTCGAACTCCCCATGGTCAGTGAGGAATACGACCCGTCCGGCGTCGTGGTCTTCGAACACCGGACAACGAACACATTACCCGCTGGTTGATCACTTTGCCACCGCGACGACCGGCAATGCCGCACACCTGACGGCAGTTGGCGCGCGTGACGGTCGATATCCCGCTCCGGTCCGCGAACTGAGCGCCCATCATGTAAATGGCAGCCGGGGAGGCGCACCGGCCGGTGGGCCCGTCCCAGCCCTGCTCGCCGACTTCCCCGGCCGACCCCTCAGACGCGTGCGATCAGTGCGTACCGCTCGTCCGTCACCGGAGTCGGTCATCCGTCGATGCTCTCAGCCCCCACTGACAGCGGCGTGATGAGCGAGCGCCGCGTGCGGGTCCTCCCCGACGGGTCCGTGGTCGATGTGGACGGTGGCCGCGGTCAGCCTGGGCACGGCGTGGATCAGGGCGTGTTCGGCCGCGACGGCCAGTGAATGCGCCTGCACGACGGTCAGTTGCGCATCGACCACGATGTCGGTCTCCGCCCGCAGCTCGTGGCCGATCCACCGCATCCGTACCCGGCCGGTGTCCAGCACGCCGTCCACACCGCGCAGCGCGGCCTCCGCGGTGTCGACGAGGGCCGGGTCGACCGAGTCCATCAGGCGTCGGCAGACCTCCCGGGCGGCGTCCTTGAGGACCAGCAGGATGGCGACGGTGATCAGCAGGCCGACGACCGGATCGGCCCATGGAAGCCCCAGCGCGGCGCCGCCCGCCCCCAACAGGACGGCCAGCGAGGTGAATCCGTCGGTACGGGCGTGCAGACCGTCCGCGACGAGCGCGGCGGAGCCGATCCGCCGGCCGGTGCGGATGCGGTAGCGGGCCACCCACTCGTTGCCCGCGAAGCCGACCAGCGCGGCGCCGGAGACCGCCCACAGGTGGGTGATGTCCCGCGGGTGCAGCAGCCGCTCGACGGCCATGAACCCCGAGAGCGCCGCGGATGCCGCGATGGCGGCCACGACGACGATGCCGGCCAGGTCCTCGGCCCGACCGTATCCGTACGTGTAGCGGCGGTTGGCGGCGCGCCGGCCGAGCAGGAAGGCGATGCCCAGGGGGACGGCGGTCAGTGCGTCGGCCGCGTTGTGGACGGTGTCGCCGAGCAGCGCGACCGACCCCGACAGCGCCACGATCACGGCCTGGGCGACGGTGGTCGCGCCCAGCACCACGAGTGAGATCCACAGCGTGCGCATCCCGGCGCGGGACGTCTCCATCGCGATGTCGATCTTGTCGCCGGTCTCGTGGCTGTGGGGCCGGAGAAGATGCGTCAGGCGATGCCGCACCCCACCGCGCGCCGAACCGCCGTGGTCGTGGTGGTGATCGTCGTGGTCGTGGCGATCGCCGTGGGCGTCGTGGTGCTCGTCCCGATGAGTGTGCCGAATCCCCGCCATGGCACTCACCGTCGCACAGGAATCACATTGCGGCTACAGCTGTCATACACGCCCTGACCAGGTGCGATTCTCTCGCAAGTACGGGCGGGGAGCAGCTGCCCCCCGCCCGCCCGGCTCGGGCGTACGCGACGTTCCCCGGCGCCCCGCGTCACGGCGGTCCGCTCGGGCGCGGGGAACGGACGGCCCCGGCTCCCCTACGCGTCGAACCAGCGGTCCCGCGCCAGCTCGTCCGTACGCGACGGGTCCTCCAGCAGTGCCGCGACCTCGAAGCGGCGCGGCCACTGGCCCGCCGCCCAGGCCAGTCCCGCCGCCACGCCCTCGAGCGTCGCGGCGTGCAGCACGCCGTCGGACGTACGGCGCCAGTCCAGCTCGATGCCGCCCGCCACGAGTTCCTCGTGCTCGACGTACGACTCGGGCGTCGCAGGGCCGAGCAGGACGCGGACGGAGTCCGGGACGTCGTGCTCCTCGCCCTCCGTCGTGACCTGCGCCTCGACCGTCTCGCTCAGCCGCCGCACCTGGAAGAGGTCCGCCAGGTCCTCGGCCCGGGTCGGGGCCACGGGGAGCAGGGGCAGCCCGGTGGCCAGGGGCAGGAGGTCGGGGGTGTCGGCGACGACCGCCTCGGCCGCGTCCACGACCCGCACCTCGCCGTCCACTACCGCCCGCAGCTCGTCGGGCAGGGTGACCTGCTCCGGGTTCAGGTCGGCCAGGGCCGTGTAGAGGGCGTGCAGTTGGCGGCCCGTCACGTCCCGGTCCGGGTCGGCCAGCCGCGACAGCAGCTCCGCCGCGCCGCCGGGCTCGTCGAGGAGCGCGGCCACGGACGTACGGACACCGAGCGCGTGCAGCACCGGCGCGTCCTCGAAGCCGGTCGTGTCGGCCGACTCGTACAGGCCCTCCAGCAGCGGGTCGGCGCCCGACGCGCGCAGACCGGCCGGGCGGCGGCCGTCGAGCACCGGATGGTCGCGCAGCCACCACGCCGTGTACGGGCGCACGGTCTCGGTCGTCCCGTCGGGCAGCAGGATCCGTACGCTCTGGGTGAGCGCGTCCCGCAGCGGCGGCTGCGCCAGCATGGCGAGCGCCTGCGGCCAGCAGTCGTCGTCGACCAGGTCCAGGTCCCGCACGGCGACGATCTCCGTGGCGACCGGCGGCACCGGCGTGTCCGGCAGCCGGTCGAGCACGTCCTCGCACCACACGTCGACGGCGTCCAGCAGACCGGCGTCGTCGGGCTCGGCGAAGTCGCCGTCGCGGGGCTCGAGTTCGTCCGGGTCGAGGACGACGTCGGTGGCACGCACAAGAGCGAAGTTGGCCAGCACGCCGCACGCGGCGAGCGGCTGCTCGCCCCAGCGCTCGGCCAGTTCGGCGTCGCACAGGGCGAGCTCGCCCTCCCGCATCACCGAGGCGAACGGGCTTCCCGGCAGGACGAGTTCACCGGCCGGGGCCGGCTCGCCGTCCTCGTCGGGCAGAGCGAGCGCGCCGAGCCACGGCTCGTCGCCCGGCTCGAGCTCCGCGTCGCGCACCAGCGCGAGCACCGTCTCCGCCAGTTCCTCCGCGTCGAGGGTGTCGGCGTCCTCGTCCCACACCTCGCCCTCGTCGAGGGAGGCCGCGACGGCCGCCCGCACCTGCGGGGTCGTCAGTACGGCGCGCGGCGTGGCGGGCAGCGCCCCCAGCTTCTCAAGCAACGGGTGGACGGCGTCCGGGTGCACCACCTTCAGACCGAGCCGGGCGAGGTCGGCCGGGGTGTCCGCGAACGGGAGCAGGGTCTGCCGGGGGCCGATGGTGGTGCGCGAGTCCGCCAGGGGGACGGGCAGCCCGGACAGCCGGTCCGGGTCGACACCGGCGAGGCTCTCGTACAGCCGTCGCCACCAGGCCGGTTCGCGTTCCAGGCCCGCGAGGCGGTCGATCGCCTCGATCAGCGGCACACGCGCGACTCCCAGGGTGCGCAGCTCCACGCGGCGCTCGAGACCGGCGGGCAGCAGTGTCGGCATCACCTCCGCCAGTACGCGCACGGTGTCCGTGCCCGCCCCCTCCAGCACCTCCGCCTCGATGGGCCGCAGGCCGTCCGTCGTCACCCGGTCCGGCAGGCCGGTGTCCTCGTCCGAGATGTCACGCGGGGCAGCCGCCTCGAGGAACGCGACGCGCGGCAGCCGGCCGAGGATCGCGGCGCGCAGCTGCCCGTCCAGTTCGCCCTTGCCGAGCGGGCCGGGCACGAGGTCGATGACGCCGGTCGTCACCGGCTGCCAGCCACCGAGAAGCTCGGCGTACGCGTCGGCCGCACGCTCGACCAGGAAGTCGGTGAGGGGGCCGGGGGCCGGGTGGCGGCGGGTCGTGTCCAGCGGCAGCGAGGCGATGAGGAGCGCCGGTACGCCGAGGGGTTCGTCGGTCGGGGTCGGCGCGTGGACCACGGGCTGTGTGCGCGGGCGGACGGGTGCGCCGTCGTCGTCGACGGGCACGGCCCAGGTGACGGCCCAGTGCGGTCGCAGCCGCTCCTCCACGGGACGGTCGGCGAGCAGCGCGGGCTCGATCGCGCCGCTGCGGCTGACGACCCGCCAGCGGCGCTCGCCCTGCGCGCTGTCCTCGACGCGGACGTGGGGCTCCTGCTCGTAACGCTTGAGAACCCGCACCGAGTCCGGCGTTTCGACGACGATCTCGGCGAGACCGGGGAGGGTGAGGAGCAGCGCGTCGTCGATCGCGGCGAGGAGCCGTTCGACGAGGTCGCCGGCTGCACCGTCGCGCAGCGGCAGCACGACGACCGTGTCGTAGCCCTCCGGCGCGGTTCCCTCCGCGGGCAGCGGGAGACGCAGCAGGGGTACGTGGCCGTCCCGCCTGCGCAGTTCGTCACCGAGACCGGGACTCGCCTTGGCCACCTCCGCGGCCAACTCCCTGGCCTCGGCCAGGGACCAGCGCACGCCCCCGTGGCGGCCGACGACGGCGGGCTCGTCGCTGACGGCGAGCACGGCGGCGAAACCGACTCCGAACCGGCCGACGGCGGCCTCGTGGCCCTCGCGCTTGGCGGAGGCGCGCAGAGTGCTCAATGATTCGACGCCGGTGGCGTCGAGGGGTGCGCCGGTGTTGGCCGCCGCCAGCACGGTGGGCTCCTGGCCGTCGCCCGGCCGCAGGGTCAGCCGCAGACGGCCGGGGACACCGGCACGGGCGGCTGCGTCGGCGGCGTTCTGGGCGAGCTCGACGACGAGGCGGTCGCGGTAGCCGCCGAGGGCGAGATCCTCCTCGGCGTTGGCGTCCTCACGGAAGCGGGCGGGGCTCGCGCCCCACGCGTCGAGCACGCCGCGCCGCAGCCGCGCCGTCCCGAACGGGTCGGCCCACTCGGTCGTCCTGACGCTCACGCTGTGCTCCGCTCTCTTACGGCTCTCGGATACGGCTACGGCCGGCGGGCCGCTGCCCGACTGCCGATGGGCCCGAAGGTACCGCGTACGGGGTTGGCGCGAGACGCTGGCCGGACGGGTGTGGCGGTCCGCCGCGCGGAGCCGTGCCCCCTCGCCGCCTTTCGGCCTGGGGCATGCCCCAGGCCCCGGTGCTGCCCTGCGGTCGGCACACCCCACTTCGCCCGGCCCCCGCGGAGCCCAGCCACATCACCGCGGAACGGGGGCAGGCCCCGAACCCCCGTGCCACCTGCGGTCGGCACACCCCACTTCGCCCGGCCCCCGCGGAGCCCCGCCACATCACCGCGGAACGGGGGCAGGCCCCGAACCCCCGTGCCACCTGCGGTCGGCATACACCGCGCTTCGCCCGGCCCGCGCGGAGCCGACCACACCACCGCGGACCGGGGCAGGCCCCAAACCCCCGTGCCATCCCGCGATCGGCATACACCGCGCTTCGCCCGGCCCGCGCGGAGCCGACCACACCACCCCGGACCGGGGCAGGCCCCAAACCCGTGCCGCCCTACGGTCGGCATACACCGCGCTTCGTTCGGGTGCCCTCGCGGGCGGTGTCTCAACTCCCGAGACGGGGGTGGTCGCGTCGCGCGCCGCGGGTACGGGGTGCGCCCTGCGGGTCGTGCCGGCGGGGCGTGTTTGCGCCGGGCCTGTCCCCTTCCCGTCCATTCCCCGCTGCACCGATGTGCGGCCCCACCACCTGGTGGGCCGGCACGGATCCGTGCACCGCGCGGCGCTGGGTGTTTCGGGGCGCTGCCCCGGACCCCGCGCCTCAAACGCCGGCGAGGCTGGAGTTGCCCGCCGACGGGCCGGGGCGCTCCCCTGCGCCTGGCGGCGTGGGAGGTACGCCACCCACGGCCGCCGGCCCGCAGGGCACGTCGCTACGAGTGCCCCAGGTCCTCCGACGCTCCGTCAGCCTCGTCCGGCACGGAGCCGCCGTCCCGCGCCGGACGGAGCGGGAATTCGTCCGCCGCCATCGAGTCCAGCACCGGGGGCGCCGGAGTCGGCGGCTTCGGCATCACGGCCGCCTCCGAGTGCCCGCCGCAGCCGTAGGTCAGGGACACGACGTGCCCGTCCGCCGGCGAGAACTCGTTCGCGCACACGCCGAAGGCCTGCCGCAGGGAGCCCGCGATCGGCATCAGGAAGGCGCAGGTGACACAGGCCGCCGGGGCCGCCTGCGCCATCGGCGTCTTCGCGCCGAAGGACTCCTCCCAGCGGTCGGCCGCCGTGTGCAGCCCGTAACGGGACAGCACGCGGGCCCGGCGCATGCCCAGTTCCTCGGCGAGGGCGGCGATCTGGCCCCGGCCGTTGTTCGCCGTCGCCTCGATCGCCGGCCTGCGGTCCGTGAGCTCCGCGTCCTCCGCCTCGACCCGCTCGACCAGGTCGTGGGACGGCGGGTGCTCGGCGAGGACCGAGTTCGGCGGCGGCTCGTCCTCACCGGTGTAGCCGGGCTCCAGCCGCAGGTCGTCCGCCTCTGTGGGCAGCAGGTCGCCGGGGCCCATGTCGCCGGGTCGCAGCCGTTCGCTCCACGGCACCCACTCCGGGGCCAGCAGCGCGTCGGGGCCCGGCAGCAGGACGGTTTCGTCAAGGGTGACGACCTTGGCCCGCGAGGCGCGGGTGACGGTCACGGCCCAGCGCCAGCCCCGGTAGCCCATCTCCTGGCACTCGAAGAAGTGCGTGACGACCCGGTCCCCCTCGGAGACGAGCGACACATGCTCTCCGACCACCCCGGGGGCGGCGGCCTCCTCGGCCGCCTTCCGGGCGAGGTCTACCGCCTCGGCGCACAGACGGTCAGGGGTACGGCTTCGCGTCGTCGCAGCACTCACTAGTCTCGCTTCTCTCCTACGCCGTCTCACGGATGCGCTCGGCCGATCACGAGGTACGGGTGAGGGCGGCGCACGGAGCGGACCAGAGGGCCGCATCGACGTCCGCACGCCCGGACCGTCCTGATCCCGGGCACACCTAACGTCATCCATTCTGCGGGATGCCGAAGAGGCGCGCGGCCGAGAACAACCGCCGGTGGCGCGCTACGCACGCTACCCCTTCCTACGCCCGCCGCCCACCTGCCCGCCCCAACACGGGACGAACCGGCGGCCTCGAAGGGGCTCCGCGGACCCGTCACAGAGCGGTCCAGGCCTGCGCCGATGACCCGGCAAGGAGAAAACACGCCGCACCGCGGCATTCGTTCGGTTCGGGGCGGCAGGGGTTGGGGCACTATGACGGGGTGGCAGCCGCAAGGTCGTCCCATGGACACGGCCCGGTCCGCAGGGCGGGCCGGGCGGTGGGCCGTGCCCTGCACCTCCCCTTCACCGGCACCGCCCGCGGCATCCGCAGGGCGACCCACGCCCACGGCGCGGGCGAGTCGGGTCTCGGGAAGCTGATCGAACTGCACGCCGTGAACGGCGCGGGCGACGTCATGATCACGGTCGCCCTCGCGTCCACGGTGTTCTTCTCCGTACCGACCGACGAGGCCCGTGGCCGCGTTGCGCTCTACCTCGCCGTCACACTGGCGCCCTTCGCCCTGCTCGCCCCGGTGATCGGCCCCCTCCTCGACCGCGTCCCGCACGGCCGGCGCGCGGCCATGGCGGGCGCGATGCTCGCCCGCGCGCTGCTGGCGCTCATGATGTCGGGCGCCGTCGCGACGGGCGGCCTGGAGCTGTATCCGGCGGCGCTGGGTGTACTGGTGTCATCGAAGGCGTACGGGGTGGTGCGCAGCGCCGTCGTGCCACGCCTGCTGCCACCGAAGTTCTCGCTCGTGAAGGCGAACTCCAGAGTGACCCTGGCCGGTCTCCTCGCGACGGGAATCGCGGCACCGGTCGGGATCGGACTGCAGCAGATCGGGCCGAAATGGCCGCTGTACGGGGCGTTCGTACTGTTCATCCTCGGTACGTTCTGGGCCTTCACGATGCCGCCCAAGGTCGACTCGGCGAAGGGCGAGACGTCGGTGCACATGCTCGCCCACGGCGAGAAGAAGCCGACCCTGCGCACGGTCGGCCCCTCGGTCCTGCACGGACTCCAGGCGAACGCGGCGCACCGCGCGCTGTCCGGGTTCCTGATCTTCTTCCTGGCGTTCCTGCTGCGGGAGCATCCGCTCTCCGGACAGTCCGCCGCGGTCTCGCTGGGAATGGTGGGCGTAGCGGCGGGCACGGGCAACGCGCTGGGCACCGCCGTCGGGGCCTGGCTGAAGGCGCGCGCACCGGAGGCGATCATCGCCACGATGCTGACGCTGGTCCTGGCGGCCGCCGTGACGGCGGCGATCTTCTTCGGCACGGGCATGGTGGCGGTACTGGGTGCGACGGCGGGCCTGTCCCAGGCGCTGTCGAAGCTCTCACTGGACGCGGTGATCCAGCGAGACGTCCCGGAACAGGTCCGCACGTCGACGTTCGCCCGGTCCGAGACTCTGCTGCAGATGGCGTGGGTGGTGGGCGGCGCGATCGGCATCGTGCTGCCGCTGAACGGCGTGGTCGGCATGTCGGTGGCGGCGGGAGTCGTCGCGGCGGGCGCGCTGACGGCGGGCCGCGGCCTGCTGGGCGCGGCGCGCCACCGCGGCGGCGCGCCGCGGGCCCGCGTCGCATAGCCCGGGCCACCCCCACCTGCGGCCCGGCCGAAACCGATGCCGCCCACCGGCCCCGGCACCCCCCGCCAGACGGTGCACCGCCCCACCGGAGCCGAGACCACCCGCCGAACCGTGCACCACCCAGCCGCAACCGGGTTCCACACCGCACCACCAAGGCCGAGCCCACCCCGCCAGGCGATGTGCCGCCCACCGAAGCCGAGCCCACCCGCCGAACCGTGCACCACCCAGCCGCAACCGGGTTCCACACCGCACCACCAAGGCCGAGCCCACCCGTCGACGGTGTGTCGGTCCACCGGAGCCGAGCCCACCCCGCCAGGCGATGTGCCGCCCACCGAAGCCGAGCCCACCCGCCAGGCGATGTGCCGCCCACCGAAGCCGAGACCACGCCGCCGAACCGTGCACCACCCCACCGGGCCCGGTGCCGCCCCCGCCTGGCGGTGTACCGCGCTTCGCACCGTGGCTCCGATCTCCGCCCACGGCCCGGCAGCCGTGGCTGGGCGGCCCCAGCCGGCTGGAGAAGCCGCTGCGCGGCACCAGCTCGCAGCCGGGAGGCAACTTCAGCCTCGCCGGCGTTTGAGGCGCGGGGGCTCGGGGGCAGGGCCCCCGAAACACCCCGCGCAGCGGACCACCCCCACCCACACCCCCGCGAAAACGGGGCCGAAGGCCCCCACGCGGCGTAACCGGACCCCCCACGGACCCGCCGCGCCGCGTACCCCCGCGCGGCAGGGCGGAGCGCGCCCGATAGCCTTCGGCTCATGACCGTTGCGTTCTACTCGGGCAAGCGCCGCCGGGCCGCTGCCGCTCTCGGTGCCGTGTCCGCCGGGCTCCTCGTCCTTTCCGCCTGCGACAAGCCGACGCCGCTCGTCACGGTGACCATCGGTTCGGACTCCGTGCACGCGGAGGCCGCCTGCTACAACGACGGCGAGGCGATCAAGGAGTCCGAGATCCAGGACTGCCTGACCAAGAAGCCCACGGAGACCGTCTCTGTCGCCATGGACGACAAGGTCCGCATGGGCGTCGACCCGGAGATCGCGGAGAACGGCTACACCCTGCTGTTCGGCGCTCAGCCGGTTGAGCAGGAGCCGTTCAAGAAGACGTACCGGACGATCCCCGGCAACGCGTTCTTCTCCTCGATGACCGGTGAGCCGACGACCAAGACGTCCGTCAGCATCATGGAGACCAAGGGCAAGAAGGTCGTCGGCATCTGGAACTTCCAGTTCGAGAAGGAGTCCTGACCCGGAGGCCGACGTCGTGCGCGTTCTTGTCGTGACCGCGGTGGCGGCCGAGGCCGCCGCCGTCGTCGCGGACGTGCGGGGCACCGCTGTCGCTCTCCCGGGCGGGTACGCGCTGACGCGCACCCCCGCGTACGACGTCCTCGTCGGCGGGGTCGGCCCCGCGGCGGTCGCGTCCGCGACGGCGACCGCGCTCGCCGTCGCGGACGTGCCGTACGACCTCGTCGTCTCGGCGGGGATCGGCGGCGGCTTCCGGCCGCACGCGCCCGTGGGGTCCCTGGTCGTCTCCGACGCGGTCGTCGCCGCCGATCTCGGCGCGGAGACTCCCGACGGTTATCTGCCCGTCGACGAACTCGGCTTCGGCCGTACCGTGCACCCCTCCCCGGCCGCTCTCTCCAGGCGCATCGCCGAGGCGCTCGGCGCCGCGCACGCGCCCGTGCTGACCGTGTCCACGGTCACCGGGACCGCCGCCCGTGCCGACGAGCTCGCGGCCCGGCACCCGCGCGCCGCCGTCGAGGCGATGGAGGGTTTCGGTGTCGCGGAGGCGGCCGCCGCCCATGGCGTGCCCGTCGTCGAGATCCGTGCCGTGTCGAACGCGGTCGGCCCCCGAGACCGCGCGGCCTGGCGCATCGGCGACGCGCTGGCGGCGCTGCGGCAGGCGTTCCACCAGCTCGCCCCCGTACTCCAGGAGCAACCGTGACCCTGCAGATCGCGTACTCCCCCTGTCCGAACGACACCTTCGTCTTCGACGCCTGGGCCCATGGCCGGGTGCCGGGCGCGCCCGCGCTGGACGTGACGTTCGCGGACATCGACATCACGAACGGGATGGCGGAGCGCGGCGAGTACGACGTGCTGAAGGTGTCGTACGCGGTGCTGCCGTGGGTACTGGACGAGTACGCGCTGCTGCCGTGCGGCGGTGCCCTGGGCCGCGGTTGCGGCCCCCTCGTGCTCACCCGGGAGGCGGGCCCGGCGGACCTGGCGGGGAAGACCGTCGCGGTGCCGAGCGAGCGTTCGACCGCGTATCTGCTGTTCCGGCTGTGGGCGGCGGACGTCGTTCCCGGGGGCGTCGGCGAGGTCGTCGTGATGCCGTTCCACGAGATCATGCCTGCCGTGCGGGACGGCAGGGTCGACGCCGGGCTCGTCATCCACGAGGCCCGTTTCACCTACCGGGACTACGGTCTGCACCGCCTCGCCGACCTGGGCGAGTACTGGGAGTCCACGACGGGGCTGCCGATCCCGCTCGGCGCGATCATCGCCAAGCGGTCGCTGGGCGAGGAGACGCTGCGTCTGCTCGCGCGGTCGGCGCGTACTTCCGTGCGCATGGCGTGGGACGACCCGGAGGCCTCCCGTCCGTACGTGCTCGAGCACGCCCAGGAGATGGACCCGGCCGTCGCCGACCAGCACATCGGGCTGTACGTCAACGAGTTCACGGCCGACCTGGGGGACAGCGGCTATGCCGCCGTGCGCGGGCTGCTGACGCGTGCCGCGGCCGAGGGTCTTGTACCGCCCCTCGGCCGGGACGCGCTGTCATTCGTCTGAAGCTCCTGGACTCGGCAGGTCGGGTCAGACGTCGAGCTGGTCGGCCACCGCGCGCAGCAGGCCCGCGATCTTCGCGCCCTGCACCTTGTCGGGGTAGCGGCCGCGCTCAAGCGTCGGGGTGATGTTCTCCAGCAGGGTCGTGAGGTCCTGCACGATGGATGCCAGTTCGTCCGGCTTGCGCCGCTGGGCGGCCGCCACTGACGGGGCCGGGTCGAGCAGTGTCACAGAGAGCGCCTGGTCGCCGCGCTGGCCGGCCACCACGCCGAACTCGACGCGCTGCCCCGGCTTCAGGGCTTCGACTCCGGACGGGAGCACGGAGGAGTGCACGAAGACGTCGCCGCCGTCGTCGCGGGAGAGAAAGCCGAAGCCCTTCTCGCTGTTGAACCACTTGACCTTGCCGGTAGGCACGTCTGTCCTCGTCCTCGTACTCGTTGGGCGCTGGTGCACCGCAAGTTGGGGCGCCGAAAAACGGCTCTTGATAGCACTACAGCGGGTCGCCTGACCCGCCACCCCCAAGGCTAATGGTCCAGAGGCTGGTGACAAGACGTCCCCGATCGGTTCCTGTGCGCAAGGGAACTACCCTGGCCGAATGACTGCTACTCCTCCCGCGACCGCTCCCGCCCCGGGTGACGGGCTGGTGCGTGCCGGCGCCGTCGTCTTCATCGTCGGCGCGGTCGCCACCCTGGTGACGGTGGCCCCGCTGTTCCTGGGCACCGAGCCCTTTCCGACCGTCGCGTACGCGGTGAGCATGCTGATGGGGGTCGGGTTCCTCGTCGCCGCCGCGGGGGTGCTCCGGTCGATCGCCGCGCAGCGGCGTCAGGCCAGATCCAGCCGGTCGGCACAGTAGGAACGCAGCCACTGCGGGAACGCGGTCAGGTCCTCCAGGACCACGTCCGCGCCCGCCTCGCGCAGTTCGTCCGAATCGCAGGGCCCGGTCGGCACCGCGACCGACAGTGCACCCGCGACGCGGGCCCCCCGTACGTCGCCGACGTGGTCGCCGACGTACACGCTCGCCCCGTGCTCGCGCAGCGCCTCCGCCTTGGCCTCCGCCCACAGCCAGCCGATCGTCTCGTCGGGGGCCAGACCGAGGTGCGCCAGGTGCAGCTTGGCGTTCGGCTCGTGCTTGGCGGTGACGACGATCGCCCGCCCTCCGAACTCCTGCACCGCGGCTATGGCCTCCCGCGCGCCGGGCATCGCGAGCGTGGGCGTGATGGCGTGGGCGGGGTAGATCTCGCGGTAGCGGTCGGCCATCTCCTGGATCCGCTCGTCGGGGAACCAGTGCGCCAACTCCTGTTCCAGCGGCGGCCCGAGGCGCGTGACGGCCAGGTCCGCGTCGATCCGGACGCCCGTCTCCGCGGACAGCGCACGGTAGGCGGCGTGGATGCCGGGCCGTGAGTCGATGAGGGTCATGTCGAGGTCGAACCCGACGGTGAGCGGGGCGGTGACGGGGCGCGGGGCCGTGTGAGGAGCCATGGGGCTCATTGTGCCCACCCGTGGGTACGCATTTTCGGACGCATAGACTTAGCCAAGCCTTACCAACCCTGCCGGTCTCCCGACGCCGGTCCCTGCCTCCGATTGGTGCCCATGTCAGCCAGACGCGCGCTCGCGGCCCGCCGCATCGGGTGGACGGCCGCCGCCGTCGCCGCCCTGCTGCTCGCGGTGCTGCTCAGCCTCGCGATCGGCGCGCGCACGGTGGCCCCGTCCGCCGTCCTCGACGCCGTACTGAACGGGGGACACAGCCCCGACGCCGAAGTCGTCCGCGAACTGCGCGTGCCGCGCACGGTCATCGCTCTGATGGTCGGCGCGGCGCTGGGCCTCGCCGGCACGGCCCTCCAGGGCATCACCCGCAACCCGATCGCCGACCCCGGCATCCTCGGCATCAGCCAGGGCGCGTCGGTGGGCGTGGTGCTGGCCATCGCCTTCACCGGGGTGCACACACTGACCGGATACGTCTGGTTCGCCTTCGCGGGTGCGGCTGTCGCCTCGGTCGCCGTGTACGCGATCGCCGCCCGCGGCCGCGGCGGCGCCACCCCCGTGAAACTGGCGCTCAGCGGCGCGGCGATCAACGCCCTGCTGGTGTCCGTGACGATGGGCGTGCTGACGACGAAGGCGGCGGCGCTGGACGAGTTCCGCTTCTGGCAGGTCGGCTCGGTCGCCGGGCGGGACGCCGAAGTGGTCGGCCAGATCTGGCCGTTCCTGCTGGTGGGTGTCGTCCTCGTGATGGCGGTGGCCCGCGGCCTGGACGCGCTGGCCCTCGGCGAGGACGTCGCGAAGGGCCTCGGGCAGAACGTCGCGACGGTACGGATCGTGGGCGGTGCCGGCGCGACGGTGCTGACGGGGGTGGGGGTGGCGGCCGCCGGCCCGATCGCCTTCATCGGCCTCGCCGTGCCGCACATCGCCCGCGCGATCGTCGGCAGCGACCACCGCTGGGTGCTGCCGATGGCCGCGCTCATCGGCCCGGTGATGCTGCTGGTGTCCGATGTGATCGGCCGGATCGTCTTCCCTCCGAGCGAGGTGCCGGCGGGTGTCATGACAGCGCTTATCGGGGTGCCGTTCCTGGTGACCCTGGTCCGCCGCAAGGCGGTACCGGCGTGAGCCTCGAGGAGGGCGCCGCGTGAGCGCTGAGACCAAGACCATCCGAGCGACCGGGACCGCCCGGACCGCCCGCATCGTCCGGCCCGCCGGCTACACCCTCGTGCGGGCCGGCGGCCGCGGCAGCTTCCTGCTCCACCGCCGCGCCGCCGGTGTCGTGTTCGGCCTCGCCGCGTTGCTCGCCGCCGTCTGCGTCGCCTACCTCAGCGTCGGCGAGAGCTTCGTCGCACCCGGCGAGGTCCTGAAGGTCGTCTTCGGGCAGCCGTCGCCGCACGAACTCGTCGTCGGGACGCTGCGGCTGCCCCGTATGGTCCTCGGTCTGCTCGTCGGCGCCGCGTTCGGCGTCGCAGGCGCGCTGATCCAGACCGTCGCGCGCAATCCGCTCGCCAGCCCCGACATCATCGGCATCAGCCAGGGCGCGAGCGCGCTGACCGTCGGTGCGATGACCTTCGGCGTCACCTCGTACTCCGTTCTCCCCTACCTGTCCGTCACCGGCGGCATCCTCGCCGCCGCGCTCGTGTACCTGTTCGCCTGGCGCGGCGGGCTGCACGCCACCCGGTTCGTCCTCATCGGCATCGGCTTCGCGATCGCGCTCCGCTCCGTCACGACGCTGTTCATGACCAAGGGCGACTACCTGGTCGCCCAGCAGGCCCAGATCTGGATGACCGGTTCGCTCAACGGCCGCGGCTGGGAGGAGGCCGCGCCGCTCGGGTGGACGCTGCTGGTCCTGCTGCCCGCCGTGCTGTGGGCGGCACGCGCCCAGCGCACGGTGGCGATGGACGACGACACGGCGACCGCCCTCGGCGTGCGGCTCGGCCAGGTGCGGCTCGGGCTCGTGTTCCTCGGGGTCGTACTGGCGTCGGTCGCGACGGGCGCCGCCGGTCCCGTCGACTTCGTGGCGCTGCTCGCGCCGCAGATCGCCCGGCGGATGACCCGTACCGCGCAGATCCCGCTGCTGTGCTCCGCGCTGCTCGGCGCGGTGATCGTCGTCCTCGCCGATCTCGCGGCCCGCCGGATGTTCTCGCCCACCGAGCTGCCGGTGGGCGTGCTGACGGCCGCCATCGGCGCCCCGTACCTGATCTGGCTCATCATCCGCAGCCGAACCGTTGGAGGAAAGTCGTGAGCAGGCTGACGGCTCGCGAGCTGACGCTCGCCTATGACGACCGCACGGTCGTGCACGAGCTCGACCTGGCCGTCCCCGACGGGCAGGTCACGGTCATCGTCGGCCCCAACGCCTGCGGCAAGTCGACGACCCTGCGGGCGCTGGGCCGGCTGCTGAAGCCCAAGGGCGGGGCGGTGCTCCTCGACGGGGCCGAGCTCTCCGCGATCCCCACGAAGAAGATCGCGCAGTCGATCGGGCTGCTGCCCCAGTCGCCGGTCGCGCCGGAGGCCATCACGGTCGCCGACCTCGTCGCCCGCGGACGCCAGCCCCACCAGCACTGGTGGCAGCAGTGGTCGCAGGAGGACGAGCGCGCGGTGACGGACGCCATGGAGCGTACGGACGTGACCGCGCTCGCCGACCGGCCCGTCGACGAACTGTCCGGCGGTCAGCGCCAGCGGGTGTGGATCGCCATGGCGCTCGCGCAGGAGACGGATCTGCTGCTGCTCGACGAGCCGACGACGTTCCTCGACATCGCGCACCAGGTCGAGGTGCTCGACCTCGTACGGCAGTTGAACCACGAACGCGGCCGGACGGTCGTCGCCGTGCTCCACGACCTCAACCAGGCCGCCCGCTACGCCGACCATCTCGTGGCCATGAAGGCGGGCCGGATCGTCGCGGAGGGACGTCCGGGCGACATCGTCACCGCCGAGCTGGTCCACGAGGTGTTCGGCATGGAGTCGGTCGTCGTCCCCGACCCGGTGACCGGGTCGCCCCTCGTCGTGCCGGGAGCGCCCTACTCCCCCGCGCCGCCCCAGGCCCCCACTCCCACCCAGCAGTCCGCCTGAAAGGTCTGTCCATGAGTAACACGCTTCGCCGCCGCGGCCTCCTCGCCGGTTCCCTCGCCCTCACCGCCGCGGTGACGCTGAGCGGTTGCGGTACGAGTGAGGACACCGGCTCCTCCGCTCCCTCGGCGTCGTCCGCGGGCACGCACACGGTGAAGACGGCCATGGGCGACGTCGAGGTGCCCGACGCGCCCAAGCGGGTCGTCGTGCTCGACACCGCTGAGCTCGACTCCGCGATCACGCTGGGTGTCAAGCCCGTCGGCGCCACGCACACGGGCACCGAGACCGGCTTCCTGCCGTACCTGCCCAAGGACAAGGTCGAGGGCATCACGGACGTCGGCGAGATGATGACGCCGAACCTGGAGGCCATCGCCGCGCTCAAGCCCGACCTGATCCTCACGAGCAAGATCCGGCACGGCGACAAGTACGCCGAGCTGAAGAAGATCGCTCCGACGGTCATGACCGAGACCACCGGTGAGCCCTGGAAGGAGAACTTCCAGCTCCACGCCGACGCGCTCGGCAAGCAGGCGGAGGCGAAGAAGGCCGTCGCCGACTACACCGCGCACGCGGGGAAGGTCACCGAGGCACTCGGCGGCAAGGAGAAGGCGGCGGCGACCGAGGTCAACGTGGTCCGCTTCGTCGAGGGCGCGGACATCCGCATCTACGGCAGGAAGAACTACATCTCGACGATCCTCGCCGACATCGGCCTGGGCCGCCCGGCCGTCACCGACAAGGCCAAGGACGGCTTCTCGTACGACGTGAGCCCCGAGAAGATCGACGCCGCCGACGCCGATGTCGTCTTCCACTCGACGTACGGCGACCCGGAGAAGGCGAAGCAGAAGCAGACGCTGGACAGTGCGCTGTGGACGAGCATGAAGGCCGCGAAGAACGACAAGGTGTTCGGCGTGGAGGACGAGCTGTGGATCCAGGGCATCGGCTACACCGCCGCCGCCGTCATCCTGGACGAACTCCAGGGCCACCTGGCGGGCTGAGCCCCGCGGTACCGCGCTCCGCGCGGCGTTCTCGGGTGCTCGGCCTCCTACGCCCGGCGGCGTAGGAGGCCCCCACCCGAACCCTCGTGCCCAGCGCGGCATTTCGCGTGCCCCGCGCCTCCAACGCCGACGAGGCCGGAGATGCCGCTGCGCGGCATATCAGCCCGGCTGGAGGCTCTCCCGCTATGCCCGGCGGCGTGGGAGGCACCCCCCCAGCCCACGGCCACCAGGCCACAAAGGGAGATTGACGCCACCACGCGAAGCGGTACACCACCCGGAAGGCAGCAACGGGTCCGGGCGAGCGCGGTTCGTATGGGCGATACCGCGCTTCACGACGTGTTTTCGGGGCCCCGCCCCGGACCCCCGGCGCCTCCAACGCCGGGCGAGGCCGGAGTTGTCGGCGATTGAGGCCGCCGCGCGGAGCGCGGTACACCCCCGCAGGGCGGCACAGGGGCCGGGCGGAGCCCGGTTCGTGAGGGTCAGCGTGCCCGTCTGGCCCGCCACAGCAAGAAGAGCGCGGAGGCGACCGCCGCCCCCTTCAGCACCCACGGCCACGTAGCCGTCAGCGCGTCCCGCGTCCCGCCCTCGGTGATCACCTCGCCCCAGTGCTCGTTGACGCGGCCCCACAGCCACAGCACTCCGGCCGCCGCGGCCGTGCCGGGGATGCCGAACACGGCCAGTTTGGCCTCGGTCCGCGACAGCCGGCGGGAGGCGTACGCGAGGAGCCAGCCGAGGCCCAGCGCGATCAGCGATCCCAGGGCCGCGCCCACGACGAGCAGGGCCGCTGCGAGCAGCAGTACCGGGCTGCCGAGGCCCGCCGCCCGTGGGGACGGTTCCGCGAGGGCGCGTCGGCGCAGCAGTCGTGGTACCAGCCGACGGCGCCCCTCGGGCTCCGTCTCCGTACCTGCTTCCGCCGGCTCCGCCTCGTCCGCCTCGACCTCGGAGGGGTCCGGCGGCGGCTTCAGTATCTCGGGGATCTCGACGCCGCCCACGAACCCGGCCACGCCGTCGCCCGCGCCCATCGCCCGCGGGTCGACGCGCCACCAGTCCGGCTCGGAGCCGGAGGGCCCCAGCTCGTCCATGCCGGCCAGGTGCGGCGGTGACGCCGCCTCGTGCGGCGCGGGCGACGGCGGCGCATCGGCGTCACGGGGCCTCGGCAGGCGGCGCCGTCCGCGCTGGCGCGGCAGCGGGGACGAGGACGTGCCCGCGGCCCCGGCCGAGGCCGTGTCGACCGGCGCGGCCGCCGGTCCGGGCCCCGGCGACGCGTCGTCGTCCCGCGACGCCGCCGACGTCACCACCTCGTCCGGCGTACCGAGTCGTCCCAGGATGCGGCGCACACCCGCCGGGCTGTCGCCGCCGATCCTGGTGCGCTGCTGCTCGATCTCCGTGCGCAGCGTCGTCACGAGCCGCATCCGCGTGCCGGACGGGAGCTGGGCCTGCTGGGCCAGGTCGCCCACACGGCTCAGATAGTCGTAGACGAGCTGGTCGCTCTCGATCCCCACCGGCGGTTCCCCTGCACTGGCCACGGGCCGCCCGCCTTCCCGGGCCGCCCTGTCCCCGACGGTAGCGCTCCAGGGGCTAACGTGGGGCGGATGGGGACCATGCCCGAAGGAAGCGGCAGCAGCCCGCGCACCCTCGCGGAAGCGCTGCGCGCCCGCGACGACGAGGAGCTGGCCGCGCTGCTGCGCGCCCGCCCCGATCTGCTGAGCCCGGTGCCGAACGACGTCACCCAGCTCGCCACCCGCGCCGGCACCCGCGCCTCCGTGGTGCGTGCCCTGGAGCGGTTGGACCGGTTCGCCCTGCAGACCGCGGAGGCGCTGGCGGTGGCCCCCGACCCGGCGCCGTACGACACGCTGCTCGCGCTGATGACCGGTGACGACGGCGACGAGACGACGGAGGCGGTCCTCCCGCGGGCGCTCGGAACGCTGCGCCGGCAGGCCCTGGTGTGGGGCGGTGACGACCGGCTGCGGCTGGTGCGTACGGCGCGCGAGCTGCTCGCCCCGTCCCCGACCCGCCCGTCGCCGACCGGCCTCGGCCCGACCGTTGCGGAGGCGACGGCCGGCATGTCGCCCGGCCGGCTCCAGGAGATCATCGCGGCGGCGGAGCTGCCGACGACGCACGACCCGGTGTCGGCGGTCGCGTCGCTGACCGCGCTGGTGACGGACCGGTCGCGGATGGCCGCGCTGCTGGACACGGCTCCGCCGGAGGCGCTGGCCGTGCTGGACCGGCTGGTGTGGGGGCCTCCGTACGGGGAGGTGACGTCCGATCCGGCGCCGCCGGTGCGGTGGTTGCGGGACCACGGTCTGCTGCTGCCGACGTCCGCCCGCACGGTGGTGCTGCCCCGGGAGGTGGCACTGCATCTGCGGGCCGGGCGCGCGCACCGGGTGCCGGAGCCCCTTCCGCCGGCCGTCGCCGTCGCCTCCGAATACCGTCCACAGGTTGTGGACAACGCGGCGGCCGGGCAGGCGTACACGGCGCTGACGACGGTCGAGGACCTGTTGAAGGACTGGCACGAAGGCGGCCCGGCGGTGCTGCGCGCCGGCGGTCTCGCCGTACGGGACCTCAAGCGGACGGCCGCCGCACTGGACACGAGCGAGCAGCTCGCCGCCTTCTGGCTGGAACTGACCTACGCGGCAGGTCTGCTGGCCTCCGACGGCGAGGCTGACGAGCGGTACGCGCCCACCCCGGCGTACGACGAGTGGCTCGAGCTCCCGCCCGCGGAGAGGTGGGGTGACCTGGCCGCCGCCTGGTTGACGGCGACCCGGACACCGGGCCTTGTCGGCAGCCAGGACGCCAAGGGCCGCACGCTCGCCGCACTCGGACCGGACCTGGACCGCGCGGCCGCCGTCGAGGTGCGCGGGCGCGTCCTCCGGCTGGCGGCGGACCTCCCCCACGGCGCGGCCCCCTCCCACGAGTCACTGCTGTCCCGGCTGCGCTGGGAGCGACCGCTGCGCGGCGACGCGGCGGGCCCTGCCACGGACCTGCGGGCACGGCTCGCGACGTGGACGCTGTCGGAGGCGGAGCTGCTCGGCGTGACCGGCCGCGGAGCGCTGTCCTCCCACGGGCGCGCGCTGCTGGGCGAAGACCCCGCGGACGGCGTGGCGTTCGGCGACCGCCGCGCCCGTGCCGTGAAGGCACTCGCGCCGCTCCTGCCGGAGCCCCTCGACCATGTGCTGCTCCAGGCCGACCTCACGGCGGTCGCGCCCGGCCCGCTGGAGCGTCCTCTCGCGGAGACGCTCGCCGTGCTCGCCGACGTCGAGTCGAAGGGCGGGGCCACCGTCTACCGCTTCACGCCCGGTTCGGTGCGGCGCGCGCTGGACGCCGGCAAGGCGGCGGCCGACCTGCACGCGTTCCTGGCAACTCACTCCCGTACGCCCGTTCCGCAGCCGCTGAGCTACCTCATCGACGACGTCGCCCGCCGCCACGGCCATCTCCGCATCGGCGCGGCGTCCGCCTACGTGCGCTGCGACGACGACGCGGTACTGGGCGAGATCCTCGCCGACAAGCGCTCCCAGGGCCTCGGCCTGCGGCGCCTCGCGCCCACCGTCCTCGCCGCCCAGGCCGACCCGGGGACGCTCCTCGAAGGGCTGCGCGCCATGGGCTACGCACCGGCCGCGGAGTCGGCGCAGGGGGATGTGCTGATCACCCGCGCCCACGCCCGCCGCACCCCGCCGCGCGCCGCGCCGGCTCCCGTACCGGAGGGCCCGCCCGTGCCGGACGGCACGCTGCTCGGCGCCGCCGTGAAGGCGATCAGGGCGGGCGACATGGCGGCCACCGTCGTACGCAAGCCGGCCGACGAGCACGGCCGGCGCCCGGCCGGCGGGCTGCCGCGCACGACCTCCGCCGAGACGCTCGCCACCGTCCAGGCCGCCGCGCTCACCGGCTCCGCCGTCTGGATCGGCTACGTCAACGCGGAAGGGGCGGCCAGTCAGCGTGTCATCGCGCCGGTACGGGTGGAGGGCGGCTTCGTGACGGCTTACGACCACACCGCGGACGAGGTGCGGACCTATCCGCTGCACCGCATCACGGGCGTGGCGGAACTGGCCGACGACGCCGGCTGAGACTCCACCCGGAGGAGCGTGCCGCCGCCTTCCCGGGCTCCGGCTCCTCCGCCTCCCGCTCCCCTGGTTCCTTCGTTTCTGGCTCCGGCCTCCCCGGCCGCGCCTCGCCGCGCCGCCCGCGCCACGCACGGCCCAGTCGGCGTCCCAGCACGACGTATCCGATCAGCGCGCCCGTCGTGTTGAGTATCACGTCGTCCACGTCGAAGGCCCGGCCCGCGACGATCGCGCCCTGCACCAGCTCCACCAGCGCCATCACCACCACGGTGAGTGCCAGTACCCGCGGCAGCCGCAGCGAACGGGGCATCAGCACCGGCAGCAGCACCCCGAAGGGGACACCGAGCAGCAGATTGCCGCCCACCTGCTTGCAGGCGGCGAGGAACGTGTAGTCCTGCGCGTACTGCCGCAGCGACGCACCGGGGCGCAGGTTGGCGCTCACCACGCCCTCAGAGGCGTGCGACGGCGCGAGCGTCAGCCGGGCGAGGACGGCGGAGAAGAGGACCAGGGCGACGAAGGCGCAGACGATCAGGCACACCCGTAAGACGCTTCTGCCCCACTCGCGGCGGGGCCGTGCTCCGGTATCCATGGCGTTCCGGCTACCCGCGCTCTCCCCGGACAGTCGCGCGATGCGGGACACTGGTTGTTTGGCCGGGTCCCGTACGGACGGACCGGCCCGAGAAGAAACCGGGGCATACCCGGTGAAAGGGTGTGGCGTGAACGGACCGCTCATCGTCCAGAGTGACAAGACACTCCTGCTCGAAGTGGACCACGAGCAGGCGGACGCCTGCCGTCGCGCCATCGCGCCCTTCGCCGAGCTGGAGCGCGCCCCCGAGCACATCCACACCTACCGGGTGACACCGCTCGGCCTGTGGAACGCGCGGGCAGCCGGGCACGACGCCGAGCAGGTCGTCGACGCGCTGGTGGAGTTCTCCCGCTACCCCGTGCCGCACGCCCTCCTCGTGGACGTGGCGGAGACGATGGCCCGCTACGGCAGGCTCACCCTGTCCAAGCACCCCACCCACGGGCTCGTCCTCACCACCACCGACCGGCCGGTGCTCGAGGAGATCCTCCGGTCGAAGAAGGTCCAGCCGCTGGTCGGCACCCGGATCGATCCGGACACGGTCGTCGTGCACCCCTCGGAGCGCGGACAGATCAAGCAGACGCTGCTCAAGCTGGGCTGGCCGGCGGAGGACCTCGCGGGCTACGTGGACGGCGAGGCGCACGCCATCGAGCTGGCCGAGGACGGCTGGGCGCTGCGGCCGTACCAGCAGCAGGCCGTCGAGGGCTTCTGGCACGGCGGCTCCGGCGTCGTCGTCCTCCCCTGCGGCGCCGGAAAGACCCTGGTCGGCGCCGGAGCCATGGCGCAGGCGAAGGCCACCACGCTGATCCTCGTCACCAACACCGTCTCCGCCCGCCAGTGGAAGCACGAGCTGGTGAAGCGGACCTCGCTGACCGAGGACGAGATCGGCGAGTACAGCGGCACGAAGAAGGAGATCCGCCCGGTCACCATCGCCACCTACCAGGTGCTGACGACCAGGCGGAAGGGGATCTACCCGCACCTCGAGCTCTTCGACTCCCGCGACTGGGGCCTGATCGTCTACGACGAGGTGCACCTGCTGCCCGCCCCCGTCTTCAAGTTCACCGCCGACCTCCAGGCCCGCCGCAGGCTCGGTCTCACGGCCACGCTGGTGCGCGAGGACGGCCGCGAGTCGGACGTTTTCTCCCTCATCGGGCCGAAGCGTTTCGACGCGCCGTGGAAGGAGATCGAGGCGCAGGGCTACATCGCTCCGGCGGACTGTGTGGAGGTACGGGTCAACCTGACCGACTCGGAGCGGCTGGCGTACGCGACGGCGGAGCAGGAGGAGAAGTACCGCTTCTGCGCGACGACCGCGACGAAGCGCAGGGTGACCGAGCAGCTGGTGCGCAAGCACGCGGGTCAGCAGACCCTCGTCATCGGCCAGTACATCGACCAGCTCGACGAGCTCGGTGAGCACCTGGACGCCCCGGTGATCAAGGGCGAGACGCCGAACTCGCAGCGCGAGAAGCTCTTCGACGCCTTCCGCAACGGCGAGATCAACGTGCTCGTCGTGTCGAAGGTCGCCAACTTCTCGATCGACCTGCCGGAGGCGACGGTCGCCATCCAGGTGTCGGGCACGTTCGGTTCACGGCAGGAGGAGGCACAGCGGCTGGGCCGGGTGCTGCGCCCCAAGGCGGACGGCCACAAGGCGCACTTCTACTCGGTGGTGGCGAGGGACACGATCGACCAGGACTTCGCGGCCCACCGCCAGCGCTTCCTGGCGGAGCAGGGCTACGCCTACCGGATCATCGACTCGGACGACCTGCTGGCGGGCGAGGACCCGGTGCGCTGACGCGGTCCGTGCCTGCGGCGGGAGCGGGGCGAGGACGGGGGCGGGGGCGGGCCGGCGTTGGCGGCTCTGCTCGAAGCGCGGTACGCCTCGCCGCAGAGCGACACGCGGTACGCAAGGCGGACGGGGTTCGGGCCCGCACCGGCTTCGGGACGGGTCCTGCCCAGCGCCCAGGCCGCACCCGGACGCCGCACGCGGACGCCGGACGCCGGACGTGCTCAGCGGCGCCGGACGTGCTCAGCGGCGGCGGACGCCGGCCTCCTCGGCGTACTCGCCGAGGACCGCGACGCTGAAGACCGCGCCCGCGAAGACCTTGACCGCACGCAGGGCGTTGCCGACGCGGTGGTGCGGGTGGTCGCCGGCGCCGCTCGCGGTCGCGCCGTGGAGTGTGGTTCCGGGGGTGAGGGTCGCTGTGGTCATGTATCCAGGGTGCTTCACGTCACCCGGTCGGAGCATCGGGCTGCGGGCTGAACCACGAGGGGCCTCACGTACTACCTGAGACAGAGCGCGTCCCCTACGGGAATGACCGTGGGGGTGACCGCCACGAGAAAACCGTTCGCCCCCGCTCACGGCCGCAACTACAATCGCGGGCTTGCCCCGGCATCGCCGGGACTCTCCCCGCCTCCTTCGAGGAGCGCCGCCGCCCGGACGGAAACCGGCCGGTCCGCCATGTCGTGATCACGCAGCTCAGCCGGAGGCAACCCGTGCCCGCGCACGCCCCTGTACCCGACGTTTCCGCGACCACCGCCCCCGACGGCGACGGCCCTCTCGCCCGGGAGCGCGCCCACCTCACCGCGTCGCGATCGGCCCTGCGCGCGATGCGCGAGGACGTCGAGTCGCTCGACATCAAGGACGTCACGGCGAACTGGGTCAACGCCGTCGTGCTGGGGGCTCAGATCGAGGAGCGGATCAAGTCGCTCGCCGATCTCTCCCACACCCCCCTCTTCTTCGGCCGCCTCGACTACCTGCCCACCACGCAGGAGGGCCGGCGCTTCTACATCGGGCGCAGGCACGTCCACGACGCCGGGGGCGACCCGATGGTGATCGACTGGCGCGCCCCGGTGTCCCAGCCGTTCTACCGGGCGTCCCGGAAGGACCCGCAGGACGTCGGTCTGCGTCGGCGCTTCGGATACACGGGCGGCGAGCTCACCGCGTACGAGGACGAGCACCTCACGGACCCGTCGGAGGCCGAGCAGACGTCGAAGCTCCTCCAGGCGGAGATCGAACGGCCGCGCGTCGGCCCGATGCGGGACATCGTCGCGACGATCCAGCCCGAACAGGACGAGATCGTCCGCAGTGGCCTGTCCGGCACGGTGTGCGTGCAGGGCGGACCCGGCACGGGGAAGACGGCGGTGGGTCTGCACCGTGTCGCGTATCTGCTGTACGCACACCGCGACCGTCTGGCCCGCACCGGCACTCTCGTCATCGGGCCGAACCGTTCCTTCCTCCACTACATCGAGCAGGTCCTCCCCGCCCTGGGCGAGTTGGAGGTCAACCAGTCCACGGTCGACGACCTCGTCGCGCACGTCGAGGTGCGGGGCGAGGACTCGGCGGCGGCAGCCGTGATCAAGGGCGACGCGAGGATGGCACAGGTCCTGCGGCGCGCTCTGCGCTCCCATGTGACGATCCCGACCGAGCCGGTGGTCGTCGTCCGCGGGTCCCGCCGGTGGCGGGTTCCGGCGTACGAACTCGAGGAGATCGTCCGCGAGTTGCTCGACCGCGACATCCGCTACGGCGCCGCCCGCGACGCCCTTCCGCAGCGGATCGCGCACACGGTGCTGGTCCGCATGGAACAGTCCGGCGAGGCGCCGGACGACCGCGTCCAGGACTCGGTCGCCAGGAACGCCGCGGTCAAGGCGGCGGTCAAGGCGATCTGGCCGCCGGTCGACCCGGCGAAACTGGTGCTGCGGCTGCTCGGCGACCCCGACTTCCTCGCCGCGCACGCGGAGGGTGTCCTGTCCGCCGACGAGCAGGCCACGATTCTCTGCCCCAAGCCGCCCCGGAGCGTGAAGTCGGCGAAGTGGTCGGCGGCGGACGCGGTGCTCGTCGACGAGGCGACGGACCTGGTGCAGCGCACGCAGTCCCTGGGACACGTCGTCGTCGACGAGGCGCAGGACCTCTCCCCCATGCAGTACCGCGCGGTGGGCCGGCGCTGCTCCACCGGCTCCGCGACGGTGCTCGGCGACCTGGCACAGGGCACGACGCCTTGGGCCACGGCGTCCTGGGCCGACGCCCTGACGCACCTGGGCAAGCCGGATGCGGTCGTCGAGGAACTCACGGCCGGTTTCCGCGTCCCCCGCGAGGTGATCGCCTACGCCTCGCGCCTCCTGCCCCACATGTCGCCGGGGCTGGCCGCGGTCTCCTCCGTCCGTGAGACTCCCGGTTCGCTCGCCGTGCGCCCCGTCGCCGACGATCTCGACGCGGCCGTGGTCGCCGCGTGCGCGGAGTCCCTCCGGCACGAGGGGTCCATCGGCCTGATCGCGGCGGACGCGCGGGTCCCGGCGCTGGCCGCCGCTCTGGCCGAGGCCGGTATGCCCCATCTCTCCCCCGGCGAGGAGACGACCGCCGAGTCGCGACTCACGCTGGTGCCGGCGTCGCTGGCCAAGGGCCTCGAGTACGACTATGTGGTCCTCGAGGAGCCGTCCGCGATTGTCGCGGCGGAACCGGACCTGCGGACGGGGCTGCGCAGGCTGTACGTCGCCCTGACGAGGGCGGTCTCCGGTCTGACGATCCTTCACGCGCGGCCCCTGCCGCCGGAACTGGCCGCCGGCTAGCCACCCCGTCGGGGCTCCGCCCCGAACCCCGCGCCTCGAACGCCGGCGGGGCTCGAGTTGCCCCGCCGGCCACCGAACCCGGGTCGTGACCGCCCGCAGAACGAGGCGGTTGCGCGCAGCGGTCGGATCGCGCTACACGTCCAGTACCTCGCGCCACCCGCGCACCGCCGCCCGGACGACCGGTCCCGACCATCCTTCGGGGCGCGCCGCGCCCCCGATGTGGAAGCCCGTCACTCCTGCCGCCCGCAGGTGCGGGACGTGGTCCAGGCGGAGGCCGCCGCCGACGAGGATCCGGGGCTCGTAGCCCGGTTCGCCCGCCCGTGCGGCCTCCGCGAGGAGCGTCGGCATGCCGTCGTCGACGCCGGCCGCGGATCCGGCCGTCAGGTAGGTGTCCAGGCCCGGCAGGTCCGCGAGCTGCTTGCGCAGTGCGTCACGGTCGGCGGCGCGGTCGATCGCCCGGTGGAAGGTCCACCGGCAGCCGTCGAGGACGGCGAGCAGGCGCTCGACGGTGACGAGGTCGGGCTGGCCGTGGTCGTCGAGGAAGCCGAGGACGAACTCGTCCGCGCCCGCGTCTCTCAGCCCTTCCGCCGCGCGCACGAGCGCGTCCGCGTCCGCCGGTCCGCCGGCCGCGAAGCCGTCGGCGAGGCGGAGCATCACGCGCAGCGGGATGTCGACGGCCGCGCGGATCGACGCGTAGGTGGTGACCGGGGGCGTCAGCCCGTCCGCCGCCATGTCGGTGACCAGCTCCAGCCGGTCGGCCCCTCCGGACTGGGCGGCGACCGCGTCCTCGGCGTCGAGGGCGATCACCTCCAGGAGTGCTCGGTTGCTGCTCATGGGACCCATTTCTCGAGGCTCCGACAGGTCTAGTCCAATGGCCAGCCTAATGCTCACATCGCCCCGTGGCAGCCACACGGCGATCCCTGCCCGGAGGACAGCCCTTGCATCCCGTACAGGAGGGGGGTATACATGGAGACGCCAGGGATACCCCAGGGGGGTATAAAGACCGAGGAGGACACCATGCCGCAGACGACGACCGAGACCGCCACCTCGACGACAACCACGTCCGACCCCCGCTCCGTCGAGCTCGCGATCGGTGGCATGACCTGCGCCTCCTGCGCCGCGCGCATCGAGAAGAAGCTCAACCGCATGGACGGCGTCGAGGCGACCGTGAACTACGCGACGGAGAAGGCGAAGGTGAGCTTCGCCGGGGACGTCGCGGTCGCCGATCTCATCGCGACGGTCGAGGCCACCGGCTACACCGCGGCCGAACCCGCACCCCCGCCCCCGCCCTCGTCGCAGCAGGCGGGAGAGGAGCCGGCGGCCGAGGACGACGGGCTGACGCCGCTGCGCCAGCGGCTGGTCACCGCCGTGGTGCTCGCCGTACCCGTCATCGCCATGGCCATGATCCCGGCGCTGCAGATCGAGTACTGGCAGTGGCTGAGCCTGACCCTGGCCGCGCCGGTCGTCACCTACGCCGCCTGGCCGTTCCACCGGGCGGCCTGGACCAACGCGAAGCACGGCGCGGCGACGATGGACACCCTGATCTCCGTCGGGACCTCGGCGGCGTTCCTGTGGTCGCTGTGGGCGCTGTTCTTCGGTACGGCCGGGACTCCGGGCATGACGCACCCCTTCGAGTTCACGATCGCCCGCAGCGACGGGGCGGGGAACATCTACCTCGAGGCGGCCGCGGGCGTCACCGCGTTCATCCTGGCCGGGCGCTACTTCGAGGCGCGCTCCAAGCGGAAGGCGGGGGCCGCGCTGAAGGCTCTGCTGGAGCTGGGGGCCAAGGAGGTCACCGTCCTGCGCGACGGCCGCCAGGAGACCATCCCCACCGCCGACCTCCAGGTCGGTGACCGGTTCCTGGTCCGCCCCGGGGAGAAGATCGCCACCGACGGCACCGTCGTCGAGGGTTCCTCCGCCGTCGACGCCTCCATGCTCACCGGCGAGTCCGTCCCCGTCGAGGTCTCGACCGGCGACTCCGTCACCGGCGCCACCCTGAACGCCGGCGGCCGTCTCGTCGTCGAGGCCACCCGCGTCGGCGCCGACACCCAGCTGGCCCGGATGGCGAAGCTGGTCGAGGACGCGCAGAACGGCAAGGCCGCCGCCCAGCGCCTGGCCGACAAGATCTCCGCCGTCTTCGTGCCCGTCGTCATCGCGCTCGCGCTCGGCACGCTCGGCTTCTGGCTCGGCAACGGCTCCGGGCTGACCGCCGCGTTCACCGCCGCCGTCGCCGTCCTGATCATCGCCTGCCCCTGCGCCCTGGGCCTGGCCACGCCGACCGCGCTGATGGTCGGCACCGGCCGCGGCGCCCAGCTCGGCATCCTGATCAAGGGCCCGGAGGTGCTGGAGACGACCCGCAAGGTCGACACGATCGTCCTGGACAAGACCGGCACCGTCACCACCGGCAGGATGACCCTGCTCGCCGTCCACACCACCGACAGCACCACCGAGACCGAGGTTCTGCGGCTGGCGGGCGCGTTGGAGCACGCCTCCGAGCACCCCATCGCCCAGGCCGTGGCCACCGGCGCCGCGGACAAGGTCGGCACCCTGCCCACCCCGGAGGACTTCGCCAACATCCCCGGCCTCGGCGTCCAGGGCGTCGTCGACGGGCACGCCGTCCTCGTCGGCCGCGAGAAGCTGCTCCAGGACTGGGCGATGGAGCTGCCCGCCCACCTCGCCCGCGCCAAGCACGACGCCGAGGCCGCCGGCCGCACCGCGATCGCCGTCGCCTGGGACGGCGAGGCCCGTGCCGTCCTCGAGGTCGCGGACGCCGTCAAGGACACCAGCCCCGAAGCGATCCGCCGCCTGCGGGCCCTCGGCCTCACCCCCATCCTCCTGACCGGCGACAACGAGGCCGTCGCGAAGAGCGTCGCCGCCGAGGTCGGCATCGACGAGGTCATCGCGGAGGTCATGCCCGAGGACAAGGTCAGTGTGGTCAAGAGGCTCCAGGCCGAGGGCCGCAGCGTCGCCATGGTCGGCGACGGTGTCAACGACGCCGCCGCACTCGCCCAGGCCGACCTCGGCCTGGCCATGGGCACCGGCACCGACGCCGCGATCGAGGCCGGTGACCTCACCCTCGTACGGGGCGACCTCAACGCCGCCGCCGACGCGATCCGTCTCTCCCGCAAGACCCTCGGCACGATCCGCTCGAACCTGTTCTGGGCCTTCGCCTACAACGTCGCCGCCCTCCCCCTCGCCGCCGCCGGCCTCCTCAACCCGATGATCGCGGGCGCGGCCATGGCCTTCTCGTCCGTGTTCGTCGTCGGCAACTCGCTGCGCCTGCGCGGCTTCAAGGCCGCGTGACCTCGCGGTTCCAGGACCGTCCGACCGCGCTCAGGGCTCCGGGGCATCCGCCCCGGAGCCCTGCGCGTGCGGGGCACAATGAGAGCCATGACCGACCGATCCGCCGACCTCGGCGCCCGTTGGACGCAAGCGCTGCTCGGAGCCCGCGGGGCCGCGGACGGCCCCGCCCCGGAGGCGTACGCCGAGAGGCTGCTCGCCTGCTGGGCCGAGCCGCAGCGGAGGTACCACACCACCGATCATCTGGTCGCGGTCCTCGACCACGTCGACACCCTCGCGGGCCACGCCGACGACCCCGACCTGGTCCGCCTCGCCGCCTGGTTCCACGACGCGGTGTACCTGCCGGACCGCTCGGAGAACGAGGAGCGCTCGGCCCGCCTCGCCGAGCGCGCGCTCCCCGAGGCCGGTCTGAGCGACCGGGCCACGGCGGAGGTCGCCCGTCTGGTCCGCCTCACCGTCACCCACGACCCCGACCACGGCGACCGCAACGGCCAGGTCCTGTGCGACGCGGACCTGGCGATCCTGGCCGCCGCCCCGGAGGTGTACGCGGCCTACGCGTCGGCCGTCCGCGAGGAGTACGCCTTCGTACCGGACGAGGCCTTCCGCGACGGCCGGGCAGGGGTTCTGCGCCAGTTGCTCGGGCTGCCGCTCCTGTTCCACACGCCTTACGGGCAGCGGGAATGGGAGCAGCGGGCCCGCCACAACCTCGCGGTCGAGCTGGAGCTGCTGGCCGCGTCCTGAGACGACAGGGAATTCAAGGCTTCAACGATCTGTTGGCCATTGTCATGCCCGACCCTTCTGATCGCACGGCCCGCTCCGCGTCCGCCGCCCGTATGCCGCTCGCCGTCTACATCCTCGGCCTGTCCGTGTTCGCCCTCGGTACGAGTGAGTTCATGCTCTCCGGGCTGCTGCCGCCGATCGCGGAGGACTTGGACGTGTCGATTCCGCGGGCCGGGCTGCTGACGTCGGCCTTCGCGGTCGGCATGGTGGTGGGCGCGCCGCTCCTGGCGGTGGCGACGCTCCGGCTGCCGCGCAGGACGACGCTGGTCACGCTGATCTCCGTCTTCGGCCTCGGGCAGGTGGCCGGAGCGCTCGCCCCCACCTACGAGATCCTCTTCGCGTCCCGCGTCGTCAGCGCGCTCGCCTGCGCCGGGTTCTGGGCCGTCGGCGCGGCCGTGGCCATCGCCATGGTGCCGGTGAACCAGCGGGCCCGGGCGATGGCCGTCATGATCGGCGGGCTGTCGATCGCGAACGTCCTCGGCGTGCCCGCGGGCGCCTTCCTCGGTGAGCACCTGGGGTGGCGTTCCGCGTTCTGGGCGGTCGGTGCCGCGTCCGCCGTGGCGCTCGTCGGCGTACTGATGAGGATCCCTCGCATCCCGCTGCCCGAGCGGAAGCCGAGGGTGAAGCAGGAGCTGACCATCTACCGCGACGGCCAGGTGTGGCTCGCGATCGCGATCACGGCCCTGGCGGCCGGCGGTGTGTTCTGCCTCTTCACCTACCTCAGTCCGCTGCTCACGGATGTGGCGGGCCTGGACGCGGGCTGGGTGCCGACGGTGCTCGCGCTGTTCGGTATCGGCGCGCTGGCCGGTTCGACGGTGGGCGGCCGGATCGCCGACGCGCACCTGTTCGGCGTGATGCTCGGCGGCACGATCGCCTCGACGGTGCTGCTGGCGTCGCTCGCCCTGTTCGCGTCGTACGCCGCCGTGGCCGTGGCACTGTCGTTCCTGCTGGGCTTCTCGTCGTTCTTCACCGCCCCGGCGCTCAACGCCCGCATGTTCAACGTCGCGGGCGCGGCACCGACCCTCGCCGGCGCGACGACGACCGCCGCGTTCAACCTGGGCAACACCAGTGGCCCCTGGCTGGGCGGCGTGGTCATCGACGCGGGCCTGGGCTTCGCGTCGACTGCCTGGGCGGGCGCGGCGATGATGGTCGTCGCGATCGCCCTCGTCGCGGTGGCGATGCGGCTGCACGGCAGGTCACGGGTGGTGGCGAAGTCCGCGGCCGTGCTCCCGGAGGGCGCGCCCCGCACCGAGAATGTCTGATTCCGCGTGTTGATCACCCGATCGTGGGACGCTGATCGAAAAGGTCTCGTGGAGTGATCCTCTCGCCCTAGGTTTCCGATCATCAGAGCCACAGAAGGGGGACCTCACGATGACCGCGCTGCTGGTCGAGCCCGAGCTGTCGGAGGAAGACATGCCGTCGTGGGACTACCTGCTGGAGACGTGGCAGGAACTGGACGTGCCGGAAGGTTGGCGCGCCGAGATCGACGAGGGGCTGATCACCTTGGTACCGCCGCCGGACGACGGACACAATCTCATCGCCGCCCAGGTGCACTGGGCGGTGCGCAACGCGGTGCCGGAGGGCTGGGACGTGTTCCAGACCCTGGGTCTGTTCCTCTACCGCGACGAGCGGCTGTTCATCCCCGATCTCGTCGTCGTCCCGCGGAAGCTGATCGCCGAACGGGCCAAGAAGAAGGAGAAGGCCCCGCTGGCCGCCGGTGAGGCGGCGCTCGCCGTGGAGATCACCTCGCGCGGCAACGCCTCGCACGACCGGTCGGCGAAGCTCCGCTCCTACGCCGCCGGTGACGTACCGCTGTACCTGCTGATCGACCGGTTCGACGAGGCCGGGCCCACGGTCACCCTCTTCTCGGAACCGCACGAGGGCAAGTACCGCACCGGTCTGCGCCGCCCGTTCGGCGAGACGATCGTGCTGCCGGAGCCGTTCGACGGCGAGCTGGACACCGCCGAGTTCGTCGCCTGACGGCCCGTCGGACAGATGGTCGGACAGGCCGCCGCCACCCGCACCCGCCTGACCGCCGTCAGGCAGGCCGCCCCTTGGGCCTGCGCAGACCCGCCGCCGTCAGGAGCGCGACCACCTCGCGGCTGGAGACCTCCACCGCGCCCGCCGCGACCGCGTCGGCGTAGTGGTGCGAGGGGATGTCGTAGTGGTCCCGTTCGAAGGCGCGGGGCGGGCAGCCGATCCGAGCGGCGAAGGCGTGGAGTTCCTCGAACGACACGTCGCTGACCAGGTGCGACCACATACGCCCGTGTCCCGGCCAGGTCGGCGGGTCGATGTAGACCGTCACCGCAGGCTGCCTATGGCTGCCACAACCACGCCCGCCTTTCCGCACACCCAGTGCGGATCCGGGCCCAGTTCGGGCTGCACCTCCAGCGCGTGCGGGTCGCCGGCGTCGCAGACCGGGCACAGCGGCCAGCGGCCGTGCCGCTCCAGCAGCGCGTCCTGGACGTCCTGGGCGACCAGACCGGCGACGTACTCGACGCCCTCCGGCCACTGCTCCACCCACCAGCGGCGGTGGGTGACCGCGTCCTCGACCATGGACACGACCCCGGCGTCGGCGACGTCACGGGCGGCCAGATCGGCGAGGACCAGCGCACGGGCCGCGTGCAGCGCCTGCTCCAGTGGGTTCGAGTCGACCATGCACCCATTGTCTCCGGGTCTTGACGTCACCCGAAACGCGAAAATACCTTTCAAGTGTGACCAACCAAGTGAAGGAAATTTTCAGAGGTGACGCTCCGGCCCCTGCGGCGCTCGCGGCCAAGGTGCGGACGCTCTCGCCGTCCATGACCCGCTCCATGCAGCGGGTCGCCGAAGCCGTCGCCGACGACCCGGCCGGCTGCGCCGCCCTCACGGTCACCGGTCTCGCCGAGCTCACCGGCACCAGCGAGGCCACCGTGGTCCGTACCGCCCGCCTCCTCGGCTACCCCGGATACCGCGACCTGCGCCTGGCGCTCGCCGGCCTCGCCGCCCACCAGGAGTCCGGGCGGGCCCCCGCGATCACCACCGACATCGCTGTCGACGACCCCATCGCGGATGTCGTCGCCAAACTCGCCTACGACGAGCAGCAGACCCTGGCGGACACCGCCGCCGGTCTCGACACCGTTCAGCTCGGCGCGGCCGTGGCCGCCGCGTCGACCGCCCGCCGTATCGACATCTACGGCGTGGGCGCCTCCTCGCTGGTCGGCATGGACCTCGCGCAGAAGCTGCTGCGCATCGGCCTCATCGCGCACGCGCACGCCGACCCGCACCTCGCGGTCACCAACGCGGTGCAGCTGCGATCCGGCGACGTGGCCATCGCGATCACCCACTCCGGCTCCACGGGGGACGTGATCGAGCCGCTGCGGGTCGCCTTCGACCGCGGGGCGACGACCGTGGCGATCACCGGCCGCCCGGACGGCCCGGTCTCGCAGTACGCCGACCACGTCCTGACCACGTCGACCGCCCGCGAGAGCGAGCTCAGACCGGCCGCGATGTCGTCACGGACCGGCCAGCTCCTCGTCGTGGACTGCCTGTTCATAGGCGTGGCCCAGCGTACGTACGAGTCGGCTGCCCCCGCCCTCGCCGCCTCGTACGAGGCGCTCGCGCACCGTCACAACGCCCGCACGCGTTGACCCCGCCGAACCGGACCCGCACGTACCGAGAAAGCCGAGCCGACCTTCATGACCTCCACGTACGGTGAACTCCGCGCCCAGCTGGCCACTCTCACCACCGAGGCGTTCCGACCCGAGCTCGCCGACATCGACCGGCTGCCGACCCTCGAGATCGCCCGACTCATGAACGGCGAGGACGAGACCGTCCCCGCCGCCGTCGCCGCCGGGCTGCCCGCCATCGCGGCCGCGATCGACGGCACCGCGGAGCGCATGGCCCGCGGCGGCCGGCTGATCTACGCGGGCGCGGGCACGGCGGGCCGGCTCGGCGTTCTGGACGCCAGCGAGTGCCCGCCCACGTTCAACACCGACCCGTCGGAAATCCTCGGCCTGATCGCGGGCGGACCGACCGCCATGGTCACGGCCGTCGAAGGCGCGGAGGACAGCAAGGAGCTGGCCGCGGCGGACCTGGACGCTCTGAAACTCACCGCGGACGACACGGTGGTCGGCGTCTCGGCGTCGGGCCGCACCCCTTACGCGGTCGGCGCGGTCGAGCACGCGCGTGCGCTGGGGGCGCTCACGATCGGCCTGTCCTGCAACGCGGACAGCGCGCTGGCCGCCGCCGCGGACCACGGCATCGAGATCGTGACCGGACCCGAACTCCTCACCGGATCCACCCGGTTGAAGGCGGGCACGGCGCAGAAGCTGGTGCTCAACATGATCTCGACGGTCACGATGATCCGTCTCGGCAAGACGTACGGAAACCTGATGGTCGACGTCCGCGCCTCCAACGACAAGCTGCGCGCGAGGTCCCGGCGGATCGTGGCGCTGGCGACGGGCGCGCCGGACGAGGAGATCGAGGCGGCGCTGGAGGCGACGGACGGCGAGGTGAAGAACGCGATCCTGGTGATCCTGGGCGGCGTCGACGCGCCGACCGCGGCGACCCTCCTGTCGCAGACCTCCGGCCGCCTGCGCGCCGCCCTCCAGGAGTCCGCCTCCACCGACTGAGCAGCGAAGTTCCAGTCGGTGTCAGCGCGGCCCGTCGTACACGTTGTGCTGCTGGAGCTCGACCGCGAAGCGGGCCGCGGTCACGAAGTCCCTGTCGTCGTGGAGCACGACGAGTCCGTGGTGGGCGGCCGTGGCACAGATCTGGAGGTCGACGGCGGACAGGGCCTGATGCGCACCGTGCTCAGCCGCACGCGCCTGCAGGCCTGCGGCCCACTGTGCAGCGCCCTCGGGCAGGGGGGCGTCGTCGTACAGTTCGGTGAACATGGAGTTGTACAGGTCGTACTCTTTCAAGTCCCTGGCCGAGCGCAGGAATTCGCTCCGTTGCGGGTAACACGAGCGCACATTGCCGTTCAGTACCGTCGACTCCCAAGCCGCGTACATCTCCCCGTCACGCAGCATGCGCCAGAGCGCGGACGAGTCGAGCAGGTACACGTTCACCGGCCGTACGCCTCCTTGTCGGCACGATGCGCCGCCTCGGCACCCTCGATGTCCCACTCACGAGCGAGTTCGAAGTACTTGTCATAGGCCGCTGCCCGCAGGAGTCGCTTGTTGTACTCCTCCAGCGCCTTGCATCGAGACCATTCTCCAAAAAAATTCTGCAAAAACTTCTTGGCAAAGTGGTGTCCGCTTCCTACGCTGGACGCATGGCCGCTCAGAGACGTCCGGAAGAACACCGCCGCCGCGAGCTCGACCCCCGCGAGGACGCCGCCGCGCTCAAGGCGCTGACGCATCCCCTGCGCATCCGCATGCTGGGCATGCTCCGCATGGACGGCCCCGCCACCGCGAGCGAACTGGCGGTCAGGACGGGCGAGTCCTCCGCGTCGACCAGCTATCACCTGCGGGTGCTCGCCAAGTACGCGTTCATCACGGAGGCCGAGCACCGCGACGGCCGCGAACGGCGCTGGCAGGCGCAGCACGAGGTCACCAGCTGGAACAACGCCGCGATGGCCGACTCGGTCGAGGCGCGGGCCTTCGTCGACGTGACGCGCCGCGCCCAGCTCGACCACCTCGAGCGGTCACTCGCACGGCACCAGGAGGACTTGGCCGCCGGCCGCCTCGGCGACGAGTGGCGGGAGCCGTCCGGCTTCACCGACCTGGTGGTACGGCTGACCCCCGAGGCGCTCACCGAGCTGTGGGACAGCTTCAGCCGCACGGTGGACGAGCTGGCGGCCCGCGACGAGGGCGACCCTCGTGCCGAGCAGGTCGTCCTCTTCACCGCGTCGCTCGCCGTCCGCGCCGAGGACCGCTCGTGAACCAGGCCCTGGACCCCAACGCCGCCCGCCGCCGCTTCGTCGCCGTCACCTTTCTCTTCTGGCTGCCCGTCGGCCTCTACATACCGTCCCAGGTGCTGCTCCTGACCGAACGCGGCATGAGCCTGGCCGTCGTCGCCGGACTGTTCGCCGTCCACTCGATCACCGTGTCCGTCATGGAACTGCCGACCGGCGGCCTGTCCGACGTCATCGGCCGCCGGATCGTCCTCGCCGCCGCGGGCCTGCTCAACCTGTCCGCACTCACCCTCATGGCGCTCGGCACCACCGTCTGGGCCCTGGCCGTCGCGATGTTCCTGATGGGCTCGGGCCGCGCCCTGTCCAGCGGACCGGCGGAGGCCTGGTACGTCGACACCGTGCAGGCGCACTCCGGCCCCGGCGCCGAACTGCGCACCGGCCTCGCCCGCGGCGGCACCGCCTCCGCCGCCGCGCTCGCCCTGGGCACGCTCACCGGCGGCGCCGTGCCGCTCCTCCTCGGCCTGGGCCACGACCCGGGCGCCCGGCTGGCCGACGCCACCGGCGGCCTCGTACTGCCGCTGTCCGTACCCGGCCTGCTCGGCTCGGCGGTCGGCATCGGGTACGTGGCCTACGTGCTGACCGCCCTGCCGGAGCCGCCCCGGCCGCCCGCCACCCTGCGCGGGGTGCTCCGCGGCGTCCCGGCGACAATGCTGGGCGGCCTACGGCTCGGCGTCACGGAGGCGCTGATCCGACGGATCCTGCTGACGGCGGCCGCCGTCGGCACCGCGCTCGCGTCCATCGAACTGCTCACCCCCGGACGGGCCGCCGGACTCACCGGCGCACCCGAGTCCGGCGCCGTGCTCTACGCGTCGCTCGCCTGCGCCGGCTTCGTCTGCACCGCGGTCGGCAGCCATTTCGCGCCCCTCGCGGCCCGACTGACGGGCAGCGGCGAACACGCGGTCCTCGCCGCTCTCGGCGTGGGCGCGACCGGACTGACGCTGCTGGGCGTGACGGCCGCCTGGGACGGCGGCACGGCCCCGGTGGCTCTCGCCGCCATCGGATACGGCCTGGTCTACCTCGGCCTCGGCGCCGCCACCCCGAACGAGAACGACCTGCTGCACCGCCGCGTGGACAGCACGGTCCGTGCCACGGCCCTGTCCGTGAAGTCGCTCGCGCTCCAGCTGACCGGTGCGCTGGCCGGCCTCGTCGCCGGCTCGCTCCCCGTCGGCCCGCTGCCGTGGCTGGTGGCCGCCGCGGCTCTGCTGCTGGGCGCAATGCTGTGGACCCGCCGGGCGCGCCCGGCTCCGTCGACCGCCCCGCCCCCGGTCGCAAAGGCGCGGCTCGCGGTCGATCCGCAGCAGCCCGACGTGCTCGACGGCCCGCGCTGAGACGCCGGCCGTCTCAGCCCCGCAGCGTCACCCCGTACCGCGTGCGCAGACGGGTGATCTCCCACCACGCCACGGCCGTCACCGACGCGGGACCGCCGACGACCGCGCAGATCTGCACGAACGGCGGGCCCGGCGGCAGGCCCGCCGTGCTCAGGTTGATGATCGCGAGCTCCCAGACCAGGACCCCGGCGAGCAGAGCCGGCAGCGCCGCGTGCACATCGGCGGTGTTGAAGGCGGTGCGCACGGCGGTCGTGGACGCGAACACGACGAAGAACAGCACCCACACCACCGGAAGCAGCAGCGCGAGCGTGATCAGCGGGCTGAGCGTGTTGTTCGCGTAGCTCTGACCGAGAAGCATCACGCCGGCGAAGAGCAGCGGCACCGCGGTGAAGGCGCCGAAGTACCAGAGCACCGAACGGACCGCGGGCCGCAGCCGCGCCCGCATCCCCGGCCTGGCCGACTGCGGCGCGAGCCGGAACAGGACCAGCAGCACCACGGGCGCGGTGAGCAGCAGCAGCCACGGGGTGATCACGAGCCGGACGAAGTACTGCTCCTGCACCTCGTTCCAGTCCGCCTCCGTGCCGTAGGCGGCCAGGATCAGGAAGGACGCGCCCAGCGCGACCCATGCCCGGGTCTTCTGCACGCGCCACACGTCGGGGTCGTGGTAGCGGCGGATGGCATGCGCGGGGAACCGCCGCCGGGCCTGGCGGCGGGCCGACCGGGCCAGCGGATAGCCGATAAGGAACGCCAGCGCGGGCCACACGAAACACATGCCGAGCACCAGCAGGCAGCTGGGAATCCGCCGCAGCCCGGCGAGCACCTCGCGCAGCGGCGGCCATTCGTCCTCACGGAACCGCTGCCACAGCGTCGGGGGCGGACCGTAGGGCCGGTACGGCGGCGGCGGCCCCGGATACGGTCCCGGACCGGGCTGCGGCGGCACCCCCGGGTACGGACCGGGCTGCGGCGGCACCCCCGGATGCGGCTGCCCATGCCTGTACCCCTGGTACGGATTCTGTCCCCCGAACGTCACGCCCGCGTCCCTCCTGAAGTGGTCCGCCGATCATTCCAGGAACCCGAACCGCCGTGCACGACACGTCACTTGGCGTGTGCGCGGCCGGAGGATGCGCCGCCGCAGCGGGGCGACTAGAATTGAAAAGTTCTTCAATTCCGAAACTGCCCAGACGAGGTGAGCGAAGGGTGACCCCCAGCAGCCCGGTCCCGCTGTACCAGGCGAAGGCCGAGTTCTTCCGGATGCTGGGCCATCCGGTGCGCATCCGCGTCCTCGAACTGCTCCAGGACGGCCCGATGCCGGTGCGGGACCTGCTGGCCGCCATCGAGATCGAGCCCTCGAGCCTCTCCCAGCAGCTGGCCGTGCTGCGCCGCTCCGGCATCGTACGGGCCACCCGGGAGAGCTCGACAGTGGTGTACGAGCTGGCGGGCGGTGACGTCGCCGAACTGCTCGCCTCCGCACGCCGCATTCTGTCCCATCTTCTCGCCGGTCAGCAGGAGTTGCTGGCCGAGCTGCGCGAGGCCGACAGGGACGTGCCGACGTGAGGCTCGCCTCCGGGCACCAGCAACAGGACCCGGAGAAGCGGAAGGAGCGCGTTCCCGCCCGCCGTGCCCGGCGCACCACCACGATGACGTCCCGCGCCTGGGCCGTGCTCGCGGCGTCCGTCGTATCGGTCGGACTCGGCGGCGCCGCCGTGTCCGTGGCCGTGGCCGAGGCGGAGCACTCCGGCGGTGTGGTCGTGCACCGCGAGACACGGTCCCCCGAGGAGATCCGCGAGTTCTGGACGCCGGAGCGGATGCGAGAGGCCGACGGCGCCCCGATGCCGGTGGCGCCGGTGCGGACTGCGAGGCCGGCGGAATGCTCGGACGGGAACCGGTTCGTGCACGCGCACTGCCGGTAGGCGGTCAGACTCCCGTCCGGCCCTCCCCGGGCCAGTCGTCGCTGCGCCATTCCCGCACCGGACCGTCAGGACGGCCGTGCGCCGCGAGTGCCGCGGCCAGGTCGCTGTGAACCGTCAGCGGCGGATGGCTGCCGTCGGGGACGAGGGAACCGTCCGCCGGGATCGCCGCGAGCTCCAGGAGCCTTCCCTCCGAGGCGAGTCGCCGCCCGGCCTGCGCGACGGCGAGCTGCCCGCCCACGGACCAGCCCCGCAGTTCCGTGAGGTCGAGGACGACCGGTCCGGCGCCGCGCGCCAGTACCCAGCCGACGGCCCCGGTGAAGCGGTGCACCGCGTCGGCGCCCAGGAAACCGGCCAGGGAGAGGACCCCGAGGTCCTGGTGGGTGGTGTAGCGCCACTCGATGGTCATCGTCGTTCTCTCGTTCTCCGCGCGGATTCCGTCACAGGGGCAGCGTGATCCACACGCTCTTGCCGCCGCCGTCCGTGTCATGGCGCAGTACGCAGGTACCGCCGTAGGCGGCCAGTACCTCGGCCACCACCGCGAGACCACCGCCGCAGCCCGCCCTGGCGAGGATGCCGGGGTGGCGGGGGTGGCGGTCGTGAACGGCGAAGGCGACGGTGTCCGCGCCGGCGGCGAGCGTGACCGTGAGGCTCGGGGACTGCTCCGCGGCGTGCCGCACGCTGTTGGTCACCAACTCGGCGAGGATCAGCAGAGCCGGTCCCACGACCGGGTGCGAGGCGCCGATCCCCCACGAGGCGAACGTCATCTCGGCCGTCTGGCGGGCGAGCCGCACGGAGGCCGGGACCGTGGGCACGGTCAGTACGTGGCGGCGCGGCAGGTCGCTGCTGTTGGTCACGCGCCGCCCGGCCTTCCCTGTACGGGCACGGAGGTCGCGCCCTTCCGGCCCGGCGCGGCGGGAAGGACCCCGGCGCCCCGCAGCCGGGCCTTGGCCGCGGCGATCGCCTCGGGCGTGGTGGCGTGCTCCCCACCGGTGGACCGAACCAGGTCGAGCACGCCGACGGAGTCGAGCACCTGCCGCTGCCCCGGCCGCACCCCGGACATCATCACCGCGATCCCGCGCCGCTCCAGCCCCCGCACCGCGTCCTTGAGGGCGAGCGCGCCGGTCGCGTCGATGGTCGAGACACGGGACATGCGCAGGATCACGACGCGTACGTCCACCACCTCCGACAGCTCCAGCAGGAAGCGGTGGGCGGCGGCGAAGAACAGCGGGCCGTCGATGCGGTAGGCCACGATGTGCTCGGCCAGCAGGGCCTGTTCCTCGTCGCTGTGCTCGCCAGGCAGATCGGGAGACAGGTCGACCTGATCCATACGGGCCTGCCCGGCCACCGCCCGCAGGGCCAGTGCACCGGCGACCAGCAGTCCGATGACGACCGCGTGGACGAGGTCCAGTGCCAGTGTGGCGACGGCGGTGAGCACCAGCACCAGCCGGTCGGAGCGGGTGGCTCGTGCCATCGCGCGCAGCGAGGCGACCTCGACCATCCGGATCGCGGTGGCCAGCAGCACTCCGGCGAGCGCCGCCAGCGGAATCCTGGACACCAGCGGTGCGGCGGCGAACACGATGACGGCGAGCACGGCGGCGTGGGTGAGGGACGCCAGCCGCGACGACGCACCGGTACGGACGTTGACCGCGGTACGCGCGATGGCCGCCGTCGCAGGGACGCCGCCGAACAGCGGCGCGGCCAGGTTCGCGATGCCCTGCCCGAACAGTTCCTTGTCCGGGTCGTGCCGCTGTCCGACCGTCATGCCGTCCGCGACGGTGGCCGACAGCAGGGACTCCAGTGCCGCCAGCGCGGCGACCGCGACGGCGGGCGCGAGCAGCGACCCGAGCGCGGACAGGTCGAGGAAGGCGAGGGAGGGCGCGGGCAGTCCGGACGGCAGGTCGCCGATCGGGGCCAGGTCCAGGTGGAGAAGCTGGGCGACGAGCGTCGCGGCGATCACGGCGACGAGGGAGAAGGGCACCGCGGGCCGCCACCGGGACCCGCCGAGCATCGCCGCGGCGACGGCAACGGCCGTCACCACGGCAGTCCACCCCGGCGACTTCGCGAACTCCTCGACCGCCCGCCACGCGACCACCAGAACCCGCTCGCCCTCGGGCACGGGGACGCCGAGCGCGTTCGGGATCTGCTGGAGGGCGATCACACCGGCGATGCCGAGGGTGAAGCCCTCCACGACGGGGGCGGGCAGGTAGCGCATGTACTTCCCGGCCCGCAGCAGCGCGAGCCCGATCAGCATCAGCCCTGCCAGCAGCCCGACGGTCAGCACACCGCCGGGGCCGTACTGCGCGACGATCGGCACGAGGACCACCGTCATCACCCCGGTGGGGCCGGAGACCTGGAGGTTCGAGCCTCCGAAGAGGGCGGCGAGCGCCCCGGCGACGACGGCCGTCGCCAGTCCGGCCTCCGCGCCCAGCCCCGAGGACACCCCGAAGCCGAGGGCCAGGGGCAGCGCCACGACGGCGACGGTCAGACCGGCCAGCAGATTGCGGCGCGGCCGGTGGGCCATGGCGGCGCAGTCGTCGCGGGCCGGAAGCAACGGACGGACCCGGCCAGTCACTTGCGCCTGCACTTGTGCGAGCACGGTACTCACTCCACCGAACCTCGCCTTCCCGCAGCCTGATGCTGTGCCCGCGGCTACCGACGGACACAGCGAACACAGCATGTATTGAATTGCAGAATTTTGCAATTCGTGTACTCGTCAGGTCGTAAGGGAGGGTCCGCCTCAGGGCAGCCGCACCCGCGCGTTCACCTCCCGCACCCGCGCCCGCAGCAGTTCCCCCGGCGTCGCCGGCCGCAGGTCCCCGGGCGGGCAGTCCCACTCCAGGCCCCCACCCGGCGGCCGGAGCTGCACATACGTCCCGACCCGCCCCATGACGATCCCCACCCGCCCGTCCCGGACGTCGACGACGTACCCGCCGTCGCCCGACGCGCTCACTTCTCCAGACCTTGCAGCACGGCGGCCAGCCGCAGCGCGGTGTCCAGGTTGCAGCGGCCCAGGTCGATCAGCGGATACGGAGCCTCGCTCGCCAGCGACACCACGTCGACCCGCAGCGACGGCAGCACCACCGACACCACCCCCAGCCCGGCCTCGAGTTGAGCCACCACCTCCTCGGCCGTCCGCAACCGCTCGGCCGATCGCACAACCGTCATGTCCGCATACCTCCCATACACAGGGTTCCGATTCCTCACCCAGCGTGTACGGATGCCCGCTAGCCTGGGAAGAGACGGCGGACCAACAACGCGACCTGTCGATCAGGGAGTTGCACCATGCCCGGACCCAAGGACCTCGACCCGTCGGCCTCCCCGCGCGCCCTGCTGGGCGCGGAACTGCGGCACGCCCGCATAAAGGCGGGGCTCACACAGGACGAGTTGGGTGAGCCGCTGTTCGTCAGCGGTTCCTACATCGGCCAGATGGAGGCCGGCACGCGCCGCATCCTCCCCGAGCACGCCACCCGCCTGGACGATGTCCTGGGCACGGACGACTTCTTCACCCGCAACTGCGAGGTGTCCAACAAGTCGCGCTATCCCGATCACTTCGCCGAGGCGGCGGAGGCGGAAGCGGCGGCGGAGACCATCAAGGAGTACGCACCACTCCTGATCCCGGGCCTGCTCCAGACGGAGGCGTACGCGAGGGCCGTTTTCCGCGCGTACCAGCCAACGGCCCCGGAGCCCGTCATCGACGAGCTGGTGGAGGCGAGGCTCGACCGCGCGCGGCTGCTGACCGATCCAACAACGCCCTTGTTGTGGGCGGTGTTCGACGAGGCCGTGCTGCGCAGGGAGACGGGCGGGCCGACGGTGATGGCGGGGGCGCTGCGTCATGTGGCGGACCTGGCACGGCGGCACCGGATCATCGTCCAAGTCCTGCCGTTCACGGCGGGCGCGCACGCGTCGATGGAAGGCGCGCTCAGACTCATGTCCTTCCCGGACGCGCCCCCGCTCAGCTACCTGGAGGGCTCCGGCGCAGGCCAGTTGGAGGACGATCCGGGCACGGTCGCCCGCCACCAGCTGACCTACGATCTGGTCAGGGCCAGCGCGCTGTCTCCGGAAACCTCCTTGGCCCTCATCGAGTCAGTGGCGGAGGATTACGCGCATGAAGACGAGCAGCCATGAGTACGACCTGACAACGGCCGTCTGGCACAAGTCCAGCTACAGCGGCGGCAGCGGCGGCGACTGCCTCGAGGTCGCCACCTGGCGCAAGTCGACTTACAGCGGCGGCAGCGGCGGCAACTGCCTCGAAGTCGCCGACGGCCACCCGGACATCATCCCTGTCCGCGACTCCAAGTCCCCCGACGGCCCGCACCTCGCCTTCCCCAGCGCCGCCTGGTCGGCCTTCGTCGCCGACCTCAAGCGCGGCTGAGCCGACGCTCCCGCAGCTCCCGGAGCTCAAGTCCCGAGATTCGAGCGCTCTTCACAGTGATGTGGGTGGTGGGTCCTGTTTCGACCCGCCCACCCGCCCTGTCGAGTTGACATCACGCGACCGACTTGCCACGCAGCGTCATCACGCTCTAGCGTTCCGATAAACGAACAACCCCCGCCAGGTGCTGGAACACCTGCGGGGGTCTGACCATCACGATCGAATCGAGCTCGATCCATGGCTGACTGCCAGCTTAGTGCTGCCCCGCACCCCCTCGCCAACCCCGGTTACGGCAAGCGACAGGCGCCGGACCAACGCCCCCGCACGGACCACGACTTCGCCCATCTCCCGAAGCGTGACCGGCCCCTCGCGGCGTACATCGACAGGCTCGCCGAGAACAGCGACATCTCCGTGAAGACGCTGGCCAAGCACACGACCCACGGCCAGTACGCCACCGCCCGCATCCTGAACCGCCTCATCGAGGCCGGGCATCTGCGGCGGGGGCTCGAACTGGTGGAGAGCGAGGCGGGATCGCTCCTGTGGGTGACACGCACCTGGTGGTCCCGTACGGCACGCGACGACGCGTGGTGGGCGGCGTTCCAGCGCGGCGACGTACCGGTCGAGCAGCGCCGGCCGACCCGCTCGCGGGCGTACATCCTGCTGGCGGCGCTCGGCCGGGAGCAGCCGGCGATGTCCCTCTCCCACACCGAGTGCGAGGCGCTGTCGCCGCTTGTGGAGGAGTGGTTCGCGCGGGGCTCCGACGCCCGCCGGATCACCCAGGCGCTGACCGCCGGACTGCCGTCGCCCGTGCACGCCCCCGCCGCCCTCGCCCGCCGCCGCCTGATCGACAAGATCCCGCCGGAGCCCGTACGCGTACCGCCGCCGATCCGCAGTCTCGAATGCGGCAAGTGCGGTGCGCCGGGCCGGTCCGACGCCCTGGTGGACGGCGCCTGCGCCCGCTGCCGTGGCGCGGCCCCGCCCACACCCCCGACTCTCCCCGCCGCCCGCGTCCACGCCCACGCCGCCGAGGCCCGTGCGGCGGCGACCCGGCCCCTCCAATCGACAGGGACACGAACATGACCGTGCCGCTCGCCCGGCCCCGCCACGAGGCACGATGGACGGGAGGAGGCCACACCATGACCCGCATCAGCGCCGACAACCCCGAGATCTCCGTCGAGGACTTCGAGGAACTGGCGAGTAAGGCCCCTGAGGGCGTCAAACTCGAGTTCATCGCAGGAAAGCTGAGGATCAAGCCCGTGCCGGACCAGCTTCACAGGGCCATGGTCATGTGGTTGCTTACGCAGTGCATGCAGCACCGGCCTGATCTGCTCCTCTATCCCGAGCAAGATCTCCGGCTCGAAGGCTACCGCCGAGGCCGTGCCATCGCTGACGGTGCTCTTGCTCCGCTCGACCATTTCGTGGCACACGACGGCATGTGGCCGAGCCCGGAGGGCGTCCTCATGACGGTCGAGGTCACCTCGCATGACGGCGACACGCATAGCCGCGACCATGTCGAGAAACGAGACGGATACGCTTCTGCGGGCATTCCCGTGTACCTCCTCATCGACCGGGACACGAAATCACTTCTCGTGCACAGTGATCCCCGGAACGGCACGTACCACCTCGCCCGGACCTACTCCTACGGCGAGACCGTCCAGCTCCCCTCCCCCGTCGGCATCACCCTGGAAACGGAGAAGCTCAAGGACTACTCCCAGGCGTAGACTCGGCCGCATGAGCCGACGACGACATTGATCCACCGCATCCGGTCCAGGAACGGGCTGTCGCGGGCCGCCGCGCGGGTGAGCACCCGGCGTCCCCCGTCCGTTCCACCCAAGGACCTCAACGATGCTCACCGCTTCGTCGCGCCCGCGAGCCCCGCACGACCCCCGCGTCCGTGCCCTGGAGCGAAAGCTCTTCGCCTACGCGGGACTTGAGGACTTCGTCCTCCTCTACCCCCTCTACGCTCTGCTGTTCGCCGAGCACGGTCTGACCACCGCCGAGATCTCGTCCCTGTTCGCCATCTGGTCCGCCGTCGGCCTGCTGGTCGAGGTTCCGTCCGGGGTCTGGGCGGACGTCGTGTCCCGCAAGGCCCTGATGGCGATCGGCCCGGTGCTGACCGCCTGCGGCTTCGCCCTCTGGGCGCTCACCCCCTCGTACGCCGCCTACGCCGCCGGGTTCACCCTCTGGGCGATCGGCGGATCGCTCCGCTCCGGTGCCGTGGAAGCCCTTGTCCACGACGAGCTGAACCGCCTCGGCGCGGCCGACCGCTACGGGCGGATCATGGGCCGGACGGCGGCCGTGAGCATGGCCGCGACCGCCACGGCGACCGCCGCCGCGGCGCCCGCGCTGGCCTTCGGCGGCGACACCCTGATCTGGGGCGGCAGCATCGCCGCGTGCCTGCTGTGCGCGGCGGTCGGCGCGACGCTCCCCGACCACCGTGCCGACAGCCACCGCCACGAGAAGGCCGAACGTCCGGGCTACGTCGCGACGTTGAAGGACGGTCTCGCCGAGGTACGCGGCAGCCGGCCGGTCCGCCGCGCCATGGTCCTCGCCGTCGTGATCACCTCGGTGTGGGGCGTACTGGACGAGTACGTGCCGCTGCTCGCCGCGTCCACGGGAGTCGCGACAGAGACCGTGCCGCTGCTGGTGCTGGTGGTCTGGGTGGGCGTGACGCTCGGCTCGCTGCTGGTGGGACCGGGCGAACGGCTCACGGACCGTACGGTGGCCGCGCTGGTCGCCGCGGCCGCCGTGGCGCTCGCGGCGGGCGCGCTGTCGGGCACGCCCGCCGGATTCGTGCTGCTCGGCGTCGCGTTCGGCGTGTTCCAGCTCGCGGACGTACTCGCCGACGTACGCCTCCAGTCGGCGATCACCGGACCGAGCCGGGCGACCGTCACCTCACTGACGGGCCTGGGCACCAACATCGCTTCCCTGCTGGCGTACGGGGCCTACGCGACGCTCTCCCCGCACGCCTCGCACGGCGCGGTCTTCGCGCTGCTGGCCCTGCCGTACCTGCTGGTGTCCACCGCCCTGGCCCGCCCGCGCCGGGCCCTCGCACCGGCCGGTCAGGAGGCGCAGTAGCGGTCCCGCTCGGGGCGTTCGCCGGTCAGCAGGAAGCGGGTGACGGTCTCGTCGCCGCACTCGTTGCCGTGGGCGCGGTAGGCGCCGTGGCCGAGGGCGTCGACCGTGACCATCCGGGCCCGCTCGCCGAAGGCCGCGCGCATCTCGCGGGCCCCGGCGAGCGGGGTGGCGACGTCGCGCTCGTTCTGGATCATCAGGACGTTGGACGGGCCGTGGGGGGTGATGCGGGTCGCCGGCTCGGCCGGGCCGTCCTGCCAGAAGGCGCACGGCATGACGTTGACCGGCATGCCCGCGGTGAGCGGGTGGCGCTCACGGCTGTCGGCGACGTCCTTCTCGTAGGCGGCCGGATCGGAGGCGGGCCAGGCGTCGACGTCGTTGCACATGGTCGCGGCGGAGGAGGCGACGATGTTCTGCATGACGGGCTCCGGAACCGCGCCGGCGGGCGGCAGGGGCGCGCCGTCCCGGGCGGCGGCGATCAACCGGGCCAGGGCCGGGAAGCGGTCCTTGGAGTAGAGGCTGTCCAGCAGGGTCTGGCGCAGGACGTTGCCGTTGAGTTCCTCGGGGTTGGCGCCCGGCCACGGGATCGGTTCGCGATCGAGTCGTGCGGCGAGGGCGAGGAACATCGGCCGGACATCTGCCGCCGTGTGTGCCAGCCGGTCGTCGTTCGCCGGGTCGGCGGCCCATGCGGCGAAGTCGGGGAAGGTGTCCTCGACGCCGACGGCGGAGTTCGCCAGCCAGCCCCGCGAGACGCGCTCCGGGTCGGGGTCGCCGCTGCTGTCCAGGACCCAGCGGTCGGTGCGGTGCGGGAACATCTGCGCGTAGACGGCACCGGCGTAGCTGCCGTAGGAGACGCCCCAGGCCGACAGTTCGCGCTCGCCGAGGGCGCGGCGGACGCGGTCGATGTCTCGGGCCTCGTTGCGGGTGCTGATCGTGCGCATCACGTCGCCGCCGTGCTCGGCGCAGGCGTCCGCGAAGCGGCGTGAGTTGGCGATGTTGGCGTCGACCGAGCCGTCGGGCGCGGGCCAGGGCCGCAGGCGTTCCATGGCGAGGTCTTCGTGCGGCAGTCGGCAGTCGACCGGTGCCGAGCGGCCGACGCCGCGCGGGTCGAAGCTGACGATGTCGTACGCGTCGCGCACGGACTGCGGGAGGGCCTTCCCGCGGAGCGAGGGTTGGTGGAGGCCGGGATTGCCGGGTCCGCTGGGGATCAGGAGGAGAGTGCCGCGGCGGGCGTCGGGGTTCTCGCTGCGGATGCGGGACACGGCGAGGGAGATGTGCGGTCCGCGGGGCCGGTCGTGGTCCAGCGGGACGGCGACGGTGCCGCACTCCTGCCGGGGGTCGAGCCCGCTGTCGGCGCAGGCGCCCCAGCGGATCGCCGTCGCGGGCCGGCCGGTGGCCTCCGCGGGTTGGGGGAGCGCGAGTAAGGCGGTGGCGAGGACCGGGAGGGTCAGGGCGATGGAGGTGAAGCCGGAGGTCCGGCTGCCGGTGATTCGCATGCGACGACCCTCGCGGATCGTGCCGCTCGGCCCCACGGTGCCACCCGGCCTCTTCGTGGTGGGGCCCACCCCACCCCAGGACATCGCCCGCAACGGCAACGAAGGCATCGGCAAGCCGGAGCCACTGAGGCACGGCTTCCAGGGCTTCTGGTCCCGCCGCATCACCGATGAGCACCGCCTCGTGTACAAGATCGTCGACGACGAGAGCCGTGTCGCTGCCGCCCTCGGTCAAGGACGGTTGATCAACCAGTGGTCGATCAGAAGTCCATGTCACCGCCCGGCATGCCGCCGCCGGCCGGCGCGGCGGCCTTCTCCGGCTTGTCTGCGATGACGGCCGGAGCGAGGCGAGGCGTTCATCGGTGCTCGAAGCTCTCACTGTTCAGCGTTCGCCGGAGGCCCGTAGTCCGCCCGCGGGATGGCAAGGCGGTCGGCAACCAGAGCGAGCCAGGCGCTCGGGGTGTGGGGCGCCGGTGGATCGACTTCCATGCCCAGCTCCGCCAACGCCACAGCGTAGTCGGCATCATCCAGGTCGAGAGCGAGGAGTTCTTGAAGCTCACCGACGAGACGGCCCACGATCTGTGGGTTCGTCGACTCGGCGTAGTCACGCGCAGCGGCGTCGTGGTCCATGAACTCGTCGGGCATGTTCTGCGAGAACCAGCCGCCGAGGAACTGGGCGAGTTCGGGGAAGCGAGTGCGCCACTCCCAATGGGTGCGGGGTACCTCCGGGCGCGGGGCCTCGCCGTTCTCTACGGAACGTTTGATGTGGTCGGCGATGAGGAAGAGCCAGCCCTGGATCTCCGACTCGGCCAGTCCGACGTCCGGCACGGGATAGAACTCGCCGAGGCGCAGCCGAAGCCGACCGGGTGGATTACGGGCGTACTCGCGGACCTGCTGCTCGGCGACACCCAGGGCCCAGGGCCGAGTGTGCCAGGTATAGCGCAGGTAGGCCTGGAGCGCACTGCTCGGCTCGTCCTCCGCATCGTCCGCCGACTGCCCGGTGAAGGCGCTGATCACCTGGTCCAACTCGCCGTAGCGCCGGTCGAATTCGAGGGGCTTCATGGACATGGTGCGGCGCATTCCTAGAGGTAGACGGGGAAGCTGACATGCACGACGAAACCGTGCGGACTTGTCGGCTCGCGCCGCAGCACGACCCGCGCGGCCCGGACGTCCACGGGCTCCCGTCCGGCGAGCATCATCGCCTGCAGCAGTACACGGCCGACCGGTTCGTCCCTGGAAGGCCACGCGGCCTCGACTGTCAGCCGCGGCCGGGTGTCCTGGGCGAGCCACCGGTGAATGGCCTGCTCATTGCGGGTGATGACCTGCTGAGTGGCCCATTGCGCGGTTTCACGATCGGGGTAGGTGGAACTACGAGTACGCATGGTGCTGGCCTCCGTCAGCTGGGGTCGAACGACCAGAAGACGCCGACCTCATCGGGCGAGACGGCGACGACCCCGAAGTCGCCGTCGTACGGGGTGAGTGGCGCCCAGGCCGTGACTCCGGCGCTGAGGTCGGGCGACGGACCGTTACGGGCCTGGGTGATGTTGCTGTAGCAGGAGGCCTGCTCCCCGTACCGGCCCAGCACGGTCAGGGCGTCTGCCAGCGTTTCCGGTGCCTGCGCCGACGGGACGGGGCCCCACTCGTAGGTCATCGTCACCAGCAGCTGCACGGCCGCATCGGGCGCAACGACGAACAGCTTCTCCCCCAGGGCCTCCCGGGAGAGTGGGACGAAGGGGAAGGAGGGGCTGTTCGCCGCCCGCTCCTCCTTGTCCCGGTCCCAGTCGAGCGTGGTCCAGCCGCGCGGGTCACTCACCTCACGGTTCATCACTGCCAGGACGTCGTCCCGCCAGTCGGCGTGCGTCCTCGGGCCGGTTGCCGCGAACGCGTAGACATCGTCGAGGAGGCGCAGGGCAGCCGCTTCCCATGCGGCTTGGTTCACATGGTCCATTCGCATTCCAAGTCTCGGTCAGCGCGCCGGCATGGAAGTGATGACGACGAAGGGGGGATCGAGGCTGGAATCGTACTTCAGCCGTGTGTCGACGTTCTTCACGTCGATGGGCTTGGCGTCCATGCCGCCCTGCTTGAATCCCGTCATCGGGTCGCTCGAGTCGTACGGCTGCTTCGTCACGCTGGTTCCCGTGACCTCTCCGTTGGGGCCCGCGCCGACGAATTTCCTCACATCGCCCTCTGCGGGCGGAGGCGGGCCTTCGATCCACTGTTTGATATCGGCGGAGTGCTGATCGATGTTGTACTGCGTGTACCGCTGGGCGCTCTGCAGATCGGCAAAGCTGGAGGCGGCGCCGACCGTGGGCTTGCCATGCGGCCAGCTCGCGGTTGCGGGATCACCCTGATCTCGCAGGCGCTGGGCGAGCTGCTCCGAGGACTTACCGACGTGCTTGTCCAGAGTGTGGCCGTTGGCCATCCATTCCGAACTGGCCAGATCGATCTTGTAGATGCCGTTCTTGGTGTCCTCCGGGTTCGTCCACTGGTGTTCCTTCTTGAATTCGTTGAGCGCCCTCCTGCCGAACGCCTCGGCCCGCGCCTCCTGCGCCTCGAACTTCGGGGCGCTGCGGTGTGCCTCGTCCAACGGCCCCATGAGCGCGTCCAGCTGCGGCACCAGCGCGTTGACCCGCCGGTTGTACTCAGTGACGATCGCGTTCAGCTTCGCGGTGTCGATATTGAGGACGATGCCCGCGCCGAGCTGGCTCGCTCCCTTGGCCACGCCCTTCACGACGCCCTTGATGAGCCCCTTGACGTCGTCCATTCCGACGCCGTCCTTGAGGTTCACCTCGACCTTGGGGACAGCCTCGCGCACCGCGTCCTTGTACACCTCCCACACCTCGTGGTTGACGTAGACGGCCGCCTCGGCGAACTGGTAGAGGAGGTCGCTGACCTTCTGAGCGGTGTCGAAGAGGACCGTCATGACCGGGTGCGTGGCGGTCGGCGAGGAGGCCGAGTCGTGCTTCCACTGGTAGCCCGCGGTGCTCTTGCCCCAAGCTGTGGTCCCCCACAGGGAACTGCAGAACTGGCGCATGGCGTTATGCCATTCGCTGTTGCTCTGCTGGGTGATGCTGCTGACGTTCCCGGTCAGCGCGCTCTCGGCCATGGAGAGGGTCATAGTCATCGCCATCCATGCCTTGGACAGCGAGTTGAGGTAGTGCTGCTGCGGATACGGGTAGACCTCGGCAACCTTCCCCATCCGGTAGGCGTGCTTGACGATGGGGCGCAGGACCTCCCGTACAGGCTCGGGTACCCACTCGAGGAGGCCCCGGATGAAGTCGTCGCCGCCGTCGTCGTCGCCCCACTTGAGATTCGGCACGGAACCGTAGCTCGGTGCCTTCTCGATGACCCCGGGGAGTGGCTGGGTGACGGCCTTCGTCTTGCCCGTCGGATCGTTCGCGGCCTCCGCCTTGGCATAGTTGTTGGCCGTCGTGGTGAAGCCGACCGCGGCACCGCCGATACTGACGACGCTCTTCGCCCACACTTCAAGGAAGCGGTTGCCCACCTTGACGTACGAGGTCGCGAAGGCCTGCGGAGCGGTGCCGTAGCCGCCGGCGTCCGGATACTCCTGCAGCTTCTCGAGGAGCTGCTTGGCGCCCTTGTCCAAAGGTGTCTGCTGGGCCGCCACCCCACCGGCCACCCGGTGCAGGTCGGAGGGCTTGACGTCGATGGTCCCGTTCTGGCCGGGCCCCTGTGCGCCCGGCTGCGGACCGGCCATCAGCGGGCGCCCCAGCCCCGCAGCACCGCCTGGTGTGCCGCCGCATAGTTGATGTGGCCCTTGGTGACGACCTCGTGCAGCCAGGCCTGGGCCGCCTCCAGGTCCTGCGCGGAGCGGTCCCACTTGTCGAGCTCGTCGACGAAGACCTCACGGGCCTCGCCCTCCCAGGTCACGACGAGCTTCGCTACGCGGCCGTAGAGCAGGTCCATTCTTTTGTTCAGCTTCTTGAGAATGTCCTCGAGGTCGCCCGAAAGCTGTTGCAGAGCAGCGAAGTCGACAGTTATGTGCTCGTCGTCCGACATGTTTCCCTCAGTACTCAGAAGTCGGCGATCCTGCTGCGCGGCGCGTCAGGAACGTCCGGGTTCGGCGTGGAGAGCTCACGTGTCTCGGCGGCCACGTCCACCCCGGCGTGAACCCTTCGCAGACGCTCCATGATGTCCAGGTCCTGCTGCGAGAAGCCGTCACGGCTGAGGCGTACAGCCTGCTCGAGCCGCTTCATGACCATCCGGATCCGCACGGCGTCCTCGGCGACACCCCGGTGCAGCGCCCGGTACGCCTTGGCGGACGGGCCGCGCCAGCCGGCCTCGATACCGTCGACGATCTCGTCCATGCGCTTGACCTGCTTGTCCAGGTAGACCTGCATGTCGTCGAGGTCGTCGGCGAGGTCGGTGAGCTTGTCGTGCTCAGCCTTCAGCCCGGGCTGCTCCACTCGTCCCCCACATCGGTCAACAGCACATGTGGCATTGGTTGTTCGTGCCACCCTAACAACCACTGGAAGAGCCACTTCCACTCATTTACAGTCAACCAGTCGACGATCGTGGCTCCGTCTTCCGGTCCCGGACCCGTGGCGGGAGTGTCGGGACGAGGACGTCTTCGAGGTCCGGCGGTGGACGACCGGCCGAACCCGCGTCCCGGGAACGCCGAAGGGCGGCACCCCTGGGATGGGGTGCCGCCCTCGGTCAAGGACGGTTGATCGACCAGTGGTCGATCAGAAGTCCATGTCACCGCCCGGCATGCCGCCGCCGGCCGGCGCGGCGGCCTTCTCCGGCTTGTCGGCGATGACGGCCTCGGTGGTGAGGAACAGCGCCGCGATGGAGGCCGCGTTCTGCAGGGCAGAGCGGGTCACCTTCGCGGGGTCGATGATGCCCTCGGCGATCATGTCGACGTACTCACCGGTCGCGGCGTTCAGGCCGTGGCCGACGGGCAGGTTGCGCACCTTCTCGACGATGACGCCACCCTCGAGACCACCGTTGACGGCGATCTGCTTGAGCGGGGCCTCCAGCGCGAGCTTCACGGCGTTGGCGCCGGTCGCCTCGTCGCCCGAGAGCTCGAGCTTCTCGAAGACCGAGGAGGCCTGGAGCAGGGCCACGCCACCACCGGCGACGATGCCCTCCTCGACGGCCGCCTTCGCGTTGCGAACGGCGTCCTCGATGCGGTGCTTGCGCTCCTTGAGCTCGACCTCGGTCGCGGCACCGGCCTTGATGACGGCCACGCCGCCGGCCAGCTTCGCGAGGCGCTCCTGGAGCTTCTCACGGTCGTAGTCCGAGTCGCTGTTCTCGATCTCGGCACGGATCTGGTTGACGCGACCCTGGACCTGGTCGCTGTCACCGGCACCGTCGACGATCGTGGTCTCGTCCTTGGTGATGACGACCTTGCGGGCGCGGCCCAGCAGGTCCAGGCCGGCGTTCTCGAGCTTGAGGCCGACCTCCTCGGAGATGACCGTGCCGCCCGTGAGGATGGCGATGTCGTTCAGCATGGCCTTACGACGGTCGCCGAAGCCCGGAGCCTTGACGGCGACGGACTTGAAGGTGCCGCGGATCTTGTTGACGACCAGGGTCGACAGGGCCTCGCCCTCGACGTCCTCGGCGATGATCAGCAGCGGCTTGCCGGACTGCATGACCTTCTCGAGCAGCGGAAGGAGGTCCTTCACGTTGCCGACCTTGGAGTTGACGATCAGGATGTACGGGTCGTCCAGGGACGCCTCCATACGCTCCATGTCGGTGGCGAAGTACGCCGAGATGTAGCCCTTGTCGAAGCGCATGCCCTCGGTGAGCTCGAGCTCCAGACCGAAGGTCTGGGACTCCTCGACCGTGATGACGCCTTCCTTGCCGACCTTGTCCATGGCCTCGGCGATGAGCTCGCCGATCTGGACGTCAGCGGCGGAGATGGAGGCGGTGGAGGCGATCTGCTCCTTGGTCTCCACGTCCTTGGCCTGCTCGAGCAGGGCGCCGGAGACGGCCTCGACGGCCTTCTCGATGCCGCGCTTCAGGGCCATCGGGTTGGCGCCGGCCGCCACGTTGCGCAGACCCTCGCGGACGAGAGCCTGGGCGAGAACGGTCGCGGTGGTCGTACCGTCACCGGCGACGTCGTCCGTCTTCTTGGCGACTTCCTTGACCAGCTCGGCGCCGATCTTCTCGTACGGGTCCTCGAGCTCGATCTCCTTGGCGATGGAAACACCATCGTTGGTGATCGTGGGGGCGCCCCACTTCTTCTCGAGGACGACGTTGCGACCCTTGGGGCCAAGGGTGACCTTGACGGCGTCGGCGAGCTGGTTCATCCCGCGCTCGAGACCGCGCCGTGCCTCCTCGTCGAACGCGATGATCTTGGCCATGTGAAGTGTTCCTCCCGGGCATGGGGGTCCCCCCGCGCCGCAGGCTGCGGGGGAGGATTGCTTCGGACCGGAGCACGGTGCCCGCGACGGACGGCCTGCGCGCCGTGTGGTTCCTTGCCCCACGCGGTCTGCGGACCTCACCGAACCGATCCAAGTTCTGTCACTCTCACTGGGAGAGTGCTAACGCCAATGATTAGCACTCGACCCATGAGAGTGCAAGCGCCTCTGGAGGATCGTGGACCGGTTCCGGACCGGTCCGCGCGCACGCGCGAGGGGCGCGCGCACGCGGGAGGGGCCTCGTCGACCCGGCCCACGCGCGCACAAGGGGCCCGCGTCACCCGGCCCACGCACGCACGAGGGGCCCGCGCCCCGGTGAACGGGATGCGAGCCCCTCGTGTGTGAGTGCGTCGGTGGCCGATCGCGCCTCGGTCAGTCGGATCAGACGGCGAGCTTGACCATGTCCGCCTGCGGACCCTTCTGGCCCTGCGAAATCTCGAATTCGACCCGCTGACCCTCTTCAAGGGTGCGGTATCCGTCCATCTGGATCGCGCTGTAGTGGACGAAAACATCCGCACCACCGTCGACCGCGATGAAGCCGTACCCCTTCTCCGCGTTGAACCACTTGACGGTGCCCTGAGCCATGCCTAACTCCCCTATTACTGGCCCTTGCGCAGGACCGCACTTCGCGGACCCGGGTCAGACCTCACCCCAGCAGGAGGGGTGTGCGCCGGAACGCGTCGACCGCGGCTGAATGTATCTGCCCAACTGCCCTCTGCAACAGGTCATTCGGACGAGAAATCTGGGCAGGGCCGAACGGCCGATTCATGCGAATTCGCAAAATTCCGGGGCAAGTCGGGCCCGGCAAATGACGCCTAAACGGCAATTCGATCGCATGGTTTGGCCGCATTCTTGCGAAACCTGAAGGCATTCTCGAGCGGCCGGCGGGGGTGCTTCCCAGACTCTACCGCGCTCAACCATACTGAATTGCCCCCTCCGCTTCTCGAGCGGAGGGGGCAATTCAGTAACTGCGGGTAATTCCCGGGGGAGGGATCAGCCGCCGGCGACGGCGGGAATGATCGACACGCCCGCACCGTCGGGCGTGGCCGTCTCGAGGCCCTGCTCAAAACGGACGTCGTCGTCGTTCACGTACACGTTGACGAAGCGGCGCAGCTTGCCCTGATCGTCCAGGACGCGGGCCGCGATGCCGGTGTGGTTCTTCTCCAGGTCCGCGATGACCTCGGCGAGGGTCGCGCCCTGTGCCGGGACCTCGGCCTGGCCACCCGTGTACGTACGGAGGATGGTGGGGATGCGGACGTTGACGCTCATGTTCGTCGCCTCTCAGGAGTGGATGGTCAGTGGGCGGCCAGGCCGGCGTCGCGGAACGCGTCCAGGCTCGGGCGGATGACGGCGGTCGCCTGCGAGGTCTCGGCCACCGCGTCGAGGGTCTTGAGGCCGTCGCCGGTGTTCAGGACGACGGTGGTGAGCGCCGGGTCGAGCACGCCCGCCTCGATCAGCTTCTTCGTCACACCCACCGTCACGCCACCCGCCGTCTCGGCGAAGATGCCCTCGGTACGGGCCAGCAGCTTGATCGCGTCGACGACCTGCTCGTCGTTCACGTCCTCGACCGCCCCGCCGGTGCGGCGCGCGATGTCCAGCACGTACGGACCGTCGGCCGGGTTGCCGATGGCGAGCGACTTGGCGATGGTGTTCGGCTTCTGGGGCCGTACGACGTCGTGCCCGGCCTTGAAGGCGGTCGACACCGGCGAGCAGCCCTCGGCCTGGGCACCGAAGATCTTGTACGGCTTGTCCTCGACGAGCCCGAGCGCGATCAGCTCCTGGAGGCCCTTGTCGATCTTCGTGAGCTGCGAGCCCGACGCGATCGGCACCACGAGCTGGTCCGGCAGCCGCCAGCCGAGCTGCTCGCAGATCTCGTACGCCAGGGTCTTGGAGCCCTCCGCGTAGTACGGGCGGAGGTTGACGTTGACGAAGCCCCAGCCCTCGCCCAGCGGATCACCGATGAGCTCGGAGCAGAAACGGTTCACGTCGTCGTAGTTGCCCTCGATGCCGACGAGCTCCCCGCCGTACACCGCGGCCATGACGACCTTGCCCTGCTCCAGGTCGTGCGGGATGAACACGCAGGAGCGGAATCCGGCCCGCGCGGCGGCGGCGCCGACCGCGCCGGCGAGGTTGCCGGTGGAGGAGCAGGACAGGGTGGTGAAGCCGAAGGCGCGGGCGGCCTCGATGGCCTGGGCGACGACCCGGTCCTTGAACGAGTGCGTCGGGTTTCCGGAGTCGTCCTTGATGAACAGACCGCCGGTGACGCCCAGTTCACGGGCGAGGTTGTCGGCCTTGACCAGCTTGGTCCAGCCCGGGTTCAGGTTCGGCTTGTCGGCCACGTCCGCGGGGACGGGAAGCAGGGGGGCGTAGCGCCAGATGTTGGCCGGTCCGGCCTCGATCCGCTTCCGCAGTTCTTCCGGGCTGCCGCTCGGCAGGTCGTATGCGACTTCGAGCGGCCCGAAACACTCGGCGCAGGCGAAGATGGGGCCGAGCTCGAAACGCTGTCCGCACTCGCGGCACGCGAGTGCGGCGGCGGGGCCGAGGTCCACGGAGGTGGAAGCGGGGGCGGTGGTGTTTGCGGAGGTGCTTGCGACAGTCTGCGCAGCCATGATGGCGAGGCCCTTTCTCCTCATCTTCCTCGTGACGCACTTCGCCACAAGACGGAATTGGCACCTTCCCCACCGTGACCTCGCGGTCGGCGGGAGGGTTGCCGGGGCTTCAACGGGCCGTTCCCTCTGCCCCTCTGGATGAGCGGTATGGCACCGGACGTGCGGTCCGGGCGTTTGTGTGCTTGGACCCCCCGAGATGCGAGGGTCGTTCGCGTTGCTCAAGACTGTAACCGAAGCACCGGACGGTTGAGATAGTCGTCCGAGTCGCGAGATGGGTCACACGGCCGACTGTCAAGGGAGATGGAAGTGCTCGATGAGGTCGCGCGCTGGTTGAGCCGGCGCTCCTGGTCAGCATCCGACCGTTCCCTGGACCGGCTGCTGTCCGCCAAGGTCAGGCAGGGTACGACGGTCAGTGTCGTGCTTCCCGCGCTCAACGAGGAGGCGACGGTCGGGGACATCGTCACGATCATCCGCCGGGAGCTGATGGAGAACGTCCGGCTCGTCGACGAGCTGGTCGTGATCGACTCGGCCTCGAGCGACCGTACGTCCGAGGTGGCCGCGGCCGCCGGTGCGCGGGTGGTGCACCGGGACGCGATCCTGCCCGGACTGCCCGCGGTGGCGGGCAAGGGCGAGGTGCTGTGGCGTTCCCTGATGGTGACAAGCGGTGACATCGTCTGTTTCTGCGACTCGGACCTGCGGGACTTCTCCCCCGACTTCGTCTCCGGCATCGTCGGCCCGCTGCTGACCGAGCCGGACGTCCAGTTCGTCAAGGCGATGTACGACCGCCCGCTGGGCGGCGGCGCTGCCCCCGGCCCGGACGGGGCACCGGCCCAGGGCGGCCGGGTGACGGAACTGGTGGCCCGGCCGCTGCTGAACCTGCACTGGCCGCAGCTCGCCGGGTTCGTCCAGCCGCTGGGCGGCGAGTACGCGGCACGGCGCTCGCTGCTGGAACGCCTGCCCTTCCCCGTCGGCTACGGCGTGGAGCTGGGTCTGCTGGTCGACTCGCTGAACCTGGTCGGCCTGGACGCGCTGGCCCAGGTCGACGTCGGCACCCGCAAGCACCGCCACCAGGACGGGCAGGCGCTCGGCAGGATGGCCGCGACGATCTACCGCACCGCTCAACTGCGGCTTTCCCGACCGCACTTGGTGCGCCCGTCGATCACCCAGTTCGAGCGGGTGGACAACGGGTTCGCCCCACGGACGTACCAGGTGGACACCGAGGAGCGGCCGCCGATGCTCGAGATCGGTGAGTACGCGGCGCGTCGCGCGGCATAAACAGAACCTTCCGGTCAGTTTGCATACATTTCCTATGTATGGGACCTATCGGATTTCTGGCTCCGTCACACGGCAGGCACCGCAGGCACCGCAGGGACACCACGTCCGGCACCCACGAGCGGCTGTCCCGTCTCCTCGGCACGCTGGCGGTCACCGCCGCCGCGGCCCTCGGGCCCGCCCTCCCGGCGACGGCCCTGCCGTCACACCCCGCCGCACCGGCCCCGCAAGGGACCTTGGAGCGTGACACGGCCCCGGCCCCCGCACCGGAGTACCAGGTGGAGATGGCCCGCACCGGGGGCACGGCCGAACAGCTGTGGCTCCTGGGCGGTATCGCCCTGAGCCTGGCGGCGGCGGGCCTCGTCGCCCTGGCCGCCACCCGCGCCCGCCGTCGCGACCACTGACCGGTGGGCCCGCGGCGCCACGGCCGGATCATGCCCGGAAACACACGTTTGAGGCCCAGCGGTACGGGCTAGGTTTCGCCACATGGTCTCCGACGCAGCCCAGATTCTCGTCGCGTCCAACCGCGGCCCTGTCTCCTACGCGCTGAACGACGACGGAGAACTCGACGCCCGCCGCGGTGGTGGAGGACTCGTCTCCGGCCTGTCCGCCATCGGCTCGGACGCACAGTCGCTGTGGGTCTGCGCGGCACTGGGCGACGGCGACCGCGAGGCCGTACGGCGAGGGGTCGGCGAGCCGGGCGTACGGATGCTCGACATCGACGCGACCGTCCACGCCGACGCGTACAACGGCGTCGCCAACTCGGTGCTCTGGTTCGTCCACCACATGCTGTACCAGACGCCCCTCGAGCCGGCCTTCGGTCAGGAGTTCCGGCGGCAGTGGGGCGCGTACCGGCTCTACAACCTGGCGTTCGCGGAGGCGCTCGCCGAGGAGGCGGCCGACGACGCGGTGGTGCTGGTGCAGGACTACCACCTGGCGCTGGTGCCGGGGATGGTCCGCGAACTCCGCCCCGACCTGCGGATCGGGCACTTCTCGCACACCCCGTGGGCGCCACCGGAGTACTTCCGGATGCTGCCGGGCGACATCGCGGAGGAACTGCTGCTCGGAATGTTGGGCGCGGACCGCCTGGGGTTCCTGACCCAGCGCTGGCTGCGGGCGTTCCAGAGCTGCGCCGCATCCGTGCTGGTGCAGTACGACGGGGCGTCGCTGTGGCCCAAGGACCAGGAGCCTGCCTTCGAGTACCGGATCCCGGGCCACGGCCGCAGGCGGACACGGCTCGGGGTCCACGGACTCGGCGCCGACGGCGACTTCCTGCGGGAGCGCTCGGCGCGGTCCGACGTGGACGACCGCATGGCCGCCCTGCGCGAGCAGGCGGGTGAGGGCCGCAGCACGATCGTGCGGGTGGACCGCACCGAGCTGTCCAAGAACATCGTCCGCGGACTGCTGGCCTACCGGGAGCTGCTGGAGCAGCGTCCACAGTGGCGCGAGCGCGTCGTGCACATCGCCCTCGCCTACCCCTCGCGCCAGGATCTCGCGGTCTACCGCGACTACACGGCCGAGGTCTCCCGGCTCGCGGACGAGATCAACGCCCAGTACGGCACGGACGGCTGGACGCCCGTGGTGGTGCACGTCGAGGACGACTTCGCACGCTCACTGGCCGCGTACCGGATGGCCGACGTGGCGCTGGTCAACCCGATCAGGGACGGCATGAACCTGGTCGCCAAGGAAATCCCCGTCGTTACCGACCTCGGCTGCGCGCTGGTGCTGTCACGAGAGGCGGGCGCCCACGAGGAGCTCGGCGACGACGCGATCACCGTCAACCCGTACGACGTCAGCGGCACCGCCGCCGCGTTGCACGAGGCGCTGGCCATGCCGGCCGACGAGCGGGCCGAGCGCTCCAAGCGCCTGGCGGCGGCAGCGACCGCGCTGCCCCCGCGGCAGTGGTTCCTCGACCAGCTGAACGCGCTGCGCGACGGCGATTAGAGGCGCGGCGCGGGGGCGGTCGGCGACGGCCTGCGCGCCACCGGAGAGCGAGACGACACCGACAGGCCGACCCCGCTCCCGAAGGGTGGCCGACCGACGCCACGCGAAGGGCGACCGACCGACGCGGCGCGAAGGTGGTCAGAGGCGCTGCGCGAGGGCCGCCAGGTAGTCGGCCACCTGGCCCGGGCCCGGCAGCACCAGGTCGGCGCGTTCCGCGAGTTCGGTGACCTCGCTGCCGCTGCACAGCAGCAGGCCGGGAACGCCGTCGGAGCGGAGCTTGTCGACGGCCCCGTACGCGGCGAGGTCGCCCAGGTCGTCACCCGCGTACAGGACGGCCTCGGCCCCGGTCTCGCGTACGTACTCCGACAGTGCGACGCCCTTGTCCATGCCCGGTGGACGGAGCTCCAGGACCATGCGCCCGGGCTCCAGGATCAGCCCGTGCCGGGAGGCGAGCGCCGCGAGAGGCTCGCGAAGGGCGTCGAAGGCGGCCTGCGGGTCCTCGGCGCGGCGGGTGTGCACCGCGACGGCACGGCCCTTCTCCTCGATCCAGGTGCCGTGCCAGGCGCCGATCCCGTCGAGGAAGCCGGGGAGCTCGGCCCGTGCGGCGGCGACCCCGGGGTCGGGGGCCGGCGCCCGGACGGTGCCCGTGACCGCGTCCCAGCGCTCCGCGCCGTAGTGGCCGAGGACGACGAGGTGGTCGAGGCCCTCGACGCCGGCGAAGCCGCCGTAGCGGACGGCGACCCCGGCTGGGCGGCCGGTGATCACCGCGACGGAGGCCACCTTCGGCGCGAGGGCCGCGAGCGCGGGGACGGCGCGCTCATGGGCGCGGGCCTGTTCGGGGTCGGGCACGATCTCGGCGAGCGTGCCGTCGAAGTCGAGGGCGATCACGGCCCGGCGGGGCCGTTCGAGGAGGGCCGCGATGCCGTCACGACCGGCAGGGGTGGACGGCGTCGGCATGGAGTCGGCTGCTTCTGCGTACGGGGAGCTGCCCATGCTCCCGACCCTATCGGCGACTTCTCCTCGCGTCCCGCACACGGCGAAGCCGGTTGACGGTGACCGGATCGTGGGCGAGGGCACGGGCGTCGTCGAGGAGGGCGTTGAGCAGTTGGTAGTAGCGGACCGGGGACATGCCGAGCTGCTCCCTGATGGCCCGCTCCTTGACCCCGGGCCCCGGCCAGGAACGCCGCTCCATGGCCAGGACTGCCCGGTCCCGCTCGGGGAGCTCGTGGTCGTCCGGCCCCTCGGTGCCGGGCCCCTGGTCGTCGGTCATACGATCCAACATATCGGCGCCCACTGACGGGTCGGACCCGTCGGCGTCAGGTCGTCCCCGACCGCCCGGTGGCCCGGCCCCGGCAACGGGGTCACTCCGCGTTCTCGGCCGCCCTGGCGTCCTGGGATATTCGGTCCAGGGTGCGCGCGGCGCTGCCGCCCGGTGCCACGGCGCCGCCGATGTTCTTCTTGATGTTCTCGCTCACCGAGGCCCACGACGTCTTGCCCACCGGCGGGAGCACGGAGCCCGGCAGGACCTCCAGGAACTCCCTGAGGTTCGCGTGCTCCGGGTCGTGCTTCATCGCCTCCTGGGCGGAGACGGTCACCGGAAGGAGGTCGTTCCCTCCGGCGAACTCGATGACGTTCGCGTCGGTGAAGAGGAAGTCGAGGAACTTGCCGATCTCCTCGCGGTGGCCGTTCTGCTTGAAGCCCATGATCCAGTCCGCGACGCCCATCGACGCGTCCGCCTGGCCGTCCCTGCCCGGCAGCGCCACCTTGCCGACCTTGACGCCGGCCTTCTCCGCGGCCGGCAGCAGCGACGGGTGACCGTTGAGCATGCCCACCTCACCGCGGGTGAACGCGGCGAAGGCGTCCTTGCGGTTGAGCTTGCCGGGAGCGACCGGGCCGGTGAGCTCCTCGTCGACGAGGTTCTCCTTCAGCCAGTCGAAGGTGTCGATGTTCGCCTGCGAGTCGATGGCGTACTTGCCGAGCTCGTCGGTGTAGCCACCGCCGCCGCTGAGCAGCCACATCATCGTCTCCGCCTGGGCCTCCTCCGGACCGAGCGGCAGAGCGAAGGGGTACTTGACGTCGGTGTTCAGCTTGAGCTGCTCCGCGTCCTCCTTCAGCTCCTTCCAGGTCCTGGGGGCCTTGGTGATCCCGGCCTCCGTGAAGAGCTCCTTGTTGTAGAAGAGCAGCCGGGTGGAGGCGACGAAGGGCATGCCGTACTGGGTGCGCTTCATCTCGCCCGCCTCTGTGAGCGGGGGCAGGAAGTTCGACTGGACCGGGATGGACAGCATCTGGTCGGCGGAGTACAGCTTGTCCGCCGCGGCGTAGTCGGCGTAGGCGCCGATCTGCGCGATGTCGGGGGCCTTGCCCGCCTTGACCATCTCGGCGACCTTGCGGTCCACGTCGTTCCACGACTCGATCTGGACCTCGACCTTGATGCCGGGGTTCTCGGCTTCGAAGGCGGCCGTCAGATCGGCCCAGTAATTCTTGCTGCTCTCGCCGCCCGCGACGTCGTAGTCGGCGGCCACCAGCTTCAGCGTGACGGAGTCACCGGAGCCACTGACGCTTCCGCAGCCCGCGAGTGACACCGTCGTACCCAGTGCGGCAACTGCCGCGGTCAGACCCAAGAAGCGCCGCTGCACAGCTCTTCCCCACCCTCTGCTACCTAGTCCGTGTCATCCGTTTGCCCCAGTCGGTCCCCCCGGCGACGTCCTGTGAGATGAGGAGCGATTTTTCCCCATCCGGCGTACAAGGTCTACACCAGTGCGGTCTCACTTTCACAACGCCCGCACCTTCCGTACCAGGCCCGGAGCCCGCCCTTGTCGACGCCGTCGCGGCGGGACACCCGATCTTCCCGCCCCGCCGGAGCACGGCCGCACGCGGGGGCGGTTTGTATGGCATGGCAACAATCCAGGGCAGTGGACTAGACCTTTTTCGGGTCCACGGGCGAGACTGTTCCCGTGAGACACGTCATCGCCCTCGATGTGGGCGGCACCGGCATGAAGGCCGCCCTGGTCGGGGTGGACGGCACGCTCCTGCACGAAGCGCGCCGTGCCACCGGGCGGGAGCGCGGTCCCGAAGCCGTCGTCGAGTCGATCCTCGGCTTCGCCGCTGATCTGCGGGCCCACGGGCAGGAGCACCTCGGCCGGAGCGCGGAGGCCGTCGGCGTCGCCGTGCCCGGCATCGTCGACACCGCGCAGGGCATCGCCGTCTACGCCGCCAACCTCGGCTGGCGTGACGTGCCGATGCGCGAACTGCTGAGCCGCAGGCTCGACGGCGTCCCGGTGGCACTCGGGCACGACGTCAGGACCGGCGGCCTCGCCGAGGGCCGCATCGGCGCCGGCCGGGGCGCCGACCGGTTCCTGTTCGTACCGCTCGGCACGGGCATCGCCGGCGCCATCGGAATCGACGGCACCATCGAGGCCGGCGCCCACGGCTGCGCCGGCGAGATCGGCCACATCGTCGTGCGCCCAGGAGGCCCGGCCTGCGGCTGCGGCCGGCGTGGCTGCCTGGAGACCCTGGCCTCCGCCTCCGCGGTCACCCGCGCCTGGGCCGCCGCGAGCAGAAACCCGGCCGCCGACGCCGCCGACTGCGCCAAGGCCGTCGAGACCGGCGACAAGGCCGCGACCGAGGTGTGGCAGGAGGCGGTCGACGCCCTCGCCGACGGGCTCGTGACCGCGCTCACCCTGCTGGACCCCCGCACACTGATCATCGGTGGCGGCCTCGCCGAGGCCGGAGAAACCTTGTTCACACCCCTTCGGGCGGCCGTCGAGGAACGCGTGACGTTCCAGCAACTGCCCACGATCGTCCCGGCGGCCCTCGGGGACACCGCCGGATGCCTGGGCGCAGGGCTGCTCGCCTGGGATCTACTCGCCACGGAGGTAACCGACTGATGGCCGCCAGCGCCGCTCGCGCCACGAGCACGGTTCACGCCAGGAGCCCGCACCGCCCGCAGAGCACCGTTCTGGCCGGGGCACGGGTGGTGCTCCCGACCGGGACCGTCGAAGGCGGACGCCTCGTCGTCGAGGGCACGAAGATCGCCGCGGACGCCCCTGACGACGCGACCGTCCACGACCTGTCCGGCCACTGGGTCGTCCCCGGCTTCGTCGACATCCACAACCACGGCGGCGGAGGGGCGTCCTTCACCTCGGGCAGCGCGGAGGACGTGCTGCGGGGCGTGACGACCCACCGGCAGCACGGCACCACCACCCTCGTCGCCTCCACCGTCACCGGCGACATGGACTTCCTCGCCCACCGGGCCGGCTTCCTGTCCGAACTCGTCGAGCAGGGCGATCTCGCGGGCATCCACTTCGAGGGACCCTTCATCTCCCCGTGCCGCAAGGGCGCCCACAGCGAGGAACTGCTGCGCGACCCCGACCCGGCCGAGGTCCGCAAGCTGCTCGACGCCGCCCGCGGGGCCGCCCGGATGGTCACCCTCGCCACCGAACTGCCCGGCGGCATCGACTCCGTACGCCTGCTCGCCGAGCACGGCGTGATCGCCGCCATCGGCCACACGGACGCCACGTACGAGCAGACCCGCGAGGCCATCGACGCGGGCGCCACGGTCGCCACCCACCTGTTCAACGCGATGCCCGCGCTCGGCCACCGGGCGCCCGGCCCCATCGCCGCGCTGCTCGAGGACGAGCGGATCACCGTCGAGCTGATCAACGACGGCACCCATCTGCACCCCGCCGCACTGGAACTCGCCTTCCGCAGCGCCGGAGCGGGCCGGGTCGCGTTCGTCACGGACGCCATGGACGCGGCCGGCTTCGGCGACGGCCTCTACCAGCTCGGCCCCCTCGAGGTCGTGGTCAAGGACGGCGTCGCCCGGCTGGCGGAGGGCGGCTCCATCGCGGGCTCCACGCTCACCCTGGACACGGCCTTCAAGCGGGCCGTCACCGTCGACCGCCTCCCCGTCAAGGAGGTCGTCGCCGCCATCTCCGCCAACCCGGCAAAGCTGCTCGGCGTCTACGACAGGGTCGGTTCGCTGGAGTCCGGCAAGGACGCGGACCTCGTCGTCCTCGACGCCGACTTCACGCTCAAGGGCGTGATGCGGCACGGCGAATGGGTTGTACATCCCCAAACGGGGTGACAGGACGGCACAGCGGCAAGGCGGTTGGTCACCGGGTCTTGGGCCAACCGCCTTCCGTTTGGCATGATCAGGACCCGTACGAGCACGGCGAACGCGTTTCTCGGGGGTGTCCACCAAGTGATCCTTACGGTCACACTCAACGCCGCCCTCGACATCACGTACAAGGTCGCCGCCCTCACCCCGCACACCACCCACCGCGTCGGCGAGGTCACCGAACGACCCGGCGGCAAGGGCGTCAACGTCGCCAGGGTCCTCGCGGCCCTCGGCCACGAGACCGTCGTCACCGGCTTCGCGGGCGGGTCCACCGGGGCCGTGCTGCGCGAGATGCTCGCCCCGCTCGCACCGCACGACGCACTCGTCGAGTGCGCCGGCACCACCCGCCGCACCCTGGCCGTCGCCGACGAAACGAGCGGCGACACCACCCAGCTGAACGAGCCGGGCCCGGCCATCGCACCCGAGGAGTGGACCGCCTTCCTCTCCTCCTACGACTCACTCCTCCGCGAGGCCGAGGCCGTCGCGCTCTGCGGCAGCCTGCCGCCCGGCATCCACGTCGGCGCCTACGCCGAACTGGTGCGCCGGGCGCGCGCCGCAGAGGTCCCCGTCCTCCTCGACACCAGCGGCGAACCACTGCGCCGCGGCATCGCCGCCCGCCCCGATCTGATCAAGCCCAACGCGGACGAGCTCGCCCAGCTCACCGGCTCCCGCGAACCGCTCCGCGCCACCCGCGACGCCCGCCGCCGCGGCGCGCACACGGTGGTCGCCTCACTCGGCCCGGACGGTCTGCTCGCCGCCACCCCGGACGGCACCTGGCAGGCCGGCCCGCCCGAGCCGGTGAAGGGGAACCCGACGGGAGCCGGCGACTCGGCCGTCGCCGGCCTGCTGTCCGGGCTGATCACGGGCCTGTCCTGGCCGGAACGCCTGTCACGGGCGGTCGCCCTCTCCGCGGCGACGGTGCTCGCCCCCGCTGCGGGCGAGTTCGACGCGGCGGCCTACGCGGATCTGCTGCCCCGGATCACGACGGCCGAGCACACAGCGGCAGCCACCGGGAAGTGACACCGCTCAGAACCGGGAAGTGACACCGCTCAAAACGCCTCGTCCCGGCTCGCGCGCGGGGCGACGGCCGGGACGGTGACGGGTGGAGCGGGGATGGTGACCCCTGGGAACGGGCTCTCGCCGAGCCGCGCTCAGCTGTTGGCCTGACCGGCCTCCAGCCAGACCTGGTCGAGATACGCCTCGCACTGGTTCCCCTGCTCACAGGAGATCTTGAGGTCGTTCTTGCCCTTCTTGAGGTTCACGTAGGCGTAGGTGTTGGTCCAGCCCTTCTCCCAGTCGCCCTCCGCCGCCTTCGCGAAGTTCGACATGTTGATCTCGCGGGGCTTCCCGCCGTTGATCGTCAGGGAGGTCTTGGCGTCCTTGCCGGGCACGCTGTAGGTGATGTACATCGTGTACGCGCCGGCCTCGGGCACCTCGACCGACCAGCCGGCCGAGCCGCCGACACCGTTGAACATCACATAGGCGCCGTCCGCGCCCTTCGCCCCGGGCACGTCCTTGGCGAGGGCCGCCGGCGGACCCAGGGTCAGCGTCGCCGCGTCCTGCTTGGGAAGCTCGGGCGCCTCCGACGGCTCGGCCGAGGGCTCCCCGCCCGGATCCACGGACTCCGCGGCGGACGGGCTGCTCTGCGCACCGCCGTCGCCACCCGCCTCGTCCTTCTCGCCACCGCTCGACATCAGCGCCGCGGTGATACCGATCACGACGACCGCGACGACCGCGATCGCGCCGATCAGCAGACCCTTGGTGTTGGGACCGCCGCTCCGGCCGCCGTGACCGCCATGACCACCGTGGCCGCCCTGGGGCGGGACGGGAACCTGGCGCGTCTGGGCGGCGGCACCCTGGTAGTTCTCGGGCGCGGCGTACGCGGCCGTCGGCTGCTGGCCGTAACCGGGCTGCTGGCCGTACGCCTGCTGGTGCGGGACCTGCGGCTGCCCGTACTGGCGCTCGCCGACGGTCCGGACCTGGTTGTACGAGGTGCGGGGGACTCCGGGCTGCGCGGCCGGACCCGGGTAGCCGTAGCCACCCTGACGGGGCGGTGTGGCACCCGGCTGCTGCCCGTCGGCGTACAAATAGCCGAACGGGTCGTCATCCTCGGGCGTGCTCGCGCCGTTGTTCGCGGCCGTCATCCCAGTCACTCCTCACCATCTCGCCAGCACAACGCTGACGCGAGGCGAGCCTACCCGGTTCCACTCACCCCATTGGGTGGTGTGGGCCTCATCCGGCCCGCCGACACCGCGCCACCAGGCCGCTCGCGGCCCGGTGTGATATGTCACTGCCGGATCACCCGGCACCACGAGGCCGTCACCGGGCACCACGCGACCGCGACCGCGACCGCGACCGCGTAACCGTCATCGCACGACCGTCACCGGCGCAAACGTCGCCGCGCAACCGTCACCCGGCGCGGCGGTGGACCTTCGAACGGGACCGCTTCTCGATGTACATCCGCTGGTCTGCGGACTGCAGGACCTCCTCGACGGACATCCCGCAGCTCGCCCAGCCGATGCCGAAGCTGGCACCCACCCGGACGCCCCGGCCGCCGACCCTGATGGGCAGGATGATCGCGTTCCGCAGACGTACGGCCAGATCGGCCGCGTCCGCCGCACCGAGGCCGTCCGCGAGGACGACGAACTCGTCACCGCCGAGCCTCGCGACTGTGTCCCCGTCCCTCACACCGGTGGTGAGACGGCGGGCGACCTCGACCAGGACCGCGTCACCGGTCTGGTGCCCGAACCGGTCGTTGATCGACTTGAAGCCGTCCAGGTCGCAGAAGAGAACGGCGAGACCCTTGGCACCGTCGTCGATGTCGCCGTCCGGGGCGACGGTGTGGATGTGGTGGTCGTAGGGCCGGCTGCCGACCGCGTCGAAGTCGAACCCGTCAGCGGAGAAGTGCCGGTCCGTCTCGTACGCGGCGTCCAGCGCCTCGATGTCGGTCGCGTACGGCTCGTGCGGACGCTCGCACAGCCGGGAGCTGAGCCGGGCGCGCAGCTCGGCACTGTTGGGCAGTCCGGTGAGGGCGTCGTGCGAGGCGCGGTGCGCGAGCTGGAGCTCGTGGCGCTTGCGGTCCTCGATGTCCTCGACGTGCGTGAGCAGGAAACGGGGCCCGTCCGCGGTGTCGGCGACGACCGAGTTCCGCAGGGACACCCAGACGTACGAGCCGTCCCTGCGGCCCAGCCTGATCTCCGCGCGCCCGCCCTCGGCGGAGGTGCGCAGCAGGGTGCCGACGTCCTCGGGGTGGACGAGGTCCGCGAAGGAGTAGCGGCGCATGGCGGAGGCGGGCCGTCCCAGCAGCCTGCACAGCGCGTCGTTGGTGCGCAGCAGCCGGCCGTGCTGGTCACCGCCCATCTCGGCGATGGCCATGCCGCTGGGCGCGTATTCGAAAGCCTGACGGAAGGATTCCTCGCTGGCGCGCAGGGCCTGCTGTTCACGCTCGAGGCGGACCAGGGCGCGCTGCATGTTCGCGCGGAGCCGGGCGTTGCTGATGGCGATGGCCGCCTGGGAGGCGTACATCTGCAGCGCCTCCTGGCCCCAGGGGCCCGGGTGGCGGCCGTTGCGCGGGCGGTCCACGGAGATCACGCCGAGCAGTTCGCGGCCGCCGCCGGACGCGTACATGGGCGCGTAGAGACGGTCGAGGGGGTGCCACTCGTCGTCGAAGCGGGGCTCGGGACCTTCGGTGTGCCACTGCGGCACGTCGTCCTCGAGGAGCACCCAGCCCTCGGTGTGCGGTATGAACCGCAGATCGCCCCAGGCCTCTCCCATGGACAGACGGCGGTCCCAGGAGGTGCGCGAGCCGACCCGGCCGGTGATCAGTGCCTCTGCGGCGGCGCTTCCGGCGAAGGCCGCGACGACGAGATCACCGTCGGGACGTACGAGGTTGACGCAGGCCAGTTCGTAGCCCAGGCCGGCGACGATTCCGTCGGCGACGGTCTGCAGGGTGTCGGCCAGACTGCGGGCCGTGTTGAGGTCCGTGACGACCTGGTGCAGCTGCCTCAGGGTCGCAAGACGGACATAGGGCTCCGACTCGGTCTCCATCGCTCGCTCTCCCCGAGACCTCGACAGCAAACTCCAGGGCGTCTGATTGGCGTACTTGTAGCGGTATCCCGGCCACTGAATCACAGCGAGCAGCCCGCTCGGTACACAGGGTCAACAAATACTGGCCTCTGTGACTCAAGTCACATCAGGTGATGAAGGGTCAGATGCAGCACGTCCGGGCACACCGTCGCTTTCCCGCCAACATTTATTCAACGCAAAACCATTGGAGCGTACCCATGGTTACGCATGGCTGTGGGGCTGTGGTCCTAGGACTCGGCTCGTTCCCGGGCCCGATGCGGAGGACGAAGGGCCGAGACTAGCGTTCCTGACGTGTTGCAGACGAACCCTGATCCGGCCACTCCTGCCATCCCCCATCCTGAGGGGGTGAGCAACGAGGAATTCCGCGCAGCCATGTCCCGTCTGGCCGCCGGCGTGGTGCTGGTCACCGCGCGCGACGCCGACCACGGGCCGCGCGGCGAGGACGTGGGAATGACGGCCACCGCCTTCATGTCCGTGTCGCTCGACCCGCCACTGGTGCTCGTCAGCCTGCGCAACGGCTCACGCATGGACGACCTGCTCGACGAACAGCCCCTGTGGGGGGTCTCCCTGCTCACGGAGAGCCAGCGGCAGATCGCCGGACGCTTCGCCATGAAGGGGCGGATCAGCGACCGCCTGCTCTTCGCGGACCTGCCGCACGAACGGGGCGAGGTGTGCGGGGCGCCGCTGGTGGAGGGCGCGCTCGCGACGCTCGAGTGCCGTACGACGCAGCGGGTCGTGGCCGGGGACCACACGCTGGTGATCGGTCACGTCCTGAAGGTGGGCCTGGCGGACCAGGTGGCAGGGCCCCTGACGTATTTCCGGGGGCGCTACCGGCACCTGGGGTGACCGCGGGGGCGTGGACCTGGTGGGGCGGCGGGGCCGGGCGGTCTGGCCGGGCGACGGGGCCGGGCTGACGGACGGCCAGGTGACCGGGCGGCGGGGTGGCCGGGCGGCGGGGTGGCCGGGCGGCGGGGCCGGGGGCTACCAGTCGCGGCCGGTGCGGCCCCGCTTGGTCTCCGCGCGCTGCTTCTTCTCCCGCAGCCGGCGCTCGTTGATCCCACGCGGGATCTTCGTCGCCCGGCGCGGCCTCGGCGGCGGGGCCGTCGCCTCGGCCAGCAGCGACGCCAGCCGCACCGCCGCCGTCTCCCGGTTGCGCCACTGCGAGCGGTGCTCGGAGGCGCGTACGGCGATCACACCGCCCACGAGCCTGCCCGCAAGCCGCTCCAGCGCGCGGTCCTTCCAGACCTGCGGCAGCGCCTCGGTCGCGGCGAGGTCGAAGCGGAGCTCCACCTGTGAGTCGCTGGTGTTGACGTGCTGGCCGCCGGGCCCTGAGGAACGGGAGAAACGCCACATGAGCTCCGCCTCCGGCAGGGAGACGGAACCGCGGATGATGTAGGGCCCGGACATGCGTCCATGGTCCCGCGTGCGGGCCGGGCTCGTCACCCTCTTTTCGGCGCGGTCTTCGGGCGCGGCGTTTCCGTCGGGCCGGGAAACGGGTGGCGGTGGATGGAACCCGGCAGTCCCCTGCCGGCGTTATGACGGGTGACGGTAGCTTCGGGAGGACCCGTAGCCCGCAGATCCGATACGAAGGGGACTTCCCAATGGCAGTAAGCCTGTCCAAGGGCGGCAACGTCTCGCTCACCAAGGAGGCACCGGGCCTGACCGCCGTCACGGTCGGCCTCGGCTGGGACGTCCGCACCACCACCGGCACGGACTTCGACCTCGACGCCTCCGCGATCGGCGTGAACGGCGCCGGCAAGGTCGTCTCCGACGCCCACTTCGTCTTCTTCAACAACAAGGCGACGCCGGACCAGACCATCGTCCACACCGGCGACAACCGCACCGGTGAGGGCGGCGGCGACGACGAGCAGATCAACGTCAACCTGGCGGGCCTGCCCGCCGACGTCGACAAGATCGTCTTCCCGGTCTCGATCTACGACGCCGTCGCCCGCAGCCAGAACTTCGGCCAGGTGCGGAACGCCTACATCCGCATCATCAACCAGGCCGGTGGCGCCGAGATCGCCCGCTACGACCTGAGCGAGGACGCCGCCGTCGAGACCGCCATGGTCTTCGGCGAGCTCTACCGCAACGGCGCGGAGTGGAAGTTCCGTGCCGTCGGCCAGGGGTACGCCTCCGGCCTCGAGGGCATCGCGCGGGACTTCGGCGTCAACCTCTGACGTCACCTTCCGCAGGACTCCGGCAGGGTGCGCAACCCTGCCGGAGCCCTGATGGAACCCTGACCGAACCCTGCCGGAGCCCTGCCGGAGCCCTGCCGTGGTCACGGCCTCACGGCGTCCGGGGCTTGCCGTCCCCGTGCAGCCACACGTCCCACACAGCGGTCAGGTCCTTGCCCGACCTTTCCTCCACGTAATCGGTGAAGTCCTCCGTGGAGGCGTTGGCGTGGCGGTACTCCTGCGCCCAGCCGCGCACGATCTGGAAGAACACCGCGTCACCGACGGCCTGACGGACCTTGTGCAGCACCATCGCCCCACGCCCGTAGACCGGGGCCTCGAACAGGTCCTCGGCACGCGGCGGTTCGGCGGGGGCGAAGGCCCAGTTCTCCTTGTCCGCGAAGGCGTCCTCGAAGCTCTCCTGCACGGGCGTGCCCTCGGACTCCTCCAGCCACATCCACTCCGCGTAGGTGGCGAAGCTCTCGCTGAGCCAGACGTCCTGCCAGGACGCGGGCGTGACCGAGTTGCCGTACCACTGGTGGGCCACTTCATGGACGAGGGTCGCCTCGTCGAACTGGTCGAGCGGGAAGACCGGTCTGGTCTGCGTCTCCAGTGCGTAACCCACCTCACCGGCGGGCACGACGATCGCGCCGGTGGAGGAGAACGGGTAGGGCCCGAACTGCTCCGCACCCCACTCGACGATCCGCGGGAGCTTGCCGAGCAGCTTCGCACTCGCCTTCTCCACCGCCGGATCGACTGCCGTCACGACCGGCAGTCCGGCCGATGTGCGGGAGGCCGTCGTACGGAAGTCACCGACGGCGAGCGTGACCAGATAGCTCGCCATGGGCTCCGCGGAACGCCAGCCGAAGGCGGTCCTGCCGTCGTCGGTGCGCCGACCGCCCGGATCACCGGCGGGCCGGCCGGGGGACCGGCCGACGGGTTCTCCGTTGCAGATCGCCTCGTAGCCCTCCGGCACGGTGACGGTGACGTCGTAGGCAGCCTTGTCCGCCGGATGGTGATTGCCGGGGAACCACGCCATGGAGCCGACCGGTTCGCCGAGCGCGAGCGCGTCGCCGCGCGGGCCGCGCAGCCAGCCCTCCTTCGAACCGTCCGCGTCGGTGATCGTCTGCGGGAGTCCCGAGTACCGGACGACCGTACGGAACTCGGCGCCCTTTCCGATGTCCCGGCGCGGACGCACCGTCAGCTCCGTACCGGCACGGTTGACGGCGGCCTCAGCGCCGTCGACCGTCACGCCCTCGACCCGCATCCCGCTCAGGTCGAGGTGGAAGGCGGTCAGGTCCTGCGTGGCGTTCGCGGTGAGCTCCGCGATCCCCTCGAGGCGGCCGGTACGGGGGTCGTAGTCGAGCTTCAGCCCGTAGTGCCGGACGTCGTAACCGCCGTTGCCGAGCCGGGGGAAGTAAGGATCGCGCAGACCCACGGAACCCGGAGTCCCCTGCACACCCGCGCCGCTGCCCGTGCACGCCGCAAGGCCCGCCACCGACAGCAGCACCGCCGCCGAGGCGGTGCGTGCGATGCGTTCGGTGGCCGAGGTACGGGCTCCACGAGCTGCCCGGTCCCTACTGGACCTGCGGGAAAGGGCGTTGCGACGTAAAAGGTGTTCGTCCACACCATGATCCTAGGCACGCCCTCCCGCCCTTCCCACGCCCTCCCGACGGCTCAGCGGCCGAGCGCGGCGACGCCCGCCCGTGCGAACTTCTCGTCCAGCTCGCCGCTCGGCGCGCCCGCCACACCGACACCCGCCACCGGCGCACCCTTCACCTGCACCGGCGCCCCGCCGCCGAGGAACAGGGTGCCGGGGATGTCCTTCAGGTTCGGCGCCTGCTCCAGCCGCTCGACCAGCTCGGAGGTCGGCGCGTTCCACGACACGGCGGTGTACGCCTTCTTCACCGCCGACTCGTACGACTGCGGGCCCGCGCCGTCGCCGCGCAGGGTGACGATCGTGTTGCCGTTGCGGTCGACGACGGCGACGGTGATGCGCTGGTTCTCCTTCTCCGCGGCGTCGAGGGCGGCCTGCGCGGCCTCGACGGCAGCGTCGATCGTCAGATGCGTGGACTGCTGGAGAGCGCGGTCCGAGACGTCGGCGGTGACCGCGGCCCTCGTCTCCGCGCTCCTCGTCTCCGCGGCCGGCGCGGAGGCGTTGGCCGAGACCGCGCCGAACGTACCGGCGGCGACGACAGCGGCGGTGACTGCACCGATCAGGGTCTTCTTCATCGGGTGGGCTCCTTCGGGAGGGCGGCTGAACCGCCGTGGCTCTCGTTCCGCCATCGATCCTCCGGCCGTGCGGCGCCTCGTACGGTCCACGCTCCGGCTGCCCCTGCCGCGCATGATGGACGACAGACATGTCAGCCGATCGGCTGATGCCCGCATGGTCCGGCCCGGCCACGATGAACAAGCAGATCCCTGGCCGGACGGGCCGACGGACGAGGAGACGGACGAGGAGACGGTGGTGGAACAGGAGCAGGACCCCGACGCCCGCTGGCTGGCGCGGGTGATGCATGTGGCGTTCTTCCTGCTGCTCGGTGCCTCGCTCGCCCGCTATCTGCTGCGCCACCCCTGGGAGTTCCGCTCCCCGTGGATCATCGGACTCTCGGCGGCCCTCGCGGTCCTGTACACGGTGGGGCCGGTGTTCGGCCCGCGTGCCACTCCCCGACGGCTGCTGTGGCTGTTCACGGTCGTGGCCGTGTGGGTGGTCCTCGTGGTCCTCGCCCCGAGCTTCGCCTGGTGCGCCGTGCCCCTTCTCTACACCGGGCTGCGCGCCCTGCCGACCCGCGCGGCGATCGCCCTGGTCTCCCTGCTCACGGTGTTCGTCGTCGTGGCACAGCTGCAACTCGCGCACGGCGACTTCGACCCGAACCTCGTCCTCGCCCCGCCCGCCGTCGCCGCGGTGGCCACGGCGGTCTTCGTCCACGCGGAACGGCTCGCCGACCGCCGGCGGGCGCTCATCGACGACCTCGTCCGCACCCGTCGCGAGCTCGCCGCCACCGAACGCCGCGAGGGCACCCTCGCCGAACGGCAGCGGTTGTCCATGGAGATCCACGACACCCTCGCCCAGAGCCTGTCCAGCCAGCAGATGCTGCTCCAGGCCGCCGACCGCACCTGGGACAGCGACCCGCCCACCGCCCGCGGCCATGTCCGCACCGCCGAGTCGATCGCCGAGCGGAGCCTCGCCGAGGCCCGTCGTTTCGTCCACGACCTCGCCCCGGCGGACCTCGCGGAAGGCGGGAGCCTGCCGGAGGCGCTGCGGGCGCTCGCCGCCCGCGAGTCCACCGACGCCGTCCCCGTCCGGTTCCACCTCGACGGCCCGCCCGCCGCGCCGCTGCCCGACCGGGTCCAGTCGGCGCTGTTGCGGATCGCGCAGGGCGCGCTGGCCAACGTACGGGAACACGCCGATGCCGGCTCCGCCAAGCTGACCCTCACACTCCTGGACGACCAGGTCGTCCTCGACATCGCGGACGACGGACGCGGCTTCGACACCGGCAGCGGCAGCGGCAGCGGCAGCGGCAGCGGCAGCGGCAGCGGCCCGATGGTCGCAACCGGCAGCGGCAGCGGTGCGGGGGCGGGTCCCGCCCGCGGCGTACGGGGACACGGCCTCCCCGCCATCCGGGCCCGCGCCGAACAGCTCGGCGGCAGCGTCACCGTCGAGTCCGCCCCCGGCGAGGGCACCGTCCTGTCCGCCGCGATCCCCCTGGAGCCCCGGCCATGACCGCCGTACGCATCCTGCTCTGCGACGACCACGCCGTCGTACGCGCCGGCCTGCTCGCCCTCCTCGGCAGCGAGGCCGACATCGACGTGGTCGGCGAAGCCGGCAGCGGAGAGGAGGCGGTCGCGATGGCCGCCAAACTGGCACCGGACGTCGTCCTGATGGACCTCCAGCTGGGCGCGGGCATCGACGGCGTCGAGGCCACCCGCCGCATCGCCTCGCCAGACGTCCATGTGCTGGTCCTGACCACGTACGACACCGATGCCGACATCACCCGCGCCATCGAGGCCGGCGCCACCGGCTACCTCCTCAAGGCCGAACGGCCCGAGGAGCTCTTCGCCGCGATCCGCGCCGCCGCACAGGGCCGCACCACCCTTTCCGCGCCCGTCGCCGGCCGCGTCATGGAGCGCATGCGCGGAGCCGCCGGACCGTCCCTGACCGACCGGGAACGCGACATCCTCGGCCAGCTGGCACGCGGCCTCGGCAACCGCGAGATCGCCCGCGCCCTGTTCATCAGCGAGGCCACCGTGAAGACCCACCTCGGCCGCATCTACGCCAAACTCGGCGTCGACACCCGCGCGGGAGCCGTCGCGGTGGCAAAGGAGCAGCGGCTGCTGCCCTGAGCCGCCCGCCGCAGCCTCCGGCATACGACCTCGTGCGGCCGGCCTCCCCCGCGCGACGGAGAGGGTCCGCCGTACGGAACGAAGCGGCGAACCGGCCGCCGCCGCCAGTCTTTGGTCATGGACACAGCGCCCGCCCCTTCGCCCACCACCGCCGACCGGCCCTCCGTCGAATCCGCCGACCGGCCCGCCGTCGAACCCGCGCCCCGGTGGGCCCGCCGGGCCGCCCACGCGATCGCCCTGTGCGCCCTCCCCTCCGGCCTGTGGCGGATCGCCATGGCGAGCGGCATCTACGTCGGCTACAGCGACGACGTCCTGCGCGACTCGTTCAACATCCCCGGCTGGGGCATCGCCTACGTCGTCGGCCTCGCCGTCGTCTCCGAACTGGCCGCCCTGTTCCCCCTGCTCCTGGTCACCGACCGGTGGCAGCCGCTGCGCCCCCGCACACTCGCCGCCCTCGCCTGGACCGCGTCCGCACTGTCGGCCCTCTTCGCCCTGTCCCAGGTGGTGGTGCTGTTCACGGTGGAGAGCCAGACGTACCTGTCCACCACCGCCCACACCGTCTGGGCCTTCTTCTTCGCGCCCCTCGCCGCCATCCCCTTCCTCCTGACCGCCGTCACCCGGTCGTACAGCAGGCGCCACCGGGCATGACACCATCGGTCACGTGCTCGACATCGGCTACTCCCTCTCACGCCGCTTCCCCGACCCGCCGCAGACCGACTACCGGCGTGCGGACGTGCAGGCGCTGCGCCACGACCTCTTCTGCGGCGACGTCTACCTCGCCGACACCAAAGAGGACCGTGAGGTGTCCACAGCCTGGGGATGGGTGCCCGTACTCGACTTCGCGTGGGCCCTGTGCGACATCGTCGAGCAGCTCGACCGCGACCCCCTCGGCAGCCGCCAGTCCCGGCCGCAGCACGCCGAACTCGACTTCACCGAGTCCAGCGACCGGATGCTCTTCGAACGCCGCTTCGGCTGGGTCGACGTCGAGGCGGACTGGATGCCCGGCGACGAACCGCCCCTCACCTTCGGCCACGCCGAACTCCGCCGAGAGGCCCGCGACTTCCTGCACGACCTGATCGCCGACCTCACCGACATGCACGAAGGCCTCGGCGACAACCCCGTGATCTGGGACCTCCAGGCCCGCTTCCCCCGCACCTCCTGACCTGGAACCCCCAGGCCCGCTTCCCCCCACACCTCCGGACCTGGAACCCCAGGGCCCTTGATCTGCCCCCACCCGCCTGAAACACCCCGCGGACGACGCAGCCCCCTCACTCCACGCGAACCCCGACCTGCGCCGCGAACGCCGGCGCCAGATCGAGCAGCTGCGCCGAGCTGATCACCGCCCCCGACAGCCGCTCCACCCCCCGGGCGATGTCCAGCTCCGCGGCACCCCTCAGATCGACGTCCTTCATCCGCACCGACGTGAAGTCCGCCTGCCGCAGCACACAGTCCCTGAACTCCACCCTCTCCAGCCGCGCTCCCCCGAAGTCCGCCTCCGACAGCACACAGCCGTCGAACACCACATCCGTCAGCCTCGCCTCCCTGAGATTCAGACAGTCGATCTTCCCGCCCCGCAGCAGCACCCCCGTCAGCACCGCCCCGTGCAACTGCGCCCCGCCCAACCGCGCCTCCCGCACCTCCACATCGCGCAGCGAAGCCCCCGCGAGATCCGCCCCCACCCCCCGCACGCCCTCCAGCACACAGTCCACGAAACGCGCACTGCCGAGCCTCGTCCCGTCCGCACTCCCGCAGCGCGCAGTCGATGAACCGCGCCCCCGCCCCCTCCTGCCCGCCGAGATCCAGCCCCGCGAACTCCACCCCGTCGTAGTCACCGTCCGGCTCCAGAGCCCCGCCCGTGAACACCTCGAGATCCGGCAACCGCACCCGCGTCACCCTCGCCGCCACAACCGCCGGCCTCCGCGCCCTCGCCATGACCCCACAGTGACATGCGCCACTGACAACGCCCTCCCGCGCACCCGATGTCACACCCGACGGCCCCCGGTCCGTCCCAGTCGTGAAAGCGAGTCGAACGAGGAGAGACACCATGCGAGAGATCACCGTCATCGGCGGCGGCTTCGCCGGCCTCACCGCGGCCGTCACCGCCGCGGAGTCCGGCGCCCACGTACACCTCTACGAGGCCCACCACACCCTCGGCGGACGCGCCCGCACCAGCGAAGGCCCCTACCGGACCAACGACGGCCCCCACGCCCTCTACAACCGCGGCCCCCACTGGACCTGGCTCAAGCAGCGCGACCTCCTCGGCCCCCTCGCGCCCCTGCCGCTCCTCGAAGGCACCCGCATGCGCTTCCGCCGCGACGGCGCACTGCGCAGGACCCCGCCGCTCGGCATGCTGCGGCTCGCCCGCCACCCCGCGGAAGCCGCCCCCGTCGACACCGACTTCCTCACCTGGGCCACCGGCATCGCCGGCGAGAAGACCGCACGCGCCGCAGCCCACTACATGGGAGTCGCCCTCTTCCACCACGACCCCGGCTCACTGTCCGCCGCCTTCGTACAGGAACGCCTCCGCCGCGCCACCACCCTCCCGCCCGAGGCCCACTACCCCCGCGGCGGCTGGGGCGAAGTCGTCGAACGCATGGCCGCCCGCGCCTGGGACCTCGGCGTACGCATCGAAACCACGGCCCGCGTCGACGCCCTGCCCGAACACCACGGCCCCGTCATCGTCGCCACCACCCTCGACGCCGCCCGCAGACTGCTCGGCGACGACACCCTGCACTGGACCAGCGGCCGCACCACCCTGATCGACCTGGCGCTGCGCACCCGGCGTCAGGACCCCTTCGCCGTCTCCGACCTCGACGCCCCCGGCTGGCTGGAACGCTTCACCGCCCAGGACCCCACGCTCGCCCCGGCCGGACAACAACTCGTCCAGGGCCAGCTCCCGATCGGCCCCGACCAGTCCAAGGCCGACGGCATCGCCCACGCGGAAACCCTCCTCGACCTGGGCTTCCCCGGATGGCGGGACCGGACCGTCTGGCGGCGTGAAGCAGTCGCCGCCGGCCGCACCGGCGCCGTCGACCTGCCCGGCACCACCTGGCGCGACCGCCCCGCCATCGACCGCGGCAACGACGTCTACCTCGTCGGCGACCAGGTCGCGGCCCCCGGCCTGCTCGCCGAGGTGTCCTTCAACAGCGCCCTCGAAGCCACCTCACTCGCGCTCCGCGGCAACCGGCGGCACTCCACCCGCAACCACCTTGACCTCAAGCGCGCTTGACGTTGAACAGTGGCTCCCACGACCCGATCACAAGGGAGCCACACACCATGCACGCCGTCCGCCTGCACGCCTTCGGCCCCGCCGAGAACCTCACGTACGAAACCATTGACGACCCCCTGCCCGGCCCCGGCCAGGTACGGATCACCGTCACCGCAGCCGGCGTCCACCTCCTGGACACCGCACTGCGCGAAGGCGCGGCCGGGCCCTTCGGCGCACCCGCGGAACTGCCCACCGTCCCCGGCCGCGAGATCGCCGGCGTCGTCGAGTCACTCGGCGAGGGCACCGACCCCGCCTGGCTCGGCAAACGCGTCGTCGCCCACCTCGGCATGGTCCCCGGCGGCTACGCCGAACTCGCCGTCACCGACGCCGCCAGACTCCACGAGATCCCCGGCAACCTCGACGAGAGCGAAGCCGTCGCCATGATCGGCACCGGACGCACCGCCCTCGGCATTCTCCAGTACACCGAACTCGGCCCCGACGACACCGTGATCGTCCCCGCCGCCGCAGGCGGCATCGGCACACTCCTCGTCCAGCACGCCAAGAACGCAGGCGCCACCGTCATCGGCCTCGCCGGAGGCCCCGGCAAGACCACCCGCGTACGGGACAACGGCGCCGACCTCGCCGTCGACTACAACCAGCCAAACTGGCCGGACACCGTACGCGATCACCTCGGCGACCGCCGCGCCACCGTCGTGTACGACTCCGTCGGCGGCGAAGCCGGCCGCGCCGCCGTCGACCTCCTCGGCAAAGGCGGCAGACACATCGTCTTCGGCTGGTCCAGCCAGGGCATCCTCGCCGACAGCCCCCTCACCCTCACCGAACAGGAGCTCACGGAACGCGGCATCACCACGGAAGGCGTCCTAGGACCCGCCATGCTCGAAAAGGCCGGCGGCCTGCGCGCCCTCGAGACCCGCGCCCTCACCGCAGCCGCCACCGGCCGGCTCCGGCCCGCCGTCCAGCGCTACGCCCTGGCCGACGCCGCCACCGCACACCACGACCTCGAGAACCGCGGCACCATCGGCAAGGTCGTGCTGATCCCCTGACCACTCAGCCCGCGAAGCCCCCACCCCCCGAGCCCACGGAGCACCCTGAGCCCCCCGGACCTCAGGAACCAAGGCTCTTGAGCGCCCCGTCGGTCAGCCGGTACACCGACCACTCGTCCTGCGGCCGCGCCCCCAGCGAACGATAGAAGTCGATCGACGGGGTGTTCCAGTTCAGCACCGACCACTCGAGCCGCTCGTAACCCCGCTCCACACAGATCCGCGCCAACTCCGTCAGCAGCGCCTTGCCGTGCCCACCACCCCGCAACTGCGGCCGCACATACAGATCCTCCAGATAGATCCCGTGCACACCACGCCACGTCGAGAAGTTCAGGAACCACAACGCGAAACCGGCGACCCGGCCGTCCTCCGTCTCCGCGATGTGCGCGAACGCGGCTGGCCGCTCACCGAACAGCGCCTCACGCAGCTGCTCCTCCGTCGCGATCGCCTCGTGCAAGGCCTTCTCGTAGTCCGCGAGCTCCCGGACCATCTCGTGGATCACGGGCACATCGGCAGGCTTGGCAGTACGAATCATGCCCACAGCCTGCCCTTTTCGGCCCCTGCCGCGCCAACAGGTTCCGAGCGATGGACACCCTCCGCCCCGCCGGCCCCGCCTCCCCCGCCATACGACAGCGGCGACGCGACCCGCTCCCCGGGAATCTCGATCATCCGACGCCGGAATATCGCCAAACCCCTGCCCGAGCAGTAGATTCCCGCCAGAACGCAGGCGACCACGGCAGGGAACGGCACCCCACATGAACACCGTCAACGGCGGCATATCGTTCTGGTACGCACAGGACGGCGCCCCCGCGCCCCGCGAACCCCTCCCCGGCGACAGCAGCGCCGACATCTGCATCGTCGGCGGCGGCTACACCGGCCTCTGGACCGCGTACTACCTCAAAAAAGCCGTCCCCTTCCTCAACATCACCGTCCTGGAAGCCAAGTTCTGCGGCTACGGCGCCTCGGGACGCAACGGCGGCTGGCTCTACAACGGCATCGCCGGACGCGACCGCTACGCCCGGCGCAACGGCCACGACGCCGCCGTACGCCTCCAGCAGGCCATGAACGACACCGTCGACGAAGTCATCCGCGTCGCCGCCGCCGAGAACATCGAAGCCGACATCCACAAGGGCGGCGTCCTCGAAGTCGCCCACACCCCCGCCCAGCTCCAGCGCCTGAAGGACTTCCACTCCGTCGAGATCGCCTTCGGCGAGAAGGACCGCGTCCTGCTCGGCGCCCGCGATACCGCGGAACGCGTCCGCGTCAGCGGCGCCGTCGCCTCCACCTGGACCCCGCACGGCGCCCGCCTCCACCCCGTGAAACTGGTCAAGGGCCTCGCCGCAGCCGTCGAAGCCCTCGGCGTCACCATCCACGAATCGACGCCCGTCACCGAGATCCGGCCCAAGCACGCCGTCACCCCCTACGGCACCGTCCGGGCGCCCTACATCCTGCGCTGCACCGAGGGCTTCACCGCGTCCCTCAAGGGGCAGCACCGCACCTGGCTCCCGATGAACTCCTCCATGATCGTCACGGAGCCGCTCCCCGAGGACATCTGGGCAGAGATCGGCTGGTCCGGCCGCGAAACCCTCGGCGACATGGCCCACGCCTACATGTACGCCCAGCGCACCGCCGACGACCGCATCGCCATCGGCGGCCGCGGCGTCCCCTACCGCTACGGCTCGAAAGCCGTCACCACCGCGGACACCTCACGCACCCGGCCCGCCACCGTGGAAGCCCTCCACGACATCCTGATCCGCTTCTTCCCCCGCCTCGCCGGAGCCCGCGTCGCCCACGCCTGGTCCGGCGTCCTCGGCGTCCCCCGCGACTGGTGCGCCACCGCCACCCTCGACCGCTCCACCGGCCTCGGCTGGGCGGGCGGCTACGTGGGCTCCGGCGTCGCCACCTCCAACCTCGCCGCCCGCACCCTGCGCGACCTGATCCAGCAGGACTCCGGCCAGTCGGGCCCCACCGACCTCACGTCCCTGCCCTGGGTCGGCCACAAGGTCCGCAAGTGGGAACCGGAACCCTTCCGCTGGCTCGGCGTCCAGACCCTCTACGCCGCCTACCGCTCGGCCGACCACCGCGAGTCCACCACCCACTCGCCGGCAACGGCCCGCCTGGCCACCCTCGCCGACAAGATCTCCGGCCGCCGCTGACGGCGACGACCGGGATCACGGATACGACAGGTTCACTCCACCTCGATCCCGAAGTCCCCCACAAGCTCCTCCAAACCACCTCGGTAGCCTTTGCCGCCCAGCACGAACTCCCAGTCGCCGCTGGAACGCCGCCGGAACGATCCCAGGACCAGCGCCGTCTCGGCCTCCCGGCCGTCCGACACGACCAATCGGTCCAACTCCGCGCCCGACGCGTCCCGGAGCCGGATTCCCGCATCCGCGAACGTGGAGAGATCGGCGTCCGGATTCACCTCCGGATCAACCGCCGCCACCAGCACGAGTCGATCCGCCCTGCCGGGCAGCGCGTCGAACGCCACACGAATCGCCGTCCGGTCTCCGGCAAACGGGCCCAGCATGCGCACGGAGCCGTCCGGTGTCGCCTCGTTGTTGAAGAACACGAAGAAGTCGTCGCCGAGCACTCTGTTCCCGGCACACACCAGCGCACACACGTCCAGCACCACCGAACCCGACCACGACATTCCGAGCACGTTGTAGTCGTGTACACCGCCACGAGCCTCGTCCGCAGCCGCAGCCGCAGCCGGAACCGGGGTCGTTTCTCCGTCACCGAGACGCCCACGCAGGCCGTGCCGGTGCAACAGATCCACCAGCTCCGTTCCCGACACGAGCGTCAGAGGCTTGCCGTTGGCGAAGGTGTAGGACCCCGGACCGAAACCCGATGTCGTGACCAGCACACCCTTGTTGGCGCCTGTCGCCTGCACCGTGCCGAACAGCTCCCGCACCGCAGCCACCGGAACCGTCCCCCGGTAGCGCTTGACCTGCACAACGATCTTCCCGCCGCTGATCGGATCGGGATCCACGGCATCGACGTCCACACCACCGTCGTTCGACCGCTGGGTTGTCATCGCCTGAAACCCCCGGGCCCGGAACAACTCCGCCACCAGGCCCTCGAACTCGATCGGGTCCATGGCCAGCAGATCCGGCTCCTCGCCCCCTCCGTGCGACACCACCCCTGAGCCCACCTGCTCGGGAAGCCGGCCCGGCCGCACCGCGACCCGCTGGTCCGGACGCGACGACACCTGCCCCCGCAACGCCCCGGTCAGGCACTCCACCGCGCTGACCAGCTCCAGATGAACCGCTTCGAAATCCGCACGGTCCACCATGACCGACGCCACGACCACCCGCGCCGGCCGTCCCGTCGCAGGATCCACATCATCGACGAAGCCGTTCAGCGCCACCGAACGCAGCACTCGGAACTCGTCCGCCGCGAACAGCTCCCTCACCACCAGCAGCACACTCTGAGCCAGCACATCCCGGTACAGGGCCCTGCGCTGGGCCATCGGCCGGACGATCTCCTTCTCCTGATCCGTCCCGACCAGGTACCGGACCCCCTTCGCCTCCGGCACCACGTCGAACCCCGGCAGCTCCCAATCGAGCACCAGCTGCTGCCCCGCGCGGTCGTAGGCCGCCGAGACCTGCCGCGGAAAGCCCTCCGGCCAGGCCGACGACGCGTACAGAGCGGCGGAGAAGAACTCCACCACCGTGTCCGGCTCACCGGCACGCAGGGCCCGGGCCATCCCCTCGATGCCCGCGTTGTGCTCCCGGATCTCCACCAGCCGCGCGTTCGCCCAGGCGTCGTACTGCTGCCGGTAGGAAGCCAGATCCTGCTGCCGTCTGGCCTCCGCTGCCTGTGCCGCGTGCCAGTCCCGCTCGAAACGGGCCCGCGCCTCCTGCTCGGCCTGCGCCCGCCCGGCAGCGGTCCAGCCACCCTGCGACTGGTACAGGGCCGGATTCGGCATCCGTACCGGTTCCGCCAAAGGCCCCGGCGCGAAGGGTTCGACCTCCTCCGCTCTGCGCAGCGCGGCCACACGGAAGGCCGCGGTCCTGCACCCGTCCGTGAGCAGTGCCTCCAGCACCGCCACCCGGGCGTCCAGCTCCTGCGTACGCCTCAGGACGTCCTGCTCCCGCTGCCTGCGGTACGCGGCCTGCTGCTCCCGGTGCATCCGCGCCATGTCCCGCTCGTACGCCCGCTGCTGCCGCTCTTGGTCCCGCTGCTGCCGCACCATCGCCGCGTGCTGAGCCTCACGCTGTCGCTGCTGCTGCCGCTGTGCCTCCGCCCAGGTTCCGATCAATCCACCCGAACGACGCCCCATTCGACGCACCCCTCCCCAGGTACACCCCGACACACCCCCGCAAAACACAAGTGTCCCGGACCTCATGGGTCCGGGACACGAGTTCGGTGGAGCCGCCTGTCGGAATCGAACCGACGACCTGGAGCTTACAAGGCAACCGCTCTGCCAACTGAGCTAAGGCGGCAGCATCACGCAGAGTCACAGGTGCGTGAAAGCGTCACCACTCTACACAGAGCGGCGGACACCACACGAAGGACATCGCGTCGACCGTGACCACCAGGCCACAGGTTCGTTGTACGGACTGGCGTTCTGTTCCGACTGCCGAACAGCAGGGGGGCGTGATGGAAGGACCAGCGCGCATCGGCGGCGAGGCAGCGAAACGCGTCAAGCGGGACGCACTGGGCATCGCCGACCGACGCAAACATCAGGAACGTGCGGCGACCCCTCTACGACGCCGGCCCCGGAAGCCGGGCTCCCAGCAGCGCGTCTACCGCTTCCGCTTCTACCCGGACCCCAGCCAGACCGAACAGCTGGAGCAGACCTTCGGCGCCTGCCGATGGGTCTACAACGAAGGGCTCGCCCTGCGAGCCGGCGCCTGGGAACAGCATCGGGTGTCGGTGGGGTTCGCCGAGACCTGCCGGGCATTGACGGGGTGGCGGCGGGCCGAAGGGACGTCGTGGCTGCGCGACGTCTCGTCGACGGTGCTGCAGCAGGCACTACGGCACTTGGACGGCGCGTTCTCACGGTTCTTCAAGGGGACGGCGAAGTACCCGAAGCGGAAGAAGAAGCACCGTTCCCGGGATTCGGCGACGTACGTGCGGACCGGATTCCGCTGGGTCGAGGACCCGGAGCGACCCGGTACGGGTCTGGTCACGCTGGCCAAGCAGGCAGAGCCGCTCGACGTGAGGTGGTCCCGCCCGCTTCCCGCCGGCGACGTGCCGGTGAAGCTGACGGTGACCCGTGACCGGGCCGGCCGGTATTTCCTGTCAGTGCTGGTCGAGGAGCGGATCGAGCCCTTGCCTGCCGTGTTCCTGTCCGGTGGGTGCGAGCCGAAGGCGGTCGGGCTGGACCTCGGTCTGGCAACTCTGGTGACGTTGGACGACGGCACGAAACTGGAGCACCCTCGACTGCTCCGGAAATACGCAGATGAGCTGGCACGACGGCAACGGGATCTGCATCGCAGGAGGAAGGGTTCACGCAACAGGGAGAAGGCTCGGGAACGGATCGCCCGCCTGTACGCACTCATCAGCGACGTTCGCAGGGATCTGCTGGACCAGTTCACAACCCGCCTCGTGCGCGAGAACCAAGTGCTCGTGGTGGAGGATCTGCCGATCGCCAATCTGATGCGCCGCGCCGTCGGGAAGGGAAGGCGGCGGAAGGCGAAGCTGAACCGGTCGATCGTCGACGCGGCCTGGGGCGAACTGCTGCGTCAGCTGAGGTACAAGTGCGCGTGGTACGGACGGACGCTGGTGATCGTGGACCGCTTCTTCCCCTCCACCCGCCGCTGCTCCTCCTGCCGCGCGACAGGCCCGAAGCTGGATGTCTCGGTGCGGGAGTGGACCTGCCAGGGGTGCGGTGCCGTGCACGACCGGGACGTGAACGCGGCGGCGAATCTGCGCGACGAGGGGATGCGGCTGTACTGGTCCGTCGCGATGGCGCTGCCGCCGGGCCAGTCTGCTCCGCCGCTGATCAGAACATCGACGCTGCCCGAGGTTCACATGGCAGCTCAGACAGTACGGACCGACGGGCCGTCGGCCGAATGCCTGTGGAGCCCGCGTAAGACCGGCCTGGAGTGGCCCTCAGGGCCACGCCGAGCCGGCGATGGGCATTGAAGCAGGAAGCCGTCCGGCACACAGGACGCAGGTCAAAAGTGAGGTGCTCTGCCTCCTCAGGCTCCGGTCCCCGACATTTTCGTGACCCGTGAACTGCTGACATACGCCACATGGCCGGGTAGCGTCACGGCCAGTCCACTTCGTTGGACTGGACCACTCCCTTACAACGGATCGTCCGGCACGTTCCTGCCGGTGAAGGAGACGCTTCAGCATGGCTACTGTCACGTTCGACAAGGCGACCCGGATCTACCCGGGCTCCGACAAGCCCGCCGTCGACCAGCTCGAGATCGAGACCGAGGACGGCGAATTCCTCGTACTCGTCGGGCCCTCCGGCTGTGGCAAGTCGACCTCCCTGCGCATGCTCGCGGGTCTCGAGGACGTCAACGGCGGATCCATCCGCATCGGCAACCGCGACGTCACGCACCTGCCGCCCAAGGACCGGGACATCGCCATGGTGTTCCAGAACTACGCGCTCTACCCGCACATGAGCGTCGCCGACAACATGGGCTTCGCGCTCAAGATCGCCGGCGTCAACAAGAGCGAGATCCGCAAGAAGGTCGAAGAGGCCGCGAAGATCCTCGACCTGACCGAGTACCTGGACCGCAAGCCGAAGGCGCTGTCCGGCGGTCAGCGGCAGCGTGTCGCCATGGGTCGTGCCATCGTGCGTGAGCCGCAGGTCTTCCTCATGGACGAGCCGCTGTCGAACCTCGACGCCAAGCTCCGCGTGTCGACCCGTACGCAGATCGCCGGCCTTCAGCGCCGCCTCGGCATCACTACGGTGTACGTCACCCACGACCAGGTCGAGGCCATGACCATGGGCGACCGTGTGGCCGTGCTGAAGGACGGTCTGCTGCAGCAGGTCGACTCGCCGCGCAACATGTACGACCGCCCGGCCAACCTCTTCGTCGCCGGCTTCATCGGCTCCCCGGCCATGAACCTGGTCGAGGTGCCGATCACCGACGGTGGTGTGAAGTTCGGCAACAGCGTCGTCCCGGTCTCCCGTGAGGCCCTGTCCGCCGCCGCCGACAAGGGCGACACGACCGTCACGGTCGGCGTCCGCCCCGAGCACTTCGACGTCGTCGAGCACGGTGGCGCCGACGCCAAGACGCTCTCCAAGGACGCCCCGGCCGGCCTCGCCGTGTCCGTGAACGTCGTCGAGGAGCTCGGCGCCGACGGTTACGTGTACGGCTCCGCCCAGGTCGGCGGGGAGCACAAGGACCTCGTCGTCCGCGTCGGCGGCCGTGCCGTGCCGGACAAGGGCAGCGAGCTGCACGTCGTGCCGCGATCGGGCGAGCTCCACGTCTTCTCGACCTCGACCGGCGAGCGCCTCAGCGACTGAGCAACAACGCGAATGCGCACAGCGGCCCTGAGCGGCCGCGGTCGAGCCGGGCTCCGCACTTCGGTGCGGAGCCGGGCTTTTCTTCCAAGAAGACAAATAACCCGACATTCACTGCCATTTGGTCCATTTCACGGCCGGTCGTCAACACGGAATTCGAAAAGCTTCATCGAACCATCCCTCGCGTGAGTGACTAAATGTCTCCAAATCATCACTGGCCGCTACGCTCGCTCGCGTGACCCACACAGCCCGCCGAATCGGCCGCACTCTCGCCCTCGTTCTGCCTGTCGTCCTGGTGCTCTCCGGAACCCTCGCGGTCACCGCCGTCCCGTGGGCAGGGCAGGCCACCCAGTCGCAGATGATCACCGCCTCCTCGGAGAACGTGTCGGTACGCGCCAAGTCCCGCGCCCCGCAGGACGTTCTGCGCGACCGGCTGCTGACCGAGCTGCAGACGAAGGACCCCGGTGTCGCGCTCACCAGCCTCCAGCGCGAGGTCGAGGCGCGTCCGTCGCTCGCCGAGCACTGCATGTCGATCGCCCGGACCCTCGGCCGTGCCGCCGTGGACCTCTACGGGCCGACCCGCGCGCAGGGGTTCTCCCGGCCCGTCTGCGACACCTCCTTCGCCACGGGTGTCTCGCAGCAGGCCCAGGGCTCGTAGGGACTCCGAGGCGGCCTCCTGCCGTCCACGACCCGCAGGGCTCGCCGCAAGGTCCCCGGCTGCCGTCCGACGGCGGCCTCGGGCCCTGAGGCGAGCCCTTGACGGCGTGGCGTGCGGTCCGGGCCCGCACGACGCGTGTGCGGGCCTCCGGCGCCTCCGAGGCAGGCCCCGCCGCGCCGTGCGGGCGGGCAGGCGGTACCGGCCCGTCGCCATGGCTGCGGGCCGCATATCGTTCACGCCATGCAAACGCCCACGTTTCCGACGCAGGCCGTGATCCTGGCGGGCGGCCAGGGCTCGCGGCTGCGCCCGTACACCGACGACCGCCCGAAGCCGATGGTCGAGATCCCGGGGACCGGGACCCCGATCATCGGCCATCAGCTCGCCTGGCTGGCCGAGGAGGGCGTGACCGACGCCGTGGTGTCCTGCGGGCATCTCGCCGAGGTCCTCCAGGAGTGGCTGGACAGCGCCGTGCTGCCGCTGCGCGTCACCACCGTCGTGGAGACGGAGCCGCTGGGCCGCGGTGGCGGCCTCAAGTACGCGGCGGCCGGCCTGCCGCACCCGGACCAGCCCTGGTACGCGACGAACGGTGACATCTGGACCCGTTTCTCGCTGCGCGAGATGGCCGCGTTCCACGCCGAGCGGGACGCCATGGCGACGCTCGCGCTCGCGCGTCCGCGCATCCCCTGGGGGGCTGTGGAGACGGACGCCTTCGGGCACATCACCGACTTCATCGAGTCGCCGCCGTCGCCGTACCTCATCAACGCGGGCGTGTACGTCTTCTCCGCCGAGTTCACCGGTCTGCTGCCCGACGTGGGCGACCACGAGCGCACGACCTTCCCGCGGCTGGCCCGTGAGCGCCGGCTGGCGGGTTTCCCGCTGCCGAACGGTGCCTACTGGCGGGCGATCGACACCGCGAAGGACCTCACGGAGGCGGCCAAGGAGCTTTCCACCCCGCTGCGCTGACGCGCGTGTGCGGCAAGCGGTTCGCCCGTACATGCGCGGACGTCGAAGGGGGCGGCCACCGGATACGGAATCCGGTGGCCGCCCCCTTCGACGTCCCGTCGGGGCGCGCCGCTCAGCCCAGCAGGCCGCCGATCACGCCGCCCCCTTCGGAGCCGCCGGACCCGTCGCTGCCGCCGGAGTCACCGCCGCTCGTACCGCCGGAGCTGCTGCCGCCGGTGGAGGTGGGGCCCGTGGTGCCGGAGGCCGGCGGGGGCGCGGGCTGCGAGCCGCTGGGCGGCTGTCCGGTGCCCTGGGTCTCGCTGGGCGTGCCGTCGACCTGGCCGGTCTCCCGCACGGTCTCCTGCGCGGGTGTGGACGCCTCCTCCGTGGGCTCCTCAGAGGTACGGCTGGCTGACGGGGAGGGCTTGTCCTCGCGGGCTCCGGAGGAGCGTTCGCCGGTCTCCTGGGGCAGCGGGGCGCCGGGCAGGTGGTTGGTCGGGTTCTGGTTCGGCCCGGGCACGGTGACCAGGTCGTTTGAGCGGACGGCGCCGCCGAGCATCGAGCCCACGAGCATGGTGAGTCCGACGACGACGGCGGTGACGAGGCCGCCGCGGCGCAGTACGCGCCTGCGCAGGTCCCACAGTTCGGAGCGGGGTCCGAGGGTGCGCCAGGCCTCGCCGGCGAGTCGGCCGTCGATCGAGTAGACGGGCGCGCCCGCGATGATCAGCGGGGACCAGGCGGCGAGGTAGATGAGGTCCGGCGTCTCGTAGACGGGGACCGTGCTCCAGCTGACGGTCATGACCAGCACGGCGGACAGCAGCGCGCCGATGGCGGCGGCGACGCGCTGCCACAGGCCGAGGACGGTCAGGACGCCGACGATGACCTGGAGGAAGGCGACGGTGAGGCCGGCGCCGACGGGGTGGGCGAGCGCGAAGTCGCGCAGCGGCTCTCCCAGTGCCCAGGGGTTGAGGGCGCCGAGCCACTTGACCAGGGAGCCGCGGTCGCCGCCGTCGAAGTAGACGGGGTCGCAGAGCTTGCCCATTCCGGCGTAGATGGAGATGAAGCCGATGAGCACGCGCAGCGGCAGAAGGACCACGCCGAGGTTCATGCGGCGGCCGGGGTAGTACGCGTGCCGTACTGAGTCGGCTCCGTGGCGTTGCGGGGCGCGCCGCTCGGCCTGGGCCCTGTCGAACGCCTCGTACGGGTCGACGTCGTACGTTCCGGCGTCGTGGGTCACTGTGTCGTGGGGCTGCCGGCCGTCGGTCGACCGGTCGTACGGCGGGTTGGTGTCGTACGGGTCGTAGGCGCCGACGGCCTGCCGCATGGGCGGCAGCAGCGGTTTGTCGCGGCCGGGTCCGCCGGGGGCGGGGACCGTGGGCGCCTGCACGGTCTCGTCGAGGTCGATGCGCGGCATGACCTGGGTGGCGCCCGCGCTGTAGGTGTCGCGTTCGAGGGTTTCGAGAGTGGAGTTGCGTACGGCCTGGAGGAGTCCGGTCGCACCGGAGTCACCGGGCTCGGACCTGCCGCTCCACACGACGGGTGCCCTGCGCCGTGCCGGGGCGCCGGCTCCGGTGGGGGAGCCGAGTCGTGCGGTGTTCGCCAGGGCACGTACGGGGCGCGGGCTCTGGGAGAGCTGCACCCGGAAGCTGGCGTGGCTGACGATGACCTGCGCGGGATCGCAGTCCACCTTGACCATGCTCAGCGCAGGCTGATCATCGAACCCGGACCGGGGCGTTCTGGTGTCCACACTCATCTAACCGAGTGATGTGTGTTTAGGGCACGGCCGTGACGGGCCCGATCTGTCCGAGACCCGTCAAGCGTTCCTTATCGGCCGGTTTACACCCCCTGGCCGTCCGAAAAAGGCCAGGATCCGTCCCGCGATGTCAGGCGCGTCGCTTGGCCGCCTCGTACAGGACGACACCGGCGGCGACGCCCGCGTTCAGGGACTCCGCGCCGCCCGGCATGGGGATGCGGACGAGGTGGTCGCAGGTCTCGCCGACGAGGCGGGACAGGCCCTTGCCCTCGCTGCCGACCACGATGACCAGCGGGCCGCCGAGTGCTTCGAGGTCGCCGACCTCCGTGTCGCCGTCGGCGGCGAGGCCCACGACGGTCAGGCCGGCCTTCTGGTACGACTCGAGGGCGCGCGTCAGGTTGGTGGCACGGGCGACGGGCGTACGGGCGGCGGTGCCCGCGGAGGTCTTCCAGGCGCCCGCGGTCATGCCGGCGGCGCGCCGCTCGGGGACGACGACGCCGTGGCCGCCGAACGCGGAGACGGAGCGGACGACCGCGCCGAGGTTGCGGGGGTCGGTGACGCCGTCGAGGGCGACGATGAGCGGGTCCTCTCCCTCGTCGAAGGCGGCGGCCGCGAGGTCCTCGGGGTGGGCGTACTCGTAGGCGGGGACCTGGAGCACGAGGCCCTGGTGGTTGAGCCCGTTCGTCATCCGGTCGAGCTCGGGGCGCGGCGCCTCCATGATGTGGACGTTGCCGCGTCCGGTGGCGAGCTGGAGCGCCTCGCGCACCCGCTCGTCGTTGTCGATGAACTGCTGCACGTAGAGCGTGGAGGCGGGCACACCATCGCGCAGCGCCTCGAAGACGGGGTTGCGGCCGACGACCATCTCGGACGTGCCCTTGCCACCGCGGCGGGCCACCGGCCGGCGGGCGCTCTGCTTCGCCTTGGCGTTGGCGACCCGGTTCTTGACGTGTCCCTTGCGGGCGGAGGCGGGCGGCGTGGGGCCCTTGCCCTCGAGCCCGCGACGTCGCTTGCCACCGCTGCCGACCTGCGCGCCCTTCTTGTTGGACGTGCGGCGGTTCCTGCGCTGGCTGTTCCCGGCCATGGCTATCTGTTCCTCTGGATCGCGTCGTTGAGTGAAAGTGTGCCGCCCGGTGTCCCGGGCGGCACATCTGCGCCTGGTGCTGCGGAAACGACCTAGCGCGGTCCGAGCGTCCAGCGTGGCCCGTCGGCACCGTCTTCGATGACGAGTCCGGACTGGTTCAGTTGGTCGCGGATGGCGTCCGCCGTCGTCCAGTCCTTGCGGGACCTGGCGGCTTCGCGCTGCTGGAGCACGAGCCGTACGAGTGTGTCGACGACGCCGTGGAGGTCCTCGCCGCGGTCGGCCTCACCGGCCCAGTGCGGGTGGAGAGGGTCCAGGCCCAGGACACCCAGCATGGCACGGACCTCGGCGAGACGTGCTACGGCGGCTTCCTTGTCGTCCGCGGCCAGTGCGCTGTTGCCCTGGCGGACGGTGGTGTGGACGATCGCGAGGGCCTGCGGCACCCCGAGGTCGTCGTCCATGGCCTCGGCGAACGCGAGCGGCACCTCGGCGGCCGGTGCGACCGGGCCTGCCTTCTCGACGACCCGCTGGATGAAGCCCTCGATGCGGGCGAACGCCGATTCGGCCTCGCGCAGGGCGTCCTCGCTGTACTCGATCATGGAGCGGTAGTGCGGGGTGCCCAGGTAGTAGCGCAGGACGATCGGGCGCCAGTGCTTGACCATCTCGGACACGAGCACCGAGTTGCCGAGCGACTTGGACATCTTCTCGCCGCTCATGGTGACCCAGGCGTTGTGCACCCAGTACGAGGCGAAGTCGTCGCCGAAGGCCTTGGCCTGGGCGATCTCGTTCTCGTGGTGGGGGAAGATCAGGTCGAGGCCGCCGCCGTGGATGTCGAAGGCGGAGCCCAGGTACTTGTGCGCCATGGCGGAGCACTCGAGGTGCCAGCCGGGCCGGCCGCGACCCCAGGGGGTCTCCCAGTCGGGTTCGCCCGGCTTGGTCGCCTTCCACATGGCGAAGTCGCGGGAGTCGCGCTTGCCGGTGATGCCCTCTTCCGTGGGCTGGCGCAGGTCGTCGATATCCTGGTTGGACAGGGCGAGGTACTCGGGGAAGGACCGCACGTCGAAGTAGACGCTGCCGTCGGCCTCGTAGGCGTGCCCGCGCTCGATGAGGCCGCGCATCATCTCGACCATCTCGGTGATGTGGCCGGTGGCGCGCGGTTCGTAGGTGGGCGGGAGGCAGCCGAGGGCCTCGTAGCCGTCGTTGAAGGCCCGCTCGTTCTGGTAGCCGATGGACCACCAGGGGCGGTTCTGGTCGGCCGACTTGGCGATGATCTTGTCGTCGATGTCGGTGACGTTGCGGATGAACGTGACGTCGTAGCCGCGGTACTCGAACCAGCGGCGCATGATGTCGAAGTTCAGGCCCGACCGGATGTGCCCGATGTGGGGAGCGGCCTGCACAGTGGCACCGCACAGGTAGATCGAGACGCAGCCCGGCACGAGGGGGGCGAAGTCACGGGTCTGCCGGGCGCTGGTGTCGTACAGGCGAATGGTCACGCAACAAGGGTAGTGGGCGCGTGGCAGTGCCTCGCGCCCCTTTCCGGTCAGGACGTGACCTGGAGGTGACCCATGCCACAGCCCTATGCCCCGGCCGCATGCCCCGGCCGTGGTCCCGTTCGCCCGTTCGCCCGTTCGCCCGTTCAGCCGCTTCTGACGACGAGGGCCGTCGCGATCGCGGCCAGCCCTTCCGCCCGTCCGGTCAGGCCGAGGCCGTCGGTGGTCGTGCCCGAGACGGCGACCGGCGCGCCGACCGCGGCGGACAGCGCCTTCTGCGCCTCCTCGCGGCGCTTGCCGATCATCGGGCGGACGCCGATCACCTGGACGGAGACGTTGCCGATCTCGAATCCGGCGTCGCGCACGATCCGCGCCGCCTCGGTGAGCAGGGCGACCCCGGAGGCGCCGGACCACTCGGGCCGGGAGGTGCCGAAGTGGGCGCCGAGGTCGCCGACGCCGGCGGCCGAGAAGAGCGCGTCGCAGGCGGCGTGGGCGGCGACGTCACCGTCGGAGTGGCCCGCGAGCCCGTAGCCGCCGCTGTCGGAGCCTTCCCACAGCAGCCCGGCGCACCACAGCTCACGCCCTTCCTCGAAGGCGTGGACATCGGTGCCGATGCCGACCAGCGGCAGACGGAGCTGCTCAGAAGCCATCGTTGGCCCTCCTCCGGGCGAGTACCGCCTCGGCCAGTACGAGATCCAGCGGCCTGGTCACCTTGAAGGCTTCCTCGTGGCCGGGGACGACGACGACCGGCAGACCGAGCTGCTCGACCATGCTCGCGTCGTCGGTGACATTGTCGGTGACCGTCTCGTGGGCGCGGACCAGGGTGTCGCGCTCGAAGCCCTGCGGGGTCTGCACGGCGCGCAGCGTGTTCCGGTCGGGGGTGGCGACGACGGGCTCCGGCTCCCCCGGTCCGGCCGGCTCGACCTGCTTGACGGTGTCCGCGAGGGGCAGCGCGGGTACGACGGCCGGTGCGCCGTGGTGCACGGCTTCGACGACCGCGTCGACGGTCTCCTCGGGCACGAGCGGGCGGGCCGCGTCGTGGACGAGGACGGTGCCGATGTCGTCGGGGAGGGCGTCGAGGCCGAGCCGTACGGACTCCTGGCGTGATTCACCACCCGGGACGACGAGGTAGTCCGTCCGCTCCGGCAGGGCGTGCGCGTCGAGGAGCCGCTTCACCTCGGGGGCACCGTCGGGGGGCGCGACCACCACGACGAGCGAGACGGCACGGGAGGCGGCCATCGCGCGGACGGCGTGGACGAGCATGGGCGTGCCGTTCAGCGCGCGGAGCGCCTTCGGGGCGCCCGGGCCGAGCCGTACGCCCCGGCCGGCCGCCGGGATCACGGCGGCGGTGCGAGGGTGGCGCGATTCGTCTGACATCGGTTGCTCTCCGGCAGGTTTGTTTCCTCAGCCGACATGGGTATGGCCACAGCGTGCCGGGCGCGACGCCTTGACCGGACCCTTCCGTGACCACTGGTCTGCGCCAGCCGCCCGGGCCCGGCACGCCAGAGCGTCGGACGACGGCGGTCGCGACCGCCAGAAAGCTGCAACGTGCACAGCTGACGCAGGGAAGCCGCGGCCTTCGCGCCGCATCGGCTTCGACGCGACGGTCGCCGATGCTGCGATCAGTTCACGCTGTGATCGGTTCACGCTCGGTTCACGCTGGGACCGGTTCAAGCTGTGGCATTTGCGCGGCGGGATGCATGCGGCAGCATGCGTGCGGCGACACGCGGGCTGCCGGCGTACAAGCCGCGCCATTGGCGCTGTGACTTTGACGCTGTGACATTGACGCTGTGACATTGAAAAACATGCCGCAGCGCCCGGCGGCAGGCTGGATTTCACGAGGTGATTTCACAGCGTGCCGACGGGCACTGCGGCATTGTCATGCGTCAGGACGCGAGGACCTCGTCGAGCAGGGCCTCGGCCTTGTCCTCATTGGTGTTCTCCGCGAGGGCGAGCTCGCTCACCAGGATCTGGCGCGCCTTTGCGAGCATCCGCTTCTCACCTGCGGAAAGCCCGCGCTCACGCTCGCGACGCCACAGGTCACGCACCACTTCGGCGACCTTGATGACATCGCCGGAGGCGAGCTTCTCGAGATTTGCCTTGTAGCGACGGGACCAGTTCGTGGGCTCTTCCGCGTAAGGTGCGCGAAGCACCTCGAAGACCCGGTCCAGTCCGTCCTGGCCGACCACATCGCGAACGCCGACGAACTCCGCATTGTCCGCTGGCACGCGAACCGTCAGGTCACCCTGGGCGACCTTGAGCACCAAGTAGGTCTTGTCCACGCCTTTGATCTGGCGAGTTTCGATTGCCTCGATCAGCGCGGCCCCGTGATGGGGATAGACCACGGTGTCGCCAACCTTGAACGTCATGTGACAGGTACCCCTTCCGTGGCTATCCAGGGTAACACGGATACAGCTTCTTCTGAATGGCGTTTTCGCAGGTCAGGGCATATCTCAGGGCTTGACAACAGAGACACGAACGTGCTGCGGACGCCTTCCGGAGGGGGGTATTCGCAGGTCGGAGCGGCTGTGCGGGCGGACGGAAACACGCCCGCCGCACGCCGCGCGCCCCCCTTGGATGGTGCCGAACGTCCCGATTTGCCGGATTCCGGACGGTGAACTTTCCGTACGCCGTTCGGCCGCCGCTCACCCGTACGGACGGACGCACCGGAGAATCCCCGAATTGATCACCGGCGGGTATCCGCGACGGGTATTCGTAAGGAATGTGTGGACGCACCGGAAATTGATCACCTCGGTTATGTGAACAGGCCGACACGGCAGTCCGCCGGGACGTGTCGCCCTCCACCGGCGCGGACAAAGGGCGGGTCGGGTGCGGGGCGTGATCGACGGCTCGGTAACCTGAGCCCGCGCCGGCTCGCAATCACGCCGGCGAACGAGACCCACCCTCGTCCGTACGCTGAAGGAGAAGCAGCCGCCGTGAGTAGCAGCCTTCGACGCGGTGCCCTCGCCGGCGCTGCCATCGTCTTCTCGATCGCCTCGCTCTCCGCATGCGGTGCGGGCAACGACGCACAGACCCTCGGAGTCAGGCCGGACAACGCGGCCACCGCGGTCGACAGCCTGAAGCTGCAGAACGTGAACGTCGTCACGCAGCCGAAGCCCGACGCGGAAGGTCCGGCGGCCGTCACGCTGACGATCTTCAACGAGGGCGACAAGCCGCAGACCCTCGAGTCGATCACGCTGCCCGGCGCGTCCGCCAAGGTGGAGCTGAAGCCCGCCAAGGGTTCCGGCCCCATCACCGTCCCCGCTCAGGGCCGTGTGGTCATCGGCGGCGAGGGCAACGCGTCCGCCGTCATCGAGAACGGCAGCCAGGAGATCGACCAGGGCGTCGTGCGCGAGGTCGTCTTCCGCTTCAGCGAGACCGGAGACGTCAAGCTGAGGGCACTGGTCGTGCCGGCGACGAACTACTTCAAGGACTTCGGCCCGAGCGAGATGCCGAAGCCGTCGCCCTCCGAGCCGGAGGAGTCCGCCTCGGGCAGCCCCTCCGGCTCGCCGTCCGGCACCCCGACCGGCTCCGAGTCGCAGGCGGCGGACACGGAGGCGGCCGGCAGCGAGGCGGACGAGACGCCCGACGCCGCCTCCGAGTCGCACGAGGCAGGCCACTGACCGGCCCCGCGAACGAACACCGAAGGGGCGCCCGCCGGGATCCGGCGGGCGCCCCTTCGTCTTCAGCGGTGCTCCGGGGCCGGGGCCGAAAGGACCCCGGTCCCCGGAGGGACGGCCTACGGCTCGAACTTGTAGCCCAGGCCGCGCACGGTCACCAGGTAGCGCGGCGCGCCCGGGTCCGGCTCGATCTTGGCGCGCAGACGCTTCACATGGACGTCGAGCGTCTTGGTGTCGCCCACGTAGTCCGCGCCCCACACCCGGTCGATCAGCTGCATCCGGGTCAGCACCCGGCCGGCGTTGCGCAGCAGCATCTCCAGGAGATCGAACTCCTTGAGCGGGAGGTCCACCTTGCCGCCCGAGACGGTCACGACGTGACGGTCCACGTCCATCCGCACCGGACCGGCCTCCAGCGCGGCGGGCGCGACCTCCTCCGGCTCACCGCGGCGGCGCAGCACCGCGCGGATGCGGGCGACCAGCTCCCGCGAGGAGAAGGGCTTGGTGACGTAGTCGTCGGCTCCTATTTCCAGCCCGACGACCTTGTCGATCTCGCTGTCCTTGGCGGTCACCATGATGACGGGCACGTTCGAACGGCCCCGCAGCTGGCGGCACACCTCGGTGCCCGGCAGACCGGGCAGCATCAGGTCGAGGAGCACGAGGTCGGCGCCGTTGCGCTCGAACTCGTCGAGTCCCTCGGGGCCCGTTGTCGCCACCGCGACCTCGAAGCCCTCCTTGCGGAGCATGTAGGACAGAGCGTCGCTGAAGGATTCCTCATCCTCGACGACGAGCACTCGGGTCACGGAAGGACCTCCGGGGCAGGGATTTCGGTGTTCGGATCGGTGTCGTAAGGCCGGTCGTCGTCCTCGTCGACGCGGCCTCGGCCGGTGGTTGCGCGTTCTTTCGCTGCGCCCGCTTCGGGCAGCCGCAGGGTGAAGGTGGAGCCCTGACCCTCTGAGCTCCAGACGGTGACCTCCCCGCCGTGGGAGGCCGCCACGTGCTTGACGATGGCCAGCCCCAGGCCGGTACCGCCGGTGGCACGGGAACGGGCGGGATCGACGCGGTAGAACCGCTCGAAGATCCGCTCCCGGTCCTTCTCGGAGATGCCGATGCCCTGGTCGGTGACGGCGATCTCGATCAGGTCGCCACCGGGGGCCGCGACCCGGCGGGCGGAGATGCCGACGCGGGTCCGGGCAGGGGAGTAGTTGACGGCGTTCTCGACGAGATTGCCGAGAGCGGCGGCGAGCTTGCCGCGGTTGCCCCAGATTCGCAATTCGGAGGCGGTTCCCGCGGCCATGGTGATCTGCTTCGCGGACGCGGTCTGCCGGGAGCGGTCGATGGCCTCCGCCACCAGTTCCTCCACCCTGACCGGTTCGGAGTCCTCGAGCGGGTCGTCGTTCTGCACCCGGGAGAGGTCGATGAGCTCCTGTACGAGGTTGGTCAGCCGTGTCGCCTCGATCTGCATCCGGCCGGCGAAGCGGGTGACCGCCTCGGGGTCGTCCGAGGCGTCCATGACCGCCTCGGAGAGCAGGGAGAGCGCCCCGACGGGGGTCTTGAGCTCATGACTGACGTTGGCGACGAAGTCTCGCCGTACCGCCTCTATGCGACGGGCCTCCGTCAGGTCCTCGACGAGGAGGAGGACGAGGCGCGAGCCGAGGGGGGCGACACGGGCGGAGACGGCCAGGGCCTCACCCCGCCCGGTGCCGCGGCGGGGCAGGTCCAGTTCGACCTGGCGTATCTCGCCGTCGCGGCGGGTGTCACGGGCCATGTGCAGCATCGGTTCGACGGCGAGTTTGCCGCCGCGGACAAGGCCCAGGGCGTACGCCGCGGAGCTGGCCTTGACGACCGAGTCGGACTCGTCGAGGACCACCGCGGAGCTGCGGAGCACGGACAGGACGGTGTCGACGCCCGGCGGGAGGACGGCGTCGGTGTGGAGCGAGGTCCGCGTGGGCCGCTTCTGTTCACGCTCGCTCCAGCGGAACGCCAGCACGGCGATGACACCGGTGCAGAGACCGGCTATCGCTGCTGCTGCGGCGACCGCCGCGTTCACGTCCATGCATTCAGGTTATGCGGGGTCCGGTGCACTCTCCCAGCCAAACGGGTGGCACCTCGAACAGTCGTCGCTCAGAGTTCACCAAGGGGATAGTGCTGGTTCATTTGGGGTGGAGCCGACGGACTCCTGAGGACCGGAACGTGGGAGCGTGGGGGTTCCGAGCCCCACCCGGACCCCGGTCGTATCAAGAGAGGGACACCCATGCGGGACGCGTACCACGAGGAACTGGACTCGATCGGCGAGGGCCTGGTCGAGATGGCCCGGCTGGTCGGGTCGGCGATCGGGCGCGCCACCACGGCCATGCTCGACGCCGACCTGAAGCTCGCAGAGAGCGTGATCGCGGCCGACCAGAAGGTCGACGATCTCCAGCACGGCCTGGAGGCGCGGGCCATCGCCCTGCTGGCCCGGCAGCAGCCGGTCGCCACGGATCTGCGGATCGTCGTGACGTCGCTGCGGATGAGCGCGGACCTGGAGCGCTCCGGCGACCTGGCCCAGCACGTCGCCAAGCTGGCCCGGCTGCGCTTCCCGGACCGTGCGGTGCCCAACGACCTGCACGCCACGATCCTCCAGATGGGACAGCTGGCGCAGCGCCTGATGGCGAAGGCGGCGGAGGTCATCATCACCAAGGACGTCGACCTGGCGCTCCAGCTCGAGCAGGACGACGACGAGATGGACCTCCTGCACCGCACGCTCTTCCAGCACCTGATGGACGACCGCTGGAAGCACGGCATCGAGACCGCGGTCGACGTCACCCTGCTCGGCCGCTACTACGAGCGGTTCGCCGACCACGCGGTGTCGGTGGCCAAGCGCGTGGTGTACCTGGTGACGGGTGAGCACGCGGACGAGATCCAGCAGCAGGCCACCGTCGAGGGCGCGTAACGGCACGAGGGGCGCGTACGGGGGCGTCTGCGCACATGCGCCGTTGATGCGCCGTTGATGCGCCGGGCACCGTGGCCTTGCAATGGGCGAGGCGGTATCCCCGTTCGCCCCTGAGGAGGGACCCATGGCCGAATCCCCCGCAACCGACCCTCAGCAGGAAACCCCGCGCGAAGCGGTCTTCCTGCCCGTACTCGGCGCCTGCGGCTGCGGCGCGGGCTGCGGCTGCGGCTGCCAGTCGGGCGGACCCTGCCAGTGCGGCGGCTGCTGCGGCTGACGCCCGCACACACCGGCGCGAGGCCCCCGTCCACCTGTGGCGGGGGCCTCGCGGAACGTCAGGGGGCGGTGGTTCTGATGGACGACCGCACGAGATTCATGGCCTCCCGTGTCCACGCGTCACTGCCCTCCGCGGACACGACGACCGTGTCCGCGGGCGTCAGCACCGCGAGACGTCGCACCCGATAGGGCTCGATGTTGCTGTCGGGCGGACTCATCCGGTAGTCCCACTCCAGGGCCGGGCTCGAGGCGACGTCCGACTCGTGGCGGTGAGGGTCGGTCTGGTACTCACCGGCATTGGCCAGGCTGGTGCCCTCGAAGGCGTCCATCACCTGCTGAGGGGTTCTGCCGTCGGAACCAATGTGGACGTACACGGAGAGGGTCGCCTTCGTCCGCCCATTCCCCGTCTCGATCTCGCACTCGTGCGAGAAGAAGAACCACGCCGACTCCGGGTGACCGTCGCCCCGCTTCGCCTGCCACGGCTCCGCCACGTCGAACGTCACCGGCAGTGCACACGCCGAACCGGCACCTCCGATCGAGGAGACGGCCGAGCTGTCCCCTGCCGCGCAACCGAGCACCGTGCCCGCCAGCAGCGCGGCCCCCAGTACCTCTCGCACCCGTCTTCGCTTCCGGTTCCCCCTTGGCCGGCCGTCACGCAGGAAGCCCCTGCCTGCGGGGAACCGTCGGCAGGGGGCTTGTTCGCGTCGGGCTACTTCTTCTTGCCCTGGTTCTTGACCGCCTCGATCGCCGCGGCGGCCGCGTCCGCGTCGAGATAGGTGCCGCCCGGGGTGATCGGGTTGAAGTCGGCGTCGAGCTCGTAGACGAGCGGGATGCCGGTGGGGATGTTCAGGCCGGCGATGTCCGCGTCGGAGATGCCGTCCAGGTGCTTCACCAGGGCGCGCAGGCTGTTGCCGTGGGCGGCGACGAGGACCGTGCGGCCGGCGAGCAGGTCGGGGACGATGCCGTCGTACCAGTACGGCAGCATGCGCTCGACGACGTCCTTGAGGCACTCGGTGCGGGGACGCAGCTCGCTGGGGATGGTCTGGTAGCGGGCGTCGTCGGACTGGGAGAACTCCGTGCCGTCCTCGAGGGCCGGCGGCGGGGTGTCGTACGAGCGGCGCCAGAGCATGAACTGCTCCTCGCCGAACTCGGCCAGCGTCTGGGCCTTGTCCTTGCCCTGCAGGGCACCGTAGTGGCGCTCGTTCAGCCGCCAGGACCGGTGGACCGGGATCCAGTGACGGTCGGCGGACTCCAGGGAGAGCTGCGCGGTGCGGATGGCGCGCTTCTGCAGCGAGGTGTGGAGAACGTCGGGGAGCAGGCCGGCGTCCTTGAGCAGCTCACCGCCGCGGACTGCCTCCTTCTCGCCCTTCTCCGTCAGGTTGACGTCCACCCAGCCGGTGAACAGGTTCTTCGCGTTCCATTCGCTCTCGCCGTGGCGGAGGAGGATCAGCTTGTACGGTGCGTCGGCCATGCGCCCGAGCCTAATCGACTCCCTCGGGACCCCGCGCGGCTGCCCGAGGAGCGGACTCGATTGACGGTCGCCGTCAATTCGGTGGCGGCCGGAGCAACGCGCTATGTAACTTGCGTATGCCGATTAGGGTCATTACAGCCGTGGGGGGCTCCCGTATATGTCCATCGCTTCGCTCCGACGCGCAGCGCGTACGACCGTTTCGGGCCTGCCCCGAGGCTTCTGGTGGCTGTGGACCTCGACGCTGGTGAACCGCACGGGTGCCTTCGTGCTCACCTTCATGTCGCTCTATCTGACGCAGGAGATGGGCTACTCCCCCGGGTACGCCGGTCTCGTCATCGCGCTGCACGGGCTCGGCGGGGTGGCCGGTTCGCCGCTGGGCGGGATGCTCACCGACCGGTGGGGGCGGCGTCCGACGATGGTCGCGATGCATCTGGCGGGCGGGACGTGCGCCGCCGCGCTCGCCGTCGTGAACAGTGCGTGGGGCATCGCGGTCGTCGTCCTGCTGATGGGTGTGGCGATGCAGGCGGTGCGGCCGGCGATCAGCGCGATGATCGCGGACATGGTGCCGGAATCGGATCTGCGCCGGGCGTACGCGCTGAACTACTGGGCCCTCAACCTCGGCTTCGCCGTCGCCGCTCTCGGCGGCGGTGCCGCGATCTTCCTCGGTTACCGGACGCTCTTCGTCGTCGACGCCCTGGCGACGGCGCTGTGTGCTCTGATCGTCTTCCTGCGGCTCTCCGAGACGCGGCCGAAGGCACCGACGGGCAAGAGCGCCGACGGTGCTTCCGACCAGCGGGTCACCGTCCTGGACGTGCTGAAGGACGCGCCGTTCCGGACGCTGGTCCTGCTCAATCTGCTGGTCTGCCTGATCTTCACCGCGCCGTGGGTGGGCCTTCCGCTGACCATGGCCGCCGAGGGTCTGTCGGCCGACTCGTACGGCATGGTCATCGCGGTGAACGGCGTGGTCATCGTGGCGTTCCAGCTGCTGGTCAACAAGATCACCGACAAGCGCTCGCCGGCGGCCCTGCTCGCCGTCTCCTCCCTGCTCTTCGCCGCGGGGACCGGGGCCACGGCCCTGGCCGGTACGCCGCTGGTCTTCGCCGCCACCGTGGTGGTGTGGACGATCGGCGAGATGGTGCACGTGCCGACCAACGCCGCCGCGACGGCCCGCCTCTCCCCGGAGCACGCCCGTGGCCGCTATCAGGGTGTGATGGGCATGTCCTGGGCACTGGCGGGCTTCGTCGCACCGATCCTGGCGGGCTGGGTGATGGGCGGCCCCGGCTCGGGCGTCCTGTGGACGGGCTGCGCCGTGATCGGCGCCGTGGCGGCAGTGGGCTACTCGCTCCTGCTCCGGCGGGCACTGGCGGAGAGCCCCGAACGGACGGACGTGGTGGAGGTGGCCGAGGTGGTGAGGACCGCCGGGAAGGCCGTCGAGAACACCGCCGAGGACACGGTGAAGAACGCCGGGACGACCGCGGTGACGACCGCCGGGGAGATCGCCGGGGAGAGCAAGCAGAGCACCGCCCCCGTCAGCGGCTGACGGGGGCGTGCCGTCCGCGGGTCAGTGACCTGCCCTGCGCTGCGCCTCGTACAGGTTGGCGGGGTGGATCGCGCCGGGCGACCCGTACGCCTCGATGCGCGAGTGGAGCGCGCCGGTGAAGTCCGGCACGTCGGTCTGGTCGAACTCGCGAACCGTACTGATCCCGACGGTCGCGCTGTACGGGGCGACCCCGTCGATGCGGATGAGACCGGCGCGTTCGTTGGTGACGGTGATGTTCCAGTGGGTGAAGCGCGCCCCGTACAGCGGGCCGGCGCTCGCGTCGCCGCCGTGGCGGCCGTTGTTGTTCACCGTGATCTCCGTACGGACGCACGCGAACGGCATGCCGCGGTGAGTGTCGAAGGTCCCCATCTCCATCACGCCCCGCGACCACACGTTGTAGCTGGACAGACCCTCGACGTTGATGCCGTGGAGCTGGGTTCCGGCGGGCGCGGGCACGGTGCGCTGCGCGATGGTGAAGTCCTCGACGAGGTTGTCGTGCGATCCCTCGCGGCAGAAGTACGGATGGTGGGAACCGCGGCCCTCGACGCGGGTGCGGCGCAGGGTGCAGGCCGACGCGGCGACGAGCCCGAAGCCGTTGTCGACATGGCGCACGGTGACGTCGTCGGCCCAGCAGTCGTACGCGCACTGGAAGGTGACGCCGTTGTAGCCCTTGTCGAGCAGGTGCGGGGACTGCGGCGTCTCGATCGCCGCGAGGGTGAGTCCCTCCACGCCGGAACCGGTGAGCGGGGTGGCGAGGGTGGTGAGCCGGGGGTCCCATTCGGGGCGTACGTCGAGCGGGAGGGGCCGCTCGAAGGTGACTCTGTCCCGCTTGACCGAGGTGATGCGCACGGGCCACTCGTAGGGGACGTACGACGTCAGCTTGGTCTTGTCGCCCCACACGTACGCCTTCGCGCCCTCGCCGTCGCCCGCCATGTGCTCGAGCAGCGTGTGGTCGGCGTCGTCGGCGAGGCGGAGCAGGACGACCTGTCCGCGGCGCAGTCCGGAGGTGTCGGAGACGGTGACGGACCGGTCGCCACGGCGGGCGGGGGCGACGGTGGTGAGGGTGGTCCACTCGTCGCGGCGGTTGCCGGTCCAGCCCTCGAACGGCCACGCCCCGGCCCTGATGGCGTCGGTGAGGGAGGCGTAACGGTCCTCAGGACAGAGCCAGATGAGGCCGCCCGCCCACGACCAGGAGGACTTGTCGCCGCCGTAGCGCGAGCCGTAGGGGCCGATGAGTTCGGTGAGGTGCCGGGTGGCGAGGAGGGTGGTGCGGCCGCTTCCGGCGCCGCGCAGGACGACGTTGCTGTGGCCGATGCGGATCACGTCGTCGATCCGGTACGTGCCGGAGGGGATGAGGACCGTGCCGCCGCCGCGTTCGCCCACAGCGGCGACGGCACGGTTGATCGCGGGGGCCGCGTCGGCGGAGCCGTCCCTCTTGGCGCCGTAGGCGAGGACGTCGGCCCTGACGGGGCGGCGCGGGAGGTGCCGTGCCCCGGCGCGCTGCCCGGCGCTGCCGACGTACGGAATCTGGGGGTGGGTGCGGGGGGTGCGGCGGTACTCGCGCCACAGCGCCGAGCCGGTGCGCGCCTCCGCTGCCGCGGCAGGGCCGGCCGCGAGGCCCCCGCCACCGGTCGCGACGGACGCCGCGACGGCCGTGGCGCTGCCGAGCAGGGTGCGTCTGCTGATGGCGCGGTGATCGGTTCCCATGAGCCCACCTTTCACGGATGTGAACGACGTTCATGTGTACGTCGGCGGTGAGCATGCCACGACGGCCCTGCGCACGGAAAGGGTCGTGCGCGGGTCAACGAGGCGAGAGCGGAAGCTACTTGGCGGGCCGCTGGGTCAGATGCCTGAACGCGTCCAGATTGCGGGTGGATTCACCGCGTGACACCCGCCAGTCGTACTCGCGGCGGATGGCGCTCGAGAAGCCGAGCTCCAGCAGGGTGTTGAACGAACCGTCCGCCGCCTCGAGGATCGTGCCGAGCAGCCGGTCGAGCTCCTCCGGCGTGATGACGGACAGCGGGAGCTTGCCGACGAGATAGATGTCGCCGAGAGAGTCGATCGCGTAACTGACCCCGAACAGCTTGAGGTTGCGCTCGAGCAGCCAGCGGTGGACCGCAGCGTCGTTCTCATCGGGGTGGCGGATGACGAAGGCGTTGACCGAGAGGGAGTGCCTGCCGACGAGGAAGGAGCACGTCGTCGACAGCTTGCGCGTGCCCGGGAGTTTGACGACGTAGGAGCCCGCTTCCGGACTCTCCCATTCGAGGTCCGCGTCCTTGAGGGTCTGCTCGATGACTCGCGTCACCTGCTGCACGTCAGCCATGGGGGGAGCGTACGTCAGTGGTGTGTGGCGCGCGTGCGCCGGCGGTGCTCGTACATGGCCGCCTGGTAGACGTCCGCCGTCGCCGACGCCGCCCTGTCCCAGCCGAACGACTGCGCGTGCCGCGCCGCGGCCGCTCCCATCCGGTCCGCGGTGGCCGGGTCCCTCACGAAGCTGCGCAGCACGTCCGCGTAGTGCGCGGGGTCGTGGCCGGGCACCAGAAAGCCGGTGCTCTCGTCGCGGACGGCGACCGGGAGCCCGCCGACCGCCGCCGCGACCACCGGCGTACCCGCGGCCTGCGCCTCGATGGCGACGAGCCCGAACGACTCGCTGTACGACGGCATGACCAGCACGGAAGCGGCACGGAACCAGTCCGCGAGCTGCTCCTGGCCGACCGGCGGACGGAAGTGCACGACGTCCGCGATACCGAGCCTGGCGGCCAGCTTCTGCAGACCTTCCGGCTTGGCGAGCCCGCTGCCGCTGGGGCCGCCGACGACGGGAACGAAGATACGGCTGCGCAGCGACGGGTCCCGCTCCAGCAGGATCGCGACGGCGCGCAGCAGGATGTCGGGTGCCTTCAGGGGCTGTATGCGGCCCGCGAAGAGGGGGATGAACGCGTCGCCCGGCAGCCCGAGGCGGGCCCGTGCGGCGGCCCGGCCGTCCGCCGGGCGGAACAGGTCCAGGTTCACGCCCGGATGCACGACTGCGACCTTGGCGGGGTCCGCGTCGTAGAAGCGGACGAGTTCGTCCGCCTCCTCCGCGGTGTTGGCGATCAGCCGGTCCGCGGCGTTCACGATCTGGGTCTCGCCGATCACGCGGGTGGCCGGCTCCGGGGTGTCGCCCTCGGCCAGCGCGGCGTTCTTCACCTTGGCCATGGTGTGCATGGCGTGCACGAGCGGGACGCCCCACCGTTCCGCCGCGAGCCAGCCGACATGGCCGGAGAGCCAGTAGTGGGAGTGGACGAGGTCGTAGTGACCGGGACGACGCGCCGCCCACGCCTGCATCACGCCGTGCGTGAAGGCGCACAGCTGGGGCGGCAGGTCCTCCTTGGCCAGGCCCTCGTAGGGTCCGGCGTCGATGTGCCGCACGAGGACGCCGGGGGCGAGTTCCACGCTGGGCGGCAGTCCGCCGGTGGTGGCCCGGGTGAATATCTCGACCTCGACGTTGATGGCGGCCAGCCGCTTGGCGAGTTCGACGATGTAGACGTTCATGCCGCCCGCGTCGCCCGTGCCCGGCTGATGCAGCGGGGAGGTGTGGACGCTGAGCATGGCGACCCTGCGCGGCTTGCGGTGGCCGCCGGGGAAGCGGATACGCGGTGCCATTCGGCTGCTGCCGAGGCGGGACACGTACTGGCTCACGGCGGCGGTCCTCTCGCTGCGGGCACGGCAGAGTGCGGGGCAAGCGGTCCCGCACAGCCTCACAACAGCGGAGCACTCGCTTCCATTTCCCGCCGGGCCTACTTTACGAAATCATTACCATTGGGTACGGCCGCGCGCCTCGACCTGGACAGGCGCGGGTCTGCGGAGACAGGGGCGGGTACGGCGCATGAACCCGAGGTGCCGATGCTCGGCGCGGAGGGCTGGTGCCCTGGCGCGGAGGGCCGAGCGGGGCCGGCGCGGAAGGCCGAGCGGGGCCGGCGTGGAAGGCCGAGCGGGGTCCGGCCTGCGAGAGCCCCGCCCCGCCGCTCCCGCGCAGGCCTGTCGGGGCGAGTACGCAGGGCCGAAGGGGCCGAAGGGGCCGAAGGGGCCGTCGCACGAGCTGCGGACGGGGGCCGTGGGGCGAGCGCATACGCTCGTTCCCATGAACCGCCCCGTCGGCACCGCGACCCGCGGGACGACCAATCCCAACCGGCTGCGCCGCATGGACCGCTGGATCGCCGCGACGCACGGCCCCGCCCTGCGGCGCGCCGGCGCGGCCCCCGTCGCCGTCGACCTCGGGTACGGGGCCGCTCCGTGGACCGCGGTGGAACTGCTGCGTCGGCTGCGCGCCGCCGAACCGCGGTGCGAGGTCGTCGGCATCGAGATCGACCCGGCGCGGGTCACCGCCGCGAAGCCCTACGAGCAGGAAGGGCTCACCTTCCGCCACGGCGGCTTCGAGGTCCCCACGACGCGGCGGCCCGCACTCATCCGGGCGGCCAACGTGCTGCGCCAGTACGGCGAGGCCGAGGTCGCCGCCGTGTGGACCCGGCTGTGCGGGCGGCTCGCGCCCGACGGGCTGCTGGTGGAGGGGACCTGCGACGAGATCGGACGCCGGCACGTGTGGGTCGCGCTCGGTCCGGAGGGCCCCCGGACGGTGACGTTCGCGACCCGGCTCGGCTCGCTCGAACGCCCCTCCGACCTCGCCGAGCGGCTGCCGAAGGCGCTCATCCACCGGAATGTGCCGGGCGAGCCGGTGCACGCGTTCCTACGGGACTTCGACCGCGCCTGGGCGGCGGCGGCGCCGTACGCCTCGCTGGGCGCCCGCCAGCGCTGGATCAGAAGCGTGACGGATCTTGCGGACACATGGCCGCTGACGGACGACCGGAGACGATGGCGGCAGGGCGAGGTCACCGTCGAATGGGCGGCATTGGCACCGAATTCCGGATGAACCGTCCACTTCGACACCCGGCGCCACGATCGAGTGAATGCCCCGAACACGGGAACGCACCGGACGTCTCGCTCGTCAGTGCATTGGGGACGGTCGGGGGCGCTCGGGGTGGGGGGTCCACAAGGGGCGCCCGAAGAAGGCGATCCGCATGCCGAACTGCCGATCGACCCTGTCGTTTTCGCGTACGCCGTGACACCATCACGTCGTCACACACAAGTTACTGACGGTTAACCACATTTCGGTCGCCCGTCCGCACCGGAATGCCAGACGTTCGCCCGATGTCCGGAGGGGGAGTCGTGAACCGACGCCACTGTGCCACTGCCGCGATCACGCTGGTCTGCGCTCTGACGCTGCTGACGTCCCCCGGGCAGGCCTTCGCGGCCCCCGAGCCGGCTCCGACGGCACCGGCGTCCGTCACCCGGCCGGTTGCGCCGCTTCCGCCCGCGCCGGACACGTCGCTCGAGCAGGTCCGCCTGGAGATAGACGCCCTCTACCGCCAGGCCGCGTCCGCGACCGACGCGTACAACCTCGCGGAGGAGCAGACCCAGAAGCAGTCGGCCGAAATCGTGAAGCTGGCACAGGAGATGGCCAAGGGGCAGGCCAGGATCGAAGAGCTGAAGAACCGCGCGGGCGCGGCCGCCCGCGCGCAGTACCGCGGGGGCGGCCTGCCGCCCGAGGCGCAACTGGCGCTCGTCGACGACCCGCAGCTCTTCCTCGACGGTGTCGGCCGCATCCAGCAGGGCCAGAAGGCGACCAAGGACCTCATCTCCGAACTGACCCGCACGCAGGCGGACTTGGCGACCTACACACAGGACGCGAGCACCCAGTGGGAGCGGCTCGAGGCCATCCGGGCCAAGAAGGAGAAGGCCAAGAAGGAGATCACGGAAAGGATCGCCGCGGCCAAGAAGCTCGAGGACCGGCTCCAGAAGGAGGAGTTGGCCGAACTGCTGCAGCTGGAGCAGCAGGCCCAGTACAAGGCGCAGGCCACCTGGCTGGACTCGGGCATCCTGAACGGTGTCAGCGGCACGGCGAGCGAACAGGGCGAGAAGGCGATCCGGTTCGCGACGCAGCAGCTCGGCAAGCCGTACGTATGGGGCGCGGAGGGGCCGGGCTCCTACGACTGCTCGGGTCTCACCTCGCAGGCGTGGGCCGCTGCCGGGCGGGGCATACCCCGTACCTCCCAGGAGCAGTGGCGGCTGCTGCCCCGGATCGGCGTCAAGGACATGCGGCCCGGCGACCTGATCATCTACCACTCGGACGCGAGCCACGTGGGCATGTACATCGGCAACGGCGCGATAATTCACGCGCCCCGACCGGGCAGGCACGTGACCGTCGCGGGCGCCGGCTCGATGTCCATCCTCGGGGTGGTACGCCCCGACAAGTGACGCGCACGCCCCGAGGACTCCACCGGCAGCGATGGATGAGGCCCATCCGCGGCTTGCGGGGCGTGCGTGACGCGCGTGGCGTGCGTCGCGTGATGCGCGCCACGCCGGAACGGGACGAAACGGACGGCCGGGGTGACGTTCGTCATGGGCCGGTGGGCAACTACGCCCCCATGCGCGGCATATGCCAACGGCTCTTCGCTGATCGCCATTCCGTTCCGACACCGCGTACCGCTATGGTCCCCGTCATGGGGGCGCCTCCCGGGCGAAACCCTGGGGAGGGACGTCGACAGTCGCCCTGCCGCCCTCGGGGGGAGGGAAGGAACAACACCGATGCCCGTACCCGTACCGCGACAGAGGAATGTCCCCGTCGCGGAGACCGCCCCCGGCGTAGCCGTCGGCAGCGTGCCCGGCGGCGTGACCGGCGGAGCCCTCGGCGGCGACCTCACCCTTCTCGTCATCGAGGACGACCCTGCGGGTACCTTCAGCGTTCCCGAACTGCTCGACGCGTCCGGCACCCGCGTCCGCATCCGCACCGCCCGCAATCTCACAGAGGCGGAGCGGCTGCTCACGGACGACGTCCACTGTGTCCTCGTCGACCTCGCGCTGCCCGGACGGGCGCAGGACGACGCACTGGGCGTGCTCAAGCACGTCCTGCGCCTCGCGCCCCGGCACGCCGTGCTGGCACTGACGGGCTCCGGTGACGCCGAGACGGCGGCGGAGGCGGTACGCGTAGGAGCCCAGGACCACCTCGTGCGCGAGGAACTCGACGGACGTCTGCTGACGCGAGCCGTGCGGTACGCGGTGGAGCGCAAACGGGCCGACACCGCTCAGGTGAAACTCGCCGAGTCCCGGCTGCGCGCCCAGGAGAACGCCCGGCTCGAGCGCGGCCTGCTGCCCACTCCCCTGCTGGAGGGCTCGGAGCTGCGCTTCGCGGCGCGATACCGTCCGGGGCGCTCCCGCGCACTGCTCGGCGGCGACTTCTACGACACCGTCCGCACCCCTGACGGCACCGTCCACGCCATGATCGGCGATGTCTGCGGGCACGGCCCGGACGAGGCGGCACTCGGCGTGGAACTGCGCATCGCCTGGCGGGCCCTGACGTTCGCCGGCCTGTGCGGGGACGACCTGCTGTCCACGCTCCAGCAGGTACTGGAGCACGAGCGGGAGAGCGAGGAGATCTTCGCGACGCTCTGCACCGTGGACATAGCCCCGGACGGCCGGCGGGCCGGTCTCTGTCTGGCGGGCCACCCCACACCGCTGATCGCCCGGCACGGCCGGGCGGCGCAGCTGCTTCCCTACGACGACGGCGGCCCGGCGCTCGGCCTGCTGCCGCGCGCCCGCTGGCCGCGACGCCAGGTCGAGCTGGGCGGCTCCTGGAGCCTGATGATGTACACGGACGGGCTCATCGAGGGCCGCAGGGGCCCGGAGACCAAGCAGCGACTGGGTCAGGACGGCATGGTCGCGATGATCAACCGACAGCTCTCGGCGGGCCTCGAGGGCGAGGAACTGCTGGAGGCGGCGGTCGGCGAGGTGCGCGACCTCAACGGTGGTGACCTCACGGACGACGTGGCGGTGCTGCTGCTCAGCCGGGACGGAACGCGCCGCTGAGCACCGCGGCGCCGCAGGCGGCCCGGTCGACCGCCCCGCCGATTGCCGCACTCAACGGCCGACGCCGTTCCCGTCGGCCGCTGCGGTCAACGGTCCGCGTCTCCGTGCCGGTTGCCGGCGTCGCCGTCACCGGCCGCCGTTGTAGGGACCGTACGGTCCGTCGCTGCTGGAACCGCCACGACGCCTGCCGCCGCCCGAGATCTGCTGCAGGGCGGGACGCACGTCGACGAAGAAGACGATCGAGGCGATCAGCCCGGCGATCTGCAGGAACAGCATGGGGATGAACAGGTTCACGGCGACCGCGACACCAAGGATCACCAGCCAGAAGGGCTTGGTCTTCTTGTCGGCGGCCCGGTAGGCGTCCTCACGCGCCATGGCGGCCATGACGAGGGCGGCCACGGACATGACGAGGAAGACCAGATTCACGATCATCCAGAGCCCGAAGTCGAACTTGTCAGCCAGCATCCTCAGCACCGCCTAGTGAGTGGTTGATGTCGCCTGCCTCGCGGCTCGGACACGCCCCAAGGTACCTCTGGGGGTGACCCCGGCGCGATGGACGTGCCGGACGCCGCGTCACCGCGGCGCCCGTACACGGCTCACTTCGCGGCCGGCGGGGTGCTCTTGCGGGCAGCAGGCTTGCGCGTGGAGGTCTTGCGCGCGGCAGGCTTCCGGCCCTCTTCGGCCTTCGGCTCGGCGGCGGCGCTCGCCGCGGTTTCCTCAGCCGGAGCAGGAGCCGCAGCAGCAGGCTCCGGCTCGACGGCGACGGCGATCTCGGTGATCTCCTCCGCGGCCTCCCCGCGCCACACCCGCACGGTCTGCTCACCGTGCTCGGCGACCTTCTCGTACGTCTCTCGCGCCTTGACCGCGTACTCGGCGGCCACGCCGACACCGCGCAGCGCCAGGTCCTGCGCGCTCTCGCCGAGCTTCTTCAGGTCGGTGTCGAAGTTCCCGATCACCGCGGCGACCTTCGCCTGCACGGTGGCCTGCGCCTCCTTGGCCTGCGTGGTCACCTTCTCCTGCACGGCCTTGGGGTCGGTGTTGCGCACGGCGTCGATACGGGCCGGTGCCTCGGCGGCGAGCTGCTCGATCAGCGCGGGCACCTTGCGGGCCTGCTGGACGGCGAGGTCGGCGGTGCCGGCGGCGAAGTAGAGGGGGGTGGGGTCGGTGAGGGTCTTGCGCAGGTCATCGGTGATGGCCATGACTGTGGTCCTCCCGGAACGCAGATCAGTTCGTCTTCGGTTCGGCATCGCCTGTGCCGGCCGTGCGGGGGCCGTCAGCGGTGGTGTCCTTCGGCGCTGTGCCCTCGGCGGCGTCCGTGGTGGCGGCGGTCTCGAGCCCGTTCTCCTTGCGGAAGGACTCGTAGATCTGCAGAAGCACCTGCTTCTGCCGCTCGTTTATGGACGGGTCGGCGAGGATGACGGCGCGCGTCTCCAGCTCGTCCCGCTCCTGCTCGTCGAGGATCCCGGCCCGCACGTACAGCGTCTCCGCGGAGATCCTCAGGGCCTTGGCGACCTGCTGGAGGACGTCCGCGCTCGGCTTGCGCAGCCCGCGCTCGATCTGACTCAGGTACGGGTTGGACACCCCGGCGGCTTCGGCGAGCTGCCGCAGTGACAGCTGCGCGTTGCGCCGCTGTTCGCGGAGGTACTCACCGAGATTGCCGACGTTGAGCGATGCCATGCCCCGATGGTGCCCCGAGAGTGCTAACTTTTGCAAGCAGACGCTTGCAAAAGTGTTCCATGCCATACCTGGGGCCCCGGCCGCGAGGCCGGGCACGAATACCGCGTCAGGGCTCGTGCCCCGTCGCGGGCAGTCGGTAACGTGGGCGGCGTGTCCCTCTCCGACCTCGTACGGCTGCGCCGGGCCCGTGACCTGATGGACCGCGACTACGCGGAGCCGCTGGACGTCCCGGCTCTGGCGCGGTTCGCGCTGATGTCGCCGGGGCACTTCTCGCGCAGCTTCCGCGCCGCGTTCGGCGAGACGCCGTACAGCTATCTCATGACCCGCCGGATCGAGCGGGCCAAGGCGCTGCTGCAGCGCGGCGACATGACCGTGACGGAAGTCTGCATGGCGGTCGGCTGTACGTCACTGGGCTCGTTCAGCTCCAGGTTCACCGAGCTGGTCGGTGAGAGCCCGAGCGCGTACCGGGCCCGCGACCACGGCCAGGACGCCGGCATCCCGGCCTGCCTGGCCAAGATCCACACCCGGCCGGTCAGGAACGGAGAAGCGCGGGGCGCCGGCGGTTCGTAGCGTGATGGGCATGGATCTCGAACTTTCACAGTGCTTCATCGCCGTCGACGACCACGACAAGGCCCTCGCCTTCTACCGCGACGCTCTCGGCCTCGAGGTGCGCAACGACGTCGCCTTCGAGGGGATGCGCTGGGTGACCGTCGGCTCGCCGTCCCAGCCGGACGTGGAGATCGTCCTCGAGCCGCCGCTCGCCGACCCGAACGCCACGGACGCCGACCGGCAAGCGGTGGCCGAGCTGATGGCCAAGGGCCTGCTGCGCGGCGTCATCTTCCGGACCGGTGACTGCGACGCCACCTTCGAGCGGATCCGCACCGCGGGCGGGGAGGTACTGCAGGAACCGATGGACCAGCCGTACGGCGTGCGCGACTGCGCGTTCCGCGACCCGGCCGGGAACATGCTGCGGTTCGCGCAGCGGCTCCGCGCATAGCGCCGGGTGCGAGGCGGGTCCCGGCGACAGTCGCCACCCTCGCCCTCCGGCGGCGGCCACCACGAGGGAACGCATGCCGGGGCCCGTCGTCGGCCGGCGCGAGCGAGCGCTGCCGGGGCCCGGCGGCGGCCACGACGGGCGGGCGCGTGACAGGACCCCCGCAGTAGCCACTTTTTAGTGGGTACTTGGCGACGAACGGCCGCCGGGCCACCCTTGTGAGGGGCGGCCGCGCGGCCGTCCGGTCCTGGCGGAGCGGATCGAACGGGGGTGGCGAAGCGATGGGTCAGGAAGCCGACCGGGCCTCGGTGAGCATCTCCAGGCGCCGATGGCCCCAGTCGGACAGGGGCGCCAGAGCCTCTGAGAGGTCCCGGCCGAATCCGGTCAGGGAGTACACCGTCTTCAGCGGCAGCCCCTCGTGCACCTCCCGGTGCACGAGACCGTCGGTCTCCATCTCACGGAGTGCCTGAGTCAGCACCTTCTCGCTGAGCCCCGGCAGCTGACGGCGCAGCTCGCCCGGCCGCCTGGGTCCGGATTCGAGCAGCCAGAGCAGAGCCGTCTTCCATTTTCCGTCGATCACGGCGATCGCGGCAGTCACCCCACAGACGTTCGGGTCCTGGGCACGGCTGCGGGTCATCTTCGCCCCATTCGTCATGTAAGCATTGCGTTCACGGGAGTTGAGTCATGTCTACGCACACCGGACGGTCTGCCGTCACCGTACTCGGACTGGGGCCGATGGGCCGGTCCCTGGCCGGCGCGTTCCTGGCCGCCGGCCTGCGCACCACGGTCTGGAATAGGACCCCGGGCCGGGACCGGGACCTGGTCGCGCAGGGCGCGGTCGGCGCCCGGACGGCCGAGGAGGCGGTCGCCGCGAGCCCGCTGACCGTGGTCTGTGTGGTCAACTACGACGCCGCCGACGCCGTTCTGCGGCGCGAGGCGGTCGCCGACGCCCTCAAGGGCCGCACGGTCGTCAACCTGACCGCCGACACCCCGGACCGGGCCCGCGACACGGCGGCATGGGCGGCCGAACACGGCGTCCGCTACCTGGACGGCGCGATCATGACGCCGACCACGACCATCGGCACACCGGCCGCGGTCTTCATCCACAGCGGCCCGGAGGATCTGTACCGCGAACACCTCCCCGTACTGGAGGCGTTGGGCGGTACCCACACCCACCTCGGGGAGGCCGTCGGCCGGGCCGCCGCGTACGACGTCGCGCTGCTCGACATCTTCTGGACCGCGATGGCGGGTTACGCCCACGCCCTGGCGGTCGCGCGGGCGGAAGGCATCACCGCACGCCAACTGGCGCCGTTCGCCATGGGGATCGGCGCCATTCTCCCGCCGATCTTCGAGGAGACCGCGGAAGACGTGGACAACGGAAGCTTCTCGGGCGAGGGCAACCCGCTCACCTCCGCGGCGTCGTCCATGGCCCACATCGTGCACACCGCCGAGGCCCACGGCATCGACACCTCAGTGATGCGCGCCGCGGAGGGCCAGGCCCGGCGTGCGATCGCCCTGGGCCACGGCGCGGACGGGTTCGTACGGATCGCGGAGCTCATCGGCCGCCACTGAGTTCCGCGCCGTACTGCCCTTGCCCTCGGTAGCGTGTACGCGTGGACGAGGAAAGGAACGGCGCACAGGACGAGCAGCCCGGCTGGGCCGCGACGCGCGCTTGGGTGGAGGGGCAACTCGGCGCGGGCGAGCGGATCGAGAGCGCCGAGCGGCTGCTCGGCGGGTGGACGTCGACCATGAGACGCCTCGACGTCGCGGGGCCGGCCGGCGGACGACGCACGCTGGTGCTGCGCTCGTTCGTCAAGCCGTTCTACCTCCGGCACGCGGAAGGGCTTCTCACCCGCGAGGCGGCCGTGCTGCGTCTGCTGGCCCCGACTGACGTACCGGCGGCGGAGTTCCGAGCCCTCGACGCGACCGCCGAGCACTGCGACCACCCCTCGCTGCTGATGACCCTGCTGCCCGGCGGCATACGGCTGGAAGACGCGGGAGCCGGCCGCCGGGCGGCGCTGCTCGCCCGCCAGTTGGTACGCATCCACCAGGTGCGGACACCGGAGTCGGACCGGCCGCGGAGCTACCAGGCGTGGACCGCCCCGGAGCGGGTCGGTCTGCCCGGGGCGGCCGGCCGGCCCGACGTGTGGCGGCGAGCGGTGGACGTCATACGCCGCGACCCGCCCGCTCACCGAGCCCGGTTCCTGCACAGGGACTTCCATCCGGGGAACGTGCTCTTCACCGGGGACGCGGACACACTTGGGATCAGCGGGGTCGTCGACTGGGTGGAGACCTCATGGGGCCCGGCCGACCTGGACGTGGCCCACTGCTCGACCGCCCTCGCGCTGCTGCACGGCCCGGACGAGGGCATGCGCTTCGCGGACCGGTACGCGGCCGAGGGCGGCCGGCTCTCCACGGACCCGGCCGCCCATCTCTACTGGCGCATGCTCGACGCGCTCGCGTTCGCCCCGGACGCGGAGAAGGTCGCCGTCCCCTGGCGGGAGTGGGGCCGCAGGGATCTGACGGCCGCGTTGCTCAGCCGTCGTCTGGAGGACTACCTCGAGGCCCTGCTCCGCCGCTACGGCTGAGTCGCCACCGCCGCGTCGACCGGCCCCAGCCGTGCCATGTCGTCGTCCGAGAGCCGCAGAGCACCGGCCGCCACGTTGTCGACCAGGTGGTCCGGGTTGCCGGTGCCGGGGATCGCCAGTACGTGCGGGCCGCGCCGCAGTGTCCAGGCGATCCGGACCCGGGCGGGGCTCACGCCGTGCGCGCGGGCCACGGCCTCGACCGCTTCGGTGTCCGTGGCGCCCGCACCAGCCTCCCGCCCCTCGCCCGCGATCGCGAAGAACGGCACGAACGCCACGCCCTGTTCACCGCAGTAGTCGAGGAACGCGTTGTGCTCGGGCGTGGCCCCGACCCCGAACGAGTTCTGCACACAGACCACCGGGGCGATCGCCTGTGCCTCCGCCAGGTGTCGCGGCCGGACGTTCGAGATGCCCAGGTGCCGGATCAGGCCGGCGTCCCTCAGCTCGGCGAGGGCACCGAAGTGGTCGGCGATCGAACCGGACTGCGCGCTCGGCTGCATGCGCAGGTTCACCACGTCCAGGTGGTCCCGGCCGAGCTGTCGCAGGTTCTCCTCGACCTGACCCCGCAGTTGCTCCGGCGTGGCCCACCACCACTGTCCCGAGTTGTCACGTCCCGGCCAGACCTTGGTGGTGATGACGAGGTCGTCCGGATACGGCGCGAGGGCCCTGTTGATCAGTTCGTTCGCGGATCGTGTGGACGAGAAGTAGAACGCCGCGGTGTCGATGTGGTTCACCCCGAGCTCGACCGCCCGCCTCAGCACCGCGACGGCCCGGTCACGGTCGCTCGGGCTGCCGTCCGCGTTGTGCGTCAGGCGCATCGCACCGAACCCGAGCCGGTTGACCGTCAGGTCCCCCAGCTTCCAACTCCCCGCAGCGGCAGCGGCAGCGTCGATCGTCGTAGTCATCCGGGGAGTCTGCCACCGCCCCGTGGCACGGAACCGCGAAACCGCAGAACCACGGCCCGCCCGGCACGGAACCGCAGGCCACGGAAGCCGCCCGGCACGGAACCGCAGAACCACGGAAGCCCCCGGCACGGAACCGCGGGGCCACGGAGGTGCCTTCGGGACCGGCCCTCCTCCTCACCCTCCCCCGCGCAACTCGGGCGGCAGCGGCCTGCTGTGGAGAATGTCGAGGCGGGAGACCGCACGCGTGAGCACCACGTACAGGCGGTGAAGCCCACGGGTCTCCGCCTCGCTGATCGCGGCCGGCTCGGCGACGACGACATGGTCGTACTCGAGTCCCTTGGCGAGCGTCGCGGGCAGCACGGTGACGCGGTCGAGGGGCTCGCCCCGCAGGTCGAGCGTGAGCGCGGCCCGCAACCGGTCCGTGTCCCGGCCGGCCGCGATGACGGCGACCGAGCCCTCTCGTCTCAGCGCCCCGCGTACCGCGTCGACCGTGGCCGTGACGATGTCGTCGACACGGCGGACCGTCAGTTCACCGTCCCCGCGCATCGACCGGGCCGGCGGTACGTCGACGCCGAGTGCTCCGACGAGTCGGTTGGCGAGTTCGACGATCGCGGCCGGCACCCGGAATCCGGCGGTCAGCGCCACCACGGTCGCCTGGTCCCTGCCGAGGTGGGCGAGCTGCCGAGGCCAGTCCCAGGCCGCCCACGGTGTGGTGCCCTGGGCGAGGTCGCCGAGCACCGTGAGCGAGCCGAAGCACGCCCTGCGGGCGATGGCGCGGCACTGCATCGGGGACAGGTCCTGGGCCTCGTCGACGACGATGTGGCCGTAGCCGGCGGGGCGTTCGATCAGGCCCGCGATCTCGTCGAGCAGTACGAGATCGGCCGCGGACCACTTCGCGGACCGGTACGAACGAGGTGGCCGCGACCACCGGACGGATTCCTGTTCTCCAGGGGTCAGGAGCGGGTCCCGGGGGTCGGTGAGCACCTCGGCCAGCACCTCCTCCGGCCGCGCCTTCGGCCAGACGGCGTCCACGAACGCGCCGACCGGCCGTGATCTGCCGACCTTCCGCGCCCAGGCGCCGCCCCTCGGCCCGGCCCGCCGCTCCGCCTGCAGTTGCAGGGCCCGTACGGTGCGGCTGCGCAGCCGCTCGCGGCCGACGTCGTAGGGCGGCGCCTCGTGGTGCACCGATTCGACGATCCGCTCGAGTTCGTCGAGCGGAACCCGCCAGTGGTACGAGCCGTCGGGGACGACGAGCGGATCCGTGGGCGGCGTCACCCGCGCGTAGAGGGCGCGGCGCAGTACGGCGGCCATGCGGATGTCGTGTTTGACGGCCGCCGCGCTGTCGGAGTCGTACGCCCGGACCTCGTGCCGGGCGATCTCCTCCTCGACCGTCGACTGGCGGATGTCGATCTCGCCGAGCGCGGGCAGCACCTCGGAGATGTACGACAGGAACGTGCGGTTGGGGCCGAGGATCAGCAGGCCGCTGCGCTTGATCCGCTCGGGGTACGTGTACAGGAGATACGCGGCCCGGTGCAGGCCCACAGCGGTCTTGCCGGTGCCGGGCGCCCCTTGGACACAGACGGTCGCGGCCGGTTCGGCCCGTACGAGGTCGTCCTGCTCCGGCTGGATGGTGGCGGCGATGTCACGCATGGGGCCGACGCGCGGCCTTTCGATCTCGCCGGTGACGATCGCGCTCGCGGCGGCGGCCTCTCCCTCGCCCAGCCGCTCGTCCTCCAGGCCGGTCAGGTCGGCCGAATCTCCTTTGCTGAAGGGGGCCCAGCCGAACCGTCGCCTGACGGCCACACCCTGTGGGTCGTCGGCCGCGGCCTGGTAGAAGGCGCGGGACACGGGGGCTCGCCAGTCGATCACGAGCGGCGGGTCGGCGGGGTGCCGGCTGACGCGGCGACGGCCGATGTGGTGGCTCTGGCCGTCCTCGTGGTCGAGGCGGCCGAAGAACAGCGGGCCGGGCGGCTGTTCGCGCAACTTTCTGGCGTGGCTGCGGAACTGGTACCCGAGGGTCTCCGCGTCGGCTCCGGACGCGGAGACGTCTGCTCCGGTGGCGACGCGATGGTCCGCGGCGTCGAGCATGTCCGTCAGTGCGGCACGGCAGGCGTCGTGGAAGGCGCGTTCCCCGGCCAGGTTCTGGTCGAGGCCGGACGCAGGGGTGCCGGAGGGAAGATCACGGTCGGCGGCATGGTCGAGTGACGTCATTCCCGCGAGAATAACGTAACCGAGTTACATTTTTAACCTGGAATCACTTCAGGCCGTCGCGCAGTTGCGCGAACGCGGTGTCGGCCGCGGCCACCGCGTCCGGTTCGACCTCTCCCGCCCGCTCACCCGCCGCGACCCTGCGCCAGTTCTCCTCCGCGAGGACGCGCTGCACGGCCACGATCTGCCCCGCGGCCAGCCGCGCGCGGAGCGACTCGACCCCCGCTTCACGCAGCGCTTCCGCGAGCGCGTACTCCGACCTGCCCTGATAGGCGTACAGACGCGCGACCAGGCTGGGCGTTCCGTACAGCAGCCGATGGAAGGCGAGCACACCCTCCTCGTCGTTCAGCCCCGTCACCGGGTCGCGCCGCGACAGACCGTCGACGAAATGGCGGTGCAGCGCCCCGAGCGGCGGGAGCCCGCCCGGCCGGGCCGTGACCACGCGCGCGGCCTCGTCCTCGTGGTCGGCGAACCGGTGCAGCGCCAGATCCTCCTTGGCGGGGAAGTAGCGGAACAGCGTCGGCTTGGAGACGTCCGCCGCGGCCGCCACCTCGGCGACGGAGACGGCGTCGAAGCCCCGCTCGAGGAACAGCGCGATCGCGGCGTCGGAGATCGCCCGGTACGTCAGGCGCTTCTTGCGCTCACGCAGCCCTGTCCCGCCACCCCGGCCACTCACACCGCTTCCACCACTGGCGCCACTCACACCACTCGCGCCACGGACGTCGCTCACGCCCTCCCGCCTCCCTCGGACAGACCGCCACCGCCCTGGCGGCGCCTTTCGACCAGCACTTCCACGCCGTCGAGCAGGCGCTCCAGACCGAAGACGAACTCGTAGTCCGCCTCGTCCGGTTCGTACAGCACCTTCGACCCCAGAAGTCTGGCGAGGGCGGGGTAGCGCTCGGGGTCGACGAAGCGTTCGAGGGTGGCGGCGTACTGGCGCATGACCACCTCCGGCGTCTGACCGCTCGCGGCGATCGCCGCGCCCAGATCCGCCATGAGGAGCGCCTCGTTGCGCACGAAACCGCCGAGGAGCATGACCACGGAGATCTTCTCGCCCTCGCCGAGACCCGTGTCCTCGAGGGCGGCGAGACCGCGGTCCCACCAGGCGACCGAGTTGGGGGTGGCGGGCGGGCTGGAGACCGGGATGCGCAGCACCCACAGGTTCCGGTGGACCACCTCGCGCTGCGCCCAGGCCCAGGCCGCCAGCGCCTCGCGCCATGCGGTTCCGGGGGGCGGGGGCGCCGGAGGCAGACCGATGGCCGCCTCCTGCATCAGGATGTAGAGCTCGTCCTTGGCCGCGACGTACCGGTAGAGGGACATCGTGGAGACGCCGAGTTCCTTGGCGACCCGGCCCATGGAGACCGCCGCGATGCCCTCCGCGGATGCCACAGAGACGGCGGCCGCGACGATCCGCTCGATGCCGATCCCCGGCTTGGGCCCTTTCCCGGGGCGCTCGCGCAGGCCCCACGCGGCTTCAATGGCGGCCGGCAACCCGGTACCGGTCCGCGCGTCGCCCTGCTCGCGCCTGCGTCCGTTGCCCGCCATCGCCTCCGCCGCCTCCGGCCGCCGTCTTCCGCCCGTCGCTCTACGGGGCTTGACGCCCATCCTAGTAATGCGTAACCCTTACACAGTAACGCGTATGACATACGCAGAACGGGGTAGGACCAGATGAACACTCACCAGCCACCGCCCACCGCGACGCCCGCCGTCGCCGTCGAGGCGCACGGCCTGTGCAAGAACCACGGAAAAACGACCGTGCTCGACGGTGTCGACCTACGGGTGGAACGAGGCACCGTCTTCTCACTGCTCGGGCCGAACGGCGCGGGCAAGACGACGATCGTGCGGATCCTGACCACCCTCACCGCCCCCGACGCCGGCCACGCCCGGGTCGCCGGACACGATGTGATCGCCGACCGCGGCCGGGTACGCCGCGCCATCAGCCTCACCGGCCAGTTCGCCGCGGTCGACGAGAAGCAGACCGGCGAGGAGAACCTCCGCATGATGGCCCGCCTCAGCGGTCATTCACGTCCGGCGGCTCGCCGCCGCGCCGTGGAACTGCTGGAACGCTTCGACCTCGCGGCGGCCGGGCACCGTCTCGCGTCGACCTACTCCGGAGGCATGCGCCGCAGGCTCGACCTCGCCGCCGGACTCGTCGGCGAACCGGAGGTCGTGTTCCTCGACGAGCCGACGACCGGCCTCGACCCACGCAGCCGTCAGGAGCTGTGGCAGGCGGTGCGCGACCTCGCCGACCGGGGCACCACCGTGTTCCTCACGACCCAGTACCTGGAGGAGGCCGACCGCCTGGCGGACCGCATCGGCGTCATGGACGGCGGCCGCATGGTGGCGGAAGGAACGGCGGCGCAGCTCAAGGCCACGGTCGGCGGCCACCGCCTGGATCTCGTCCTCACCGACCGGGCCGCCTACCTGCGGCACGAGGACCGGGCCGTGCACCGCGACCCGAAGACCCTCACGCTCGGCGTACCGACGGACGGCACGGCCGCCCACGTCCGCGCCCTGCTCGACGAGATCGACCCCGAGCGGCGGGACGTGGCCCGTTTCTCCCTGCACACGACGACGCTCGACGACGTGTTCCTGTCCATCACGCGCACCGGAACGCGCCCCCAGGAGGAGCCCATCCATGTCTGAGTCCCCCGGCGTCGCCGGTTTCCTGACGCCTGCCCTGACCATGACCGGCCGCTGCCTCCGCCTCAACCGCCGCGACGTCGACGCCCTCATCACCTCGATGATGCTGCCGCTCATGCTGATGCTGGTCTTCGTCTACTTCTTCGGCGGGGCGATCGACACCGGTACGCAGTACATCGACTACGTCGTGCCCGGCATCCTCGTCCTGTGCGCCGCCTTCGGCTCGTCCGGCACCGCGGTCCGCGTGAGCGAGGACATGAAGGGCGGCATCATCGACCGCTTCCGCTCCCTCGACGTCGGCGGCACGTCGATCCTGGCCGGCCACGTGGTGGCCGGCACCGTACGCAACTGCCTCTCCACCACGCTCGTCCTCGGCGCCGGTGTCCTCATCGGCTTCCGCCCCACGGCCTCGCCTGCCGCCTGGCTCGCCGCCGCGGGGATCCTCCTCGTGTTCCTGGTCTCGCTCTCCTGGCTCTCGGCCGCGGTCGGCCTTCTGGCGAAGACACCGGAGGCGGCGGCGGGATTCACCTTCGTCATGATGTTCCTGCCGTATCCGAGCAGCGCGTTCGTCCCCATCGAAACGATGCCGACCTGGCTCCACGGCTTCGCCGACCACCAGCCCGTCACCCCACTGATCGAGACCCTCCGCGGTCTCCTCCACGACCAGCCGGTGGGCTCGGCGCCCTGGCTGGCGCTGGCCTGGTGCGCGGGGATCCTGGCAGTGGCGGTGGGGGTGTCGGGAGCGCTGTTCCGGGGGCGCACGGCGTGACCGGACCGCGGTTCGGGCCGGCCGCGCCCGCCGGAATCAGGCGACTCGGACGCTGTCACCGCACTCGCGACGCCGCACCGGCCCCAGTGCCCTTCGGCAGCGATCGGGCCGGTACCGACGGGCCCCGCTGACACCCGTCTTCCGCAACGCGCCCGGAACAGCACCGTCCGCCCTGCGGCGTCGGGCGGAGGCAGGCCGTATCCGGCCTTCGGCGAAAGGCGGTCACGCCTTCAGAAGATGTCCGGGCACCACGGCCGGCGCCCCGTGCGGAACAGTCCGTCCGCCAGGGCGGCCGCGCCCGGACGGTGTTCGTCCAGGCGGTCGAGCGCCGCGAGGCGTGTCGCGGACTCGTCGCCCAGGCAGAGTGTGGCGAGTTCGCGCACGTCGAGCGTCAGGTCCGGCGACCGGGTGGACGGCGTGCATGTCGCGCCGGAGGGGCCGGCCTCCAGGCGGAAGCGGCCGGACGCGAGGGAAGAGGCGTCGCGGACGTCGAGGACGAGAGTCGTCGGCACGTCGTACGTCCGGGACTCGAGTACCGCGGGGACGTCCAGGATCCGCAGCCACAGGAGGTCCGCCTGTGCGACGACCCGCGCCGCGCGCGGGTCCGGCAGGAGGTCGGGCAGCAGGTCGTCCGGGGCACGGCAGCCGGAGCGGACCGTGGTGACCCAGTCGACCGAGCATACGAAACGCCACAGCGCGCGCTCGGCGGCCGGGGTGACGGCGATCAGATCCCGCACCGTGGCCGTGCACAACGGCTGCTTGCCGTCGCCCCACTTGCCGTCCGACACGTACGTCACCAGCCCCTCGACGGTGCCGGACGCGGAGCGGTACACCGCGTGGAACGGCTCCGTCCACGGGATCGAGGGGACTTGCACCGCGCCCGTGTTCAGCCGCCACCAGCGCTCGTCGCGGTCCACCACGCCGTGCCGGGTGGCCGCCAGGCGCTGGTGCAGCCCCGGGCCCAGTTCGCGTACGTCCGCGCCGTCGACGAGGTCGACGCGTCCCCCGTCGTCCGGTCCCGACCGGCGCGGGTCCAGGCCGGCGCGGGGTACGTCCACGGACCACTCGGTGAAGGTGGTGGCCGGGCCGTAGCCGTACCGGCCGTAGATCGGGTACTCGGCGGCGATCAGCGTCGAGACGCTCTCGCCACGCTCCTTGGCCTCGGCCAGTTCGGCGTCCATCATCCGGCTCAGCAGCCCGCGACGGCGGTGCGTCGGGGAGACGGTGACGTTCGAGACGGCGCTCGCCGCCACCCGGGCACCGCCGACCATGGTCAGCTGCTGGGCGAAGGAGCGGTACGTCGCCACGCACCGGCCCTCGTCGAAGGCGCCTCTGGTACGGCCGAGGTCCACGCCCGTGAGGCGCTCCGCGACCTCGTCGTCGGTGACCACCGGCGGCCGCAGGAACCCGGTGGCGAGCGCCTTGAGCCAGGCGGGGAACTCGGACTCGGTGATCAGGCGCGTTTCGACGGTCATGGCCGACACGCTAGACACACGGCCGAGGGCACCGCATCCGGATTTTCCTCCGGCCCACAGACGCTCAGAAGGCCGCCCGGACAGAGCCCACTTCGGCGCCCCCGCCGAGCAGCGGCATGTGTCCGATCCGGTCGACGACGGGCGAGTCGACACCCATCAGCCTCAGCACCCGCGCCATGACCGGGCCGAGTGCCCGCGTGGCACCGTCGTCGATCTTGAAGGCCAGCGCCCGCCCGTCGGCCAGTGCCACCACCTGCACCGCCTCCGCTCCCATCTTGGAGAGCGCGCCGGGCACCTCTCGCATCAGCCAGGTGTCCGGACGGCGGGTGCCGGCGACGTACTCGGGGTGGGCGCGCATCGCGTCCGCTACACGGCGCTCCGGCGTACCCGGATCCGCGAGGACGAAGTGGCGGAAGGCGCGGGCGAGCCCGGTCAGGGAGATCGCCATCAGCGGCGCGCCGCAGCCGTCCGTGCCGACCGCGGTGACCGTTTCCCCGGATGCCTCCTCGACCACCGTGCGGACCAGCCGCTGGAGCGGATGGGCGGCCTCCAGGTAGGCGGTGCGGTCCCAGCCGTTCGCGGCACAGGCGGCGAGCATGGCGGCGTGCTTGCCGGAGCAGTTCATGGTGACCTTGTCGCGCACGTGCCCGGCGGCGAGGTACGCCTCCGCCTCAACCGGGTCCAGGGGCAGGTCCGGCGGGGTCTGCAGTTCGTCCGCCGTCAGGCCGTGCCCGGCGAGCATCTTGCGTACGACGTCGAGGTGGAAGCCCTCGCCGGAGTGGCTGGCGGCCGCGAGGGCCAGGCGCTCCCCGTCCAGGTCGAGACCGGCGCGCAGCACGGCAGCGGCCTGCATCGGCTTGTTGGACGAGCGCGGGAAGACCGGCAGCGACGGGTCGCCGAGCGCCGATTCCACGCTGCCGTCGGCCGCCAGGACGACGAGCGACCCCCTGTGGTGCCCCTCCACGAAGCCGGAACGGACCACCTCGGCGAGAACCGGCGGCGCCGTCGGTGCGGCGGTGGTGGCGGAGGAGACGGAGGGGGACATCGGCGGCCTTCCGGGACAGGGGACCCGCGCCGGACGGAGCGCCTCGGCCGGGATGGCCCCGGTCGCGCCTCAGGTGAGCAGGTCGTCTACTTGTGCTTCGCCCTCACGGTACCTGCGGGCGATCTCGGCACTGCAATCATCCGCCGTCCCCTGAAGCAGCCGGCGGCGGTGCGAGACCTGCTCCTCGTAACCGAGCAGCCGCCCCATGGCCGACTGCAGCTCGTCGTCCGTGCGCGCCTCGAGATCGGAGAGACCGACCTCGTCGAGCATCTCGGAGGCGAGTTGCCGGTACTCCTCGCCGTGCGGCGTGGAGAGCGTCACATGGCGTGCGGAGGATCCTCTCAGGGAGGGCGCGTCGGCGAGGAACAGCCGGTCGCCGACCAGCCGGTCCACGACCGGCGTGCCGGCCGCTCCCGGATCGCTGCGGCGGGCCAGTTCGGCCCGCAGGATGTCGACCCGGCCCTGGACCAGCCGCCGCACGTAGCTGAGATCGGCCTCGTCCCGCTGCGACTCACGGCGCAGTGTGCGCAGTTCGGGCAGGCGCAGGGCGGTGAGGTCGTGCTGCGGGTGCTCGGGCAGCTCCGCGCCGCTGCGCTGCCGCGGCGTACGGGCCGGCTGAACGGCGTGCGACAACCGGATCGGTACGGGACCGAGCGACTGCCCGGCGCCAGAAGTGCTCATGTGCGTGTGTCCGTCCCCTCGACCGGTGCATGGTCCTTCCCGGCCCGGAGGGCCGAGGGAGTGCACCGCCTTGGTGCATGGTGCCACTCCGATACGTACCGTCGCAGGCGCTCTGCACCCGTTCGGCCCTGAATGGCGGCCCTCACGGCCCGTATAGGTTGCTCAGTATGCGAGCAGTGGTACAGAGGGTGGACGGCGCGAGCGTCGTGGTGCCCGGTGAGTCCGGACCGGAGACCGTCGGTGAGATCGTCGGCGAGGGGCTGTGTGTGCTGGTGGGGGTCACCCACGAGGACACCGAGGAGAAGGCCGCCCAACTGGCCAGGAAACTATGGTCGGTTCGTATGCTCGAGGATGAGAAGTCCTGCTCGGACGTGGCCGCGCCGCTGCTGGTGATCTCACAGTTCACCCTCTACGGGGACGCCCGCAAGGGCCGCCGCCCCACCTGGAACGCGGCGGCGCCCGGCCCGGTGGCCGAGCCTCTCGTCGACGAGGTGGTGGCACAGCTGCGGGCGCTCGGCGCGCATGTGGAGACGGGCCGGTTCGGAGCGAAGATGCGGGTCTCGCTCACGAACGACGGCCCGTTCACGGTGCTGATCGAGGTCTGAGGCCGCGGCCCCCGCGGGCGCCGGGGGTTACGGCTCGACGACCGTCTCCTGGGCGGCCGCGGTGTTGCCCACCAGCAGCTCTGCGTCCACCGGCACATTGCGCTTCACCAGCGCGAGCGCGATCGGCCCGAGCTCGTAGTGACGGGCGGACGTCGTGACGAAGCCCAGCTGACGGCCCTCCTCGCCCTCGGAGGCGAGGCGCACCGGGGTGCCGGACGCCGGCAGGAGCACCTCGCTGCCGTCGAGGTGCAGGAAGACCAGACGGCGCGGCGGCTTCCCCAGGTTGTGGACGCGCGCGACGGTCTCCTGACCGCGGTAGCAGCCCTTCTGGAGGTGCACCGCGCTGCCGATCCAGCCCAACTCGTGCGGGATCGTACGGTGGTCGGTCTCCAGACCGAGCCGCGGCCGGTGGTTCTCCACCCGCAGCGCCTCGTACGCGAGGAGCCCCGCGGCCGGGCCGGACCGGGCGGCGAACGACTCGAGGTCGCCGCGCGGCAGGAACAGGTCGCGGCCGTGCGCGGTCTCCCGTACGACGACGCCCTCGGGGATGTCGGCGATGGACCCCGCGGGCAGGTGGACGACCGCGAAGTCGTCGGTGCGGTCGGCGACCTCGGCCTTGTAGAAGAACTTCATCGACTCCAGGTAGCCGATGAGGGCCTCGCGCGTGCCCGGTTCGACGTGCGCCCAGACCGTCTCGCCATCGTCCACGAGGTACAGGGCGTGCTCGATGTGGCCGTTCGCCGAGAGGATCAGCGCCTCGGTGGCCTGACCGGCGGGCAGCTCGCTCACATGCTGGGTGAGCAGCAGATGCAGCCAGCTCAGCCGTTCCTCGCCGCTGACGGTGACGACGCCGCGGTTCGACAGATCGACGAAACCCTTGCCGTCGGCGAGGGCGCGCTGCTCGCGGAACAGGTCGCCGTAGTGCGCGGCGACCCCTTCGTCACGTCCTTCGGCGGGGACCGCGCCGGGCAGGGACAACAGGGGGCTGGTCGGTGACATGGACCCAGCCTACGACTCGGTGTTCGCGGCCTTCGCGGTGCAGTCCCGGCAGCGGCCGAAGATCGCGAAATGCTTCATGTCCGTCTCGAAGCCGAACGTGTCGCGCAGCTTGGCGGTGAAGTCCGCGGCGATCTCCACGTCCGCCTCGATCACGTCCGTGCAGTCCCGGCAGACCAGGTGGAGGTGATGGTGCCGGTCGGCGAGATGGTAGGTGGGGGCGCCGTGCCCAAGGTGGGCGTGCGAGACCAGGCCCAGCTCCTCGAGCAGCTCCAGGGTCCGGTAGACGGTGGAGATGTTCACCCCTGACGCCGTCTTGCGCACCTCGCCGAGGATGTCGTCCGGCGTGGCGTGCTCGAGGGTGTCGACGGCTTCGAGGACAAGCTGGCGCTGCGGGGTCAGCCGGTAGCCGCGCTGCCGCAGATCGCTCTTCCAGTCGGTGCTCACCACGCCCCCAGTGTAGGCAGCAGGGCCCGCCCCGTACGGGCACCTGCCGCGAAGAGCGGGCCCACTCCCGAAGAAGGTCCTCCTCGGACCGGGCCTACTTGAAGAAGGCGATGCCGTCGTCCGGGAGGTCGCCGAGGTCCTTGGCCCACGACTCGACCTGCTCGGGCGTGACGACCTTCTTGAGGTGCGCCGACATGTACGGGCGGAGCGGCACCTCGGGGGTCGCCTTCTCGCCCACCCACATCAGATCGCTCTTGACGTAGCCGTACAGTCGCTTGCCGCCGCTGTAGGGGCCGGAGGCCGCGGTGCGCGCGACGGCGTCGGTCACCAGGTCGATCTGCGGCTTCTGGTCGGCGAGCTCGCCGTACCAGATCTCCACGATGCCCTGGTCACGGACCATGACGACCTCGACCTTGCGGTCCTTGTCGATGCGCCAGTAGCCGCTCTCGCTCTCCAGCGGCCTGACCTTGTTGCCCTCCGCGTCGAGGACCCAGGAGTGCGAGACGTACTCGACGAAGTCCCGGCCGTCGTGACTGAAGGTCACGGACTGGCCGAAGTTGCACTTCTCGGCGCCGGGGAAGTCGGAGACGCCCGCGCCTTCCCACGTCCCGAGGAGGAACGCGAGGGGGACGAGGTCCGGGTTCAGGTCGGACGGGATCTCGATCATGAGCAGCTCTGTCGATCTCTAGGGTGTCGAGTGGTGCGGGGCGGGTGTGACTACCGCTGGCCCTGGTACAGCTTCTTCACGGTCAGACCGGCGAAGGCGAGGACGCCGACGCAGACCAGAATCAGCAGAGCTTCGAAGAAAACGATCACGGGGTGCTCCTCGAATGAGCGTGAAGGCGAAAGCGGGCCGCACCCCAGCTTAGTGGGCCGGGGTGCCGCCCGTTCCGTGAGGTCCGCGTCAGCCGAGCAGCTGGTTCTGCAGAATCACGGTCTGGTGGAACGGCACGAGCGGGGCCGTGCCCTTCCCGGAGACCACGACCAGGGCGACGGTGTCGCCGGCTGTCACGTACGCGTGCCTGACATGGACGGGCCCACGGGGCGCGGCCTCGTCGTACACGTAGCGCTCGGTGGAGGCCACCTTGGCGTCGCTGCCGTACCCCTCGTCGTACGAGGACATCTCCTCGACGTCCGCCAGTCGGACCATCGTGTCCGGCGCACCGCCGAGCTGAGCGCGGAAGTAGTGGCCGGCCAGTGCCGACGTGTGGAAGCGAAGCAGGAAGATCCGCGCCGAGGTGCCGTCCGGCATCGACCAGCCGCGTGCCGCGATGTGGCGCAGGCCGCCCTCGGTGAGGTGGTCACGCAGGTCCACCCGGCTGTCCTCCGCGTACTCCCGCAGGTACCGGTCGACCGGCACCCGACTGCGCTCGCCGCGCAGGGACGGGTCCGGCCTGCCGCCCGCCGGCATCGGAAGCAGCAGCTGCTCCAAGTCCGCGTAGTGGACCTCGCCGGGGTTCCGCTCCACGAAGGGGAGCGGCGCGCCGGGCGGCAGCGTCGGCTTGGCGAGCCCGGGATAGTCCCATCGTCCGTCGCTCACCGTGGACAGACCGGGCACGTCGGTGCGCTCCTGGGAGACGATGCCGTACGCGGTACCGGTGCCGGCGGCGGCGAAGACCAGCACGGCGGCCGTCCACCGCAGCGCGGCCCTCAGCTTCCGCCGGTCCCGCGGCGCCGCGGGCGCCTGGGGCGCCTCCGGCTCGGGAGAAGTGGAGAGCGCCTGCGACTCGGACGGTTCCGCGACCGTGGTGGTCCCGGAACCGGCCGCGGGCTCGGGTGTCGTGGCAAGGATGTTCTGGTCGGTCACACGGACTCCCCGGGCGAAGCGATGCGGTCGAGCTGCTCGCGGAACATGGACGCGACGGTCCCGGTGGGCAGCGACTTCGTGCCGTACGTGTACGTGGTCACCAGGATCTCGCCCACGTGGCCCGTGCAGATCATGGCGTCCAGCTCCAGGCCGTCGTCGCCGGGCAGCACATGGCACGCGGCCTCGGGATGGCCCTTGATCTTCGGGCCCTTCCGGAACACGCCGAGCGCGTCGGTCACGGCCTTCTGGAATTCGGCCATGTCGCCCACCGCCTTGGCGTTCTCCATCTGCGCCAGCCGGGTCTCCACGACGAACTTTCCGTCGATGTCGCGGTAGCTGCGAGCGGCGATGCCCTTGATTCGGAGCTTCTCGACGGCCTTGTCGTGCCGCTTGCGCTGCGCGGTCGGCAGACCGCGCGACCCCTGCTTGAGCAGTGCGACGGCGCGCGCGGCGCCGATCGAGCTGTCGTTGCCGTACTCGTCGACGTCTGGGCCCGCCACGTAGGGGACGTCCAGAGGAAGGAGTTGGGCGCCCAGTCCGGAACGCTCCGCCGACGGGAGATCCGGCTTCGGGTGCTCGGCGGGCTCCGCCCAGATGACGGTGGGCGCGCTGCGGTCGGCGCGCTTCACGGCCGACCAGCCCCAGGCACCCGCCCCGCCGAGCAGAGCCAGGCTCACGGTCGTGGCCACGAGGGCGACCGGCACGCGTCGCCGGCGTGCGCCGGGGGTCGCCGCCGGCTGCGCGGTGGGCTCGGTCGGCTCGGTAGCTCCGGCCTGCACGGTCGGTTCGGCCTGCACGGTCGGTTCGGCCTGCGTGGTCGGTTCGGTCGGCTCGGTCACAGTCGCTCCAACTGACGCTTGGCGAGCGACTTCAGGTCCTTCTCGTCGACCGGTCCCGAGTTGTTCGCGTACTCGATGATCATCACGATGTCGCCACGCCAGGCCACGGCCCGGCCCTGGTAGAGGGGCTCGTACCCCGCTTCCCGATGGGGTTCGTCGAAGACGTAGGTGCGGCCGTTGGCGCTGCCAGGCATGGGCTCGCCCTCGTTGCCCGCCCAGTCGTCCTCGTCCAGATACGCCTGCTGGCCTTCGCCGAAGCGTTCCGCGTTGATCTCCGTGGTCTCGCGGAACTGCACCAGGCTGATGTCGACGTGGACCTTTCCGCCCTTCGACCAGCTGACGGTCGCCGCCCGGCGGAAGTCGTTCACCGCCAGGTCCTCGAACATGTGGCTCTCCTCCTCGAACCAGGTCGCGAAGGAGTAGAGGTCCTCGAGCTCGACGTCCTGCTCCTTCTTCGCGCCCTTGGGGCGTGGGAGCAGCAGTTGGCGTAGATCGCCGTCGGTCTTGACCCAGCGGTTCACCGAGACCGCCCTGGCGGTGGTGTCGGCGCTCGCCGGGACGGGCTTCGGGGTCCTGATCTCCGGCTGCGAGAGAGCCGGCAGCGGCGTGGGGTCGCGGTGGTACTGCACGGCGTAACCCGTGGCCGTCCCCGCCACCACGCCGAGCACCGCGGCGACAGCGATCAGCAGCGCGGTACGGCCGCGGCGGCGGGGTACGCGCGTCACCGGACCGGCCGGCTCCGCGGTGGCTGCCCGCTCGTCGGCGACCACCGGCTCGGTGACCACCGCCACCGCCACCGGCTCCGACGCCGGTGGTGTGTCAGGTGCCGCGTCCTGCGGCACCTTGTTGTCCTGCGTATCCAAGAGGGTCCCCCCACAAGCCCTGAGGCGTGGATTCCGTATCCGCGCACACAACTGACCCGCGGGGACCGATCGGGGTTGTAACAGCGCGCATTACAGTTCTGCATATGGCGAACAAGCTCGTGATCAAGGTGACCGCCGGCGCCGACGCGCCCGAGCGCTGCTCACAGGCGTTCACGGTCGCGGCCGTTGCGGCGGCCAGCGGTGTGGAGGTCTCGCTCTGGCTGACCGGGGAGTCCGCGTGGTTCGCGCTGCCCGGACGGGCCGCGGAGTTCGAACTGCCGCACGCCGCGCCGCTTCCCGAGCTCATCGAGTCGATCCAGGCGAACGGGCTCGTCACCCTGTGCAGCCAGTGCGCGGCGCGCCGCGACATCACGGAGAAGGACACCCTCGAGGGCGTACGGATCGCCGGCGCGCAGGTGTTCGTCAGCGAGATCATGCCGGACGGCGTGCAGGCACTCGTCTACTGAGCGGGCGTCGCCGGTCTCCGGGCCGCCTCACTGGTGCGGCCGGCGCCTGCCGTCGAGCTCGTCCCACCACTCGTCGGACTGCGGATCGCCGGTGGGGGCGTCTCTCTGACGAGGCTCAGCGGGAGGTTCGTCCCACCAGCGGTCGTCGGGACCCCGCCGGTTCGCGACGATCGCGGCGACCGGCGGGAGCACCATGGCGACGACGCACATGCCGACCGCCACGGGGACGGACCACAGCCGCACCACTGCCCAGGCGGAGACGAAGAGGACGAGACAGCCGCCCATCAGCAGGAAGTAGGCGTGACGACGCCGGGCGTACATACCTCCAGCGTACGACGGGCGCGCCGCCCCGCGAACGGCCGTGCGCGGGCGCGAGCCCGGACACGACCCGAGGGCCGCACCTCGTTCCCGGTAAGCGTCCAACCCCCAGGAGGTGCGGCCCTCGGGCCGGTCAGGAAAGTCAGACGGCGATCGCGACCTCGGCGAGGCCGCCCGTCTGCGCGACGACCGTGCGGTCCGCCGTGCCACCCGGGACGAGCGCGCGCACGGTCCAGGTGCCCTCCGCCGCGTAGAAGCGGAACTGTCCGGTCGCCGAGGTCGGGACCTCGGCGGTGAACTCGCCGGTCGAGTCCAGCAGACGGACGTAGCCCGTCACCGGCTCGCCGTCGCGGGTCACCTGTCCCTGGATCGTGGTCTCACCGGGCTTGATCGTCGAGGCGTCGGGGCCGCCGGCCTGCGCTCCACACATGCTGCACTCCTAGGAAAAGGTCGGGCGGATTACTTGTTGGCGCCGAGCTCGATCGGCACGCCGACGAGGGAGCCGTACTCGGTCCACGAGCCGTCGTAGTTCTTGACGTTCTCGACGCCGAGCAGCTCGTGCAGGACGAACCAGGTCAGCGCGGAGCGCTCACCGATGCGGCACAGGGCGATGGTGTCCTTCGAGAGGTCGACCTGCTCGTCCTCGTAGAGGGCCTTGAGCTCGTCGTCGGACTTGAAGGTGCCGTCGTCGTTGGCGTTCTTCGACCACGGGATGTTGCGGGAGCTCGGCACGTGGCCGGGGCGCTGCGACTGCTCCTGGGGGAGGTGCGCGGGGGCGAGCAGCTTGCCGCTGAACTCGTCGGGCGACCGGACGTCCACGATGTTCAGGTTGCCGATCGCGGCGACGACGTCGTCACGGTAGGCGCGGATGGACTGGTCCTGCGGCTTGGCCTTGTACTCGGTCGCCTCACGGACCGGCACCTCGGCGACCAGGTCGCGGGAGTCGAGCTCCCACTTCTTGCGGCCGCCGTCGAGCAGACGGACGTCGCCGTGACCGTAGAGCTTGAAGTACCAGAAGGCGTAGGACGCGAACCAGTTGTTGTTGCCGCCGTAGAGGACGACGGTGGAGTCGTTGGCGACGCCCTTGGCCGACAGAAGCTTCTCGAAGCCCTCCTGGTCGACGAAGTCACGGCGGACCGGGTCCTGGAGGTCCTTGGTCCAGTCGATCCGGATCGCGTTCGTGATGTGGTTCTTGTCGTACGCCGAGGTGTCCTCGTCGACCTCGACGATGACGACCTTCGGGTCGTCGATGTGGGCCTCGACCCAGTCGGCGTCTACCAGGACGTCGCTGCGGCTCATGATTCTTCTCCTCCGGGGCAGTGTGCGGCGGTGGTGCGCGGGGGTGATGCGCGAAAGATGTGCGGGTACGCGGAAGGCGCGCCGATCAGCACGGGGCGGCCCCGACAGAGGTCGAAGGGCCAGGGATACGGGGGCAGTGCACCCGCTCAGACAGTGCGACAGAGCATGGCGGCGACGCGGCACAGGTCTACTGCCCGCCGCTTCGTGAGATCCGCCTGTCGCTGCTTCATGGGACCGATCGTAGGGACGAGTCGGGCGTCATGTCACCGGCGTGTCGTATGTTGAGACACGATCATCCATTATGTGATACGCGAAGAGGGTGCGGCACCCCCGCCGGGGCCCCGGAGGTGACCTGCGCCACTGCTCTTCCTGCTCAGCGGACACACCTGTCTCACCATTCGGCCGCGCCCCCGCACTCAGCCTGCCAGCGCGACGTCCTTGCCGGTGACCGTGATCACTATCCCGTCCGGATGGGCCTCGACCTTCTCGATCTTCAGACCGGTCGGCAGTCCGCCCAGCTTCCGGTCGAAGTCGGTCTTTTTCCGGACCTCGCCCTCGAGGCCGGGGATGCCCTCACCAGGGACCTTGTCGGCGCGGACCCGGATGGTGTCGCCGCCGACGATGCTCACGGTCGACACGACGCTGCGCGTGACCTTCCCGACGATCGGCAGCACGGCCGAACCGGTCACCTTCACCTTGCCGTTCTGGCCGTAGGCGACGGTCACACCGTCGTCCGCGGCGCTGGTGAGGTCCGCGTAGGTGATGCGTGCGGTGCCCTCCGCGCGGGCGGCCGTGGCGCTCGAGTACTCCTCGCCGACGCGGACGTCGAAGAGGTCCGCGGTCATCTCGGCGATCCGCACCGGCCGGCCCGCCGCGCTGGTCTCGATGCCGGCGAGCTTGATCTCGACCTCGTCGAACTCCTTGGCCATCGCCTGCGTCAGGAACGGGAAGCCCTTGATGGAGACCGCCGTCGAGTCGGCCGTCCCCTCCTGGACCTTGATCCGCTCAGCCGCCTCCGACTCGGCGATGCCCACCGCGAGCCGGTCCGCGGCCACGAAGAGGCCACCCAGGACGACGGCGATGACGATCAGTATTCGCAGTGCACGCATGTGTTCGGTGTCCCCCACCCTGTCTGGCCACGGACGCCCGTTGAGCCCGAATCAGTCCGGACGACGCCTGCGCAATGATCGACGTCCGGCGGACGCCGATGGTTCCGAATCTGCCCGGCCACCTGCCCGGCCACGCCGACCCGCCCCGGCCACCCCCGCCCACGCCCACGCCCACGCCTCAGGAGAGCGCGCGGCCGAGCAGGTGGACGACGGGAGCCGCCGCGGTCAGCGGAAGCGCCACACCCGCCGTCATGTGTACGAAGCGGGAGGGGTAGTCGTAGCTCGCGACCCGCAGACCGATCAACGCGCATCCGCCCGCCGCGAGGCCCAGCAGCGCGCCGTCGGAGCCGATGCCGGTGAGCCCGCCCGCCGCGACACCTGCGCCGGCCGCCGCGGCCAGGGACAGCACGACGGAGACGGCACCGCCGAGCGGCAGCGCACGGGCGAGCACGGCCACGGCGACGGCCGCCGCACCGACGACCACCGCGTCGCCGGCGGCGACGAGATGACCGGTCGCGAGAATGGCGAGGGCCGCGGAGACCACCGTCGCCATCAACCCGTACATGCGCTCGTCGGCGCCCGCGTGGCTGCGGAGCTGGAGCACGACGGTGAGCAGCACCCACACGCCGAGCGTGCCGATGATCGCGGCCGGCCCGTTCCCGTCACCGGACGCGAGGAGCGCCGCGTCGGCGGCGAGGCCGCCGAGGAAGGCGAGGGCGATGCCCTGCCGCGCGGGCCACATGCCGTTGAGCCGGAACCAGCCGGCCGCCGTGACCGCCTGGAGCAGCACCAGCGGTACCAGCAGTGCGTACGGGCCGACGGCCGCGCCGCCGGCGAGCAGCAGAGCGAGTACGGCGGTCAGCCCGGCGGGCTGCATCCCGGGAGCGATGATCGGCGATCGGCCCTCGGCGCGGGCACGCTGCGCGTCCGTGATCCGGGTGTTGCCGCCGACGGTGGGCGGGCTGTACCCGGTGGTGCTCAGGGAGGGTGCGGACACGTCGGCCGGGGCCGCGTGAGCCGGTGCGCCCGTCGGCGCGCCGACGGCGCTCGCACCGGTCCCGTACGCGGGGGCAGCACCCGCGCCCGCCGTGTTCTGCGGCGGGTACGACTGCCCGGCGGCCGGTCCCCCTCCCGCGGTCACCGCGGTGCCGTGGCCGGTGGCGGGGCCCCGGAAGGGAGCCTCCGGCGGCAGCGGCTGCGACAAGGACGGGGTGGGCGGGGCGGGCGCGACAGGCGCGAGATACGCCGTCTCGTCCACGCCGTGGCCGGAGGACTCGTGCGACGCCGCACAGTGCGTCATGCCGGGAGCGGACGACGCGTCCTGTCCGTACGACCGGCCGGAATGCGGTGCGTCGTGCCCGTACGCCTGGCCGGCAGGCGACACCGGCTGCCCGTACCCGCCGGTGGACGGCGCGGGCTGCCCGTACGCCGCTGCCGGTGCGCCCGGTGCGGACTGCGCCGCAGGCGGGACGACCGGCTGGTACTGGGTGTCCCAGGTCTCGCCCTGCCAGGTCTGCGTCTCGTCGGCGTCCCGCAGCGGCTGCTGCCCGTACGGGTCCTCGTGAGGCGGCCGGTACGGCGACTGCCCGTACGGGTACTGCTGATCGCTGCTGCTCATGCTGTGCGGTTCACCCTCCTGCGAACGGCGGGAGCACCTCGACCGTGCCGCCCTCGGCCAGCCGTACGGTCTCATGACTGCGCGTCCCCACGGGGTCGCCGTCGACGAGGAACGAACACCGTCGCAGTACGCGCGTCAGCTCCCCGGGGTGCCGCTCGCGCACGGCGTCGAGCGCCTCCGCGAGCGTCCCCGCCGCGTACGGCTCCTCCGCGATACCGGCCGCCGCCTTGGCCGCGGCCCAGTAGCGGATGGTTCCCGCTGCCATAGCGGCACTCCTCTCGTTCATGTGCGCGCCGCTCACCATGATGGTCCATCGCCCGGTGAGCCGGTCCCCCAGGCGGCGCGGCAACGCCTCGGCCGAGTCCGTACGCGCCTCCGTGCGCCCCTCATGCATCCGTGAGCCGTACGGCGCGGTGTGTCGCAACGCGGCATCTCCCGCGTGCCGTGAAAGTTGCCTGCCGGGGCCCTGGAGTGATCCTTGATACATCCGCAGTGTGAAATCGAACCTCTCCGGCGGAACTCGAGTGGGCTATTCTGCTGGGCAGAGGATCCGGGCAACGCAGCCCCCGGGTCCTTTTGTGTTTTCCGGCCGTTGTTACAGGCTGGTGAACAAAGGCTCACAAAGCTCTCTCGGGCGTGAGAGAGCCGCCGTACGAAGCAGTGCACGTCCTCGCAGGGACCGAGGAGGAACCGACGTCATGGACGAGCGACCCGACGAGCGAAACCGGCACGCCGTACACCGGACGATCAGAGCAGGTGTGACGCGATGAGTTCTCTGCTGCTCCTGACCAATGCCCTCCAGCCGTCGACGGAGGTGCTCCCCGCCCTCGGACTGCTCCTGCACAACGTACGGGTCGCCCCCGCCGAGGGGCCGGCCCTGGTCGACACCCCCGGTGCCGACGTGATCCTCGTGGACGGCCGCCGCGATCTGCCGCAGGTGCGGTCGCTGTGCCAGCTCCTGCGGTCCACCGGACCGGGCTGCCCCCTGATCCTGGTCGTCACAGAGGGCGGCCTCGCGGCCATCACCGCCGACTGGGGCATCGACGACGTACTCCTCGACACCGCCGGACCGGCAGAGGTCGAGGCACGACTCCGGCTCGCGACCGGCCGTCAGCAGATCACCTCCGACGACTCCCCGATGGAGATCCGCAACGGTGACCTGTCGGTGGACGAGGCGACGTACAGCGCCAAGCTGAAGGGCCGGGTCCTGGACCTGACCTTCAAGGAGTTCGAGCTGCTCAAGTACCTCGCACAGCACCCCGGCCGGGTCTTCACCCGGGCGCAGCTGCTGCAGGAGGTCTGGGGCTACGACTACTTCGGCGGCACGCGCACGGTCGACGTCCACGTGCGGCGGCTGCGCGCCAAACTCGGCCCCGAGCACGAGTCCCTCATCGGAACCGTCCGGAATGTCGGCTACCGGTTCGTCGTGCCGGAGAAGGTCGAACGCGGAGCGGAAGGGGCCAAGGCGAAGGCCGCGGAAGCCGTAGCCCGTACGGATGACACCCCCGCGGTGAAGGAAGCAGCCGTACGGCCTGCCCAGAGGTAGGTCACCACGCGTAGACTTCGCGCGTGGCCAAGGTGACGCGGGACGATGTGGCGCGACTGGCGGGGACTTCGACCGCGGTCGTCAGTTACGTCATCAACAACGGACCCCGGCCGGTCGCCCCGGCCACGCGCGAGCGGGTACTCGCAGCGATCAAAGAGCTGGGCTACCGGCCCGACCGGGTCGCCCAGGCGATGGCGTCCCGGCGCACCGACCTCATAGGCATGATCGTTCCCGACGCCCGGCAGCCGTTCTTCGCGGAAATGGCCCACGCGGTCGAACAGGCCGCGGCCGAGCGCGGGAAAATGGTCCTCGTCGGCAATTCCGACTACCGCGACGAGCGTGAGGTCCATTATTTGCGGGCCTTCCTCGGAATGCGCGTATCCGGCCTGATCCTCGTCAGCCAGGGCCCCAGCGAGCGGGCCGCGGCGGAGATCGAGGCGTGGGACGCGCGGGTGGTGCTGCTGCACGAGCGTCCCGAGGCGATCGACGACGTCGCCGTCGTCACGGACGACATCGGCGGTGCGCAGCTCGCGACCCGGCACCTTCTCGAGCACGGCCACGAGTACGTCGCCTGTCTCGGCGGCGTCGAGTCGACCCCCGCGGTCGGCGACCCGGTCGCCGACCACGTGGAGGGCTGGCGCCGGGCGATGCTCGAGTCGGGCCGGTCGGTGGACGGCCGCCTCTTCCAGGCCCCGTACAACCGGTACGACGCCTACCAGGTGGCGCTGAAGCTGCTGGCGGGACCGGACCGGCCGCCGGCCATCTTCTGTTCGACGGACGACCAGGCGTTCGGTGTGCTGCGGGCGGCACGGGAACTGCGGATCGACGTACCGGGCGAGCTGGCGGTGGCGGGCTTCGACGACGTCAAGGAAGCGGCGCTGACGGACCCGCCGCTGACGACGATCTCGTCCGACCGGCCGGCGATGGCCCGCGCGGCGGTGGACCTGGTGCTCGACGACGGTCTGCGGGTGGCGGGATCACGGCGCGAGCGGGTCAAGCTGTTCCCGTCCGGGCTGGTCATCCGCCGGTCCTGCGGGTGCGATCCCGCGGAGTAGCGCGACGGGGGCGTGACCGCCGCGCGGTGCCGCGTCCCCCTGCCCGCCCCCTCTCCAACCGGTGCGGCCCCCGGCCCCGGTGCCGCCCTGTGGGGCGGCGTACCGCGCTTCGCGCGGTGGCCCCTACGGCTGGCGGCCCTTGGTGGGGGCACCTCCCACGGCCGCCAGACCGTAGGGGGAGTTCGAGGTCACCAGCCGGGCTGCTTCGCAGCCTTATATGGGGCATACACGGTTCTGTCGGGCTTCTCAGCGGCACCTCAGACTGTTCTCATCAACGTCGCCGACAGTCGTTTCCATGAGCCACTACTTCCGCCACGACGCCGACGGCGACGACGCCCCTCACTACCCGCCGCCCCCGCACTACGCGCCCCTCCCCGGCGCCGCTCCCGCTGCCACCCCGGCACCCACCCCCGCCGCGGCGCCTCGCGCACGGGCCAAGCGCCCGGTCGCCCTGATCGCCGCCGTCGCGATCGTCGCCGCGGCCGTCGGGGGCGGCACCTCCGCGCTCATCGGTGAGCTCGCGGGCGACGCCGGCGGCAGCACGGGCGGCGGTTCCGTCGCCACCGGCACCAACGTCTCCACCAGCAGCAAGGGAACTGTCGCCGGTGTCGCCCAGGCAGTCTCCCCGAGCATCGTCGAGATCAGCGCCGCCTCGAACAGCGGCCGGTCCACCGGCTCGGGCGTGATCATCACCTCGGACGGCGAGATCATCACCAACAACCACGTCGTCTCCGGCGCCTCGACCGTCAAGGTGCGGCTCAGCGACGGCAAGACGTACGAGGCCGACGTCCTCGGCACCGACCCCGACAAGGATCTCGCCCTGATCAAGCTCAAGGGCGCGTCCGGTCTGAAGGCCGCCTCGCTGGGCGACTCGAGCAAGGTGAAGGTCGGCGACGAGGTCGTGGCGATCGGCTCCCCCGAGGGCCTGACGGGCACCGTGACCAGCGGCATCGTCTCCGCGCTCGACCGGGACGTGACCGTGGCCAAGGACGAGGAGCGGCAGCCGCAGCAGGACCCGCGTCAGGGCTGGCCCTTCGAGTTCGGCGGACAGCAGTTCAACGGCGACACCGGTGACTCGACGACCACCTACAAGGCGATCCAGACCGACGCCTCCCTCAACCCCGGCAACTCCGGCGGCGCCCTGATCAACATGGACGGCGAGATCATCGGGATCAACTCGGCCATGTACTCCCCGAGCTCCGCCACCGGCTCCACCGCGGGCAGCGTCGGCCTCGGCTTCGCGATCCCGGTCGACACGGTCAAGGCCGACCTGGACAGCCTGCGCTCCGGCGGCGGCAACTGATCGCGTGCGAGGCTTGGTCCATGACTGAAGGCGAGCGCGAGCGCATCCTGATCGTCGACGACGAGCCCGCCGTGCGCGAGGCGCTCCAGCGGTCCCTCGCGTTCGAGGGCTACGACACGGAGGTCGCCGTCGACGGCGTCGACGCCCTCGCCCGCGCGCAGGCGTACGCCCCCGATCTGATCGTGCTGGACATCCAGATGCCCCGTATGGACGGTCTGACCGCGGCCCGCCGGCTGCGTTCGACCGGATCGACCGTGCCGATCCTGATGCTCACGGCCCGCGACACGGTGGGCGACCGCGTCACCGGACTCGACGCCGGCGCGGACGACTATCTGGTGAAACCGTTCGAGCTGGACGAACTGTTCGCCCGTATCCGCGCGCTGCTGCGGCGCAGCTCGTACGCGACGGGCGCCGGCGCGGCGAACGCGGAGGAGGACGTGCTGTCCTTCGCCGATCTGCGGATGGATCCGGCGACCCGCGAGGTCACCCGCGGCACCCGCCGGGTGGAACTGACCCGTACGGAGTTCACGCTGCTGGAGCTGTTCCTCGCCCACCCGCGCCAGGTGCTCACCCGCGAGCAGATCCTCAAGGCCGTCTGGGGCTTCGACTTCGAGCCGAGCTCCAACTCGCTGGACGTGTACGTCATGTACCTGCGGCGCAAGACGGAGGCGGCCGGCGAGCCGCGCCTGGTCCACACGGTGCGTGGCGTGGGGTACGCGCTGCGCACGGGCGGCGCGGAGTGACGAACAGGTTCCGCGCGCTGCCCCTGCGGTCGCGCCTGGCACTGCTGGTGGCGACGGCGGTGGCGGTCGCCGTGGCGGCGGCGGCGAGCATCTGCTGGCTCGTGGTGCGCAGCGCGCTCGTGGACTCGCTGGACAACGCGCTGAGCGCGAACCGGCTGCCGCCCCGCCAGGTGCTCGTCTTCGTCGACCCGTCGGGCCAGTGCCGCAGGGCGACGCCGAGCGGACCGGACACCAACCCCTTCAGATCGACGATCCAGTTGCTGGACCGTGAGGGGAACAGCTGTGTCGTACTCGGCGAGCAGTCGGTCGAGGTCACCGAGGCCGACATCGACGTCGCGGACGGCCGGTCCGATTCGTCCTTCCACGACGCGACCGCCTCCGACGGCTCCGAGTACCGGGTGTTCACCTACCCCATCGACGGCTACGCGGGCGCGGTCATCGTCGCCCGCCCCCTGAGCGAGGTCGACGACACGCTCGGCGATCTGACAGTGGTGCTGGCGCTGGTGGCCGGCGCCGGGGTGCTCGGTTCGGGGGCGGCCGGGGCGTGGATCGCGCGGGCCGGGCTGCGGCCGGTGGACGAACTGACCGGCGCCGTCGAGCACGTTGCCCGCACCGAGGACCTCAGCGTGCGCATCCCCGTCGACGGGGACGACGAGATCGCCAGGCTTTCGAGGTCGTTCAACGCGATGACCGCCGCGCTGGCCTCGTCGCGCGATCTTCAGCAGCAGCTGATCGCCGACGCCGGTCACGAGCTGCGTACGCCGCTGACCTCGCTGCGCACGAACATCGAGCTGCTCGCCCGGAGCGAGGAGACCGGCCGGGCGATCCCGCCGGACGACCGCCGGGCACTGCTCGCCTCCGTCAAGGCGCAGATGACCGAACTGGCCGCGCTCATCGGCGATCTGCAGGAGCTGTCCAGGCCCGATGCGGGCGCGGGTGCGAAGGTGCAGGTCGTGGCGTTGCACGAGATCGCGCAGGCCGCCCTGGACCGGGTGCGGCTGCGGGGTCCCGAACTGACCTTCTCGACCGCTCTGGAGCCCTGGTACGTGCGTGCCGACCATGCCGCCCTGGAGCGGGCGCTGGTCAACGTCCTGGACAACGCGGTGAAGTTCTCCCCGCCCGGTGGCGAGGTCGAGGTGGGGCTGCGCGGGGGTGAACTCACGGTGCGCGACCACGGGCCGGGCGTGCGCCCGGAGGAGCTTCCGCTTGTGTTCGAACGTTTCTGGCGTTCGCCCTCGGCACGGTCGCTGCCGGGCTCCGGCCTGGGGCTGTCGATCGTCGCGCGTACGGTCCGGCAGGCGGGCGGCGAGATCGCGCTGACGGCGGCTGCCGAGGGCGGCACGCGTGTGACGATCCGGGTGCCGGGCGCCTCGACCCCGCCGCCGCCCGCACCCGCCAGCTCGCCGCCCTCGGCGACGCCCACGCCCTCGTCCTGAGGACGGCGCGAGCGCCGCGGTCCGCGCCGGCCTCCGCCCCCTTCTGTCAGCCGTTGTGGCGGACGAGTGAGTCGACGAGCCCCGCCCTGGTGTTGGGGAAGTCCATCGGGACGATGCCCAGTCCGCGCCAGCCGCTCGCCTCCGAGCCGTCGATGAAGGAGTGGACCCGGGGGTTGAGGTCGTCGGAGTTCCAGCGCGGCGGCAGGTACGCGGACGTGCTCACGTAGTTGACGAACAGCTTCCCCGGCTGCTGCACGGCCTTGCGGAAATGGGCCTCGATCTTCGAGTACTTGGGGTTCGGCAGGGCGTTCCAGTCGTCCTGGATGTCGAACAGCGCGCCGTCGGCGTAGCGGACGCCGGGCAGTCCGCCGTTGTCCCCGAGGAGCACGACCCGGCCGCGCGACTCACCCAGTGCCGGGATGCCGTCGCCGATCCGGAACAGCGGACGCCAGCCGCGGTTGTCCAGGTAGTCGTCGAAGATCCCTCGGAAGGTCGCGTCGCTGTCCTGGGAGTACTCCTGCTTCACCCGCATCAGCACGGTCTCCGAGGGGTGCGCGGCGAGGAAGTCGCGGCAGGCGACGAGGACGTCCCCGAACATCATGTTCTGGTACGACGGGCCGTGGTGGATGGCGAACGAACCGCCGGTGACCCGGCACCGGATGTCGAGGAAGCGGATACCGCTGTCGAGCTGCTGGGCGATGGTGGTGTTCTGGCACTCGCTCCACGGCCCGCCGAAGCGGGCGCCCGAGTCGTGGGTCCCTGGAATCGTCAGTCGTTGCAGGGGGGTCGAGTCGGCGGCGCCGGCCATCCAGTCCTGGGCGGACAGGGTGCGACGCGGTGCCGCGGCGGCGTGGGGGGCGCCGATCAGGGCGGTGGCGGACATGGCCGCAGCGCCCACGAGGAATCTCCGTCGGTCCATGGCGCGGAGTATGACGCGGCCACGACAAAAGGCGCCAGAGCCGGGACAGCGAACAGCGGACGCGGGTCCGGACCGGCCGAAAACCGCCCCTGCCGGGGTCCGGGAAGCCTCGTCGAGCACCCTGGAAATGCCGGTGGGGCGGTGGGCCCGCCGGCCCACCGCCCCACAGACTCCCCTCCTACTGCACGACCGTGATCCGGTCGGCCTTCGGCGGCGCGATCGGCGCTCCGGCCGAGGAGTTCGCCGCCAGGTAGGCGTTGAAGACGTCCAGATCGGACGCGCCCACCAGCTTGTTGGTGTGCTCCTTCAGGACCGAGAAGCCGTCACCGCCGCCCGCGAGGAACTCGTTCATCGCGACCCGGTAGGTCTTCGACGGGTCGATCGCCTCGCCGTTCAGCTTCACCGAGTCCACGACGATCCGGGCGGCCCCGGTCTTCGTCAGGTCGAGGGTGTAGGTGAAGCCCTCCGACACCTGGAGGATCTTCGGGGACGCCTCGTTCACGCCGCTGACCTGCTGCTGGAGCGTGGTGATGAGCTGTGCTCCGGTCAGGTCCACGACGTTCATCATGTTGGTGAACGGCTGGACCGTGAAGGCCTCGCCGTACGTCACCACGCCGTCGCCCTCGCTGCCGGACGCCTTGAAGACCAGGTCGGAGCGGATGCCGCCCGGGTTCATCAGCGCCAGCTGCGCACCGCCCTTGTCGGCCGGGGCGAGGCCCGCGAGCTGCGCGTCCGCGATCAGGTCACCGAGCGGCTTCTCCGGCGTGGTCGCGCCACGGCCGTCGATGTCGGCGGAGATGAAGCCCTGCGGGCGGTTCGCGATCGGCGCGGCGAGCTTGTTCCAGCGCGCGATCAGGGCGGTCATGTCCCGCGCCTTGCGCTGGTCACGGCTGACGACGTGGTTCGCCGACTTGACCGACGTACGCACGATGTCCCCGGTGCCACGGTCGTAGGTCAGCGTGGTGTCGGTGTAGAGCTTGCCGTACGAGGACGCCGAGGTGACCATGCGAGGCTCCCCGGACGGGTCCGGGATGGTGCACACGTACGCCTGGTGGGTGTGGCCGGTGACCAGCGCGTCCACCTGGGGCGTGATGTTCTTGGCGATGTCCGCGATCGGACCGGAGATGCCGTCGCCGAGGCCCGGCGAGTCGCAGTCGTAGTTGTACGAGGTCGAGGCCGGCGAGCCGCCCTCGTGGATGAGCGCGACGATCGACTTCACGCCCTGGCGGTCGAGCTCACGGGCGTACTTGTTGATCGTCTCGACCTCGTCGTGGAACGCGAGGCCCTTGATTCCGTTCGCACTGACGATGTTCGGCGTGCCCTCGAGCGTCACACCGATGAAGCCGATCTTGACATCGTCCTTCTCCCAGACGGTGTACGGCTTCAGGATCGGGTCGCCCGTCGACTCCTTGGTGACGTTGGCCGCGAGGTAGGGGAAGTCCGAGCCCTCGAACTCCTTGCCCTCCTCGTAGCAGCCGTCGGTCGGGTGGCAGCCGCCGTTCTGCAGGCGGGCCAGCTCGACCGCGCCCTCGTCGAACTCGTGGTTGCCCACACCCGCCACGTCGAGGTGGAGCTTGTTCAGCGCCTCGATCGTCGGCTCGTCGTGGAAGAGGCCGGACAGCAGCGGGCTCGCGCCCACCAGGTCACCGGCCGCGGCGGTGACGGAGTACGGGTTGCCCTTGCGCGCCCCGCGCAGCGAGGTGGCCAGATACTCGACGCCACCGGCAGGAATCGGCTTGACCTTGCCGTCGTGCTGGATCTCGGAGACCTCTCCGGCGGAACCGGCCGGCGGCTCCAGGTTGCCGTGCAGGTCGTTGAAGGAGAGCAGCTGCACGTCGACGGTGCGGCCGTGGTGATAACCGGTCTCGTCGCGGTCGCCGGCGGCGGCCCCGGCAGGCATGGCGGCGACGAGAGCGCCGACGGTCGCGAGACCGGCGGCGGCCGCGAGCACTCGGCGGTTCCGCCTGGCCACGCGGTGATTGGGAGGTGTCGCTGACATCTGTCCCCTTGTCAGTTCCAGCATGGTGATGTGAGGGTCGACGGCAGCCTAGAGTCAACGCGCGTAGCGCGACAGGGGGATACGGGTTACGACCTGGTTGCCGTCTGCCGTCAACGGGTGATTCACCGCCTATCACCCATACGACGGACATATATACGCAGAAACGTCACCGCACAAGCGATCGCCGCAAGCGTGTACGTCATGAACGACGAGAAGGCGGCCACCGCCGCCCGCGTACCCGCCCAGGGCTCGGCCGCGGAACTCCCGACCGGCTTCTTCGAGCTCGTCGACGAGCTCAAGACGATCGTGCGGGGCGCGCATGTACGGACCCAGCTCAAGGTGAACACCGAGATGCTCGCCATGTACTGGGAGATCGGCACGGCACTGCTGCAGCGCCGGCAGCGGGACGGGTGGGGCGCCAAGGTCATCGACAGGGTCGGCGTCGAACTGCGCACTGCCTTCCCGAACCAGCGCGGCTTTTCGACCCGCAGCCTCCACTACATGCAGAAGATGGCCCGGCTGTGGCCCGAGCCATTTGTGCAGCAGACTGCCGCACAATTGCCGTGGGGCCACATCCAGCTTCTGACGGACAAGTGCGGCACCCGCTTCGAGCTGGACTTCTACGCCCAGCACGCCGTCCACCACGGCTGGTCCCGCGACCACCTCGGTTCGATGATCCACAACAAGCTGCACCTCGCCGATGGCGCCGCCGCCAACAACTTCGGCGTCAGCCTTCCCGGCCGGTCGGAAGCGACACAGGAGATCCTCAAGGATCCCTACCGCCTCGACTTCACCGAGTTGTCCGGACGGCCGCTCGAGCGGGACCTCAAGGATGCCCTGGTGGCGAACCTGGTCCGGTTCCTGACCGAACTCGGCACCGGTTTCGCGTTCGTGGGGCGCCAGTACCCGGTCGTGGTCGGCGACACCGAGTTCCGTATCGACCTGCTCTTCTACCACTGCAAGCTGCACTGCTACGTCGTATTGGAGCTCAAGACCCGCAGGGCCCGCCCCGAGCACTTCGGGCAGCTGGGCTTCTACGTGTCCGTCGTGGACGACCTCGTACGGGACAAGGAGGTCGACGGCCCCACGCTCGGGATCCTCATCGCGGAGAGCCGGGACCGGTCCGTCGTCGAGTTCGCGCTGCGGGGATACAACACGCCCATGGCCGTCAGCACCTACGCCGGACTGCCCGACCAGGTCCGGGCCCTGATGCCCAGCGCCGAGGACCTGACCCGCATCGCCGACGACGTTCTCGGCAGCGCGCCCGAGGACCGGTGAGCCGTGGCGGCTCCCGCCGTACCCTCGAAGCATGACGATCGACGCAGTGATTCCGGAGCCCGGCCGGCAGATCCAGTCCCTCGACGAACTCACGGCCGAGCAGGCCGAGGCAGTGCTGGAGGTACTCGCCGAGGCCGCGCGGTCCGACGGGATGCAGGCCGTGTCCGAGCAGGGGCGGCTTCAGCTGCGCGGTGGACGGCGCGAAGGCGTGCAGCACTTCCTCCTCACGGTCGGCGACCAGCTCGTCGGGTACGCCCAGCTCGAGGACACCGACCCGGTCGAGGCCCCCGCCGCCGAGCTCGTCGTACACCCCGCCCACCGCGGGCGCGGGCACGGCCGGGCGCTGGGGGCGACGGTCCTCGACGCATCGGGCAAGCGGCTGCGGATGTGGGCGCACGGTGGCAAGTCGGCCGCCCGGCACATGGCCCAGGTCCTCGGGCTGACGCTCTTCCGCGAACTGCGCCAACTGCGCCGCCCCTTGAGCACGCAGGGCATCGCGGAGCCGGTCTACCCGTCCGGCGTGACCGTGCGCACCTTCGTAGCCGGCCAGGACGACGCCGCCTGGCTCGCGGTGAACGCCGCAGCCTTCGCCCACCACCCCGAGCAGGGGGCGCTGACCCAGCGGGACCTCGACGACCGCAAGGCAGAGCCGTGGTTCGACCCCAAGGGCTTCTTCCTGGCCGAGCGGGACGGGGAGATCATCGGCTTCCACTGGACGAAGGTGCACGCCGAGGAGCAGCTCGGCGAGGTGTACGTCGTCGGCATCCGCCCCGACGCGCAGGGCGGCGGCCTCGGCAAGGCCCTGACCGCGACCGGCCTGCGCCATCTCGCCGCGCAGGGACTGCCGACCGCGATGCTCTACGTGGACGCCGACAACCCAGCGGCGCTGCGCGTGTACGAGCAGATGGGGTTCGTGACGCACGAGGTGGACCTGATGTACCGCACGGAGACCTGACCCGACCGCACTCGGCCCGGGCCCGGTCGGCCGCAACAGACGCAGGGGGCGGTGATGTTGACACCGCCCCCTCTTCTGGAACACCATTCCACTACTCAACTAGTGAAAGGGTGGTGCGGCGGCATGGTCGAGTTCCGGATCGACCGGCGCAGCGGCGTCGCCACGTATCTCCAGATCGTGCAGCAGACCAAACAGGCACTACGGCTCGGCCTGCTGGAACCGGGCGACCGGCTGCCGACGGCCCGCGAGGTCGTCGAGGCCACCGCGATCAACCCGAACACCGTGCTCAAGGCGTACCGCGAGCTGGAGCGCGAAGGGCTTGTCGAAGCACGCCGGGGCCTGGGCACCTTCGTGACCCGCACCCTCGGCGGCCCGGCCGCCGACACGCCGCTGCGGGCCGAGCTCGCCGACTGGGTCGCCCGGGCACGCGGGGACGGCCTGGAGCACGACGACATCACCGCGCTCCTCGCCTCCGTACTGGAGGAGCGCCCTCATGACAACAAGGACCGCAAGGGGGACGGCGCATGACAGCGACCGCGATCGAGGCCAACGGCCTCGGCCGGAGTTACGGAAGGCGGGGCCGCCCGGCCCTGCGCGACTGCTCGTTCCGGGTCCCGGCCGGGCGCGTCTGCGCCCTCGCGGGTCTCAACGGCGCCGGCAAGTCGACACTGCTCGCCCTCGCCGCGGGTCTGCTCCGGCCCACCGAGGGCACGCTGCGCGTACTCGGCGGCGCGCCCGCCGACGTACGCGAACGCATCGCCCACGTCGCTCAGGAGAAGCCGCTCTACCCGCAGTTGACGGTCGACGAGACGCTGCGGCTGGGCCGGGAGCTCAATCCGGACCGCTGGGACGCGACCCTCGCCGAGCGGATCGTCACGGCGGGCGGCGGCATCGACTTCAACGCCCGGATCCGCACGCTCTCCGGCGGCCAGCGCACCCGCGTCGCCCTCGCGCTCGCGCTCGGCAAGCGCCCCGAACTGATGCTGCTGGACGAGCCGATGGCCGACCTCGACCCCTTGGCCCGGCACCGTCTGACGGCCGCGCTGATGACCGAGGCCGCCGACCACGGCACCACCATCGTGATCTCCTCGCACATCCTCTCCGAGCTGGAGAACACCTGCGACTACCTGATCCTCGTCGACGACGGCCGTGTGCGGCTCGCCGGCGAGACGGAGGACCTGATCTCCGCGCACACCCGGCTCACCGGGCCGGTCTCCGACCTACCCGACCACACCGTCGTCGAGTCACGCACAACGGGCCGTCAGCTGACCGCGCTGGTACGGGGGTCCTGCGCGGTCGGTGACGGCTGGCGGGCCGAGCAGCCGACCCTGGAGGAACTGCTCATGGCGCACCTGCGCAGCCCCGACGCACCACCACTGCTCACCCCGAGCGCGGAGGTGGTCGCGGCATGAGCACGTCCACCACCGCCCGCCCACTGCTGCGGGGCGTCACCTGGGTCGTCGTCCGCCAGCACCGCCGGCTCCTGCTCGTTCCGGGTCTGCTGCTGGTCGTCGACGCAGCGGTGGCGTTCGGGCTGAGGATCGCGCACGACTCGACCCCGTACGACGAAGAGGCCCATGGCCTCTTCTCACGGAGCGCGTACCACGGCGGGCTCACCGCCTCCGCCGACTTCCTCGCGAACGCGGCCCTGCTGCTTCCGCTGCTCGTCGCCGCTGTCGTCGCCGGCCCCGTTATCGCCCGGGAACTGGAGAGCGGGACCTGCAAACTGGTCTGGTCGCAGTCGGTGCCGCCCGTGCGATGGCTCGTCGCGAAGACCGCGGTGTCCGCAGTGGCGGTCACGGTCGCCTGCGCGTGCGTCATCCTCCTCTTCCGGATCCTGCGGGGCCCGGTCGCCGGCGACTACCGGCTGAGCTGGTACGACCGGCAGGTGTTCCTCGCCCTCGGCCCGACAACGATCGCCTACGCCCTCCTCGCGGTGGCGATCGGAGCGCTCACCGGTCTGCTGGTACGCCGCACCCTGGCCGCGATGTCCGTCGCAGGTCTGGCGACGGGGGCCGTCATGGTGATCATGGCCTTGCTGTGGGGCCGACTGTGGCCGACCGTCACCGCCGAGCGGCAGGGCGCGACACTGGACGGCGAGTGGTACAACACGTTCGTCACCGAGCACGGCCTGCTGACATCCACCGGCGAGCGTCTGCCGGACCTCAACGCGTGCGACGGAACCGGATACGAGGCCTGCTTCGCCCGGGAGGACGTGGTCGGCCGGTTCATGGACCACCATCCCTACTCGCACCTGTGGCCCCTGCAGCTCGTCGAGACCGGTATCGTGCTCGCCCTCGCCGCCGCCGCGGTCCACGCGGCCTTCCGGATCTTCCGCCGCCGTCACGTCTGACCCGCCGCCGTCACGTCTGACCCGTTCACGAGCACCGCGCGGCCCCCGGGAACGCCCCCGTGGGGCCGCGCCGCGCTTTCCCTCACGTCATGTCCTTGTTACCGGGTATTCAGACGCGCTTGCGACCCTCACTCAATGCAGCCCGCTGTGCCCGCCTCCCCGAACGGGAGAAAACCTCTCGCCCCGGCCCTTTCCGACGCGCCGGTGGCTCTCTCCGCGCGGAACAATGGGTTCATGAGCCAGCAGCCCGCCGAGGTCCCGGTCCAGCACCCTCAGCCCTCCGTCGCGTCCATAGCCGCGCACCGGCCGCACACAGTGGCGGCCACGGTCTCCGATCTCGAACCCGACATCGACGCCGACCTCGACTCCTACGAGGAGGACTCGGCGTACGCGGTCGGCTCCGAGCTGCCCCAGGGGCGGTTCCTGGACCGCGAGCGCAGCTGGCTCGCGTTCAACGAGCGGGTCCTCGAACTCGCGGAGGACCCGACGACGCCGCTGCTCGAGCGCGCCAACTTCCTCGCGATCTTCGCGTCCAACCTGGACGAGTTCTTCATGGTCCGGGTCGCCGGTCTCAAGCGCCGGATCGCGACGGGAGTGGCCACCCGTTCGGCCTCCGGTCTGCAGCCCCGCGAGGTCCTCGACCTGATCTGGACCCGCTCGCGCGAGCTCATGGCCCGGCACGCCGCCTGCTTCCAGCAGGACGTCTCCCCCGCTCTCGCCGACGAGGGCATCCACCTCATCCGCTGGCCCGAGCTCACCGAGAAGGAGCAGGCCCGCCTCTTCACACTCTTCCGGCAGCAGATCTTCCCCGTCCTGACGCCGCTGGCGGTCGACCCCGCGCACCCCTTCCCGTACATCTCGGGTCTCTCGCTCAACCTCGCGGTCGTCGTGCGCAATCCCGTCAGCGGTCACCGGCACTTCGCCCGGGTCAAGGTCCCTCCGCTGCTCTCCCGCTTCCTCGAGGCCTCTCCCCAGCGGTACGTGCCGCTGGAGGACGTCATCGCGGCGCATCTCGAGGAGCTCTTCCCCGGCATGGAGGTGCTGGCGCACCACATGTTCCGGGTGACCCGGAACGAGGACCTGGAGGTCGAGGAGGACGACGCGGAGAACCTCCTCAAGGCCCTGGAGAAGGAGCTCATGCGGCGTCGCTTCGGCCCGCCGGTGCGCCTCGAGGTCGAGGAGTCGATCGACCCTTACGTGCTCGACCTGCTGGTGCGCGAGCTGAAGGTGTCCGACGCCGAGGTGTACCCGCTGCCGGGTCCGCTGGACCTGACCGGGCTGTTCGGCATCTCCGCGCTGGACCGACCGGAGCTGAAGTTCCCCAAGTTCATCGCGGGCACCCACCGTGAGCTCGCCGAGGTCGAGTCCGCCTCCGCGCCCGACATCTTCGCGGCCCTGCGCGAACGGGACGTGCTGCTGCACCACCCGTACGACTCCTTCTCGACGTCCGTCCAGGCCTTCCTGGAGCAGGCCGCCGGGGACCCGGACGTCCTCGCCATCAAGCAGACGCTGTACCGGACCTCCGGCGACTCCCCGATAGTCGACGCGCTGATCGACGCCGCGGAGTCCGGCAAGCAGGTCCTCGTCCTCGTCGAGATCAAGGCCCGCTTCGACGAGCAGGCCAACATCAAGTGGGCGCGGAAGCTGGAGGAGTCCGGCTGCCACGTCGTGTACGGGCTCGTCGGGCTGAAGACGCACTGCAAGCTCTCGCTCGTGGTCCGCCAGGAGGGCGACACGCTGCGGCGCTACTCCCACGTCGGCACCGGCAACTACCACCCGAAGACCGCCCGGCTCTACGAGGACCTGGGGCTGCTCACCGCCGACCCGCAGGTCGGCGCGGACCTGTCGGACCTGTTCAACCGGCTGTCCGGCTACTCGCGCCGCGAGACCTACCGGCGGCTGCTGGTGGCGCCCAAGTCCCTGCGCGACGGGCTGATCTCCCGGATAAACAAGGAGATCGTCCACCACCGGGCAGGACGCCCCGCCTACGTCCGCATCAAGGTCAACTCCATGGTGGACGAGGCGATCATCGACGCCTGCTACCGGGCGGCGATGGCCGGTGTCCCGATCGACATCTGGGTCCGCGGCATCAGCGCGATACGCCCGGGCGTGGCCGGCCTCTCGGAGAACATCCGGGTCCGCTCGATCCTCGGCCGCTTCCTGGAGCACTCCCGGCTCTTCGCCTTCGGCAACGGCGGCGAGCCCGAAGTGTGGTTCGGCAGCGCCGACATGATGCACAGAAACCTCGATCGCCGGATCGAGGCGCTGGTACGGGTCACCGACCCGGCCCACCGCGCGGCCCTCACCAGGCTGCTGGAGACCGGCATGTCCGACAACACGTCGTCCTGGCACCTGGGCCCGGACGGCGCGTGGACACGGCATGCGACGGACTCCGAAGGCCAGCCGCTGCGGCACGTACAGGAGATGCTCATAGACGCCCGGAGGCGCCGGCGTGCACAGCCCTGAACTTTCCCGGCCGGACACCGCCCCCGCGAACACCCTCACGGGTACGGCGGGCGAGGCGGTGGCCCACTACCTCAACGCCCAGGCCGCAGACTTCCTGCGCAGTCTGCGCAGGCACGACGAGAACGGCGCGGAATCGGCCCGCGCGCTGCGGGCCGCGGCCCGGCGCATCGGCGGGACGCTCCACACGTTCCGCCCACTGCTGGACCCGGCCTGGGCGGACGGTCTGCGCGCCGAACTGGCGTGGCTGTCGACGACCCTGGCGCAGGAGCACGACTGCACCTCCCGCCTGTCCCGCATCCTGGACGCGCTGTCCCGCCTCTCCGGCACGACCCCGCTGCCGCCCGCCCGCGGCGAGTCCTGTCCGCTGCCGGGGTCCGGCACGGCCGGCGGCGAAGGTGACACCGACGGTGCCACCACGGTGAACGGGACTGCCGACGCCACCACGGTGAACGGGACTGCCGACGCCACCCGGGAGGCCGCCGGGCGAGGCGGATCCCGCACCGGCGGCAGGGCGGGCGCCACCGCCGCGAGCGGTGCTCTCGCCGTGGGCGCCGCCCGGGCCGGGGCCCTGCTGGAGCGGCAGATCACCCTCGCCCGGACCCGCGCCCACTCCGCCGCGCTCCAGGCGCTCGGGTCCTCGCGTTTCCACGCCGTCGCCGACGCGGTCGCCTTACTGGCCTCCGAGCTCCCGCTCGGCCCAGCGGCAGCCGGGCCCGCCGCCGAGACGCTCGCGCTGCCCGCGGCGGCGGCGGAGCGGCGGCTGCTGGAGGCCGTCGCCGAACTGCCGCTGGGCAGGGCGGCCCACCCGTACAACGCGGAGGCGCTGTTCAGCGGCCTCGCCGCCGCCTCCGCCGGTGAGGAGCAGGACGCTCCCTGGCACGAGGTCCGCAGGCTGCTGCAGCTGCACCGTTATGCGCAGGAGGTGCTGCACCCCACCGCCGACCCGGTTCTGTGCCACGCGGGCCTCCTGCTGGACCGGCACCGTGACGCCGCTGAGGCCGCGGCCGCGGCGGCCACCGCCGCGCGCACGCCGCGTATCGCCCCGGCGACGGCGTACGCCCTCGGAGTGCTCCACGCCGACCAGCGGCACGAGGTCGAGGCGGCCAGGTTCGCCTTCCAGCAGGAATGGCGCCACGCGGACACCCACGCCCCTGTCCACGCCGGCGCAAACGGTGTCACGGCGGTCACGGCGGTCACTGCGCCATGAACGGCGAGGCCGTGCTCGCCGCGGGGTGCGTGCTGTGGCGCGGCTCCCGGCACGGGCCGGACGGCATCGAGATCTGCCTCGTCCACCGACCCAAGTACGACGACTGGTCGCACCCGAAGGGCAAGCTCAAGCGCGGCGAGGACGCCCTCGCCGCCGCGCTGCGCGAGGTGCTGGAGGAGACCGGCCACCGCTGCGTCCCCGGCGCCCGCCTCCCCACCGCCCGTTACCTCGCGAACGGCCGGCCCAAGCAGGTCGCCTACTGGGCCGCGGAGGCGACGAGTGGCTCGTTCACGTCGAGCCGTGAGGTCGACCACATCGTGTGGCTGCCGCCGACCGCGGCACGGGTCAGGCTCACCCAGCCTCGCGACCGTGAACTGGTCGACGCACTGCTACAGGTTCTGCACACTGTGTGACCGCCCAGGTGGGCGCACACCTCCTCGACACGGCCGAACGAGTGACTGTTCGAGCGAGCACCGGGTCGCCGGGCACGGTTCACCTTGCGTTCACTCTCCCCCGTCGGCCGCTTCATCTCATCTGCCTAATTTCGGCCTCAGACGGTCACCGGCACGAAGCCGGTCACCCACCCCCGACACACGCCGCCCCGACGGCGGCAACTGGAAGGAACACCAGAAAGTGAAGCTTCAGCGCAAGAACGGGCTTCGCGCCACCGCGCTCGGCGCCCTCGCGATCTCCGGCGCCCTGGTCCTCACGGCGTGTGGTTCGGACAACAACGCGGGCACCGGTGGCACCGACGGCGACAAGACCGCGGCTGCGTCGAACATCAAGTGCGACGACGCCAAGGGCCAGATCCTCGCGGCCGGCTCGACCGCCCAGAAGAACGCCATGGACCTGTGGGTCAAGAACTTCCAGGCCGCCTGCTCCGGCGTCGAGGTCAACTACCAGGCCATCGGCTCCGGCGGCGGCATCACGAAGTTCAACCAGGGCCAGGTCTCCTTCGCCGGCTCCGACTCCGCGCTGAAGCCGGAGGAGGTCGAGGAGTCGAAGAAGATCTGCAAGACCGGTCAGGGCATCAACCTGCCGATGGTCGGCGGCCCCGTCGCGATCGGTTACAACCTGGAGGGTGTGGACAACCTCGTCCTCGACGCCTCCACCCTCGCGAAGATCTTCGACTCGAAGATCACCAAGTGGAACGACCCGGCCATCGCCAAGCTCAACCCCGGCGTCAAACTGCCGAGCTCCTCCATCCAGGCGTTCCACCGCTCCGACGAGTCGGGCACCACGCAGAACCTGCACAAGTACCTCAGCGAGGCCGCCCCGGCCGACTGGAAGCACGACCCCAAGTCGAAGTCGTGGCTGGCCCCCGGTGGCCAGGCCGCCAACGGTTCCTCCGGTGTCGCCGCCCAGGTGAAGCAGACCCAGGGGTCGATCGGCTACTTCGAGCTGTCGTACGCGACCTCGCAGTCGATCTCCGCCGTCAAGCTCGACACCGGTGCAGCCGCCCCGGTCGAGGCGACGACCGAGAACGCCTCCAAGGCCATCGCCGCCGCCACGGTCAAGGGCACGGGCAAGGACATGGCCCTGTCCCTGGACTACAAGACCAAGGCCGAGGGCGCCTACCCGATCATCCTCGTGACGTACGAGATCGCCTGCGACAAGGGCAACAAGGCGGAGACCCTGCCGACCCTGAAGGCGTTCCTCAACTACGCCGTCAGCGAGGAGGGCCAGAAGGTCCTCGCCGACGCCGACTACGCGCCGCTGCCGGCCGAGATCGCGGCCAAGGTCCGCGAGATCGTCCCCACCCTGTCCTGATGTCCGGCCGGGGCCGGTCCGTCACCACGGACCGGCCCCGGCATCCGGTGCACCGCCGCCAGGAGCCCAACGGCTCCGCAGACCGGAGACCACGATGGATACAACAACCACCGCATCAGTCCCACCGCCCCGTGCGCCTGAGTCACAGCGCACCATGCGAGGCAAGCCCCGGCCCGGTGACCGCATCTTCCTGGGCCTGTCCCGGGGAGCCGGTATCTCCCTCCTGGTGATCATGGCCGCGATCGCGGGATTCCTCGCGTACCGCGCCGGCATCGCCATCTCGAAGGACGACGCCAACTTCCTCACCGAGTCCGAGTGGAACCCGGCGGGCGACCCGCCGGTCTTCGGCATCGCCGTACTCGCCTTCGGCACCGTCGTCAGCTCGATCATCGCGATGGTCATCGCCGTGCCTGTCGCCATCGGCATCGCGCTGTTCATCTCGCACTACGCGCCGCGGAAGATCGCCGCGCCTCTCGCCTACGTCGTCGACCTGCTCGCCGCCGTGCCCAGCATCATCTACGGCCTGTGGGGCGCGCTCTTCCTGGTGCCCTACCTCGGCGGCCTGAACAGCTGGCTCGACGACTACCTCGGCTGGACGTACATCTTCGACAAGACCGGCGAAGGCGTCGCCCGCAACCTGTTCACCGTGGGCGTCCTGCTGGCGATCATGATTCTTCCGATCATCACCAACGTCACCCGTGAGGTCTTCCTCCAGGTGCCCAAGATGCACGAAGAGGCCGCCCTGGCGCTCGGCGCCACCCGCTGGGAGGTCATCCGTATGTCGGTGCTGCCCTTCGGCCGCTCCGGCATCATCAGCGCCTCCATGCTGGGCCTGGGCCGCGCCCTCGGCGAGACGATGGCCGTCGCCGTCGTCCTGTCGCCCAGCTTCATCATCTCCGGTCGCCTGCTGGACCCGGGCGGCGGCACCTTCGCCCAGAACATCGCCGCCAAGTTCAACGAGGCGGACGGGTACGGCCGTGACGCGCTGATCGCCTCCGGTCTCGTCCTGTTCGTGATCACTCTGCTGGTCAACGGAGCGGCCCGCGCGATCATCGCCCGCCGCAAGGAGTACTCGGGGGCCAACGCATGAGCCAGACACTTCAGGACAAGCGTCAGGTGACCACCCCGCGCACCGACCCCCTGTCCCACGCACGGATGCCGCGCTGGGCCCCGGCCGGCATCGCGATCGGCTCGATCGCCGCAGGCTGCGGCATCGGCCTGGCCGCCGGCTGGCACAGCCGCGTCCAGTGGGGAATGATCGCCGCCCTGCTCTTCGTGCTCGCCACCTATGTGATCACCACGAAGATCGAGAACTCCCGCCAGGCCAAGGACCGTGTCGCGACCAGCCTCGTCTGGGTGTGCTTCGTCCTGGCCGTCGTGCCGCTGTTCTCCCTCGGCTGGGCCACGATCAAGGAGGGCATGGCGGTCGTCGACGGCTACTTCCTCGGCCACTCCATGAACGGCGTCCTCGACGCCCAGCCCGGCGGCGGCATCTACCACGCCCTCCTCGGCACGATCGAGCAGGTTCTCATCGCCGCGGTGATCGCCGCCCCGCTCGGCCTGCTCACCGCGATCTACCTCGTCGAGTACGGCCGCGGAAAGCTGGCCAAGGCCGTCACCTTCTTCGTCGACGTCATGACCGGCATCCCGTCGATCGTCGCGGGCCTGTTCGTCCTCGCGACGTGGAACCTGATGCTGGGCTTCGGCCCCTCCGGCTTCGCCGGCGGACTCGCCCTCGCCATCCTGATGGTGCCGGTGGTCGTCCGCTCCACCGAGGAAATGCTGAAGCTGGTCCCGAACGAGCTGCGCGAGGCCTCCCTCGCCCTGGGCGTACCCAAGTGGCGGACCATCCTGAAGGTGGTCCTGCCCACCGCGATCGGCGGCATCACCACCGGCGTGATGCTCGCCGTGGCGCGAGTCACCGGTGAGACCGCCCCGGTACTGCTCCTCGTGTTCGGCACGAAGCTGATCAACCCGAACCCCTTCGAAGGCGCCCAGTCCTCGCTGCCGCTCTACGTGTACGAGCAGTACGCGGTCGGCACCGACGCCTCGATCGCGCGCGCCTGGGGCGCCGCGCTGGTTCTGATCGCCTTCGTCATGATCCTCAACCTGGTGGCCCGCGGCATCGCCCGCTGGAAGGCCCCGAAGACCGGAAAGTAGAACAACCATGGCCAAGCGAATCGATGTGTCCGGCCTGACCGCCTACTACGGCTCCCACAGGGCGATCGACGACATCTCCATGACCGTCGAGCCCCGCTCCGTGACTGCCTTCATCGGGCCGTCCGGCTGCGGCAAGTCCACCTTCCTTCGCACCCTGAACCGCATGCACGAGGTCACCCCCGGTGGCCGCGTCGAGGGCAAGGTGCTGCTGGACGACGAGGACCTGTACGGCTCGAACGTCGACCCGGTCGCCGTGCGCCGCACGGTCGGCATGGTCTTCCAGCGTCCGAACCCCTTCCCGACGATGTCGATCTTCGACAACGTCGCGGCGGGCCTGCGGCTGAACGGCTCCTACAAGAAGAACCAGCTCGCGGAGATCGTCGAGCGCTCGCTCAAGGGTGCCAACCTCTGGAACGAGGTCAAGGACCGCCTGAACAAGCCGGGCTCCGGCCTCTCCGGCGGTCAGCAGCAGCGTCTGTGCATCGCCCGCGCGATCGCGGTCGAGCCCGACGTACTGCTGATGGACGAGCCCTGCTCGGCGCTCGACCCGATCTCGACGCTCGCGATCGAGGACCTGATCGGCGAGCTGAAGGAGCGCTTCACGATCGTCATCGTGACGCACAACATGCAGCAGGCGGCGCGCGTCTCCGACCGCACGGCCTTCTTCAACCTCGCGGCGGTCGGCCAGCCCGGCAAGCTCGTCGAGATCGACGAAACCGAGCGGATCTTCGCGAACCCGTCCGTCCAGGCGACCGAGGACTACATCTCGGGCCGCTTCGGATAAAGCGTCTGCGGGTGCTGCATGGCGGTGCCATCCGCAAGACGACGGGCCCGCCCCCTCTCCCAGGGGGGCGGGCCCACTTCACTGCCCCGTAGCGGCAGCACGACAAGGGCTCCCGGCACGCAGGCCGTCCATCGCACCCTGAACGGGGTCGGCCGGCCCGCTGGCGGGCGCAGCGCATTACATCCAGTCCCGAGCGGCGTCCGGGACACGGGGACGCGTCCGGCCCCGCCGGCGTTTGAGGCGCGGGGGTACGGGGGCGGAGCCCCCGAAACACCGCGCGCAGCGCGGTAATGGGCCGGGCGGAGCCCGGTTGGGGATGGGGGTCCCATGGCCGCCAGGCCATAGGGGGAGGGAGGGCGGGTAGGTGACGCCACAGACACGACGCGACACGGCCCGCGCCCCAACGGGCAACGGGCAACGGGCAACGGGCAACGGGCAACGGGCAACGCGCGACGGGGCCGCCGGCACCCACCCCGTGAGGACCCGGCCGTCAGCCGAAGATCAGGTACACGACCCCGTAGCTGAGCGCAGCGACACCCGCCGCCGCCGGCATCGTGATGAACCACCCCAGGATGATGTTCTTCGCGACACCCCACCGCACCGCGTTGACCCGCTTCGTCGCACCGACACCCATGATCGCCGAGGTGATCACATGCGTGGTCGAGATCGGCGCGTGGAACAGGAACGCAGAGCCGAACATGATCGACGCGCCGGTCGTCTCCGCGGCGAAGCCCTGCGGCGGGTCCAGCTCGATGATCTTGCGGCCGAGCGTCCGCATGATGCGCCAGCCACCCGCGTACGTACCGAGCGACAGCATCACGGCACACGCGATCTTGACCCAGGCCGGGATCGGGTCGCCCTGGTTCTCCACGTCGGCGATGACCAGGGCCATCACCACGATGCCCATCGTCTTCTGGGCGTCCTGGAGACCGTGGCCGAGCGCCATGCCCGCCGCCGAGACCGTCTGCGCGATACGGAAACCGCGCTTGGCCTTGTGCGGGTTGGCGTTGCGGAACATCCACATGATCCCGACCATCACCAGATAGCCGACCGCCATGCCGACGATGGGCGAGACGAACATCGGGATGACGACCTTCTCGAGCACGCCGGTCCAGATGACCTCCGTACCGCCGGCCAGCGCCGCGCCGACCATGCCGCCGAAAAGGGCGTGCGAGGAGGACGACGGCAGACCGAAGTACCAGGTGATCAGGTTCCAGACGATGGCTCCGACCAGCGCGGCGAACAGGATTCCCATCCCGCGCGAGCCGACCGGTGTCTCGATGAGTCCTTCGCTGACGGTCTTGGCCACGCCCTGTCCGAGGAACGCGCCTGCGAGGTTCATCACCGCGGCCATCGCCAGGGCGACGCGCGGCGTCAGCGCCCGCGTGGAGACGGACGTCGCGATCGCGTTCGCGGAGTCGTGGAAGCCGTTGGTGTACGTGAAGAAGAGCGCGACTCCGATGGTCACGACCAGGGCAAAGGTGTCCACGTGGTTCAGGACTCCTTGACCGCGATGGTCTCCACCGTGTTCGCGACGTGCTCGAACGCGTCCGCGGCCTCTTCGAGCACATCCACGATCTGCTTGAGCTTGAGGACCTCGATGGCGTCGTACTTGCCGTTGAAGAGGTGGGCGAGCAGCTTCCGGTGGATCTGGTCCGCCTGGTTCTCCAGACGGTTCACCTCGATCCAGTACTCGGTGAGGTTCTCCATGGTCCGCAGGTGCGGCATGGCCTCCGCGGTCAGCTCGGCGGCCCGTGCCAGGACCTCGATCTGCTGCTCGACGCCCTTGGGCAGTTCCTCAACGTTGTAGAGGACGACCAGGTCGACGGCCTCCTCCATGAAGTCCATGATGTCGTCGAGCGACGACGCGAGGTTGTAGATGTCCTCGCGGTCGAACGGCGTGATGAACGAGGAGTTCAGCTGATGGAAGATCGCGTGGGTCGCGTCGTCTCCCGCGTGCTCCGCCGCCCGCATCCGTTCCGCGATCTCGGCCCTGGCGGAGGATTCCGCCCCGAGCAGTTCCATCAGGAGCTTGGAGCCGGTGACGATGTTGTCCGCGGATGCGGAGAACATGTCGTAGAAGCTCGTCTCCCTGGGGGTCAGACGAAATCGCACGTGGGGTCCTCGGGGTGCTTGGATTCGGTCAGGCTGATGCTAGGCGCATCATCCGGCCACGGCTAACCGGCAGTATCCCAGTGTCGCCCATGAAATTCAGGCGATCTGCACTGGCCCCCCGCGATTTCCGCACGATTCGCTAACATATACCCACGAGGGGTATTCATCCCCTTTTTGGACAACGGGAGGACGCGATGACGACCACCGAGGCGGCCGGCCTTCCGGTCACGGACGGCGAGACGGCTCACGAGGCCGACCACGACCGCGGTGTGCACGGGTACCACAAGCAGAAAGACGAGCACCTCAAGCGGCTGAGGCGGATCGAGGGCCAGATCCGCGGCCTGCAGCGGATGGTCGACGAGGACGTGTACTGCATCGACATACTCACCCAGGTCTCCGCGTCGACCAAGGCCCTGCAGTCCTTCGCGCTTCAACTGCTCGAGGAGCACCTGCGGCACTGCGTCGCTGACGCGGCGGTCAAGGGCGGCCACGAGGTCGACGCAAAGGTGGAGGAAGCGACGAAGGCGATCGCCCGACTGCTGCGCACCTGAGCGATACAGGATGGCTTGTTCTTGTCGCTGCCGGTCGGTGTTGCCGTCCGGCAGCGCTCGACGGGTTGACGCGGGGTGGTCCGGCAAGGAAACAGCCGGTGCGCCTCAGCGGCAGGCGCCACATTTCGAGCCGACCATCAGCACCTCGTCGATACGGTCCGGACTGAGACGCTCCTCGACCGCGGCCGACGCCGCGATCATCAGCTCACCGCACAACTCGATCTCGGCGAGGGCCACGTGGTCGTCCTGGACGGATGTCGTCGTACTGGGCGGTGCCACGTGCAGTCACCTCTTCCGGCCGGTCTCGAAGTTCTCCTGATGTCTCGATTTCCTAGGGTAGGGAGCGGTGCACGCACCGCGCATGGCACGTCCGGACCATTTGGGTTCTGACTCTCTTGGCTCAGACCCCTCGGCCCTCCCCGGCTCCCCCGGCCCCGCGCCACATGCTCAGGGTTCGATCTTTCCGGCGTAGATGTCCTTTTCGTCCGGGAGCTGGACGACGACCCGCGCCCCGAAGTCGAAAAGGACCGTGGTCGATGTGACATCGACCGAACGGCCCTCGTTGGCGAACGTGAAGCGGTGGCGGACCTTCCGTAGCCGTCCCGCCTGGTCGAGATAGACATCGAACGGCACCACGTCCCTGGCGAACCCTTTCGCCGCAGCCGCCAGGGAAGCTCTCGCATGCGGCTCCGCCATCCGCGCCGCCCGCCCGATGTCGGTGGTTCCCGTGAAGTGCCGCATCTTCTGGCCCGACAGCTCCACATCACCGACGTACCGCACGCGGTACGCCGCACGCAGCAGCTCCGCGGCGGCCAGCGGATCCGTCGCCCCGCCCGTGACCAGGTTCCCGTCGTCCAGAGTGGTCGTGTCGACCCTGACCCACTTGTCGGCGGGCACGCCCGCGCCCCGGTTCTTCATGTAGAGGGCGCCCGGCGTCAGCAGCTCGGTGATCGGCTTGTGCTCCTCCTCGCCGGCCGCGTCCGGCGGAAGTACGACCTTCAGCCTGCCCATGCCGCGTACGAAGTCGTACCCGCCCTCGCCCCGGATGGTGACCCGCGTCCCGCCGGTCGCCATCTCCATCGACGTCCGGGCCCTGGAACTGCGTGCGCCGGTCAGCGTGTCCGCCGCTCTGCGCACCTCCCCGGCCGCGTCGCCCGCCCTGCCGGCACCGGCCTTGCCCTCTTCAGCGGCCGCGCCTTCGCCCGAGCATCCGGCCGCCGTCGCCACGGCCATGGCTGCCGCGACGGCGACCGCCCCGCCCCTGCGCCTGTGTTGCACCGCCATCGCCTGCCAACCCCCAACGCCGGACCGCCGCTTGTACGAACCCCGCCCTCCACTCGGTCCCGAGGGGGCGCGGGGACACCCATTCGCATAACGACCGCCCCCGCACGTCGTCACGCCGGGCATCCGGGGTATGAGACGGCCGCCGTCGCAGTACCGTTGACCTGTGCCCCAGCAGGACCCCGCGGCCGGTGAACCGGCGACGCACCAGACCACGACCGTCGAGCGCGGCTCGTTCGCCATAGCCCGTTGCAGTTGCGGCTGGTCGGGTCCCGCGAGACGGTCCCGCGACCGGGCCCGTACCGACGCCCGGTCCCACATACCCGCCCCCGCGGCCTGATCGGCGCCCGGTGCGGGAACCCGCCGCTCCCGGGAGCCGTCTCGTTCCCCAGGAGGTTCCATGGAGCTGGACCGGCGTTCGCTGCTGACCACCGCTGTCGCCCTCACCGTGACCGCCGCCGCGGGTTGCACCGACAACGAACGCGGCACCCCGCGCAGGACCGGCGACCCCACGTCCTCACGCCCCGCACCGTCCGCCGCCCGGAGTGCCGCGGCCGACTGGACCGCCCTGGCGGCCGGCCTCGACGGACGGCTGATCCGCCCCGAGGACGCCGACTACGCGAGCGCGCGACAGCTGTACAACACCCGCTTCGACTCACTGAGACCGGCCGCCGTCGCCTACGTCGCCGGTGAGGACGACGTCAGGGAATGTCTCACCTACGCGAGGACTCACGGCACCCCCGTGTCCATCCGCAACGGCGGCCACTCCTACGGAGGCTGGTCCTCCGGCAACGGCCGCCTGGTCATCGACGTGTCCGCCATCAACAGCGTCGGGGCCGACGGCACGATCGGCGCCGGCGCCAAGCTCATCGACGTCTACCGGACACTGGCCCGCCACGGCCGTACCGTCCCCGCGGGCTCCTGCCCGACGGTCGGCGTCTCCGGCCTCGCCCTCGGCGGCGGCCACGGCGTCACCTCCCGTGCCTACGGCCTGACCTGCGACAGCCTGACGGAGGCGACGATCGTCACGGCCGACGGCAGGCGGCTGACCACGGGACCCGACCGCGACAGGGATCTCTTCTGGGCACTGCGCGGCGCGGGCAACGGCAACTTCGGGGTCGTGACGCGGCTCCGCTTCCGTACGCATCCCACGCCCGACACCGTCACGGCCTTCCTCAACTGGCCCTGGTCGAAAGCCGAGTCCGTACTCGCCGCCTGGCAGCGCTGGGGCCCGGACCAGCCGGACGAGATCTGGTCGTCGCTCCATCTCGCCGCCGGCCCCGGCGGCTCACGGCCCACCCTCAGCGTCTCCGCCTTCACCCTCGGCACCGAGGGTGATCTGCAGAACGCCGTCGACCGCCTCGCGGACGCGGTCGGCTCGTCCGCCTCCTCGGTCGCCCTGCGGCCCCGCGGCTATCTGGACGCGATGCTCGGCTACGCGAACTGCCTCTCCCTCGACGACAACCAGTGCCGCCTGCCCGGCACCACGCCGGGCCGGGACCGGCAGGGCGCGCTGCAGCGCGAGACGTACTCCTCGGCCTCCGACTTCTTCGACCGCGACATCGCCGCCGACGGGCGGCGCGCACTGATCGCGGCGGCGGAGGCGTTCACCCGTATACCGGTGGGCGCGGACGGCGGAGCCGGTTCGATCGCGCTCACCGCGCTCGGGGGTGCGGTGAACCGGGTGGATCCACTGGCTACCTCGTTCGTGCACCGGCGTTCGCGAATCCTCGCCCAGTACATCGCCGCCTGGCGGCCCGGCACCGCCGGCGCCGTGCAGCAGGCCTGGCTGAAGAACACCCACGACTCGATGCGCCGGTTCGCGTCGGGAGCGGCCTACCAGAACTACGCCGACCCGAACCTCACCGGCTGGCGCCGCGCCTACTACGGCCCGGCCCTCGACCGGCTCACCCGGCTGAAGAGGCAGTACGACCCCGACCGCCTCTTCGACTTTCCGCAGGCGCTGTAGGCATTCACCCGCGCCGGGCCCGAGCCGCTCGCGTGACCTTTGCGGCACTGTCCCGTTCCTCATGGACAACGTGCGGACACCTCGGGGCCGCGGAACCACTGTGCCCGGGGGCGCGTCGTGTCCTACGGTCGAAGGACTGAAGTGGCCTTGTCAAGGGGGGCGTGGATGGGAACGGACACACCACTCGCGGAGCGGATCGCCGAACAGCGGGTCGGCACGGGCGATCCCAGGGCGATGGTCGGCGAACTGCGGCGGGCCGTCGTCCTGGTGCCACTCGATGCCGGCGGCCTGTGGACCGCCGAGTCCGGTGGCGTCCGCTGGATCGTCGGCTTCACCGACGAGGAGGCCCTGGCCCGGTTCGCGCAGGCACGGGACGCCGGGGACGGACGGGACACCGGCCGGTCATGGGAGTTCGCCGCCCTGCTCGGGGCACGGCTGCTCGACGAGATCGTCCCGGCGATGCGGGTTCCGGCGGGGGTGGCGATCAACATCGCCGATCCCGGCGGAGCGATGTTCTTCCCGCCGGTCGTGGGCATCGTGCCCGAAGCCGTCGCCGTCGACGCGGACGTCCACGAGAAGGACGGGGGGCGGGACTGATGGGCGACGGTGCGGCGGACCTCGGCGTCGACGCGAACAGCGTCCGGCGGATCACCCATGGGCTGCGCGCGGCGGTGTCCGAACTTCGGGATGTCGGCACCGGCACGGGCTCGGTACTGGGCAAGGGTTTCTCCGAACTGTCGATGACCGGGATGGAGGCGGGACATCACGGCCTGTCCGTCGACTTCGAGGACTATGCCGAACGCTGGGAGTGGGGAGTACGGGCCCTCATCCAGGACGCGAACTCCATCGCGGCGAAGCTCGGACTGGCGGCCGGACTGATCTGGGAGGAGGACCAGTACGTCCAGGGCACCTTCAAGATCGTGGTGAACGCCGCCGTCGGCAATCCGCACGCCTCGGAGGACGAGATCGTCAACCAGAACTGGGGCGACGTCTTCACCCCCGACTACCTGGACCCGGACTACAGCCCGGAATCGTTCCAGCGGGCCGGGGACGAGGCCGCTCAGACCTGGAAGGACACCGGCCGCGCACTGCTCACCGAGGGTTCCGGCGGCCGGCGGACGAGCGCGCTCAACGATCTCATCGGCATCGACCAGGAGGACTTCGACCGGGCGGTGGACGAGACCTTCGGACCGTCGCCGGAGGAACGGGCCCGTCAGCAGCAGGGCGAATCCGGAAACTGATCTGCGGCAGCGGGGGAGCTGAGCAATGGGTATCGGCGATTTCGTCAGTGACATCACACCGGATGTCGTCGAGGACGCGGTCGAGGACGTCACGGAATGGACCGGTGACCGTGTCGAGGACGCCGGGAACTGGACCGCGGACCGCCTCGAGGACGTGGGCTGGGAGTCGGGCGCCGACTGGGTGCGCGAGCAGTCCCGCTCACTGGCCAACCGCATGGGCGCCGAGGTCGACGAGATGAACCTCGGGCAGACCGAGGACAAGACCAAACTCATCTACGGAAGCCCGTCGAAGCTGCGCTCCACCGCCTCCCACCTCAAGGACTTCCAGAGCGCGTTCAACAATGTCGGGCTGGGCCTCGAAGGCCTGGACTCGGACTCGCTGAAGGGCCAGGCGGCGGACGCCTTCCGTCGGACGGTGGCGATCGAACCGCCTAAGTGGTTCAAGGCCGCCGACGCGGCGGAGAAGGCCGCGGGCGCCCTGAACTCGTTCGCAGGGACGGTCGAGTGGGCGCAGGGCCGGGCGCAGGCCGCCATCGACAAGTGGAAGGCGGGCACCAAGGCGTCCGAGGACGCGATGGACGCTCACAACAAGAAGGTCGACGCCTACAACAAGGCCGCCGACCACTACAACGCCCAGCCTGCCGACCAGCGCAACCCTGCCTCCCTGCCGCCGAAACCCGGGGCGTTCACCGACCCGGGCAAGGCCCGGATGGAGGAGGCGCAGGAGATCCTGGCCGAGGCCCGCAAGCAGCGCAACACCGCCGCCGAGACCGCACGCAAGGCCGTGCGGGCGGCACGGGACGCGGCACCGCCCAAGCCCTCGTACGCCGAGCAGGCCATGGACGGCCTGAGCGAACTCGAGATCATGAAGAACCACTTCGGTGGGGGCATCATCAAGGGCGCGGCCGGGCTGGTCACCTTCGTACGCAGCGTCAACCCCCTGGACCTGTACAACATCACCCACCCCGCCGAGTACGCCCTGTCGCTGAACAACATGGCGGCCGGTCTGGTCCAGGTGGCCAACGACCCCTGGGGCGCGGGCAAGCAGATGCTCGACGACTTCATGAAGGACCCGGCGGAGGGGTTCGGCCGGCTGGTTCCCGACGCGCTGCTGGCCGTCGCCACCGGCGGCGCGGGTGCCGCGGTCAAGGGCGTCCGCGTCGCAGACGACCTGTCCGACGCGGCCCGCAGGGCGGACAACGTCGCCGACGCCAGCCGCAAGGCCGGCGACAAGTGCTGCGGCCGTGAACCGGTGGACTTCGCCACAGGACGGATGCTCCTGGCGGACGCCGACGTGTCCCTGCCCGGTGCGCTGCCGCTGGAGTTCCGGCGGGACTACGAGTCGTCGTACCGGGCGGGCCGCTGGTTCGGCCCCAGCTGGTCGTCCACGATCGACCAGCGCCTGACGGTCGACGCCCTCGGTGTGGTCTTCCACGGTGAGGACAATCTGCTGCTGGCCTTTCCGCACCCGGCGCCGGGCCTGCCGGTACTCGCGGAGGCCGGGCCCCGCTGGCCGCTGGAGCGGCACACGGACGGCGGCTACACCCTCACCGACCCCGACACCGGCCATGTCCGCCGCTTCCTGTCCCCGCCCGGGGCCGATCCCGGGGGTGACGGCACCGCCCCGCTGGCCGAGTTCGAGGACCGCCGCGGCCACATCATCACCGCCGAGTACGACGAGGAGGGCGCACCCCTGGCGCTCTCCCACTCCGGCGGCTACCGCCTGTCGTTCACCACGGAGGACGGCCGGATCACCTCGCTGCGCCTGGACGGCGGCACGCCGCCGGGAGCCCCCGGGCCGGGCGGCACGGAGCTGGTCCGCTACGGGTACGAGGACGGCAACCTCACCGAGGTCACCCGCTCCACCGGGCTTCCGCTGCGTTTCGAGTACGACTCGGAGAGCCGCATCACGGCGTGGACCGACACCAACGACTCACGCTTCACGTTCGTCTACGACGACCACGACCGCTGTGTCAGCCAGAGCGGCGCGGAGGGGCACCTGCGGACGGACTTCCACTACTCGGAGCCGGACCCCGCGGGCCTGCGCATCACCACCGTCACCGACTCCCTGGGGCACGTCTGGCGCTACACCGCCAACTCCCGCCTCCAGGTGATCGCCGAGACCGATCCGACCGGTGCGACCGTCCGCACCACGTACGGCCGCTGGAACCGGCTGCTCACCCGAACCGATCCGCTGGGCGCGACGACGGTGTTCGACTACGACGACGCCGGCCGCCTCACCGGGATCACCCGGCCCGACGGCAGCCGGATGCACGCCGCGTACAACGACCTCGGACTGCCCGTCGAACTGACAAGAGAGGGCGGCGCGCGCTGGCAGCAGGAGTACGACGAGCGCGGCAACCGGCTCTCCGTCACCGACCCGGCCGGGCGGACCACGCGGTACACACACGACGCCCTGGGCCATGTCACCACGATCACCGATGCTCTGGGCCAGGTCACACGGCTGCGGCACGACACCGCCGGCCTGCTGCTCGAGCAGCGGCAGCCCACCGGCGCGATCACCCGCTACGTCAGGGACGCCTTCGGGCGCATCACCGAGCTCGTCAGGCCGGACGGCGCCGTGTCCCGCTTCGAGTGGACGCCGGAGGGCAGACTGGCCCGCCGCACAGGACCGGACGGCGCGAGCGAGTCCTGGACGTACGACGGCGAGGGCAACTGCGTCCGCCACACCGACCAGCTGGGCGGCGTCACGCAGTTCTCGTACACCCATTTCGATCTGCTCGCGGCACGCACCGACCCGGACGGCGCCCGCTACGAGTTCGAGCACGACACCGAGCTGCGGCTCGAGCGGGTGACCGGCCCCCAGGGCCTCACGTGGTCCTACGCGTACGACCGCGCCGGCCGGCTGGTCGCGGAGACCGACTTCGACGGCCGCACGATCGGCTACGAGGTCGATCCCCTCGGCCGGGTGGTTGCCAGGCTCACCCCGCTGGGCGAGACCATCCGCTACGAACGCGACGTCCTCGGGCGGGTGACCGGCAAGGACGCCGCCGGGCGGGTCACCACATACGGCTACGACGCGGCGGGCCGGCTCGTCCATGCCGCCGCCCCGGACAGCGAACTGGTCTACCAGTACGACCGCGAGGGCCGGGTCAAGACCGAACTCGTCGACGGCCGGGCCGTCGTCCACGCCTACGACGCGGCCGGCCGCCGGGTCCGCCGCATGACCCCGGGCGGCCAGGTCACCTCGTACGCGTACGACGCGTCGGGCCGTGCCGCCCGACTGGTGGCAAGTGGGCACGAGATGGACTTCGAACGCGACGAGTCGGGTCGCGAGCTCGTCCGCCGCGTCGGCGGCACGCTCACCCTGACGTCCCGCCGCGACGGCGCCGGGCGGGTCACGGCGCAGGAGATCTCGTCCGGTGGCCGCAGCCTCAACCGGCGCAGCTACACCTACCGTGAGGACGGCCACCTCACCGGGATCGACGACGCGCTGAGCGGCCGTCGCCGCTTCGAACTCGACGCCGTGGGCCGGGTCAACACGGTCACCGCGGACGGCTGGAGCGAGTCGTACGCGTACGACGGGATCGGCAACCAGACCGCCGCGTCCTGGCCGGACCGGCACCCGGGCTCACAGGCGCGCGGCGACCGGACGTACACGGGCACGCGGTTGACACGCGCCGGAGCCGACCGCTACGAGCACGACGCCGCCGGGCGGCTGGTCAGGCGCTCCAGGAGCCGTTTGTCCAGGAAGCCAGACACCTGGCGCTACACGTACGACGTGGAGGACCGGCTCGTCGAGGTGGTCACGCCCGACGGCACCGTGTGGCGCTACCGGTACGACCCGCTGGGCCGGCGCACCAGCAAGGAGGGCACCGCCTCCGACGGCCGCGTCCTGGAGCGTGTCGACTTCACCTGGGACGGCACGGTGCTGGCCGAGCAGACCACCAGGCCGGCCGACGCCCCGGTGGTCACGCTGACCTGGGACCACCAGGGGCTCACCCCGGTCGCCCAGACGGAACGCCTCGCCGACTCCGCCACCGGGCAGGAGATCGACGCCCGGTTCTTCGCCATCGTCACCGACCTCATCGGCACCCCGACCGAACTCGTCGACGAGCGGGGATCCATCGCCTGGCGCAGCCGCACCACCCTGTGGGGCACCACGACCTGGAACGCGGACGCCACCGCGTACACCCCGCTGCGGTTCCCCGGCCAGTACTACGACCCGGAGACGGGCCTCCACTACAACCACCACCGCTACTACGACCCGCAGACCGCCCGCTACACCACCCCTGACCCCCTGGGGCTGGCTCCGGCGCCCAACCCGGTCGCGTACGTGCACAACCCGCACACCTGGAGCGACCCCCTCGGCCTCGCGCCGTACGAGAACAACGGCGGGCTCGGCGAGTTGGTGAAGGTGAACAAACCGGACCCCGCGGCCGACGCGCTGGCGGAACGGCTCGGCGGCGAGTCCCGGGTCAAGTTCGAGAACGACCCCAAGGGCCGGGAGATCGACGCCATCAGCGACGAGTACGTCGCCCAGTCGAAACCGGAGGGCATGCAGATGGGAAGTGCCCTGCGAAACCAGGCAAAGGCCACATTCGAGTACGCGCTACAATCCGGCCGCACCCCGTACTTCCACTTCGACGGCGAGCCCGGACCGGGCGTGATCGACAAGTTGAAGGAATACGGCCGCCGGTACGGGATCGAACCGGTCATCGACACGACCCCGCTGGAATGAGGACGATGTACGAGTTTCACGGCTGGTTCGGGATCGCCGAATCACCCGAGGAGGCCGACGCCGGAAGTCTCGAGCCCGGCATCGCCGAACTCCGGCGGCGCATCGCGGAGATCGACTGGGCGACCGGCGAAGTGGTGCTGAACGTCCACAACGGCGAGTACTTCGTGCTGGCCAACGGGCTGATGAACCGGCGCCGCGACGAGGCCGTGGAACTCGACGGCCTGCTGCGGCACATCGCCGACCGGTTCCCCGGTTCCTGGGGCCTGCTCTACGAGCGGTCCCCCGACATGGAGGAGCCGCCGGGGCAGGGCGCCTTCCGGGTCCGCGTCATGGCCAGGGGAGAGATCCGGGTCCGCCTGGACCCGTTCCTCTCGCCCGTCCGGCCGGTCATCGAGGACTGACCGGCCGGACGCCGGGCATACGCCGCAGGTTCCCGGACAAGGCTGTTCGGGGAGGGCGCCCGGCCGGGGGCCGCTCTCCGGTCAGGCGGCGAGGCCGTTGTCCCCGTGGCTCTCGGCCCTCGGTTCCGCGATGTCCAGCGCCTCCGCCCGGAGCGAACCGGCCCGGGCGCGCTTCGAACGCACGAGCCGTCCGAATTGACGCGAGCCGGCGATCGCCGACATCAGCGGTGTGAGCAGCGCGAGGGCGAGCGGCGCCAGCAGAAGGGCGACGGCCGTACCCAGCGCGAATCCGCCGATCACATCGGTCGGATAGTGCACGCCCATGTAGACCCGGCAGAAGCCCTCTGCCACGGCGAGGACGAGGGCGGCGGCCCCGAACTTGCGGTCCGCCACGAACAGCCCGGCGGCGATCGCCATCGCCATCGTCGCGTGGTCGCTGACGAACGAGTAGTCGGTCTTGCCCGCGATCAGGACCTCGAGGCCCTCGTGCGAGAGGAACGGCCTCGGCCGTTCCACGAAACCGCGGATCGGGATGTTGATCAACAACGCGATCCCGGCGGCGAGCGGCGCCCAGACCAGTCCGGCGGCCGCCGCGGCCGATTCCTCCGTGGTGCCGCGCCGGCGGACGCTCCACCAGCACCAGAGAACCACCAGCACCAGTGCGAGCATGATCCCGTACTCGCCGACGAACTCCATCGTGCGGTCGAGCCAGGTGGGCGCGTCCTTGGCGAGACCGTTGATGTCGTAGAGCAGGCCGACATCCGGGTTCACACCGTCTGCTGCGAGTCCAGCCATCTGCTGCGGCCCCTTGCCTTGTGCCTGCCGGCGCACCTGCCTGTGCGCCGCGCTGTATCAACCCCCGTGGTCAGTGCGGTGTCTGCTGCATGGTCAGTGCGACTTCCCTGCCCCAGGGAACGACGAGATCGACGGCTGCGTTCCGCTCTCCACCGAATGATCACGTCCACGTTATCGAAGAGTGACGCGTCACCGCAGTTCAGGGGCCTGCCGCAACCGTCGGTTTCCGGCCACTCGAACCTCTTCCGCTCACGCCTTCGAGCCCCCGGCCGTCCCGGGCAGGTCCGTCGGCAGGGCGCGCGCACCGTCCTCGGTGACCCGCGTCGCGCCGAAGTAGTCCGGGGTGTCGATCTTGTCGAAGCGGATCACCGCGCCGGTGTACGGAGCGTTGATCATGTACCCGCCGCCTACGTACAGCCCCACGTGCCTGATGGCGCGGGAGTTGTTCAGATCGTCGGAGAAGAAGACCAGGTCTCCCGGCAGCAACTCGTCACGCGAGGGATGCGGCCCCGCGTTGTACTGGTCGTTCGCCACACGCGGCAGCTCGATCCCCACCGTGCGGTATGCCGCCTGTGTCAGGCCGGAACAGTCGAAACGTCCACCCTGCTCGGGCGTTCCGTTGCCGCCCCACAGATACTTGGTGCCCAGCTTCTGCTGCGCGAAGTAGATGGCCCCTGCCGCCTGCTTCGACGGCTCGACCCGCCCGACCGGCTGGGCGAAGCTCTTCTCGAGCGTCCGGATGACCTTCACGTAGTTCTGCGTCTCGCGGTACGGGGGAACGCCGCCGTACTTGATGACCGCGTACGCTCCCGCGTTGTACGCGGCGAGCATGTTGTCGGTCGAATCACCCGGCGCCTTGCGAACATATCCAGCCAGTTCACAGTCGTACGAGGCAGCCGACGGAATCGCGTCGGCGGGGTCCCACACATCACGGTCGCCGTCGTTGTCACCGTCGATGCCGTGCGTCGCCCAGGTGCCCGGAATGAACTGCGCGATCCCCTGTGCCGCGGCGTGGCTCTGCGCCCTCGGGTTCCAGCCGCTCTCCTGGTAGAGCTGGGCGGCCAGCAGTGCGGGGTTGATGGCCGGGCAGAGGTTTCCCCACTTCTGCACCAGCGGCTGGTACTTCGCGGGGACCGCGCCCTTCGCCAGCCCCACGGCCCCGTTCTTGGCGCTCTCGCCCAGCAGCCCGGCGGAAGCGGCGTACGTCCCGACCACGAGGAGCGCGACGAAGCACAGACAGGCCCCCACCGAGGCGCCCGCGACCACCCACGCCTTACGCACCGTCAACCGCCCTTCAGCGCCCGGTAGTCCAGTCCACCCAGTTTAGGCGCAGACCCGGTCCGCGCAGGAGCCGAATCAGCCGGTGCGCCAGGCCGGTATCGGACACCGGACCGCCCGACCGGTACCTCAGGCGGAGCTGTCTCCCCCGGGCGGGTGAGACGGAATCACGCTGTCGGCAGATTCGCGACGGCCTTCGACCGGAGAGCCTTGTTCCAGGGCGGAGGGCCATTCGCAACCGCCACGAAGAGACCGGCGTCCTGGAGGAACGATGACCGCCCTGACCGCAACTTCACTGCCCGCCGAGCGGTCCCGGTGGGCCGGCTACACGGCCGCCGCCGCGGCACTGGCGTACGCGGCACCGCACTTCTGGTGGGGCCTGGGCATCGGGGCGACGTTCCCCGGCGACTTCTCCACCGCCCCGCAGGGCAGCCTGGAGGCGGCGATCGGCTACTGGGTGATGGGCGCGGTGGCCGTTTTCGGCGGAGTGCTGTCCCTGGCCCTGGTCCACCCGTGGGGACGCCGCCTCCCGGCCCGCCTGATCGCCATCCCGACGGGGATCGCCGCCGTCGGGATGACGCTGTGGGGCTTCACCTACTTCGCCATGCAGTACCTGCTCGCCGCGGAGCGAGTCGTCTCCTCGCCCGAGTTCGCCGCGAAGGACGCCCATCCGCAGAGCGCCTGGGGACTCTTCTGGTACGCCCTCTTCCTCGTCTGGGGCATCACTCTGGCCGTCGCCTCCTGGCAGCGCCTGTCGAACCGGCGCGGGCGCGTCTGCGAAAGCTGCGGCAGCAGGGCCTGAGCCGGAGGCGAGACGCCCGGGGGCAGCGCGGGCGGCCGCAGCGGCGAGTCGGGGCCAGGTCCCCGACGGCTTCGAGCCCAGTAGCGAGTGGACGGCAGCCTCGACCCCGGCCGAGCAGCGCTGACGGCCTACCCGTACACCGGCAGTTCCCCCGTGGCCGGCGCGAGCGCCGACGGCTCCGGCCACGGGATGCCCTCGCCGTATCCGCCGCGCAGGACATACGCGTAAACGGTGCCGTCCGGCTCCGTGTGCAGAGCCCAGGTGCCGTGCCTCGGGTCGACGACCAGCAGGGCCCGTACGTGCGCTGCCGCGTACCAGTCGGCCTTGCGGCCGAACTCCCGGCCCTTCTCCTGCCGGGGAACGACCTCGACGGCGAGTTCGATGTCCTGCGTGCGCACCATGGCGGCGTCCACGGGAACGGCGACGGCCACGAGGTCCGGAACGACGAAGTCGTCGGCGTCCATCGGCATCCGGACGGACGGCGCCGCGACGACCGTGGCGTGCTGCCCGATCCCGGCGGCGAGGCACCGGACCACCGCCGCACGGGTGGCGCAGTCGGTTCGCGAGAGCACCAGGCTGCCGGCCAGGATCTCCACGCGTAAGTCCGTCACCCGCGAGAGCATGCGCGCCACCTCTCGGGGACTCCGCGGCAGGACGCGGGCGAGCAGACCACGCCCGCTCAACGCGCACCGCCGCCCAGTTCGACCCAGAGCAGCTTCCCGCCCTGCGGCAGCGCGGTTGCGCCCCACGCGTCCGCGCACTGAGCGACCAGGCACAGGCCGCGCCCACCGGTCGCCTCCGGCGCGGGGCGGCGCGGGAGCCCTTCGAAGGGCGGCGGGATGTCGGGGTGCGTGTCCCAGACGCCGAGCCGCAGCCGCCCCCGCTCGGGCGCACGCAGCCGGAGCCCGTACGGGCCGTCGGTGTGCCGGTAGGCGTTCGTGACGAGCTCGGAGGCGAGCAGTTCGGCGGCCTCGGTCAGGGTGGCGAGGTGGTGGGCGTTGAGGACCGCCCGCAGGATGTGGCGGGCGATGCCGGGAGCGCGTGGATCCTGCGGGAGTTGGAGGGCGTAGGTCCAGGGCGCGGCTACGGTGGTCATGGAAGTCTCCTCGGCGGAGGCGGCGTTGGGTACGGCGATGGTGGTTGCCCGGTGACGAGGCCGCTCCGTCGAGCGGGGTACTTCCGGGCGGGTGGCCTGTGACACACCGTAAGGTGATTCATGGAATACATTCCATGAATTCCAGCTAATCGATTCCAGTTACCCTCGTGTGGGTGACACGGTCCGGGAGAGTTGATGACCCCGAGCTCCACGCCAACTGCCCGTCGCCAGCGTCTTGGTGCGGAGCTGCGCAAGCTTCGGGAACGAGCAGGCCTCACCGCGACACAGGCCGCTGCGCTCCTGGGCGGCAACCAGGCACGGATCAGCAACATCGAGGCCGGGCGCTACGGCGTCAGCGCTGACCGGGTCCGCGCACTGACCTGTCATTACGAGTGCTCGAACGCAGACCTCGTAGAAGCCCTCGCGGCCATGACCGGTGAGCGCAGACGCGGATGGTGGGAGGAGTACCGCGAGATCCTCTCCAACGGCCTGCTCGACCTTGCCGAACTCGAGCACCACGGACGCCGCTTGCGCACGGCGCACACCTCAGGCATCCCCGGCCTCCTCCAGACGCGGGAGCACGCACTTGAGGTAATGCGCCAGGTGGTGCCCGCGCTCCCACCGCCGGACGTCGAGCACCGGCTGTCCTTCCGCATGAAGCGACAGGCCGTGCTCTTCCAGAAAGCAGTGGTCCCGTACCAGGCGGTCATCCATGAGGCTGCCCTGCGGATGCGCTTCGGCGGCCGATCCGTGGCCCGCGCCCAGTTGCAGCACCTCTTGAACATGGCGGAGCACGCCCACATCACGATCCGGGTTCTCCCGTTCGAGGCGGGCGCCTTCCCAGGGTCCGGCCAGCCGCTCTACTACGTCCACGGCGTGGTGCCGCAGCTCGACACCGTCCAACTGGACCAAGCCCACGGGGTCGTCCTACTGGACGCGGAGGCGCAGCTCGACAAGTACCGGCAGGTCTTCACCCGGCTGGAGAGCCTTGCGTTGGACGAATCCGCGTCCATGGACTTCATCCACACCCTCGCCAAGAACCTGTGAGAGGAACTGATATGCCTGTAGACACCTGGCAGAAGTCGTCGTACTGCGGCGAAGGCGAATCCTGCGTACACGTCACCGCCGAAAGCAACGCGGTCAAACTCACCGAAAGCAGCGATCCGGACGGGGCGATACTCCACACCACCCCCGCCGCCTTCGCGTCTCTGACGCACTCGCTCAAGGCCGGCGGCGCGAGCCCGCTGATAGACGTCACTCACACACCCGACGGCCTCGTCCGCATCGGCGGAGTCGTCACGACGACACACGAGAAGTGGGACGCGTTCGTGCTCGGCGTGCGCGCCGGCGAGTTCGACCGCTTCAACCGCTGAGGCCTGGTCGGCGAGGTGGCTCCGGTCGAGCTGCCCGGACCCAGCCCTCGTCGAGGTGGACCGTCCAGGTGTCTCCCACTGCCCGGCGCAGTTCGACCAGGGCCGCGACGTCCGCGATGACCGTGGGCACCTCGGACAGCCGCAACGGGGAGTCCGGGACACCGTCACGGGTGTAGGTGGGCAACTCGCCGTTGCAGCTGAACGCGTGGAGCAGCGGCGGACCGCCGTTGAACCATGCGGGGAGGTTTTCCTCCGCCCACGCCGCTGCGGCGTCCACGCGATCCACCTGCGTCAGCAGGTATTCCGGGGCGGGCCCGCCGCTGAACTGCACGAGGAAGCCCTGGGCATCGACCGCCCACCAGTCCCACATGAACCCAGGCCGGGGGTGCCGAAGGATCGTCGCCATGCCGCCACCGTATCCAGGACCAGGAACTACGGCTTGCGGCCCACTCCGCCGTACATCGCGACCTCGGCAGGGCCCTGTGGACCGGCGCCGTCCGGACGCCAGAGGTTGCACGAAACGACGCCGGGCTGCAGGAGCTCCAGACCGTCGAAGTAGCCCTCCACCTGTTCCGGCGTGCGCTGCTTGAGTCGCGGCGTTCCGTGCTCGTTCCAGAAGGCGACCGCCTCGTCCACGTCAGGCATCGCGGGGCTGGTGATCGTGTGGGACAGGGCGAGGTGGCTCCCGGACGGCAGCGCGTCCATGATCCGCCGCACCACGCCGTACGACTCCTCGTCGTCCTCGACGAAGATGACGACTCCCAGCAGCATGAGGGCCACCGGCTCGGTGAAGTCGAGCGTCTTGGCCGCCTGCTCCAGGATCGTGTCGACATCCCGCAGGTCGGCGTCGAGATAGTCGGTGCGGCCCTCCTCCGTCCCGGTCAGCAGAGCACGGGCGTGGACGAGGACGAGCGGGTCGTTGTCGACATAGACGATCCGCGCGTCGGGCGTGACGCTCTGTGCGACCTGGTGGGTGTTGTCGGCGCTCGGGAGGCCCGTACCGATGTCCAGGAACTGCCGGATTCCGGCCTCCCCGGCGAGGTACCGCACGGCTCGTCCGAGAAACTTCCGGTCGGCGAGTGCGTAGTCACCGATACCGGGATGAAGCGTACGGATCTCGTCACCCACCTCCCGGTCGACGGGGTAGTTGTCCTTACCGCCCGTCCAGTAGTTCCATATTCGCGCCGTATGCGGACGCGTGGTGTCTATGTGGGCGGGTCTGGGCGCGTTGTCGGTCACGGGCCGAAGCGTAGGCAACTCAGCCTGGGAGCAACAGGGTTCGGGAGCAGTCGGGTCCGGATCGAACCCCCGTGCAAGTGGTCTGGACCAGCGGCCGCTACTCTGTGTCACACAGCCCAGAAGGCTGCGATCAATTCCCCTCCGGCGACCACGGCAGGGGCCGGTAACACAGCACCACAGGAGCAACACGTGAAGAACGCTGCGAGCGTGTCTGACGCACCCGCCACGGATGACGCGCGCAACGGGGGAAAGAGAGGGCGCCGCAACGGCGACTCCGGCGGAATGCTGGCCACGGCGACCTTCGTCATACTGCTCGCCGTCGCCCTGGGCCTCCTGGGCTACATGGTGGTCAGCGGCTGACCTGAAGGTCCGGGCCACTCGGACCAACGGTCGATCCGGCGACAGGGCGGGTCGTGCGCGCGGCGCACGGCCCGCCCTTTCCGCTCCCCGGCGCCGGGGCCCGTGTCGGCGTGATGCCGAAATCACGCAAAGGACCCCAAAGGTGGAACAACGACAGTCGTTGCCCGAAGTCACTCTCCGTGATACACAGAGTTACCATGCGCACACTCGCACCGCACATGGCCGCGCCGCCGCAGGTCAGGGCGGCCGGCTCGGTCATACGTGCGGAGATCGGGTAAAGAGACCCTCCAAGTCGGCATACGCGGGCGGTTTCATCAGCGAAGATAGAACCAAAGCCTGTGCCGAGGGGCGTGGGCGGCCAACAACCCAAATGGGGCGGTGAGTTACATGATCCTGGCAGCCGAGAAGGGCGACATCACCACCATCATCGGCGGAATCGCCCCGAACTGGGGGCCGTTCGGGACCCTGGGCAACGAGGCTCGAGTGATGATCGAGGTCGTGATGGCCATTGCCATCCTCCTCTGCCTCGGTATCGCTATCTGGGGAGCGGCCAAACAACGGATCGGCGCGACGGCACTGCGCGACACGTTCAGCGCCGAACAGGGCAAGGGCCTGATCGTCGCCGGTCTGACCGGTGTCTTCATCATCGGATCACTGGGGACCTTGTTCACCATCGTCTACGGGATGGCTGTCTAAGCACCCGTCAGTCCTCTCCGGGCAGCCGCCCGGGCCACCGTTCGAGGTTGCGTCTCCCTGATGTCGAGTCACCACACCGTGTCCGCGCGGCAAGCAGTACGTCCACCACTGGTTGAGGGGGCCTGGGCCAGATGAGCCTCGGCGACGATCACGGCTACGGCGACGAGCCGGGCGGCCGTACGAGCGACGGCTTCGGCGGCTCGGGCCAGACCCGTACCCGCCTGCCCGGCGCCACCGACGCGGACATCTACGGGGGCGCGCGCCGCCCTGCGCGCAGCGGATCCCGGTCGCTCATCTCGGTGGTGGGGGTCGTTGTGCTGCTGATCGCGGCGATCGCCTTCGCCAACCAGGGCGGCGGCGGGGCGGACAAGGAAGAGCCCGGCGCCGCGAAGGGGCCGGCGGCCCAGCCGACGGCCCCGACGGGCGTCCGCCCGGTGAAGGGCAACGCGGGCGGCATTCCCACGGGGTACGCACGGGACGAGCAGGGGGCGCAGAGCGCGGCAGCGAATTACGCGGTGGCGCTGGGTTCTGACGGCATGTTCAAACTGGACAGTCGGCATCAGATCGTGGACACCGTGTACACGGCTGAAGCAGCGGCTCGGTTGAAGGCGCCGCAGGATGCGGCGTACTCGCCCAAGTTCCTCAAGCGACTTGGCTTGGACGCAGAGGGCAATCCTCCTGTCGGGAGCACCTTCGTGTCTCGCACCATCCCGGTGGGAACCGTGATCGACAGCTTCGACGGTTCAACCGCTCGCGTATCTGTCTGGTACACGGGCCTGATCGGGATGTCAGGGCCGGATTCCACAGATCCCGTCAGCACGGCGTGGAAGACGTGGACGTTCGACCTGCGCTGGGCGGACAACGACTGGAAGATCACCGCCGACACGCAGAAGGACGGTCCAGCCCCCGTTCCGGGAGATGTCGCGGTTTCGAACGCAGACGAGATCAGCAAGGCAGTCGAGGAGTTCGGAGGCTTCACCTATGCCAGGTAGTCCTCGCCATGCCCGTACCGTCATGACGGCGCTCGTCTCGCTGCAGACGGTCGCCTTCTTGTTCGCTGCACGGGCCACAGCCGAGCCTTCCCCAACTCCGAGCGGGAGCAACGACCCGTGTGACTTGTTGATCGGCCCGGCTAAGGAGTACTGCGAGAACGGCGAAGCCCCCGCCAACCCCGGTCGGTCCTCCATCGACGACCCCACCACCGCGCTCGACCCTCTCTCCGCGCTCGCCAAGGGCTGCGCCGACGCCGCCGTCTGGACGATCGGGAAATTGTCCAGTGCCGTCGAGTCGACGGCCACCGTGGACTTCACGAACCTCACCTTCCTCGCCCAGTACGCCATCGTCTTCGCCGCCGCCTCGATCCTCACGATCATCCTGTGGCTCCTGGCCGTCGCCAAGCGGGCCATGCGTGGCGTGCCGTTCATGACCGCGGTCTCCGAGGCGATCGGGTTCCTCTGGCTGAGCGTGCTCGCCTCGGCCTTCACGCCCCTGATCCTCTTCACACTCGTCTCCGTCACGGACAGCGTCACCGAAGTCATCGCCGGCGGCACCGCCAAACAGACGGACATGTTCTTCGGGAACTTCTCCAAGGCGCTGGCGAAGGGCGACGAGATCGGCGGCGGGCCGATCATGCTGATCGTCGTCTCGCTGGTCACGATCCTCGCCGCCGGCGTGCTCTACCTGGAGCTGTTCATCCGGGCCGTACTGCTCTACGTCGGCGCGCTGCTCGGCGTCGTCGTGTATGCCGGGCTCGTCGACAAGAACATGTGGGGGCACGTCCGCCGCTGGGCCGGGATCATGATCGCGATCATCCTCGTCAAGCCGGTGATCGTGATCGTGCTGGGCCTCGCGGGCGCGCTCTCCGCCGACGACGGGCCCGACTCGTTCTCCGCCGTCGTCTCCGGTCTCGCGATCATCCTGCTGGCCATCTTCGCCTCCGCGATGATCTACCGCTTCGTCCCCGGTTTCGGCGACGAGATCGCGGCGTCCCGCAACAACCGCATCCAGAACGGTGCCGAGAGCAAGGCGGCCGCCGTGATCAGCTCTCCCGCGGCGCTCGTGTCCCAGGGCATCAAGACCCACAGCACCCGCGGCAACCAGAACACCGGCGACGGCGGCGGCAACACCCCCCGCCCCGCCAACCCCGCCTCCGGCGGCATGGCCGCCCACGGCAGCCGTTCGCCCCAGTCCCCGGCGGGCGCCGCCCCCGCGCCCCGTAACAGTCCGACCAGCGGTACCCCGCACGGCAATCGCAACAGCTCAGGAGGTGGCCGGCGTTGACGACCCAGTCCCATCCGATCACGCCCCGCCGCACGTACCTCATCGGCCGGGCACGCCCGAACGCGGTCATCGGCAAGAACCGCGAGACCGGCGAGATCGCGCTGATCATCGCCGGCGCGTTCCTCGGCATGATGAGCGGGCTGCTGGTTCCCGTCCTGACGCTGCGGATCGTGCTGCTGACGGGCTTCCCGATGCTGGCGCTCGCCGCCGTGTACGTGCCCTACAAACAGCGCACCTTCTACAAGTGGTTCGAGATCAACCGCAGCTACAAGCGGTCCCTGCGCAGTGGCGGCACCCTGTACCGTTCGGGCGCCGTCGAGGCGGGCACCCGGCTCGACGGCCGGGAGGTCGAGGTCGGGCCGCCACCCGGCATCGGCCGGATCAGCTGGCTCGCCGCGCCGTTCGGCCCGGACGAGATCGCCGTCCTGCTGCATGCAGACCGCCGTACCGTCACCGCCGCGATCGAGATCGAGGGGCCGGGCGTCGGGCTGCGGGACAGCGAGGACCAGGAGGCGCTCGTCGACCGGTTCGGCACGCTGCTCAAGCATGTGGCCAACGGCGACGGCTTCGTGACCAGGCTTCAGATCCTCGCCCGTACGCTCCCCGCCGACCCGGACGCGCACGCCAAGGACGTCGCCCAGCGCGGCAACGCGGCCGCGCCCGGATGGCTTCAGCAGTCGTACGAGCAGCTGCAGTCGATGGTGTCGACGTCCAGCGAGCAGCACCGCGCCTACCTCGTCGCCTGCATGCACTACTCCCGCGACCTGGCCGCCGAGGCGCACACCATGGCCCGCGCCGCCCGTCACGCCTCCGGCGCGAAGCGGCTCGACAAGGACGCCGGTCTCGCCGTCGTCATGGCGCGTGAACTCACCGACATCTGCGCCCGCCTCGCGGAGGCCGACATCCGGGTGCGACAGCCTCTCGGCCAGTCCCGGCTCGCGTCGCTCGTGCACTCCATGTACGACCCCGACCACCCCATCGACCACATCCAGGCGATGACGAAGCGGAACGCCTGGCCGGCCGAACTGGACGCCGTCGAGCCCACCTACCTCCAGGCGAAGACCCGGGAGTCCTCCACCCGCGCGCCCTGGTGCCACTCCACCGCCTGGGTGAAGGAGTGGCCGATGACTCCCGTGGGCGTCAACTTCCTCGCACCGCTGCTGGTCCACACACCGGACGTGATCCGTACGGTCGCGGTCACCATGGACCTCGAGCCCACCGAGGTCGCCATCGAGCGAATGCTCACCGAGAAGACGAACGACGAGGCGGACGCCAGCCGTGCCGCCAAGATGAACCGGACGATCGACCCGCGCGACATCGCCGCGCACGGTCGGCTCGACCAGCGGGGTGAAGATCTCGCGAGCGGTGCGGCGGGAGTCAACCTCGTCGGGTACATCACTGTGTCGTCGCGTTCCCCCGAAGCCCTGGCCAGGGACAAGCGCACGATCAGGGCCTCCGCCGGCAAGTCGTACCTGAAGCTGGAGTGGTGCGACCGCGAGCACCACAGGGCCTTTGTGAACACCCTGCCGTTCGCGACCGGCATCCGCCGATAGGGGCCCGTGTGATGCGAGATCCGCTGTCCGTCCTCACGGATGCCTTCACCTCCTTCCTCTTCGGGAAGGTGGAGACCACCCGTCTGCCCGTCCGTACGTCCACCGGCCAGGCACAGGCGGTCTACCTGCCGACCGCCGCACCCGGCCTCGGCGACTCGGGCGTGATCATCGGCCGCGAGGTCTACAGCGGCAAGGGCTACATCTACGACCCGTTCCAGCTGTACGGGCAGCAGCTCCCCGCCCCGCACTGGCTGGTCCTCGGCGAGTCCGGCAACGGCAAGTCGGCCCTCGAGAAGACCTACGTACTGCGGCAGTTGCGGTTCCGCGACCGCCAGGTGGTGGTGCTCGACGCGCAGGGAGAGGACGGCGTCGGCGAGTGGAACCTCGTCGCACAGGAACTGGGCATCACGCCCATCCGGCTCGACCCGATGACCGCGCTCGACGGCGGCATCCGCCTCAACCCGCTCGACCCGTCGATCACCACGACCGGGCAGCTGGCGCTGCTCCGCACGATCATCGAGGTCGCGATGGGACACGGCCTCGACGAGCGGGCCGGCTTCGCGCTCAAGGTGGCACACGCCTACGTCAACACGAGCATCACCGACCGGCAGCCGGTCCTCACCGACATCGTCGAACAGCTGCGGCACCCGGAGGCCGCGTCCGCGGAAGCGATGAACGTCGACATAGACGACGTACGGGCCTGGGGACTCGACGTGGCGCTGGTCCTGGACCGGCTCGTGGACGGCGACCTGCGCGGCATGTTCGACGGGCCGACGACCGTCGGCATCGACCTCGACGCGCCGCTGATCGTCTTCGACCTGTCGCACATCGACCGGAACTCCATCGCCATGCCCATCCTGATGGCCATTGTCGGCGTCTGGCTGGAGCACACCTGGATCCGCCCGGACCGCAAGAAGCGCATCTTCCTGGTGGAGGAGGCGTGGCACATCATCAACAGCCCCTTCGTCGCACAGCTCTTCCAGCGGCTGCTCAAGTTCGGCCGGCGGCTGGGTCTGTCGTTCGTCGCGGTGGTCCACCACCTCAGCGACGTGGTGGACGGGGCGGCGGCCAAGGAGGCGGCGGCGATCCTCAAGATGGCGTCGACCCGGACGATCTACGCGCAGAAGGCCGACGAAGCACGGGCCACCGGCCGGGTGCTGGGGCTGCCGCGCTGGGCCGTGGAGATCATCCCCACGCTCACTCCCGGTATCGCCGTGTGGGACGTCAACGGCAACGTCCAGGTGGTCAAGCACCTGGTGACCGAGGCGGAGAGGCCACTCGTCTTCACCGACCGGGCCATGACGGAGGCGTCGGCGCCCGCGGTGCCGGAGCACGTACAGGCCGCGGAATGGGAGGCGGAGCAACGCGCGCGGCTCATCGAGCAGCAAATGGGCGAGTCGTCAGAGTCGACGGTGGCGTGACATGTACGAGGGCCGTCAGGACCAGGGCCGAGGCGAGCGACAGGGCGGGCGCCAAGGGGGAGTCCCCGACGGTCTGCTGGTGGGGCTGCTCGGCCTCCTCCTCTGCCTGACACTGCTCGTGTGGTCCTCGGCGGGTCTCGCCGGCCTGTTCTCGCACGGCGCCTGGCCGACCGGTGTCACCTTCTCCAACACGCCCACGGCGATGCGCGCACTGGCGTCCGCCCCGCAGGACCTGTCCGGTGCCTGGCCCGCCACCCCGCCCGCCGAACTCTCCGGGTACGGGTTGTTCTGGGGCCTGCTCATCGGCCAGTTGATGGTGCTGATCGTGCTGACGGTCTTCACGCTCGGCACGGTGGCCCGCTGGCGCGCGGTCCGGGCCGCCGCGCGCGAGGGCGGCCGGCCGCGAGGACGGACCGAGCAGTGGCACAAGCCCGCACCGGTGCGGGAGGACGAGCAGGACCCGGATCCGGAGCCCGAGTCCGAGCCGGTCGAGCAACCCGTGAGGGAACAGCCCGTACGCGAAAGGCCCACGCGTGCACAGCCCGCCGTCCAACGGACCGGCCAGGCTGTGGGAACGGCCCCCGAGGCACCTGTGCCCACCCCCGCCACGGCCGTGTCCGAGGAGCCGGCCGGCGCGATCGCGAGTGCCGCCCCGGTCACGACCGTCACCGTCCCGACCCCTCGCACCCGGCTGCCCCGCGTGCTGTACGGCGATCCCGCCGCCCGGCGCCCCGACACCGTGCAGGCCGTCCTCGACGCCGAAGGGCCCGCCCTCGTCGTCACGTCCGACCCCACCGTGTGGGCGGAGACGAAGGACACCCGCGCCAAGCTCGGCCCCGTGCTCGTCTACGACCCCGGGCACCTGTGCGACACCCCTGCCCGGCTGCACTGGTCGCCCACGGCCCGCTGCGAGGACGACCGGACCGCCGCCGCCCGCGCGGTCGCCATGCTCGCGCCCGTACGACCCCAAGCTCTCATCGACGCCGCCATGGCGGACACCGCGGAGACGCTCCTGCGCTGCTGGCTGCACGCCGCGGCCGTCGACGGGCGCCCGTTCCGCCAGGTCCACCGCTGGGCGCAGGGCGGCAGCGCCCACGAGCCCGTACGCATCCTCCGCACCCACCCCAAGGCCACCGCCGGCCTCGCCGGTCTGCTCGAGTCGGCGCTCACGGCGCATCCCGAACGGCGCGAGGTCGCGCAGCAGTTGACCATCCGGGCGCTCTCGGCGCTCTCCACGGTCCACATCCGGGAGGCGTGCACACCGAATCGAACGGATTCGCTCGCACTGGAATCATTCGCGAACGAAGCGGGCACGCTTTATGTGGTGGGTGAACCGATCGAGGATCCGCGCACCCACCCCGGCGCGATGCCGTTGCTGACGGCCCTCGCCGCAGACGTGGTCGAGCACGGCCGCCGCATGGCCGCACGGTCATCCGACGGTCGGCTCGACCCACCAATGACGCTCGTTCTCGACGACCTCGCCGCCGTCGCCCCGTTCCCCCGGCTCCCCGAACTGCTGGCGACCGGCCAGGCCCAGGGGCTGCCCGCCGTCGTCCTGCTCCGCTCCGCCGAACAGGCCCGCGCCCGCTGGACGGACCCGCTCCCGACGCTCTGACCGGCGGACCCTCGTCGCTCTGACCGACGGACCCTCCCCCGTCGCTCTGACCGGCGGCCCCTCGGCTATCGCCGGATCTCGTACTCCCTGGCCGGCGGGTCCTCGGGCACCGGCGCGGTGTCGTCGCTCGGCAGGAACCCGACCTTGCGGTACAGGCCCGCGGCCCGATCGTTGTCCTCGTGGAACAGCAGCCGAACCCGGTCCACCCGCGGCTCGTCCAGCGCCCACGACCAGTCCAGGGCAGCACGGAACAACTCCACCGCGAGCCCGCTGCCGCGCGCCTGGGTCCGCACGAACACCCCCACCACATGGGTCTGGTCGACCGGCGCCGGCTTGCCGATGCGCGCGCTGCCCTTGGGCTCCACCAGCACGGTCACCGTGCCGTCCCACCCGCCGTCCGACGCCTCGGCCACGAACTGGACGACGTCCGCACCGGCGGCAGCCGACGAGGTGCGCTCCTGCCAGAAGGAGTCGGGCTGCCCGAGGGCCTGCTCGTACGACTCGTAGAAGGCTATGGGGGCGAGAGGGTCCTGGAGGGCCTCGAGCCGCAGGTCGCGGGCACGGGCCCACTCTTCGGCACGCACGCGCCGGATGATGTGTTCCATCCCCAGATACTGGCCCTGACCTGCACCCCCGGGCAACGCCGTTTCACCGTCGTACCCCGGTACTACGCCCGGCCCCCCGACTGCCGCCCCCGGTCGGACGTCCGGCGACGCCCTGCTCCGTAGCGTCGAGTGCATGACCAGGGCCCACGGCATCGAAGCCGTCGAACTCACCAAGCGCTACGGCGACAGGACCGTCGTCCAGGACCTCACCTTCAGCGTCGCTCCGGGAACCGTGACCGGTTTCCTCGGCCCCAACGGTGCCGGGAAATCCACCACCATGCGTATGCTCCTGGGCCTCGACGCCCCCACCCGCGGACGCTCCACCATCGGCGGCCGGGCCTACGCAGGCCACGCGGCGCCTCTCACCGCGGTCGGCGCGCTGCTGGAGGCCCGCTCCATCCATCCCGGACGCAGCGCACGGAACCACCTTCTCGCCCTCGCACACACCCACGGCATCCCGGCCTCCCGCGTCGACGAGGTCATCGGCCTGACCGGCCTGACCGACGTCGCCGGACGACGGGTCAAGGGCTTCAGCCTCGGCATGGGCCAGCGCCTCGGGATCGCCGCCGCGCTTCTCGGCGACCCGGCCGCGCTCATCCTCGACGAGCCCGTCAACGGCCTCGACCCGGAGGGTGTGCTGTGGATCAGAACGCTCCTCAAATCCCTGGCCGCAGAGGGCCGTACGGTGCTCGTCTCCTCCCACCTCATGAGCGAGATGGCCCTCACCGCCGACCACCTGGTCATCATCGGCCGCGGCCGGCTGCTCGCCGACACGACCGTCGAGGAGTTCGTACGCGACTCCGGCGCGGCCGCCGTGAAGGTCGTCTCCCCCGAGGCGGGCACACTGGCCACGCTGATCGGCGGGCCGGGCGTGGACGTCGAACGGGTGGGCCCCGGCGAACTGCTCGTACGCGGCACGGACAGCGGGACCGTCGGCCGCACCGCCGCCGCCCACGGCGTTCCGCTGTACGAACTCACGCCCGTCACCGCCTCGCTGGAACAGGCCTTCATGGACCTCACGCGCGACGCGGTCGAGTACCAGGCCACCACCCACCTCGAAGGAGCGGCAGCATGAGCACGAACACCCTGACCCCCAAGCGTGTGCTGCGCTCCGAATGGCACAAGCTGTGGACGCTGCGGTCGACCTGGATCACGCTCACCACCGCGTCGGCACTGACCCTCGGCATCGGGCTGCTGATGGGCGGCACCTACGAGACCGGGGGCGGGGACAGCGACGTGGACGTCGTCGTACTGACCCTCATCGGTGTCCAGTTCTCGCAGATCGCGTTCGCCGTGCTGGGCATCCTCGTCACCGCGGGCGAGTACTCGACCGGCATGATCCGCGCCTCGATGACCACGGTGCCGCGCAGGCTCCCGGTCCTGTGGTCCAAAGCCGCGGTGTTCGGCACCGTCACGCTCGCCGTCACACTCGCCACGGCTTTCGTCACCTTCCCGGCCGCGCAGCTCCTCTTCGCCGGCACCGACCAGGAGGCATCGCTCGGCGATCCGGGTGTAGTGCGTGCCCTCATGGGCACTTCGGCAGGCCTCACGCTGCTGGGACTGATCGCCCTCGGACTGGGCGCGCTCGTACGGTCTGTCCCCGGCGCGATCGGAGCGTTCATCGGCGGGGTCATGATCCTGCCCGAGGTGATCGCGATGCTCCCGTACGACGCCGTGGACGACGCCCTGCGCTACTTCCCCGCGAAGGCTCTGGAGAGTCTCATGTCCGCGCAGACCGTGCCGGGGGCCGCCTCACCCGGCGGAGCACTGATGGCGCTGACGCTCTGGGCGGCGGGAACGCTGGCGGTAGCCGCTCTGCTGCTCAAGCGCCGGGACGTCTGAGCTCTGACGCTTCCCGCCTACGATTTCCGGACAGTCCGATGCGCCATCGCTCAGATACTTCGCCGCTCCGATGCCTGACGGCTCCGACCTGCACGAGGATGTGAGCGTGCGTATGCCACAGCAGAACGACCAGCCAGAGACCGGCCCTGCACCGCAGGGCTGGTCGACGGGCGCGCAGCCGCTCACACACCGGCTGCACCGACTCACCGAGCGGATGCGGTCCTTCGACCGCCGCCGTCCCCTGCTCTGGGACCTGCACATCACAGGCACGTGGGTCTTCGCCGCGATGGTGGACGCGCTGGGCGGCTGGCGGAACGTCGCCTTCAACGACGAGGTGCCGTACCCCCTGGTCCTCCTCATGAGCCTCGGCTTCTCCGTACCCCTGCTGTGGCGACGGGCCCACCCGCTCGCCGTGCTGCTGGTGATGCTGCCGTTCTCTCTGGCCAACGCCGCGAGCGGTGCCCACCTGCAGGCTTCGTTCCTCCAGATGATCGTCGTCTACAACATCGCGCTCCGACTTCCGCTGCGCACGCTGGTGTGGTCGTTCGGCACGGTGCTCATTCCGCTCGCCGTGGGGGCCACTGCGTATCCGGTGGGCAGTTGGGACCAGCAGTTCGTGCCCATGTTCTACAGCTTCGCCCTGGTCGCGATGCTGGGCCTCGTGGTCCGGGCCCGGCAGGAGTACACGGCCTCCCTCGTGGAGCGGGCCAAGCAGCTGGAGGTGGAACGCGACCAGCAGGCGCAGCTCGCGGCAGCCGCCGAACGCACCCGCATCGCCCGGGAGATGCACGACATCATCGGTCACAACCTGTCGGTGATCACAGGTCTCGCCGACGGTGGAGCGTACGCGGCCGTGGGCTCGCCGCAGCGGGCGGCGCAGGCACTCGAGGCCATCGGCGCCACCAGTCGCCAGGCGCTGACCGAACTGCGCCGGTTGCTGGACGTACTGCGGGAGGATCCAAAGGCCCCGCCCGTCGCGGAGCTGGCCCCGCAACCGACGCTGACCGACCTGGACGGTCTGGTGGCGGGTGTGCGGGGAGCCGGGCTGCCGGTCGACCTCACGGTCGACGGCAGCCCCGGCTCGTTGTCCGCGGGGAAGCAACTGGCCGTGTACCGGGTGGTGCAGGAGGCGCTGACCAATTCCCTGAAGCACGGCGGGCCGAAGGCGACGGCCACGGTGGATGTGCGGTACGCGGGCGACGGGGTCGTCGTCACGGTCACCGACACCGACACCGACACCGACACCGACACCGACGACGGTGCCCGGGTCCGGGGCCGAGGCCGGGGCCGGGGCCGAGGCACTGACGGTGACGACCGCGGCCGGGAACCCGACGCCTCGGCCGGCACGGGCCGTGGCCTTACGGGAATGCGCGAACGAACCGCCCTGTACGGCGGCACACTTGAGGCCGGCCCGCTGCCCCGACCCGGTGGCGGCTGGCGAGTCCGTCTTCATCTCCCGAAGGAAACCGATCAGTGACGACCGTGCTCATCGTCGACGACCAACCCATGCAGCGCTTCGGCTTCCGGATGCTGTTGGAGAGCCAGGACGACATGACAGTGGTGGGCGAGGCAGGGAACGGCGCGGACGCCGTACGTGCCGCGGCCGAGCTCCATCCGGATGTCGTCCTGATGGACATCCGGATGCCCGGTCTGGACGGAGTCGAGGCGACACGGCGCATCGCTGCCTCGGGCGACCGCACCCGCGTCCTCATCGTGACGACCTTCGACCTGGACGAGTACGCCTACAACGGGCTTCGGGCCGGCGCGAGCGGATTCCTCATCAAGGACGCGATGCCGGAGGAACTCCTCTCCGGCATCCGGTCTGTGGCCGCCGGCGACGCGGTCGTGGCGCCGAGCCTGACGCGCAGGCTCCTCGACACCTATGTACAGCACCTGCCGGAGACAGGGGACGGCACATCGGGGCCGACTGCGGCGGACGAGCGCCTGGCCCGGTTGACCGAGCGGGAGACGGAGATCCTGACGGTCATCGGCCAGGGCTGGACGAACACCGAGATCGCGACACGGCTGCACCTCGCGGAGTCGACCGTGAAAACGCATGTGAGCCGCATTCTGGCGAAGACGGGCGCCAGGGACCGGGTCCAAGCCGTCATCCTGGCGTACGACACAAAACTGGTGAACCCGTCCTGAACGCAGGAAAGCCCCGCACCAGAAGGTGCGGGGCTTTCCCACAATGATTGTTCGGCGGCGTCCTACTCTCCCACAGGGTCCCCCCTGCAGTACCATCGGCGCTGAAAGGCTTAGCTTC
>NZ_JBIAPL010000006.1:0-102135 GCF_042888225.1 Streptomyces sp. NPDC003023
GGGGGGGGGGGGGGGGTGGGGGTGGTTGGGGGGGGGGGGGTGGCGCGGCGGGGGGGGGGGGGGCGCCGCCCCCCCCCCCCCCCGCCGGCGGGGGGGGGGGGGGCGCGGCCCCGGGGGGCCCCCCCCCACCGCCGGTCTGCGCGCAGCGGGTCCTACCGGAGGTCGGCGCAGCGCTCGTTCGCCATGTCGAGGAAGTCGTCACGGCTCATCGTGGACGTGCCGCCGTCACCGTCGGACGTGAGCACCTCTCCTTCGGAGAGATCCTTCAACCGGTCGATACCGAAAGCGACCTTGCCGCTGACACCCCTGCCGTTGACGCCACCGTCGACGTCCGCGAAATAGCTGCCGCCCGGCGTGAAGCCCGTGAGGTCCGACACCTCACCGGCCCATCCCTCCGGCGCGTGGAACACCCGCACGGCGTCGACGTCAAAAGCCCCGGGTCCGCGTCGCACAGACCACGAGCGCAGGACGTCGCTCTCGTCGTCCAGATAGACGCCGAACGACTGGCCCGTGTACTCGGGGCAGGTCATCGTGAGAAGCCGGGCCCCGCCCTCGCCGTCGGACTCGACGGCGAGGATCTCCTTCGGGGCCGGCGAGCACGAGGCCGTCGCCCCCACGGCCACCGCCACCACGACGCACGCGCGGCCCAACGCGCTCAGCCGACGCCTCATGACACCGGTCCCATCGTCGGAGGTCCCCACGTCGCGTATCCGCCCCACCACAGATTCGCCTCTTGCTCGAACTTGTTGCTGCCGTATGCCGTGTCAGTGTCCCACCATGAGGAAACGGACTCCCTGGTGCAGTCGCGAAGGTACCCGGCGGTGCTGTCGTAGCGCGCCCACTGCTTGGAGTGCACCGCCTCGTGCTTGAGGATGTCGGGGCCGAACTTCTCGGCGGCCTTCTTGCCCGCCTGTGACTCGATCCAGCTGCGCTCGCCCTTGTCGTTCTGCATCCGGCACTGCAACGCCAAGAGCCCGAACTCGTTCCTCACCGACAAACCCTTCTTCGTGAAGAACAACCAGAACGGCTCCAACGACAAGGCCCAGTGGCTCTGGCGGTTCTGGAGTAACGGCGAGTGCGAGCGCGGCAAGTGGCAGGGCATCTGCTACGAGGGCTCACCCGGCGGCGAGCCGGAGAGGGCTGCTCACCGAGCGCGGGTCGGCGCACCGCTGCGAGGAGGGCGTCCACGCCTCGGTGAAACGCTGGTGCCCGTCGTAGGCGAAGCACTGGGTCTCGGCGGAAGAGGTGCCTCCGAGGGTCGTGGGGTCGGCGATGGACGTGGGCGGAGTAGTCCGCGTAGCAGACAGCCGGTGCTGCCGCCGATGGAGGTGACCTGTCCGAGGCCGGTGTAGCCGAACTGGACGATCTCAAAGAGCAGTCCGCCGAGGGCGGGCTCCGTGGTGTTCTGCAGGGTGCCGTCGATGTTGTAGGGGCTGGAGAGCTCGACGGACAACGGGCCTCCGGCCACGACGATCGGATCGTCGGCCGGCAGGGTGAGCCGGGTGGTGACGGGACGGGCCATGCTGTCGAAGGCGGTGACCGTCCGGGTGTACGCCTTGCCGGTCCTGCCGCCCAGACAGCGGGTGCTGGTGGCGGGCTGCCCCTTGAGGACCGTGTCGTAGGTGAAACCGGTCAGCTGGTTGGCGTCGGTTCTGGAACCCTCCCAGGTCAGGGGGGTACGGCCCAGGGCATCATATTGACCGGGTGGTCAAGGCCACCGACGCCCGCGACAGCAGTGTCCTGACCGGACCGCGGAAGCCGGGCCGGCAAGGGCCGGCCCGGCAGTCCTCCTCACCCCGCTCCACGCGCTACGGCTTGGGCACCGTGCAGCCCGCGCGGTTCAGGTCGATACGGCTGCCCGGCCCGATGCAGGCGGCCAGTGTGTACGTCTGCTGCCCGTAGTTGATGCCCTCGCGGACCGTGACGTTGCCGCTCTCGTCCACCTCGCAGGGGTTGTTGTCGGTGCAGCGGCCGCCGCTCTCGTTGCCGGTGTTGTTGACGGCCACCACCTTTCCGGTGGCGGTGTCGACGACGGGCGAGCCGGAGGTGCCCCCGATGGTGTTGCAGCTCGAGGTGTAGCGGACCGAGTCCTTCCAGGTCCAGGCGCCCTCCTTGAGACGGTAGGCGAAGCCGTCGACGGCGCAGCTGTAGATCCGCTTCCAGTACCCGGAGACGACCTTGATGTCGGTGCCCTGGGCGGGGCGGGCGGCACTCAGCTCCAGGGCCTTGATGCCGTAGCGCGACTCGATCTGGCCGTAGCTGGTGGTGAGTTGGTACAACGAGACATCGGTGTCGGTCATCGTCCCGTACGCGATCTTGCTCGCCCGGAGCGTGGCGACGCGGGTACCGGCCGAGTTGAGCAGGCCGAAGCTGCGGGAGGAGGCGCGGTCGAGCACGACCTCGCCAGGCGCGGGAAATCCGGTCTCCAGGCAGTGGCCGTTGGACATGACGAGCGCGGGGTCGCTCGGCAGGGACGCGGCCGTACGGACCACGGAGCCGGAGCAGTTGCTGAGCGCGACCGTACCGGCGAAGTCCACCGCCTCAACGGCGACGTCCTTCACAGCGACGTCCTTCACAGCGGCGTTCTTGACGGCGACGCCGGGTTCGGCGGGTGCGGCGGCGACGGCGGGTGCGGCGCCCGCTCCGAGGAGCGTGAGGGCGAGCAGCGCGCCGGCGAGAGGCTTGTTCATGTGGGGGTCCCCTCAATGCGACGGGTGTGGCCGGAGGATCACTCCGACTTGTCATGCGCATTGTTGGGGCGTGGGCCTGAGCCGACAAGGCAACGTTTTCGGCCACCCGGTGATCTCGACGACCTCACCGACGCGGCCCGGTCGGCGGGCCGCACCGCTCGGCCCCGGATCCCTGCTGTCCCCCGCCCGGCGTCACCAGGCCGGACTCGTAGGCGATGATGACCAGTTGGGCCCGGTCTCGGGCGCCCAGTTTGCTCATGATGCGGCTGACGTGCGTTTTGGCCGTCAGAGGGCTCAGGCCCAACGACTCGGCGATCTCCGTGTTGTTCAGCCCCCGGGCCACCAGAGTCAGGACCTGGCGTTCCCGGTCCGTGAGGCCGTCGGGGCCGCCCGCCACGTTCCGGGGAACGACCGGAGCGGAGAGCACCCGGGCGATCAGGCGCGACGTCGGTCCCGGCGAGAGCAGCGCCTCGCCGGCGGCGACCGTGCGGATCGCCGCCAGCAGATCGGCCGGCTTGGTGTCCTTCACCAGAAACCCCGACGCCCCGGCGCGCAGCGCCTCGAGGATGTGCTCGTCGGTGTCGTACGTCGTCAGAACCAGGACCTTGACGCCCGCCAGGTCGTCGTCGGCGGCGATCAGGCGGGTGGCCTCGATACCGTCGAGCTCCGGCATGCGGATGTCCATGACGACCACGTCGGCCCGTTCGCCGCGGGCCAGTTCGACGGCCTCCGCTCCCGTGCCGGCCTGGCCGACGACCTCCATGTCGCGGGCCGACTCCACCAGCATCGCGAACGCCGCCCGCACCAGCGTCTGGTCGTCGGCGAGCAGGACACGGATCGGGTTCACGGTGTTCATACGGCCTCCGACGGCTGCAGGGGCAAGATCGCGGCAACTTCGAAACCGGGCCGGTCCCCGCGCGGGCCGGCCGCCAGCGTGCCGCCCACGCTACGCGCCCGCTCCCTCATGCCGAGGATGCCGAAGCCCGAACCCGCCGTCGGCGCCGGTGCGTTGCCGTCGTCGGTGACCTCCACCCGGAGGGCGTCGTCGTCCCTGACCACCGTCACCATCACACGCACGCCCGACCCGCCGTGCCGCACCGCGTTCGTCAGCGACTCCTGCACGATCCGGTACGCGGCCGACGCCACGGCGGGCGGCATCGGAGCCTCCCCGACGCGCAGCGTCAGCTCGGCGCCCGCCCCCGCCGTCCGAACGAGATCGGGGAGCGCCGCCAGGTCCGGCAGCGGGCCGTCGCAGTCGGGGCCGTCGGTCCGCAGTACCTCCAGCGTGGTGCGCAGTTCACCGCGCGCGGTACGGCAGGTCTCCGCGATGTCGTCGAGCGCCTTGGCGATCGCGGCCCGGTCGAGGCGGTCGGGGTCGACGGTCAGGATGTGGGAGGCGACGGAGGTCTGCACGCCGATGAGCGTGATGGAGTGCGCGAGCAGGTCGTGCAGATCTCGGGCGATCCGCAGCCGCTCCTCCGCGACCCGCCGGGCCGCCTCCTCCTCACGGGTGCGCTCGGCACGTTCGGCGCGGCCCACCACGGAGGCGATGTAGCGGCGGTAGGTGCGTACGTCGACGCCGCAGACGAGCACGGCGAGGATCCAGCCGGAGGTGCGCAGCGACTCCAGTCCCTCGTGGGTCCCCACGTTGAACATGATCGTGAGGGTGATGCCCATGACGAGGCAGCCGACGAAGAACGTGTACAGGGGCCGTGCGGTGACGGCCAGGGTGTAGAGCGCGACGAGGGACGCCGGTACGGGAGCGGCATGGGTGTTGTCGAGAGCGTGGTACGGCCCGACGCAGACGAGCACCGCGATCAGGACGGGGCCGGGGTGCGCCCGCCGCCACACCAGGGGCACGACGCTTCCGGCGAGCAGTACCCAGCCGAGGGCGTCGGGCCTGCGGGCGTCGTCCACGAGGAGCGCGAGCAGGACGGAGAGCACCCCGATCGCCGCGGCGGCGAGGGCGTCGTTGCGGGTGCGGTTGGGAACGGTGAGCGGGTCGCGGCTGACCGCGTTCAGTACGCGCTCGCCGAGGCGGGGGCGGGGTGGTGTGTGCGGCACGGGTCCATCCTGGGCGGCTGTTGAGTTTGTCCCCACCCCGCCCCTCCCCGAACCGGGGCACGCCCCGCGGCACGAACCGACCCGCTCACGGGGGCGACTTCGGCCCAGCCGGCGTTTGAGGCGCGGGGATACGGGGGCCGAGCCCCCGAAACACCGCGCGGAGCGCGGTGAACGGGTCCGGGCGGCGGAGCCGCACATCGGCACAAAGGGGAAGGGGCGGGCAGGGGAAGGGCACCCGCAGGGCTACCACCGCGGCAGGGCTACCGCCGCGCCACCCCCTCCCCCGCCCGTCCCAGCGGCCCCGGCCACCACACCCGCCGCCCCAGCAGCAGACTCGCCGACGTCACCAGATACGTACGCACCAGGAACGTGTCCAGCAGGACGCCCACCGCCACCAGGAAGCCCATCTCGACGAGCGGCACCAGTGGCAGGTTCATCAGGACCGTGAACGTCGCGGCGAGGACGATGCCCGCCGATGCGATCACGCCACCCGTGGTGCGCAGCGCGGTGAGCGCCGCCTCCGCCGGCTCCGCGCCCGACAGGGACTCCTCGCGCATCCGGTGCATCAGGAAGATGCCGTAGTCGACGCCGAGGGCGACGAGGAAGACGAACGACAGCAGCGGCATGCCCGGGTCGAGCCCCTCGAACCCGAAGACCGGTTCGAAGAGGAGCCCGCCGAGGCCCATGACCGCTCCCCACACCGCGACCACCGCCGCGGTGAGCATCACAGGCGCGACGAGACTGCGCAGCAGCACGACGAGGATCAGCAGCACCGCGCCGAGGACGAGCGGGATGACGATCTTCTGGTCGCGGGCGTTGGTGTCGGCGAGGTCCAGCTGCTGGGCGCTGGGACCGCCGACGTGGCTGCCTTCGAGACCCGCGCGCAGCGCCTCGATGGTCGCGGTCTCGCCCGCTGTCCCGGGCGCGTCCTTCGCGAAGACCGTGATCTCCGTCCAGCCGCCGCCCGAGCGGCCGGGAAGGGCCGAGGCGACGCCCTCGGTCCCGCGTGCCTCGGCCAGCACGGCCCGCGCGCTGTCGGAGGGCGCGACGACGCCGATGGGCTGGCTGCTGCGCTCCGGATAGGCCTCGGCGAGGATTTTCATCGCGGTGACGGACCCGGGCTGCTCGGTGAAGGTGTCCTCCTGGGCGAGGTTGCCCGGCAGGTTGAACGCTCCCAGGGCCAGTGCGCCGAGGAGCAGCACACCCGAGACGAGTACGGTGGCGGGCCGCCGTCCGGCGGAGCCGCCCATCACGGCGAACAGCGAGCGGCGCTGCTTGGGCCGGGAGCCGTACGCGGGGACCAGCGGCCAGAACACGCGGCGCCCGAGCAGGACGAGGACGGCGGGCAGCAGCGTGAGCATGGCGGCGAGTGCGCACACGACACCGACGGCGCCGACGGGTCCGAGGCCGCTCGCACTGTTGAGGTCGGCGGCGAGCAGGCAGAGCAGGCCGGCGGCGACTGTGCCGGAGGAGGCGAGAACGGCCGGTCCGCAACCGCGCAGGGCGGCGAGCATCGCGTCGTACGGCTGCTCGACGCGGCGCAGTTCCTCGCGGTAGCGGGCGACGAGCAGCAGGGCGTAGTCGGTGCCCGCCCCGAAGACGAGCACGGTCATGATCGCGGCGCTCTGGCTGGTGACGGTGAGGTCGAAGCCCTGGATGAGGCCGTACACGAGGGCGCGGGAGGCCACTGCGGCGAAGCCGACGACGGTGAGCGGGACGAGCCACAGGAACGGGCTGCGGTAGGTGATGATCAGCAGCACGGCGACGACGAGGACGGTCGCGATCATGAGTGTGCCGTCGATCGTCTCGAAGACCTTCTCCATGTCGGTCATCAGGGCGCCCGGTCCGCCGAGTTGTGCGTCCAGTCCTGCGACGGGATCGGCCGCGAGCCGTTCGCGTACGTCGTCGACGAGGGCGATGCGGGCGTCGTTGTCGCTGCCGGGTTCGGTGGTCGACAGCGGGTACATCAGGGTCGTGCCGTCCCTGGACGGGATGCCCGTCGGCGGTCCGCTGTCGAACTCGTGGGCGCCGGTGATGGCTTCGGTCTGCGCTCGCGCGTGGGCGAGGTCGTCGGCGGTGAGCCCGGTGTCACGGTGGTAGACGACGACCAGTTCGGTCGACTCGCCACCGGGCAGGGCCTGTTCGATCATGGCGACCTGGGTGGAGTCGGCGCTCGCGGGGAGGTAGTCGACGATGTTGTCGCGCTGCGCGTCACCGAGCTTCCCGGCGAAGGGGACGGAGAGGGCCACAACGGCGATCCACAGGGCCAGGATCGCCCAGGGCACAACCGTGCGCCGTGAAGAGGCCGCCCTCCCCGGCGGTGACGGCGGTGACGGTGGTGCGGTCGCGGTCGCGGTCGGTACGGGCCCCATGGGTGTCTCCCCTTCGTCACGGGCGTCCGGTGGCTGGATCCGTCACCAGGCTCCCGCCGTCGAGGGGCGGTTTCGTCGCGCGTGGGGTCGAGATGGGGGTTACTGCGCAGGGTGGCACAGGAGGCGCCGTACTCCTGCGGGAGTACCGCGGGCGGAGCAGGCGGCGGTCGTGCTCAGAACGGCGTGCGCGCCGTCTCCAGGAGCCGCACCGTGTCGTCGTCGCAGAGCTGCAGGGCCGCGCCGACCGTGGTGAGCACCTCGCGCTCGGCCGGTGTGTACGGGCCGTCGGCGAGCGCGATCCGGGCGCCCTGCAACAGGATCGACTCCCGCCCGGCGGGAGCCAGGTGCGGGGCGAGGGGTTCGAGTGCCTCGTGGAGTTCGATGGCGAGGGCCGCGCCGTAGGGCCCGGCGTCCACGACGAACCGGCCGGTGTCGGCGGCAAGCGCTTCGATCAGCGAGGTGAGCTGGTCCTCCGTGCAGTCGTCGAGCCCGGCGGCGCGCACCGCGTGGACGGCGGTCTCACGGACCGTGCGCGAGGAGGTGCCGCCGGAGGCGAGGACGGCGAGGGCGACGGTGTGCACCGCGTCCCTGAGCATCGCGGAGAAGCGGCTGGTGGTGGGGTGGTCGAGGGCGTCCATGCCGAAGTGGCTGTGACAGGCGGCGCATTCGACGACCGGCCCGGCGAGGCCGCGGGGCAGCAGGGGCACCCCGAGGACGGTGAAGCGGCGGCGGCCGGTACGGCGGCGGTAGTTGCGGTCGCCTCCGCACGCGGAGCAGAAGAACTCGCCGTCGCCGATGGTGTTCCAGGACGTGTGAACGCCGCATACCCGCAGTTTTCGGACGAACATTCTCCGGGCTGGCAGCACGTCGCACCTCCATGAAGCTGCGGCAACGCTGCCGCGTTGACGTGATGTTAGCCACACGAACGATGTCGCGTCAGCACCCGGGCGAGGGTGCGAATCGACATGGCCGATTCCGCTCCCTGGGACAAGTGCGGGCACATCACCGCAAAACGCCGGGCCTGCTCGAGATCGAGCAGGCCCGGCGTCCGGAAGGAATCAGCGGTGTGTTCAGCGGGCCGCGCGGTTGACGGCCGAGACGACCGCCTTCAGCGAGGCGCGCGTGGTGTTGGCGTCGATGCCGATGCCCCACAGCACCTTTCCGTCGATGGCGCACTCGATGTACGAGGCTGCCTGCGCGGACGCGCCCTCGCTCATCGTGTGCTCCTGGTAGTCCAGCAGGCGTACGTCGACGCCCACGCCGTTCAGCGCCTCGAAGAACGCGGAGATCGGGCCGTTGCCCGTGCCGGTCAGCACCGTCTCCGTGCCGTCGACGACGGCCTCGACGGTCAGCGTGTCGACGCCGTCCTTGTCGGTGGTGGTCTGTCCGGAACGGATCTGGATGCGCCCCCACGGGTTCTCGGGGTTCGGCAGGTACTCGTCCCGGAAGACGGACCAGATCGCGCCCGGGGTGACCTCGCCGCCCTCGGTGTCGGTCTTGGCCTGGATGATCCTCGAGAACTCGATCTGCATCCGGCGCGGCAGGTCCAGCTTGTGGTCGTTCTTCAGGACGTAGGCGATACCGCCCTTGCCGGACTGCGAGTTGACGCGGATGACCGCCTCGTACGAACGGCCGACGTCCTTCGGGTCGATCGGCAGGTACGGCACGGCCCACTCGATGTCGTCGACGGTCTTGCCGGCGGCGGCCGCGTCGGCCTCCATCGCGTCGAAGCCCTTCTTGATGGCGTCCTGGTGGGAGCCGGAGAAGGCGGTGTAGACCAGGTCTCCCGCGTAGGGGTGGCGCGGGTGGACCTCCATCTGGTTGCAGTACTCGCTGGTGCGGCGGATCTCGTCGATCTGCGAGAAGTCGATCTGCGGGTCGACGCCCTGCGAGAAGAGGTTCATGCCCAGGGTGACCAGGTCGACGTTGCCGGTGCGCTCGCCCTGCCCGAACAGGCAGCCCTCGATACGGTCCGCTCCCGCCATGATCGCCAGTTCGGCGGCTGCGACGGCGGTGCCGCGGTCGTTGTGCGGGTGGACGGACAGGCAGACGTGCTCGCGGCGGGTCAGGTTCCGCGACATCCACTCGAAGCGGTCGGCGTGCGTGGACGGCGTGGAACGCTCCACCGTGGCGGGCAGGTTGAGGATGATCTCGCGGCCGGGGCCGGGCTGCCACACGTCGCAGACCGCCTCGCAGACCTCGAGGGCGAAGTCCAGCTCGGTGTCGGTGAAGATCTCCGGGCTGTACTGGTAGCCGAAGGCGGTCTCGTCGCCCAGCAGCTTCTCCGCGTACTCCATCACCAGGCGGGTGCCGTCGACGGCGATCTGCTTGATGTCGTCCTTCGAGCCGCGGAAGACGACGCGGCGGAAGGTGGGCGCGGTGGCGTTGTACAGATGGACCGTGGCGCGCTTGGCGCCGACCAGGGACTCGACGGTCCGCTCGATCAGATCCTCACGGGCCTGTGTCAGCACCGAGATGGTGACGTCGTCGGGGACCGCGCCCTCTTCGATGATGGAGCGCACGAAGTTGAAGTCGGTCTCGCCGGAGGACGGGAAGCCGACCTCGATCTCCTTGTAGCCCATGCGTACCAGCAGGTCGAACATCTCGCGCTTGCGCGCCGGGCTCATGGGGTCGATCAGCGCCTGGTTGCCGTCACGCAGGTCGGTGGACAGCCAGCGCGGGGCCTTGGTGATCCGCTGCTCGGGCCAGGTGCGGTCGGGGATGGCGACGGCCTCGTACCGGCCGTACTTGTGGATCGGCATCCCGGAGGGCTGCTGCGTGTGCGTCTGGCTGGTGATCGGGGTGGGGCGGCCGATCCACTGCGACTGAGACATTGCGTAGGGCTCCTCTGATCCTGCAGGAAGGGGGCCGACTGAGTCGAAGCAGCACCAGACTCCGCGGGGAGGGGGTCGGCCTACGACTACAGGCCCTCGCCGCGGCAGCTAAGGAGAAGCAGCCCGAAACGCATGATGCGAAGAAGACTAACCGAGCCTCGGCGGGAGCGTGGGTCCCGTTTCAGTATGCGGGACGACCGATCAGTAACGGTCAAATGTGGCTCATCACTCCATTTCATTAACCGGACTCGCTTTTCGTGACAGCACAATCACGCTGTGTCACATTGCCGGACATGGACATTCGCACCCCGGTCTTCTGCGGCATCGTGCCGCCGCACATCCTCGACAAGCTCGCCCGCTCCGGCGACCCGGCCGTCTCCGGGCCGGCGCGCCGCACCCTCCAGGCCGATGCCGCACACCGCACCGGCCGCCGGCTGACCACCGTTCTTGGCGCGCCCGCACGCACGGTCGCCTCCCCGGCCGACGGGCCGCGCCGCACCGTCCACGACGCGCACAACGGCACGGCGCTGCCGGGCACCAAGGCCCGCGGCGAGGGCGAGGAGGCCGTGAAGGACGCCACCGTCAACCGCGCCTACGCCGGCCTCGGCGCGACCTTCGAACTGCTGACCGCGTACGGACGCAACTCCGTCGACGGCGCCGGACTGCCGCTGGACGCGTCCGTCCACTACGACGAGAAGTACGGCAACGCCTTCTGGAACGGCGAACAGATGGTGTTCGGGGACGGTGACGGCGAGATCTTCCTCGACTTCACCGTGGCGGTCGACGTGATCGCCCACGAACTGGCGCACGGCCTGACCCAGTACACGGCCAATCTCAGCTACTTCGGCCAGCCCGGCGCCCTCAACGAGTCGGTGTCCGACGTACTGGGCGCCCTGGTCAAGCAGCGCACCCTGGGCCAGAGCGCCGACGAGGCCGACTGGCTGATCGGCGCGGGTCTGCTCGCCCCGCGGGTCGAGGGGGTCGCGCTGCGCTCCATGAAGGCGCCGGGCACCGCGTACGACGACGACGTGCTCGGCAAGGACCCGCAGCCCGCCACGATGGAGGACTACGTCAGCACCGGCCGCGACAACGGCGGTGTCCACATCAACTCCGGCATCCCCAACCACGCCTTCTACCTGCTCGCCACCCGGCTCGGCGGGCGCGCGTGGGAGCGGGCGGGCCAGATCTGGTTCGACGTGCTGACCGGCGGCGAACTGCCGGTGGACGCCGACTTCGGCAGCTTCGCCCGGCTGACGGCCGCCGCGGCGAAGGCGCGTTACGGCGAGGGCGAGGAGCTGGAGGCCGTGCTGAAGGCGTGGTCCCAGGTCGGCGTGAAAACGGCCGAGTGAGCGCCGGGGCCGGGCGGCCCGGCTGTCGCCCGGCCCCGTTCCGTACTAGAACGGGAACCATGCGTATCCAGGTAAGGCGTACGGGCGGCTTCGCCGGGATCGAGCGCCACGCCGAGGTCCAGACCTCGGGGCGGACCGATGCGGACGAGGTGCGGGCTCTCGCGGAACGGGCGATGGCCGACGGCCGGGAGACCCCGCCCATCGGGGTCCCGGACGGGTTCACCTATCAGCTCACCGTCGACGAGCGCACGGTCTACTGCTCCGATCCCCGGCTGACCGACGCTCAGCGGCGGCTGATCTCGCTCGTGCTCGAGGAAGGCTCCTGACCAGGGCGGAGAGCACCGCCCCGAAGACGGGTGCGCTCAGAAGCCCAGCTTGCGCAGCTGCTTCGGGTCGCGCTGCCAGTCCTTCGCGACCTTCACATGGAGGTCCAGGAAGACCGGCGTGCCCAGCAGTGCCTCGATGTGCTTGCGGGACTTGATGCCGACCTCCTTCAGGCGCTGGCCCTTCGGGCCGATGATGATGCCCTTCTGGCTGGGGCGCTCGATGTAGACGTTGGCGTGGATGTCCAGCAGCGGCCGGTCCGCCGGGCGGTCCTCACGCGGCAGCATCTCCTCGACGACCACCGCGATCGAGTGCGGCAGCTCGTCCCGTACGCCCTCCAGCGCGGCCTCCCGGATCAGCTCGGCGACCATGACCTGCTCGGGCTCGTCCGTGAGATCGCCCTCCGGGTAGAGCGGAGGGCTCTCGGGAAGCATCGGGATCAGCAGGTCGGCGACCAGCTGCACCTGCTTGTCGCCCACGGCGGAGACCGGCACGATCTCGGCCCACTCGATGCCGAGCTCCTTGCCGAGCCGGTCGATGGCGATGAGCTGCTCGGCGAGGGTCTTGGAGTCGACGAGGTCGGTCTTGGTGATGATCGCGACCTTCGGGGTCTTCCGGATCCCGGCGAGTTCCTTGGCGATGAACCGGTCGCCGGGACCGAGCTTCTGGTCGGCGGGCAGGCAGAAGCCGATCACGTCGACCTCCGCCCAGGTGGTGCGCACCACGTCGTTCAGACGCTCGCCGAGCAGCGTGCGCGGCTTGTGCAGTCCGGGGGTGTCCACCAGGATCAGCTGCGCGTCCTCGCGGTGCACGATGCCACGCACCGTGTGCCGGGTGGTCTGGGGACGGCTGGAGGTGATCGCCACCTTCTGGCCGACCAGAGCGTTCGTGAGAGTGGACTTGCCCGCGTTGGGGCGGCCGACGAAGCAGGCGAAACCGGCCCGATGGGGGGCTTCGGAAGACTGGGTACGAGCGCTCATGGCGCCCATTGTCCCTGATCCAACGGGCCTCCGGTCACGCGCGCCCGCGCCCCACCGGAGAACTCGCTCCGGAGGGAGTGCTCTCACGGGCTCCGGCGGAGATCCGGACCTTCACGGCACCCGGCGGCGCGGCACCGGGCGTCGACCCTCAGCAGGGCCGCCGACGGGCTTCGCCGCCCACCGGGAGCTCATGCCCGCCGCGGTCGCCGGCGGCGGGAGCCGGGGGTCATGCACCGCGGACACCCTCGTGGCCCGGCGCGAGACCTTGGTGCGGCGGTCTCAGCCCGCCGTGACGGCGGCCTTCAGCTCCCCGTCCGGGCCCGCCAGCAGCACCGGCGTACCGGCGCCGCCCAGGTCCCGCACCGCCGCCCGGTCCTCGTCACAGGCGGCTTCGGCCTCGGAGACGACCGCGGCGGCCTCCAGCGACTGTGCGCCGCTGGCCACGGCCATGGCGACGGCGGTCCGCAGCGCACTGAGCTTCAGCGAGTCCAGGGACACCGTCCCGGCGACATAGGTGCGGCCGGTCTCGTCGCGCACCGCGGCGCCCTCCGGCACCCCGTTGCGGGCCCGGGCGCTGCGCGCCAGCGTGATGATCTTGCGGTCCTCGGGGCCGAGGTCGGAACTCTGCGTCATGCCCCGAGCATAGATCGGCTCCGGGACCGGCCCGCCGGCGGATACACGGATCCGCGCCGGCCCTCGGGGCTCGCCAGCCACGCGAGCTTCGCCGCCGTGTCGGTCGTGTGCGCCGGGTCCGACACGTCCGGCGAATCCGTCGCACCCGGCGGATCGGCCACCGGGTCCGCCAGCGGCGTGTGCATCACGATGACCAGGTCCGGCCGGGCCGGCACCCTCAGCTGCGTCGACTCCAGGATCAACCGGCCCACCAGCGGATGCTCGAACTCCTTTCGGATCTGCCCGCCGGGCGCGATGTCGCGCCGCTCCCACAGCTCGGCGAACTCGGCGCTGCCCGCCTTCGCCTCCGCGATCAGCGACGGGAAGCCCTCGTCGTCGGGATGCTCCGAACACGCGGCACGGAACTGCGCGACGACCTGCGGCGCGATCTCCTCCCAGCGGGAGCTGCGGGAACGGTGGACGGGGTCCGTGAAGTAGGCGATCAGGCAGTTCTGCACGATGCCGGGTCGCATCCCCAGCACCGCTGCCGCGGCGTCGTTGTACACGACGATGTTCCAGTAGGCGTCCATGATGTGCGCCGGGTACGGCATCCACGCGTCGATCAGCCGCCGCAGTCCGGCAGACATGCCCCGGTCGCCCGGATCGACCTCCGGTGCGGGCGGGTTGAGACCGGCGAGGACGTAGAGGTGGCGGCGTTCCGCACTGCTGAGCCTGAGCACGCGGCCGACCGAGTCCAGGACCTGCGGCGAGACGCTGATGTCGCGTCCCTGCTCCAGCCACTGGTACCAGGAGACCCCCACGCCGGCGAGGACCGCGACCTCCTCCCGTCGCAGCCCCGGCGTACGGCGACGGGCGCCGCCGGCCGGAAGGCCCGCCTGCGCGGGTGTGATCCGGGCACGCCTGCTCATCAGGAACTCGCGCAGTTCGCCCAGGCGGTGCGCCTTCATGGCCTGCGTGGCGCCCTGTCCGGTCGGCGTGGCCATGTACTCCCCCTGTACGTCCGGCTGGTGGTGCGGCCAACAGGATAAGTTCCCGCTCCCCAGGGCCGGTTCGGCCGCCGGGGGTGGTGCCCGTGGCCGTGCTCCAGGGGCGGGGCGGGTCCCGGGAGGGCCTACGGGTGGTCGAGGCGGAGCCGGTCCGCCTTCGGCAGGCCCGCCACCACCAGGTCGTACGAGTCCTCGACGAGCTCCCGCACCGTCCGGTCCGGGAGGCGGCCCACCGTCACCGTGTTCCAGTGCCTCTTGTTCATGTGCCAGCCGGGCAGGATCACGCCCGGATGCTCCGCGCGCAGCTGCACCGCGAGGTCCGGCTCGCACTTGAGGTTGACGGTCAGGGGCGTCGAGTCCAGCGCGCTGAGGGCGAACATCCTGCCCAGGACCTTGAAGACCGACGTCTCCGGCCCGAAGGGGAACTCCTCCACCGCCGCGTTGAATTCCAGACAGAACGCCCTCAGCTGCTGCGCCTTCATCGCGTCACCCGCTCCGCTCCTCCGGCACCGGTTCCACCGGCTCCGACAGCACCGTCACGATCTTGTTCCGGCGGCCGGCCGGGGACTCCGCCGTCAGCCGCAGGGCCCGTCCGTCCGGCAGGTCCACGACGGCCGCCGCGCCCGCGATCGGTACCCGGCCGAGCGCCTTGGCCAGCAGGCCGCCGACCGTCTCCACGTCCTCGTCGTCGAGCTCGTCGGCGCCGAGACCGTAGAGCTCCCCGAGGTCGCCGATGTCGAGGCGGGCGGTCACACGGAAACGGCTGTCGCCCAGTTCCTCGACCGGCGGCAGCTCGCGGTCGTACTCGTCGGTGATCTCGCCGACGATCTCCTCGAGGATGTCCTCGATGGTGACGATGCCCGCCGTGCCGCCGTACTCGTCGATGACGACGGCGACGTGGTTGCGCTTCTGCTGCATCTCACGCAGCAGGTCCCCCGCGTTCTTCGTGTCCGGTACGAACACGGCGGGCCGCATCGCCGTGGAGACCAGGTCGGCCTCGGCGTCGCGGTTGATGTGGGTCTTGCGGACCAGGTCCTTGAGGTAGACGACGCCGACGATGTCGTCCTCGTTCTCCCCGGTGACGGGGATACGGGAGAACCCGGAGCGCAGTGCGAGGGTCAGTGCCTGGCGGACGGTCTTGTAGCGCTCGATGGAGACGAGGTCGGTGCGCGGCACCATCACCTCGCGGACCAGGGTGTCACCCAGCTCGAAGACGGAGTGCACCATGCGGCGCTCCTCGTCCTCGATCAGCGACTCCTGTTCCGCCAGGTCGACCATCGCCCGAAGCTCGGCCTCGGAGGCGAACGGTCCCTTGCGGAAGCCCTTTCCGGGCGTCAGGGCGTTGCCGATGAGGATGAGCAGCTGCGGTACGGGGCCCATGACGCGGGCCAGCGGCAGCAGCACGTACGCGGAGGCGGTCGCCGTGTTGAGCGGGTGCTGGCGGCCGATGGTGCGCGGGGAGACGCCGACGGCGACGTAACTCACCAGCACCATCACCGCGATGGCGACGAGCAGTGCCGACCAGGTCTCGTCGAGTTCCTCGAGGCAGACATAGGTCACGAGCACGCCGGCCGCCATCTCGCAGGCCACCCGCACCAGCAGGGCGACGTTGAGGTAGCGGGTCGGGTCGGCGGCGACCTGCTCCAGCTTCTCGGCGCCGCGCCGCCCGGACCGTACGGCCTCAGCGGCGCGGAAACTGGAGACGCGGGCGAGGCCGGCCTCCGCGCAGGCGGCCAGCCAGGCGACGACGACCAGGGCGACGGCGCCGACGATCAGTTGACCGGTCATGAGACGGTCGGCGCCGGGGAGGGGCCGGTGAAGCCCTTCTCCGTCCGCCAGCCGTCGACGATCGCGGCCTGCAGACCGAACATCTCGGCCTTCTCGTCGGGCTCTTCATGGTCGTAACCGAGCAGGTGCAGCACTCCGTGGACGGTCAGGAGCTGGAGCTCCTCGTCCATGGAGTGCTGCGTCGGGGCTTCCTCGCCCTGCCTCTTGGCGACCTCGGGGCAGAGCACGATGTCACCGAGGAGCCCCTGCGGGGGCTCCTCGTCGTCCTTGACCGGCGGACGGAGCTCGTCCATCGGGAAGGACATGACATCCGTCGGACCCGGCAGGTCCATCCACTGGATGTGCAGCTGCTCCATGGCTTCCGCGTCCACGACGATCACCGAGAGCTCGGAGAGCGGGTGGATTCGCATCCGCGCGAGGGCGTAGCGGGCGATGTCGAGGATCGCCTGCTCGTCGACCTCGGCTCCGGACTCGTTGTTGACGTCGATCGACATGGTGCGCGTTGACTACTTCCCGTTTTGGCCGTCGTACTTCTCGTACGCGTCGACGATACGGCCGACCAGCTTGTGCCGAACGACATCCTGCGACGTGAGCCGTGAGAAGTGGACGTCGGGAACGCCGTCCAGGATGTCCTGGACCTGACGCAGCCCGCTCTTCGTGCCGCCCGGCAGGTCGACCTGGGTCACGTCGCCGGTGATCACGATCTTCGATTCGAAACCGAGCCTGGTGAGGAACATCTTCATCTGCTCGGGGTTCGTGTTCTGCGCCTCGTCGAGGATGATGAACGCGTCGTTGAGCGTGTTGTGCGTCAGCAGGTAATCCTGCGTGACGTACAGCGAGTCCTCGGCCGCGACCTGGATGCAGACCGTCTCCTCTCGCCCCGCGGGCTCGATGGAGTCGATGAATCGCATGGGTCGACCGCCACCACCGGCCGCGCGGTACGCGTCCCGCTTGCGAGCGAGGCGGAAAGGCTCGATGCCTTCGGGAAGGCGAATGTCGACGACGTGGGAGTCGTAGCGGTGCTTGCCCAGAGCGCTGCCTTGCGGACGCCCCTCGGCCTCGCGACGCCGGGTGTACGCGACACCGCCGAGCGACCTGACCAGCGCGATCACGTCGTCGCGGAGGACGATCGATGTGGTCGAGTACTGGATCCGGCAGGTACGGTCTTTCTGCGTCACCGGACCGCCGTCGGCGTCCAGCAGCCCCTGGAGAACCGCGAGCCTGATCTCGGACGAGTTGGACAGGTACTGGTCCGGGACGAACTTCGAGTGGGACCGGGTACCGAGGAGGTCGAGCTGTCGGAGTATCCCCGTCACGGGGTTCTCCAAGGTGACGACGTCGCCGGGTGCCTTGGCCCTGTTCAGGACGTAGTCCGGACCGCCCTTCGCCCGGACCATTACGCCGGGCAGCGCTCCTTCCAGCGCCTCGGCGAGTTCGCGATCCTCGCTGGAGAAGGTCGGTGTAGTGGACCCGGTGAGGCAGCCGTCCCCGAGCAGCAGACCCAGCGCGTACGGATCCATCGGAACCTCGCGCTCCGGCAATTCCACAGGCGCTGTGAGCAGTGGCAGCTCGTACCGGCGGGCATGGGCAGCCCGCAGGTCGCCGATCATTTCCTGGGTCTCCAGGACACGCCACGGCTTGTCCCCGCGCTTGTCCGAAGCCGTACGGACCGTCCACAAGTGCTCGCCGCAGCAGAGGGTCCAGGAGCCGTCCTGGGCGGAGACCCGGTAGACGTCCCTTTCGCCCTGCGGGTAGACACCGAGGACGGGCGTCGGCTCACCATTGGAGCCGATGACCAGATCACCCACCTGAAGGTCACCGATGGGACGCCAGCCGTCCGGCGTCAACACATTCGTGAAGACAGGTTGACTGCGGCCGCGCATGTAGGCCAGGGGCGCGACCTCGATCGTGCCCGCCGCCATCAGGCGCGGGATGGAGTCGGGGTCGAGCATGTCGTGCAGCGCGTCGTACAGCGGCCGCAGATACGGGTCGATCTTCTCGTACAGCGTGCCGGGGAGGAAGCCGAGGCGCTCACCGGCCTCCACGGCGGGGCGGGTCAGGATGATGCGGTTGACCTGCTTCGACTGCAGCGCCTGAACGGCCTTGGCCATGGCGAGATAGGTCTTGCCGGTGCCCGCGGGACCGATACCGAAGACGATCGTGTGCTTGTCGATCGCGTCGACGTAGTGCTTCTGGTTGAGGGTCTTGGGGCGGATGGTGCGGCCGCGGCTGGAGAGGATGTTCTGCGTGAGTACCTCTGCCGGGGTCTCGGGCACGGCGTCCCCCGAGCCCTCCTCGGCCGCTCTGAGCATGGCGATCGAGCGTTCCACTGCGTCCTCCGTCATCGGCTGCCCGGTGCGGAGCACGAGCATCATCTCGTCGAACAGGCGCTGGATCAGAGCGACTTCCCGCGCGTCTCCGACCGCGCTGACCTGATTTCCCCGGACATGGATGTCGGCCGCCGGGAAGGCCTGCTCGATCACGCGCAGCAGGGCGTCACCCGAGCCGAGGACCGTCACCATCGGATGCTTGGCGGGGACGGTGAAGTGGGCTCGCGCCTGGCCCGGCGCTGGAGGTCCCCCCGCGCCATCAGGGCGCTGGGAGCGTGTCTGGTCTGTGGGTGTGTGAGTCATGGGCCGGCTCTGTGGCCTGCACATACCTCCCGTTGCGGGGTTCTCGCCGCTCGACAACCTCTGGACCCAGAGTACGTCGTGCGACTGACAGGGCCGAAGGCTTTTCGCTCTCCTCCGCGGCCCCCTCGCCAGCGGCTCAGACAGCGGCTCAGACAGCGGTTCAGACCGAGCGGCCGAAACCGATCGTCGGCACCGCGCGACGCAGTGGCCAGGGCCTGGCCGGCGCGGGCAGCAGGCGCTCGAGGAAGCCGTAGCGGCGCAGTGCGGCCGGGTCCTGGCCGGGCGCCGCCTGGACGTGCTGCCACCAGGCCGCGACCTCCGACCAGCCTGGCGCGGAGAGCGATCCGCCGAACTCCTGCACCGACAGGGCGGCGGTGAGGCCGGCGAAGGCGAGCCGGTCGGCGAGGGGCCAGCCCGCCAGTGTCCCGGTGATGAATCCGGCCACGAACACGTCTCCCGCTCCCGTGGGATCGAGCGCCTCCACCTGGATCGCGGGGACCGCCGCGCTCTCGCCGGTGGCCCCGTCCACGGCGTAGGCGCCCTCCGCACCGAGGGTGACGACGGCGAGCGGGACCCGGTCGGTCAGGGCGCGGGCGGCGGCGCGCGGGCAGTCGGTGCGGGTGTAGCGCATCGCCTCCGCGGCGTTGGGCAGGAAGGCCTCGCAGTGCTCCAGGTCGGTCAGGTCGTCGGGATCCCAGCGGCCCGAGTCGTCCCAGCCGACGTCGGCGAAGATCCGGGTGCCCGTGCGGGCGGCCTGCGCGATCCACTCGGCGCGGGTGCCGGGGGCGAGGGAGGCGACCGCGGCGCGGGCGGGGGGCGGGCAGTCGGGCGCCGGCTCAGGGGGCGGGGCCTCGTGGCCGTGGCTGACCATGGTGCGCTCGCCCTCGTACGCCATGGAGACGGTGACCGGGGAGTGCCAGCCGGGGACGGTGCGGGACAGCGTCAGGTCGATGCCCTCACCCTGTTCGAGGGCGTCCCAGCAGTACTCGCCGTAGTGGTCGTCCCCGAAGGCCGCGGCCAGGGACGTGCGCAGGCCCAGGCGGGCGAGTGCGGTGGCCATGTTGGCGACGCCGCCGGGGCTGGATCCCATGCCGCGGGCCCATGACTCGGTGCCGCGGACGGGGGCGGAGTCGAGGCCGGTGAAGACGATGTCCAGGAAGACGCTGCCGGTGAGGTACACGTCGCAGTCGGGATCCGCGGGCGTCCGGACGCCCGCGAGGGGATCGAGGCAGGTGCCCGCGAGGGGGTCGGGGCAGGTCGGCCGCGGCAGTTGGTCTCCGTTGCGAGTGGTCACCGTGTGCGCTCCCGTACGTGGTGCAGTTCCAGCCAGTCTGCCGGACGGCACCGACACGGGGGCGCAGGCGATGTCCTCGCCCCCATGGCGCGCGGGGCGGGACTGCGGCACCGTTGACGCTCGGGCGTTCGCCTACTTAATCTCTGTTCTCATACGTGCACGTAACCTCTGCGAGGAGCCAGCCATGGGGCAGGACCTGACCATCACCGAGGTACGGCTCACCCCGATCCTGGTCGCCGACCCCCCGCTGCTGAACACTCAGGGAGTGCACCAGCCGTACACACCGCGGCTGATCGTCGAGGTCGTCACGGCCGGCGGTGTGACCGGTGTCGGCGAGACCTACGGCGACACGAAGTACCTGGATCTGGCCGCGCCGTTGGCCGACGCGCTGCCCGGCCGGTCCGTCTCCGACGTCAACGGGCTGCACCGGCTGGCCGCACGCGTCTGCGGCGACTCCCCGGAGGCGACGGGCGCGGAGGCCGTCGACGTCGGCGGACTCCGCGGCGTGCAGACCGCCGGCAAACTGCGGCTGTCGGTGGTGTCGGGCTTCGAGGTGGCCTGCCTCGACGCACTCGGCAAGAGTCTCGGACTGCCCGTGCACGCCCTGCTCGGCGGCAAGGTGCGCGACCGGGTCGACTACAGCGCGTACCTCTTCTACCGCTGGGCCGAACACCCGGGCGGCGCGGGCGAGTCCGACGACTGGGGTGCCGCGCTCGACCCGGACGGCATCGTCGCCCAGGCCGGGCGCTTCGCCCGCGAGTACGGCTTCACCTCCTTCAAGCTGAAGGGCGGCGTCTTCGAACCCGAGCAGGAGGTCGCCGCCGTACGCGCGCTGGCGGAGGCGTTCCCCGGACGGCACCTTCGGCTCGACCCCAACGGCGCCTGGTCGGTCGCGACCTCGCTCGAGGTCGCGGGCCGGCTCGGCGACGTACTGCAGTACCTGGAGGATCCGGCGAGCGGCACGGCCCGGATGGCGGAGGTGGCCGCCGGCACGGACGTGCCGCTGGCGACGAACATGTGCGTCACCACGTTCGACGAGATTCCAGAGGCGTTCTCGCGCGGCGCCGTGCGGATCGTCCTGTCCGACCACCACTACTGGGGCGGGCTGCTGGCCACCCGCGAACTGGCCGCGGTCTGCCGGACGTTCGGCGTGGGTCTCTCGATGCACTCCAACACGCACCTCGGGATCAGTCTGGCCGCGATGACGCATGTGGCCGCGGTCGTACCGAACCTGGACCACGCGTGCGACAGCCACTACCCCTGGCAGACCGAGGACGTCATCACCGAGCGGCTCGCCTTCAGGGACGGGAGCCTTGCGGTGAGCGACCTGCCGGGACTCGGCGTCGAGCTCGACCGCGACAGGCTGGCCCGGCTGCACCGGCGCTGGCTGGACGACGACGGGACGATGCGCGAGCGGGACGACGCGGCGGCGATGCGGGTGGCCGAACCGGGGTGGACCACGCCGGTGGTGCCCCGCTGGTGAGCGGGGCCGGGTGTCCAGCCGGCTGAACTGCAGGCGTCACAGGGGTACCGGGCGGAGGATGCCCAGCAGCATCCGGACCAGTTCGTCGACGATCTCGTCGAGCGTCGCGTCCACCCATCCGGCTGTCCAGTCGTGGAGCAGCCCGTTGACGCTGCCGATGAACGCCGCCGCCGCGATCCGGTGGTCGCGCGGCTCCGCCTCGCCGCGCTCGACCGCCCGCGCCGCCTCCGCGCAGATGAAGTCGACCCAGCGGGACCGGCGCGCCAGCCGCTGCCGTTCCATCTGCGGACTGACCCCGATGATCTCGAGGAAAGTGATCCGGATGCGCCGCGGATCACCCGTCACGTTCGCCGCGTAGGCGCGGAAGACCGCCGCCGCGCGCTCCGCCACCGGCAGTGGTGCGGCCTGCGCGAGCGCGGCGAGCGCCGCCTCTTCCGCCCAGTCGTTGACCTGGAGGTGCAGAGCGGCCAGCACGTCCTCGAGGGTGCGGAACTCCTCGTAGAACTGCCGGGTGGACAGTCCGGCCGCCTCACTCAGCGCGGCGACGGTCGTCGCCCGGTAGCCCGGCGTGTCGCCGAAGAGCTGAAGGCCGGCGTCGAGGAACCGGCGACGCCGCTCGGCCTGGCGTTCCTCGGCGGACCTGCCGCCGTAACGGCCGGTCGGCTGTCTGAACCTGCCCGCCACGGGCGCCTCCCTCGTCGATCGCGGACTCATTTTCACGTGTCCGGGGTCTTGTGCAGCCTGCCACCCCTCGTTACTTTCCAGTAGCCAAATCTGAACGGTCACATTTTCAGACTGCTGCCCGCGCATGGGGCCGCCACCGCGGAAGGAACGAGATGTCTCTGTCCAGCACCAGGCGGGCCGTGGGTGCGGCCGTCGCCGCCCTGGCCCTGGCCTGCACCGGTTCGGTCACCGCGACCGCAGCGGACACGACCGGCCCCGAAGGCTCCGCGGGCCCGGCAGGACTGCGAGAGGTGATGTTCGTCGGCAACAACTGGGACGGCACCGCCGACGTCATCGAGGCCCGGGGCGACTTCGCGAGGATCGGACGCGTCGACGTCATCCCCGACAAGGAGGAACGGCTCAAGGAGATCTACCTCAACCCGGTGAAGCTGGCCTTCTTCCTCGGCATCCGCCAGGGCCCCGGCGAAGGACACGACCAGTTCGTCGACGACATGTACTCGACCCCCGACGGGTCGGCCATGGTCGTCTCCCGTCCCAGCTTCGCCGACGTGGTCTCCGTCGACCTCGCCACCGGAGAGATCAACTGGCGGTTCCCCGTCTCGGGCTTCCGCTCCGACCACATGGCCGTCTCCCCCGACGGCACACACGTCGCCGTCTCCGCGTCGACGTCCAACACGGTGCACGTCCTCGACATCGTGACCGGCGAACAGACCGGATCGTTCGCGACCGGGGACAAGCCGCACGAGAACGTCTTCACCGACGGCGGCAGGTACCTGTGGAACATGTCCATCGGTGAGGTCAACACCGCGCTCGACGCTCCCTGGCTCGACTGGACCAAGGGCGACCGACGCATCACCGTCGTCGACACCCGCACCTTCGAGCAGGTGAAGGTCATCGACATGCGCGAACGGCTCGACGCCTTCGGCCGCGAGGACCTCTCCGACTCCATCAGGCCCGTCGCCCTCACCCCGGACGAGTCCAAGCTGTACTTCCAGGTGTCCTTCTTCAACGGCTTCGTCGAGTACGACGTGGCCACCGACAAGGTCACCAGGGTGAAGACACTGCCCAAGAACCCGGCGACCAGCGAGGACCGCACCACCTGGGTCAACGACTCCCGCCACCACGGCATGTCCATGAGCCCCAAGGGGGACAAGCTCTGCGTCGCGGGGACCATGGACGACTACGTCACCGTCGTCGACCGGGCCACCTTGCAGGAGAGCCCGCCCGTGACCGCCTCCAAGCCCTACTGGGCGACGGTCAGCGGCGACGGCAAGTCGTGCGTCATCTCGGAGAGCGGCTCCGACGCCGTCACCGCGATCGACTTCGCCACCGGGAAGAAGGTGGCGACCGTGTCCGTCGGGGACCATCCGCAGCGGGTGCGCATCGCCCATGTGCCGGCCACCTGGACCGGCCCCGCCGCACGCTAGTGCCCCTCCCGGCACCAGTGGCGTGAGGGGCTCACCGGAGCGGGTCCGGACCGGCCGGCACGGGGCCGGTCCGGACCTTCCTACCCGTCGTGCTCGAACTCGTACGCCTCGACCTCGGCCAGATACCGGGCGCGGCGCTCCTCGTCGTCGTCCAGGAACGCCGCCAGGAACGAGTTGCGCGCCAGTTCGCGCAGCTGCTCGTCACCGAGCCGCAGCGCCTCGTGCACCGCGTGGAAGGTGTCGCCGACGTAGCCGCCGAAGTAGGCCGGGTCGTCGGAGTTGACCGTGCACATCAGCCCGGCTTCCATCATCCGCCCCAGCGGATGGTCCTCCAGCACGTCCACGGCCCGCAGCCGTACGTTGGACAGCGGGCACAGCGTCAGCGGGATCCGCTCGCGCGCCAGCCGGGTCACCAGCTCCTCGTCCTCCATGCAGCGCAGCCCGTGGTCGACCCGCTCCACGCCGAGGACGTCCAGTGCCTCCCTGATGTACGCGGGCGGCCCCTCCTCCCCGGCGTGCGCGACCTTGCGCAGGCCGAGCGCCGCGGCCGCCTCGTACACCTCGCGGAACTTCGCCGGCGGGTGGCCGGCCTCGGCGGAGTCGAGGCCCACGCCGGTGATCCGGTGCAGATACGGCTTCGCCGCCTCGAGCGTCGCGAGCGCCGATTCGGCCGGCTGGTCCCGCAGGAAGCACATGATCAGCCGGGTGGAGACGCCGTACCGCTCCTCCGCCCGGTCGAGCGAACGGGCCAGCCCCTCCACGACCGTGCCGAACGGGACGCCCCGGGCCGTGTGCGCCTGCGGGTCGAAGAAGATCTCCGCGTGCCTCACGCCCTGCGCGGCCGCGCGCTCCAGGTAGGCGTCCGCCAGGTCGGCGAAGTCCTCCTCCGTGCGCAGCACCACCATCAGCCCGTAGTACAGGTCGAGGAACGACTGGAGGTCCTTGAACAGGTAGGCGCGGCGCAGCTCCTCCGCGTCCGCGTAGGGCAGCGCGACACCGTTGCGCGCGGCGAGCGCGAAGGCGAGATCGGGTTCCAGGGTGCCTTCGACATGCAGGTGGAGTTCGGCCTTGGGGAGCGACATGATCCCATCCTAGGCCGGTGCCGCCTCAGGACCGCCGGGGTACGGGGACGCGCGACAGGTCCTTGGCGACGGTCACCTCGCCGTCGAAACCGGCCGCTCTCGCCTGCCGCTCGAACTCGGCGGCGGCATCGGTGTAGCGCTGGGAGAAGTGGGTCAGCACCAGGTGGCGCACGCCCGCCTCGTGGGCCGCGCCGCCCGCCTGGCCTGCCGTCAGGTGACCGTGGTCGGCCGCCAGTTGCGCGTCCTCGTCGAGGAACGTCGACTCGATGACGAGCATGTCGCAGTCCTTCGCGAGCGTGCGGACTCCGTCGCAGAGCCGGGTGTCCATCACGAAGGCGAACCGCTGCCCGCGGCGCACCTCACTCACGTCGTCGAGGGTGACACCGCCGAGCGCGCCCTCGCGCTGGATCCGGCCGACGTCCGGGCCCTTGATGCCGTACGCGGCCAGTTTCCCCGGCAGCATCCGGCGGCCGTCCGGCTCCACGAGGCGGTAGCCGTACGACTCGACCGGGTGGGACAGCCTGTGCGCGTACAGGGTGTACGCGCCGGTCCGCGCGACGACACCGTCGGCCGAGACGGGGGCCTCCACGAGTTTCACCGTCTCCCGGTACGCCGTCGCGTACCGCAGGCGGTCGAAGAAGCGCTGCCCGCTCTTCGGGTAGTGCGCGGACACCGGGTGCGGGACCTGGTCCAGATTGATCCGCTGGATCACACCGGCGACGCCGAGGGAATGGTCACCGTGGAAGTGCGTGACGCAGATCCGGTTGATGTCGTGCGCGGACACACCGGCGCGCAGCATCTGGCGCTGGGTGCCCTCACCGGGATCGAAGAGGAGACCCTCGCCGTCCCACCGCAGGAGGTAGCCGTTGTGGTTGCGGTGCCGGGTCGGGACCTGGCTGGCAGTGCCGAGCACCACGAGTTCGCGTACGGACAAGGCGCCGGCTTCCCGTTATCCGGGCGGCCACTCGAGGCCGCGGCCACCGAGCACGTGCGCATGGGCGTGGAAGACGGTCTGACCGGCGCCGGAACCGGTGTTGAAGACGACGCGGTAGCCGCTGTCCGCCGTCTTCTCTTCGGCGGCGACCTCACCCGCCTCGCGCAGCACGTCGGCGGCGAGATCCGGAGCGGCCGCGGCGAGGGCGGCGGCGTCCTTGTAGTGCGCCTTGGGGATCACGAGGACGTGGATGGGGGCCTGGGGGTTTATGTCGCGGAAGGCGAGGGTGGTCTCCGTCTCGCGTACGACGGTCGCGGGCACCTCCCCGGCGACGATCTTGCAGAACAGGCAGTCAGCCTGCGGTTCTCCGGCCATGCCCCGGTCCCTCCTGGTGCTTTGACGACTTGCAGGGGCATCGTATCGGCCGGTGCCCGGACCGGGGTTGATGCCCGGACCGGTTGATGCCGGGACCTGTTGACGACCGCACCGGTGACGACCGCACCGGTGACGACCGACCGGGGTCGGTGCCCGGGGCCCGGGTCGATGCCCGGCCCCGTTCAGCTTCAGCGGTGGCGGGCGGGTGGCACCGCGCCCGACATCTTCTCCTTCGACGACGACGACCGCCTCGTGTACGAGGCCGCCCCCTCGGACACCTGCGCGACGACGCCCGGAGGGCAGCCGCTCGTCTGCCCGATGCGGGCCGTCACCGTCACCCGGGGCACGCCGTGAGACGCGCCTCCGCCCCGGTCTCAGGCTGGTGACCGCGGGCGCTTGTCGGCCCCGGTCCCGAACGGCGGCGGGTCCCGGCCCGGGTGCCGAACGCGGCGGGGTCCCGGCCCCGGCTGCGCGGCAAGGCCGCCGGGGCCGTCAGGCCGTGAAGGGAGCGGGTCCGGCTACGGGAGCGACGGCGGTTGCTTCGCCGGGTTCTCCGCGAGGGACTCGAGCGCCAGGCGGATCGCCTCGTCCAGCTGCGGGTCACGCCCCGCCGCCTGGTCCTGCGGTGTCGTGACGACCTCGACGTCCGGGTCCACGCCCCGGTTCTCCACGTCCCAGCCGTAACCCTCCAGCCAGAAGGCGTACTTGGGCTGGGTGACCAGCGTGCCGTCCACGAGGGAGTAGCGGCTGTCGATGCCCACGACACCGCCCCAGGTGCGCGTGCCGACGACAGGCCCGATGCCGAGCGCCTTGATCGCCGCGTTGACGATGTCGCCGTCGGAGCCCGAGAACTCGTTGGCGACGGCGACGACCGGACCCCGGGGGGCGTCCAGCGGGTAGCTGGACGGCTGCATCCCGCGCGGCAGGTCCCAGCCGACGATGCGGCGGGCCAGCTTCTCGATCACGAGCTGGGACGTGTGTCCGCCACGGTTCTCCCGTACGTCCACGACGAGCCCCTCCCGCGCCACCTCGACCCTCAGGTCGCGGTGGATCTGCGCCCAGCCGGGCGCCTGCATGTCGGGGACGTGCAGATAGCCGAGGCGGCCGCCGGACTTCTCGTGGACATGGGCACGCCGGCTCGCGACCCACGCGTGATACCGCAGCGGCTCCTCGTCGGCGATGGGGACGACGACGGCGTGCCGCGCGTCGCCGCCGCCCGCGGGCGACACCGTCAGTTCGACGGGCTTGCCTGCCGCCCCGACGAGCAGCGGACCGGGACCCTTGACCGGGTCGACCGGCCGGCCGTCCACGGCGAGCAGCGTGTCGCCGGCGCGCAGGGCGACGCCGGGCGCGGCGAGCGGCGAGTGCGCGTGGGGGTCCGAGCTCTCCGACGGCAGGATGCGGTCGATGCGCCATGTGCCCTCGGCGGTGCGGGAGATGTCCGCGCCGAGCAGGCCCTGCCTGGTGGACGCGTCACCGTGCCCGCCCGGAGCCATGACGTACGCGTGCGAGGTGCCGAGCTCGCCCTGCACCTCCCACAGCAGGTCGACGAGGTCGTCGTGGGTCGCGACCCGCTCGAGGACGGGCCGGTAGCGCTCCAGAACCCCGTTCCAGTCCACGCCGCCGAGATCGGCCCGCCAGAAGTGGTCGCGCATGAGCCGCCCGGCCTCGTCGTACATCTGCCGCCACTCGGCGGCGGGCTCGACGGTGCCGCGGATGCGGGACAGATCGACCGTGACGCTCGCGGAGCCGTCGTTGTCGCTGTCGTCGTGCGAGACGTCACGGTCGCTGGGGACGACCTTGAGCTTGGCGCCGCTCCACAGCAGCACCCGCTTGCCGTCGCCGCTCACCCGGAAGTACGAGGCGTCGGAGGAGAGTTCCTCCACGCGCTGCTGCCCGAGGTCGTACCGCTCGAGGACGGTCCTCGGCCCCGGGTCCTCGGGCGTGGCGCGGGTGGTGCCGAGGACACCGCGCAACGGGTGGCGCAGCCAGAGCAGGCCGTCCTTGGCCGCGCGCAGGGTGGAGTAGCTGGCGGCCTCGACGGGGAACGGGATTATGCGGTCGGCGAGTCCGTCGAGGTCGATACGGGTGACGGGTGCCGCCGCGTCGTCCGACTCCGGCGTGCCGTCCTTGTCGGCGTCGAACGGCCGGCCGTGCCGCTGCGGCCCGAACGGCGAGGGCGTGGTCGCCGCGAGCGTGATCAGATGCGGTCGGCATCCGCCCACGAACGCCAGGTCGAAGACATGGGCGTCGTAGACGGGGTCGAAGGCGCGCTCGGAGAGGAACGCGAGGTGCTTGCCGTCGAGGGTGAAGGCCGGCTGGAAGTCGGCGAACCGCAGCGGCGTCGCCTCGGAGACCGTCAGGTCACCCGTGTTGGCGAGCTTGATCTGCCGCAGCGGGCTGGGACCGGGATGCGACCAGGCGAGCCAGGCCGAGTCCGGCGAGAAGACGAGGCCGTCGGCGTCGCCGTGCTCGCTGCGGTCCACCTCGCGCACCTCCCCCGTCTCCCGCTCCACGAGGAGCACACGGCCGTCGTGCGAGGCGACCGCGGCCCGGCTGCCGTCGGGGGCGACCGCCAGGTTCAGCACCCGTCCCAGCCTGCCCGCGGCGAGCCGGCGCGGTGTGGCGCCGGCGGCGGTCCCGGTGGCGGGCGCGAACTCGAGCGCGTCGTCGCCCTCCGCGTCGGTCACCCAGACGACGTGCTGCTCGCCGTCGACCTGGAAGGTGCGCGGCAGCCTCGCCCGCACACCGGGCTCCGCGGCGAGGGAACGTGCCGGTCCTTCGCGGTGGGTGAGCCAGTGGACGGCGCCCCTGACCTCCACGGCACTGCCGCGGCCGGTGTGGTCGGGGGCGGCGGCGCCGACGTCCTGGGCGGCGTCGACCGGCCGGGGCTGCAGGTCGGTGCGCTGTCCGCCGAGCCGCAGGTCCAGGCGGCGCGGTTCGGCGTCGTCCAGGTCGTCGAGGAGCCACAGTTCGCCGGCGCTCGCGTAGGCGACGCGGGTGCCGTCGGTGGCGGCGTGGCGGGCGTAGAAGCCGTCGAGACCGGTGTGGCGGCGCAGGTCGGAGCCGTCGGGCAGGGACGAGTACAGGGCGCCGGTGCCCTCGTGGTCGGAGAGGAAGGCGACGCGGTCGCCCACCCACAGCGGGTACTCGATGTTCCCGTCGACGTTCTCGTGGAGGCGGGTGAACTCACCGTCGCCCTCCCGGTCGATCCACAACTTGCCCGCGGTGCCGCCCCGGTAGCGCTTCCAGGCCGCTGCCTCGCGGCCCATGGTGGCCGACAGCAGCAGGGTGTGCGGCCCGTACGCGAGGCCGCCGACCGGCCCGTACGGAAGGACCTCGGCGGGCCCGCCGTCCAGCGGAACCGCCCGCGCCCAGGAGCGGCGCAGTGACGCCTGCCCGTGGGTGGTGAGCGCCAGGACCCGGCCGTCGGGGGTCCAGCCCCGTACGGAGGTCCGGTGGCTGCCCCAGTGGGTGAGCCGGTCCGACGGACCACCGTCGACGGACGCCACATGGACCTCGGGCGCGCCGTCGCGGTACGAGGTCCAGGCGATACGGGTGCCGTCGGGCGAGATCCTCGGATGGTTCACGGGCATGTTGTCGGCGCTGACGCGCCACGCCCGGCCGCCGTCGAGCGGCGCGACCCAGACGTCGTCCTCGGCGGTGAAGGCGATCAATTCACCGTGCAGATGCGGATACCGGAGGTAGGCAGGGTGCGTCACACCGTCACCCTAGGCAGGTGGAAGCCCCGAGGTGAGGGTTTTGGATCACTTGGCCGGAACGGCGGTCACGGTTTCCGTCACGGTCACCGTGACCGTGGGCCGAGCCGGTTCGGGTTCGGTGGTTCGGCCCGGCGCCGGGGTGGCGGGGCTGCCGCTCGGTGCGGCGCCGCAGTCCCCGAGCATGGTCGCCCGGAACACGATCTTCTTCTCGATCCTCGCGGTCAGATCCCCGCGGACGCACTTGCCCGCACGCTCCTCCGTCACCTTGCCGGTCACGGTGATGTCCTGCCCCGATCCGGTCTCGCCCTGGCAGTCGACGGTGGCGCTGCCGGGTGCCGAGGGCGCGCTGCCGGGCGAAGCGGTGCCGGGCGAAGCGGTGCCGCCCGCACCCGACGTTGGCCGTACAGCTCAGCCAGGCCACGTCGAACGTCAGCCGCTCGAGCGTGCTGGTCACGGTCCGGTCGGTGGTGAGCGCCACGGCGGCGGAGTCGAGGCCCCCGGCGGTGGGCCCACAGGCGGTCAGGGCGCCGACTGCCGTTGCTGCTGCGGCGGTTGCTACGAGCGCGCGCCGCGCTCTTGTCCGGGCGGGCATGACGTCAGAGTGCCACCGGCCGCCCCCGTGGAAAAGGGTGGTTGTGGCCACGGTGCAGCCCGTACGGTCGGGCTCATGACCAAGAAGCCGGACCGTGTGCGCCGCCTGGTGGTCGACGCGGAGACCGCCTGGATCTGGTCCGTACGGCACGGGCACACCCGCGTCGGGGACCGTGTCGGCGACTGCCGTACGACACTGGGCCTGCGGCGTGAAGGCACGCAGCAGCGGCTGGCGATCGTCTTCCGTGAAGGGCCGGGGCGGGTCGTCTCCGGTGGCTACTGGCATTTCGGCGCGGTCGCCTCGGGCGACAGTTGGCTCAATCTGCACCAACCGGGTGCGGCGAGGCGGCTGCTGGACGCGGCCGCGGCGCGCGGCCTGCTGCCGGACCGGCCGGGGACGACGGAGGTCGACGGATGGTCGCTGCTCGGCGCCGCGGCGGCGTCCGCCCAGGAACCGGGTGACGCCGCCTGAACCGCCGCCCCCGCCGTCCTGGTTCAGGACCAGCGGCCGGTGCCGTCCCGGTTCAGGACCAGCGGCCGGTGCGGCCCAGCAGGAGAGCCGTCGCCGCCGTGCCCGCCGTGGAGGTGCGCAGCACGCTGCGGCCCAGCCGGTACGGCTTCGCGCCCGCCTCCGCGAACACGGCGAGCTCCTCCGGTGAGACGCCGCCCTCCGGTCCGACCACCAGCACGATCGAGCCCTCGGCCGGAAGTTCTGCCGTCGCCAGCGGCTCCGCGCCCTCCTCGTGCAGCACCGCCGCGAAGTCCGCCGCCGCCAGAAGTGCCGCGACCTGCTTGGTCGTCGCCGTGTCCGCGACGTCGGGGAACCGCAGCCTGCGCGACTGCTTGCCCGCCTCGCGGGCCGTCGCCCGCCACTTGGCCAGCGACTTGGCCCCGCGCTCGCCCTTCCACTGAGTGATGCAGCGCGCCGCGGACCACGGCACGACGGCGTCCACACCGGTCTCCGTCATGGTCTCCACGGCGAGTTCACCGCGGTCGCCCTTGGGCAACGCCTGTACGACGGTGATACGGGGCACCGGCTGCTGCTCCTGCGGGCACTCGCCCACCTCGACGACCAGCCGGTCCTTGCCCTCGGTCGAGACGACGGACCCCGAGGCGCCACGGCCCTGGCCGTCCGTGAGGACGATGTCCTCGCCGGGCTGGAGTCTGCGCACGGAGACGGCGTGCCGCCCCTCCGGGCCGTCGAGCGTGACGGCCGTACCAGGCGTGACGCCTTCGAGCGAGTCGACGAGAAAGACTGGAGCAGTCATCACACACCACCTCCGAGTGCGAACGCGGCACGGGCCGAGTCGACTTCCGCGGCCAGCACCCCCACCAGTTGGGCGGCCGGCATCTCACGCGACAGCCGGTGGCCCTGGCCCGCCCACAAAGACATGCCCTGAGCGTCGCCCGCCTTCGCCGCGGCCTTGCGCAGACCACCCGTCAGATGGTGCACCTCGGGATACGCGGCAGGCGCGTACGGCCCGTGCTCCCGCATGAACCTGTTGACCAGGCCGCGCGCGGGACGCCCGGAGAACGCACGGGTCAGCTCGGTGCGGACGAACAACGGGTTGGTCATCGCCTGCTTGTGCAGCGCGTGCGCCCCCGACTCGGGGCAGACCAGGAACGCGGTGCCGAGCTGCGCGGCGCTCGCGCCGGCGGCCAGTACCGCGGCGATCTGGCTGCCGCGCATCAGGCCCCCGGTGGCGATGACGGGCAACTCGACGGTCCGCCCGACCAGTTCGAGAAGCGTGAGCAGACCGTAGCCGGTCCCGTCCGTCGCGGGGTCGTCCCGGTGCGTGCCCTGGTGACCGCCCGCCTCGATGCCCTGGACGCACACGGCGTCGGCACCTGCCCACTGGGCCGCCTGCGCCTCCTCGGGCGTCGTGACGGTCACGATCGTGTACGTCCCCGCCTTGGTGAAGGACTCCAGCACGCTGCGCGTGGGACAGCCGAAGGTGAACGACACCACCGGGACCGGATCGTCGAGCAGTATCGCGAGCTTCGCCTCGTAGCCGTCGTCGCGGCCACTGTCCGGATCGCCCAGCGGCGTCTCGTACCAGGTGGACTCACCGGCCAGCTGATCCCGGTAGACACCGACGGCGGCGGGGTCGGCCGTACCGGGCTGCGGCATGAACAGGTTGACGCCGAAGGGGCGGGCGGTGAGCCCGCGGACCTGCTTGACCTCCTGGTACATCCCGTCCGCCGTCTTGTACCCGGCGGCGAGGAAACCCAGCCCACCCGTCTCGGACACGGCAGCGCACAGTTGCGGGCAGGAAGCGCCGCCGGCCATGGGGGCCTGCACGATGGGATGCCGGAAGAGATCGGTCAGCGCGGAGGACATGCAGGCATCGTGCCATGTCCCCACGGCCTGGCCGAATCTCCCATTCCGGTCCCGCCCGACGCTCGGCGGCGCGGGGCGCCGTCCCCTACCCGCTCCACCGCGCGAAGCGCGGTACAGCGGGTGGGAACGGGAAGGGACAAGGCCGCCGCAGGCGCCACGCGCCTGCCGCGCCCCCGTCTAACGCCCGTTGAACGCGTCCTTCAGGCGCGAGAACAGCCCCTGCTGCCCCGGCTGGAACTGCCCCGTCGGCCGCTCCTCGCCCCGCAGCTTCGCCAGGTCCCGCAGCAGCCGTTCCTGCTCCACGTCCATCTTCGTCGGCGTCGTCACCTCGACGTGCACGATCAGGTCGCCGCGACCGCCGCCCCGCAGGTGCGTGATGCCGCGACCGTGCAGCGGGATCGACTGACCGGACTGGGTACCGGGGCGGATGTCGATCTCCTCCACGCCGTCGAGCGTCTCGAGCGGACACTTCGTGCCCAGTGCCGCCGCCGTCATCGGAATGGTCACCGTGCAGTGCAGGTCGTCCCCGCGCCGCTGGAAGACGGGGTGGGCGATCTCGTGGATCTCGACGTACAGGTCGCCCGCGGGGCCACCGCCCGGGCCGACCTCGCCCTCGCCCGCGAGCTGGATCCGCGTGCCGTTGTCGACACCGGCCGGGATCTTCACCGTCAGCGTCCGCCGCGAGCGCACCCGCCCGTCGCCCGCGCACTCGGGGCACGGCGTCGGCACGACCGTGCCGAAGCCCTGGCACTGCGGGCAGGGCCGCGAGGTCATGACCTGGCCGAGGAAGGACCGCGTCACCTGCGACACCTCGCCGCGGCCGCGGCACATGTCACACGTCTGCGCGGAGGTACCGGGCGCCGCGCCCTCGCCCGAGCAGGTCGTGCACACGACGGCCGTGTCGACCTGGATGTCCTTCGTCGTGCCGAAGGCGGCCTCGTTGAGCTCGATCTCCAGGCGGATCATCGCGTCCTGGCCGCGCCGCGTCCGCGAGCGGGGCCCGCGCTGCGACGCCGTGCCGAAGAACGCGTCCATGATGTCGGAGAAGTTGCCGAAGCCACCTGCTCCGAAGCCGCCCGCACCGCCGCCTCCGGCCTGGGAGAGCGGGTCTCCGCCGAGGTCGTAGACCTGCTTCTTCTGCGGGTCCGAGAGCACCTCGTACGCGGCGTTGATCTCCTTGAAGCGCTCCTGCGTCTTCGGATCCGGATTAACGTCCGGGTGGAGTTCGCGCGCGAGGCGGCGGAAGGCCTTCTTGATCTCGTCCTGCGATGCGTCGCGGCGCACGCCGAGTACGGCGTAGTAGTCCGTGGCCACTTACGACTCCGCCAGGATCTGTCCGACGTAACGTGCCACTGCGCGTACCGCTCCCATCGTTCCGGGGTAGTCCATGCGGGTCGGTCCGACCACGCCGAGTTTGGCAACTGCCTCGTCGCCCGAACCGTAGCCGACCGAGACGACGGACGTGGAGTTGAGTCCTTCATGGGCGTTCTCGTGACCGATCCGTACGGTCATGCCCATACCACCCGACTCATTCGCCTCGCCGAGCAGCTTGAGCAGCACCACGTGCTCCTCGAGCGCTTCGAGCACCGGGCGGATGGTCAGGGGGAAGTCGTGCCCGAAGCGCGTCAGATTGGCGGTGCCGCCGATCACGAGCCGCTCCTCGGTCTCCTCGACCAGGGTCTCGAGCAGAGTGGACAGCACCGTGGAGACGGTGCCGCGGTCCTCGTGCTCGAAGGAGTCGGGGAGTTCCTGCACCAGCTGCGGCACGTCCGCGAAGCGGCGTCCCACGATCCGGCTGTTGAGCCGGGCCCGCAGGTCCGCGAGGGAGGTGTCGCCGAACGGCGCGGGGCAGTCGATCATGCGCTGTTCGACCCGGCCGGTGTCCGTGATCAGCACGAGCATCAGGCGGGCGGGCGCGAGGGAGAGAAGTTCCACATGCCTGACCGTCGACCGGGTCAGCGAGGGGTACTGGACGACCGCGACCTGCCGGGTCAGCTGCGCCAGCAGCCGGACCGTGCGCCCCACGACGTCGTCGAGGTCGACCGCCCCGTCCAGGAAGTTCTGGATGGCGCGACGCTCGGGCGACGACAGCGGCTTGACGCCCGCCAGCCGGTCGACGAAGAGCCGGTACCCCTTGTCGGTGGGGATCCGGCCGGCGCTGGTGTGCGGCTGGGCGATGAAGCCCTCCTCCTCCAGCACGGCCATGTCGTTGCGGACGGTGGCCGGTGAGACGCCGAGCTTGTGCCGCTCGGTGAGGGCTTTGGAGCCGACGGGCTCCTCGGTGCCGACATAGTCCTGGACGATGGCGCGCAGCACCTCGAGCCTGCGTTCGCTGAGCATCCGCGCACCTCCAGTGGTTCCTCGGTGTGGCCTGGCACTCGATGCGTCCGAGTGCCAGCATTCCCCCGGCCAGTGTACGGCTGCCGGGTACACGGGTAGCAAGGGTGGCAGACCATGCGGTCGGACATGTCGCCGGGCGCGGCCCGCACGGGTCGGTGCGGGTGCGATGCGGATAGCGTCGTCCCTATGGACCTCGGTTGGGAAGACTTCGGCTGGGAGCGGCTGGCCCCCGGCGTCGGCCGCCGCCGTCTGCCGGGCTGGGACGCGACCGTCGGCCTGGTGGTCGGCGAGGACGCCGTGCTGCTGTACGACACCGGCTCGACGCTCCGCGAGGGCGCCGAGGTACGGGCTCAGGCACAGGCGTTGCTGGGCGGGCGCCGCGTGACGCACATCGCACTGAGCCACCCGCACTTCGACCATGTCCTCGGCACCGCGGCCTTCGCGGGCGCGGAGGTCTACGGCGCGGTGGGCCTGGACACCCTGCTGGACCGGGAACGGGACGAGATCCGGGCCGACGCGGTCCGCCACGGGGTCCCGGCCGACGACGCGGCCGAAGCGGCTGACCTGCTGGTCGCCCCGCACCACCCGGTGTGCGGGGAGTGGACGCTCGAGCTGGGCGGACGCCAGGTGCTGCTGGCGAACGTCGGCCCCGGCCACTCGGGCCACGACCTGGTGCTGCTGGTGCCGGGTGAGCCGGAGATCGTGTTCTGCGGGGACCTCGTGGAGGAGTCCGGCGAGCCGCAGGCGGGCCGGGACGCCTTCCCGTCCCGCTGGCCGGCCGCACTGGACCGGCTGCTCGATCTCGGCGGCGAGGACGCCCTGTACGTCCCGGGGCACGGCGCCGTCGTCGACGCGGCGTTCGTGCGGGCGCAGCGCGGCGAACTGGCGGCGCGTTTCAACGTGTCGTGACGGCGTGTCGTAGTGGCGTGCGGCCGTATCGTCGTCCGAATGCGCAGCTACAGCCCTGATCTCACGCCGCCGTGGAAGCGGTCGAAGCCCGTCGCCGAGGTGCCGGCCGAGCCTGATCTGGTGGTCGAGGAGGTGTCGACCGGCTTCTGCGGTGCGGTGATCCGCTGCGAGGCCGGGACCGTGACCCTGGAGGACCGTTTCGGCAAGCACCGTGTCTTCCCGCTCGAGCCGCGCGGCTTCCTGCTGGAGGGCAAGGTCGTCACCCTGGTCCGCCCGGCCGCGGCGACCCCCTCCCGCCCGACCCGTACGGCCTCCGGTTCGATCTCCGTGCCCGGAGCACGGGCACGGGTCGCCCGGGCCGGCCGCATCTACGTGGAGGGCCGTCACGACGCGGAACTCGTGGAGCGGGTGTGGGGCGACGACCTGCGGATCGAGGGCGTGGTCGTGGAGTACCTCGAGGGCATCGACGACCTGCCGGCGATCGTCGGGGAGTTCGCCCCCGGCCCGGACGCCCGCCTCGGCGTCCTGGTGGACCATCTGGTCGAGGGCTCGAAGGAGTCCCGTATCGCGGCGTCGGTCACCGATCCGCACGTACTGGTCGTGGGCCATCCCTACATCGACGTCTGGGAGGCGGTGAAGCCGTCCTCGGTCGGCATCCCGGCGTGGCCGACCGTCCCGAGGGGCCAGGACTGGAAGAAGGGCGTGTGCCGGGCGCTCGGCTGGCCGGACAACACCGGCGCGGCCTGGCAGCACATCCTGTCGAAGGTGACGAGCTACAGGGACCTGGAACCGTCACTGCTGGGCCGGGTGGAGGAGCTGATCGACTTCGTCACGGCCGGCGGTGAGGCCTGACTTCGGGGAGAGTGCCGGATCCGCCGGTGTCCGGCTTGCCGCCGAGTACGTCCAGCGGAGTCGCCGAACGTCGTCACTCGCTGGGCGCGTGCTGGACGGCGCGACGGGGCTTGCCGGGAGGGCACCAGGCACGGACGTGGTGTCTCGGCACCGATTCACTTCGGCGGGGGATCAGTCCACCAGGTCCCGCACCACCCCGTCCGCCAGCAGCCGTCCCCGCAGCGTCAGGACCGCGCGGCCCGCGTCGTACGGTCCGGGCTCCAGCAGCCCGTCGGCGAGCGCCCGCCCGGCCGACGCCAGTCCCGCCTCTCGCAGCAGTTCCAGCGGTACGCCCTCCCGCAGCCGCAGCTCCAGCAGGATGCGCTCGACACGGCGGTCCTCGGCCGACAGGAGCTCGCGGCCCGCGCCCGGGGAACGGCCCTTTGCCAGCGCGGCAGCGTACGCACCCGGATGCTTCACGTTCCACCAGCGCACGCCGCCCACATGGCTGTGCGCGCCCGGACCGGCGCCCCACCAGTCGGCTCCCCGCCAGTACAACTCGTTGTGCAGACAGCGGCCCTCGGGCGTCGTGGCCCAGTTGGAGACCTCGTACCAGTCGAAACCCGCGGAGCCGAGCACCTCGTCCGCGATCAGATAGCGGTCGGCGTGGACGTCGTCGTCCGTCATCGGCACCTCGCCGCGGCGGATGCGGCGCGCGAGCTGGGTGCCCTCCTCCACGATCAGCGCGTACGCGGAGATGTGGTCCGGCCCCGCGCCGACCGCGGCCTCCAGCGAGGCCCTCCAGTCGTCGTCGCTCTCACCGGGCGTGCCGTAGATCAGGTCGAGGTTCACATGGTCGAAGCCCGCCGCCCGCGCCTCGCCGACGCACGCCTCGGGCCTGCCGGGCGTGTGGGTGCGGTCGAGCACCTTCAGGACGTGCTGCCGGGCGCTCTGCATACCGAAGGAGACCCGGTTGAAGCCGCCCTCCCGCAGGGCCGCCAGGTACGCCGGGTCGACGGACTCCGGATTCGCCTCAGTGGTCACCTCTGCGTCGTCCGCGAGGGAGAACTCCTGACGGACCACGTCCAGCATCCGTACGAGGTCGTCGGCCGCCAGGAGCGTCGGGGTGCCCCCGCCGACGAAGACGGTTTGCACCGGCCGCGGGTCGTCGCCGAGGACCTTGCGGGCGAGGCGGACCTCGTCCGCGAGCGTCTGCGCGTAGTTGTCGCGGGAGGCGAGCACGCCGCCGGAGCCGCGCAGCTCCGTGGCCGTGTAGGTGTTGAAGTCGCAGTAGCCGCAGCGCGTGGCGCAGTACGGCACATGCAGGTAGAAGGCCAGCGGGCGGGCTTCGGCGCCGTGCAGGGCGGACGCGGGCAGCGCGCCGTCCTCGGGCATGGGCTCGCCGTCAGGCAGTACGGAAGGCATGCCCTCATTGTCCGTCACCCACGGGCACGCCCCGCCTGGAACACCAGCAGCGCCAGATCGTCACCCGGCGGAGTGGGCGCGAACGTGTGCACCGCCGCCCTGATCCGCTCGGCCACGCCCTGCGCCGTGAGACCGGCACACCCGGCGAGGACCACCGCGAGACCGTCCTCGTCGTCGAACATCCGCGGCCCCGAGCGCCGCTCCGTCACCCCGTCGGTGACGCACAGCAGAGTGTCACCGGGCTCCAGGTCGAAGCTGTGGCTCTGGTACGCGACGTCGTCGACGACCCCGAGCAGCACCTGCGGCTCGGCCGGCGTGCGGACGGAGCCGTCGGGGCGCAGCAGCAGCGGCAGGGGGTGCCCGGCGCTGGCCAGGGTGCAGCGGACGCCGCCGTCGCCGGACGACGAGGGCACGACCTCGCCGTAGAGCAGCGACAGGAAGCGGGAGTGCCGGCCTTCCGGCAGGCCGGGCCCGTGGCCGCCGGTGGCCGGCAGCGCCTCCGCCGCCTCCATCGCGTCGTCGAGCAGCAGGCCGTTCAGCCGGTCGAGGACCTGGCCGACCTCGTAGCCCTCGCGGGCGAGCAACCGCAGCCAGGGCCTGGCGAGCCCGGTGACGACGGCGGCCTCCGGGCCGCTGCCCTGTACGTCGCCGAGCATGAAGCACCAGCGGTCGCCGGAACCGGCGGGAAAGACGTCGTAGAAGTCCCCGCCGGCGACACCGTCGTCGCTGGGCTCGTAGACCAGGAACGTGTCGACGCCGGGGATCTGCCCCACCCGGCTGGGGAGCAGGCCGCGCTGGAGGACCCGGCTGATGGTGGCCTGCCGGGTGTACCTGCGGGCGGCGCCCACGGCCAGGGCGACCCGGCGGGCGAAGTCCTCGATCAGCGCGGCCACTTCGGCCGGGACGGACTCGTCGCCGCTCTGCGCCACCAGCAGTACCCCGAGCCTTCCGCCCGCGGTGCTCAGCGGGTACGCCAGGGCGGTGGAGGCATCGATCGGGCCGGCCTGGTCCGCAGGACCCACCGGGCCCGCCAGGTCAGCACGGTCCTGGTCCAGCACATCAGCCGCGTCCGGGTCCGCGGCGGCCGGGAGCCCCTCCCCCGGCTCGTCCCGGGACGCTCCGGCCTCAGCCGCCCGTAGGCCGTGACCGGCGAGGCGATCGGCCGCCTCGGCCGAGCAGGGCGCGACAGCGTCGGGCAGGCCCGCGGTCGCACCGGTGAGGGCCCCGGACGCACCGTCCGTCACCGGGCCCTCCGGCCACGCCACCCGCACCGGGCCGGTGCCCGCCGCGGCCGGCAGCGGCGGTGGCCCGGCGCCCAGCGCCTCCCGCAGCGGCTCCACCCGCGACTCGTCGCTGTGCCACACGCCGACGAGCCGAGGCGCGGTCTTGCCACCGCCGTCCCCCGATCCGCCGCCGTGCCCCTTGGCCCCGCCGTCGAGCCAGATCGCGCACCGGTCGGCGAGCCGCGGCACCAGCAACTGGCCCGCCAGTGCCGCGACCATGTCCTCGTCCAGCTGACCGGCGAGCAGGTCGGACGCCTCCGCGAGGAACGCCGGCGCCCCGCGGCTCACCCAGTCCAGGTCGTCCCGTCCGGCGTTGCCGACCGCCGTGAACACCTCGGAGCCGACAGCCTCATGGCGCTCGGAGAAATCGGTGAACGCGGCGGCGGGCGGCAGGACCTCGCGGCCGTCGAGCGGCAGGCGGGCCCACACCGTCTTGAGCGCGGCGTGGAAGGTCACTCCCCAGCGTTCCGCGAGGGTGGCGACGAGATGGAGGCCGCGGCCGTGGTCGGGAGTGCCCGACCGGTCCGCGCTGTGACTTCCGCCGCTGACTCCGCTCGCGGGATGGTGGTCGGAGACCTCGATCACCACGGCGCCCGGCTCGTCCTGCGTCGTCTCCTCGAAGCGGCAGCGCAGTTCGGCCGCGGTGCCGGCGTGCACGACGGCGTTGGTGACGAGTTCGCTGACGACCACGGCCGCGTCGTCGGCCAGCCGGCCGGTGCGACGGCCGCCGGGCAGGAACCCGAGACCCGTCCATTCGGCGACGGCGTCGCGCACGAAGCGGCGCCCGGCGGCCGGGGCCAGAAGGTTGCCGGGCAGGACGGTGTACGCGACCGGCCCGGAGTCGACCCGTGCCGGTCGCACGGAGGTCGATCGGTTGCCGGTTTCGCGCTGCATCGGAATGGACCCCACGTGCGGCTCCTGATCGGTGCTGGCGGGCGCCGTTCATGACACCGACAGAGTGACAGACCGAGCGCGTCCATAAGCACCGAGTCACCGAAGTGGGTGGAAGGAAACCGGTCGGGGGGAACGAGATGAACGGGCGGGAGCGCCGGAGCGGCTGCCTCGAGAGCCCCTGCCCGGGCCCTTCCGGCATCGCTCCCGCGCTCCCGCCCGGTCACGTGTTTTCTGAGGTCACGCCTCGCGGGAACCCGCGTACATCTCGTCGATCAGGTGCTTGTACTCGCGCTCCACCACCGGGCGCTTGAGCTTGAGGCTGGGCGTCAGCTCGCCGTGCTCGATGTCGAGGTCGCGCGGGAGGAGCCTGAACTTCTTGATGGTCTGCCAGCGCTGGAGACCCTCGTTGAGGCGCTGCACATAGCCCTCGATGAGCTGCTCGGCCTGCGGGGAGGCGACGACCTCCGCGTAGCTCTTGCCGCCGAGGCCGTTCTCCTTGGCCCAGCCGAGGATCGTCGGCTCGTCCAGGGCGATCAGCGCGGTGCAGAAGTTACGGTCCGCGCCGTGCACCAGGATGTTGGATACGAACGGGCACACCGCCTTGAACTGGCCCTCGACCTCGGCCGGCGCGATGTACTTGCCGCCGGAGGTCTTGATCAGGTCCTTCTTGCGGTCCGTGATCCGCAGGTAGCCGTCGGCCGACAGCTCGCCGATGTCGCCGGTGTGGAACCAGCCGTCGGACTCGAGGACTTCGGCCGTCTTCTCGGGCAGCTTGTGGTAGCCCTGCATGATGCCGGGGCCACGGAGGAGGATCTCGCCGTCGTCCGCGATGCGCACCTCACAGCCGGGCAGCGGCTTGCCGACCGTGCCGGTGCGGTAGGCCTCGCCCGGGTTGACGAAGGATGCGGCGCTCGACTCGGTCAGTCCGTAGCCCTCGAGGATGTGGATGCCGGCACCGGCGAAGAAGTAGCCGATGTCGGGTGCGAGCGCGGCGGACCCGGAGACCGCGGCGCGCAGCCTGCCACCGAACGCATCGCGCAGCTTGGAATAGACGAGGGTGTCGGCGACCTTGTGCTTGGCGCTCAGCCCGAAGGGGGCGGAGGCGTTGCCGGTGCGGCGGAAGTTGTCCTGGGTGACCTTCGCGTATTCGCGGGCGACGCCGGCCGCCCACTGGAAGATCTTGTACTTGGCGCCGCCGCCGGCCCGGGCCTTGGCCGCGACTCCGTTGTAGACCTTCTCGAAGATGCGGGGTACGGCCGCCATGTAGGTCGGCTGGACGACCGGAAGGTTCTCGATGATCTTGTCCACGCGGCCGTCGACCGCCGTGACATGGCCGACCTCGATCTGTCCGGAGGTCAGCACCTTGCCGAAGACATGGGCGAGGGGCAGCCAGAGATACTGCACGTCGTCCTTGGTGACCAGCCCGGTCGCGGCGATGGCCTTCGCCATGTAGGACCAGTTGTCGTGCGGCAGCCGCACGCCCTTGGGCCGACCGGTGGTGCCCGAGGTGTAGATGAGCGTCGCCAGCTGGTCGGACGTGATCGCCGCGACCCGCTCCTTGACGGCCTCCGGGTTCCTGGCGAGGTACTTCGCGCCACGGGCCTCGAGATCGGCGAGGGTGACGACCCAGCCCTCCGGGTCGGCGGCGTCCGGCTCCACGCCCTCCGGGTCGATGACGACCACGTGCTTCAGCTCCGGCAGATCGGCACGCTTCTCGCGTGCCTTCGCCAGCTGGGAGGCGTCCTCCGCGATGAGCACCCGGCTCTCGGAGTCGGAGAGGATGTACGCCGACTCCTCGGCGTTGGTGGACGGGTAGACCGTCGTGGTGGCGCCGCCGGCGCACATCACTCCGAGGTCGGCGAGGATCCACTCGACACGGGTGGAGGAGGCGAGCGCGACCCGCTCCTCGGCGCCCACCCCGAGGTCGATCAGTCCGGCGGCAATGGCGTGGACCCGCTCGGCGGCCTGCCCCCAGCTCAGGGACTTCCAGTCGTCGGGACCCGAGCCTGAGGCGGCGGGCACCGGATAGCGGTAGGCCTCGCCGTCCGGCGTGGCTGCCACGCGCTCGGTGAAGAGGGTCGCCACCGAGGGCGGCCGGTTCTCGATCAGGGTCTGGGTTTCGCTCACGACGTCCTCCGGGCCGGCGGCAGCACTGCACGACTGACTGGTTGTTTAACTGGCGAGTAACCTTCGAGTCGTGCTCAGGGTAAAGCCCGTTCGACCGGCGCGTAAGTGCCTGCGGGCCGCCGCTTCATAACGAACGGAACGCGGATCCACCGCTTGGAGCAGCGGATCAATGCAACAAGCACATACCGATTGGTACGGTTCCGCAAGACCGAAAAGCGCCCATCCCTGAACGGGACGGGCGCTTTTGGGAACCCAGCGTGACGCGGCGGCTACTTCTTGCTCTTGCCGCCTTCGTCGCTGGAGAGCACCGCGATGAAGGCCTCCTGCGGGACCTCCACGGAACCCACCATCTTCATCCGCTTCTTGCCCTCCTTCTGCTTCTCCAGCAGCTTCCGCTTACGGGAGATGTCGCCGCCGTAGCACTTGGCGAGGACGTCCTTGCGGATGGCGCGGATGGTCTCGCGGGCGATGACCCGCGAACCGATGGCCGCCTGGATCGGCACCTCGAAGGCCTGCCGCGGAATCAGCTCCCGCAGCTTGGCGACGAGCCGCACGCCGTACGCGTAGGCGGCGTCCTTGTGGGTGATGGCCGAGAAGGCGTCGACCTTGTCGCCGTGCAGCAGGATGTCGACCTTGACCAGGCTGGAGGCCTGCTCGCCGGTGGGCTCGTAGTCGAGGGACGCGTAACCGCGTGTCTTGGACTTCAACTGGTCGAAGAAGTCGAAGACGATCTCGGCGAGCGGCAGGGTGTAGCGGATCTCGACCCGGTCCTCGGAGAGGTAGTCCATGCCGAGCAGGGTGCCCCGGCGGGTCTGGCACAGCTCCATGATCGAGCCGATGAACTCGCTGGGCGCCAGGATCGTGGCGCGCACCACCGGCTCGTGGACCTCGTCGATCTTGCCCTCGGGGAACTCGCTCGGGTTGGTGACCGTGTGCTCCGTGCCGTCCTCCATGGTCACGCGGTAGACCACGTTCGGGGCGGTGGCGATCAGGTCCAGGCCGAACTCGCGCTCCAGCCGCTCCCGGATCACGTCCAGGTGCAGCAGACCGAGGAAGCCCACGCGGAAGCCGAAGCCGAGCGCCGCGGAGGTCTCCGGCTCGTACACCAGCGCGGCATCGTTGAGCTGGAGCTTGTCCAGGGCGTCACGCAGCTCCGGGTAGTCGCTGCCGTCCAGCGGATACAGGCCCGAGAAGACCATCGGCTTCGGGTCCTTGTACCCGCCGAGGGCTTCGGTGGCTCCCTTGTGCAGGCTGGTGATCGTGTCACCGACCTTGGACTGGCGGACGTCCTTCACACCGGTGATGAGGTAACCCACCTCGCCGACGCCGAGACCGTCGGCCGGCAGCATCTCCGGCGAGTTGGTGCCGATCTCCAGCAGCTCGTGCGTGGCGTTGGTGGACATCATCCGGATCCGCTCACGCTTGTTGAGCTGTCCGTCGATGACACGCACGTACGTCACGACACCGCGGTACGAGTCGTAGACGGAGTCGAAGATCATCGCGCGGGCGGGGGCGTCCGCGACACCCACCGGGGCCGGGACGTCCTTGACCACCCGGTCCAGCAGCGCCTCGACACCCAGACCGGTCTTGGCGGACACCCTGAGCACGTCGTCAGGGTCGCAGCCGACCAGGTTCGCCAGCTCCTCCGCGAACTTCTCCGGCTGGGCGGCCGGCAGGTCGATCTTGTTGAGCACCGGGACGATCGTCAGGTCGTTCTCCATCGCCAGGTACAGGTTGGCGAGGGTCTGTGCCTCGATGCCCTGAGCCGCGTCGACCAGCAGGACCGTGCCCTCGCAGGCCGCCAGGGACCGGGACACCTCATAGGTGAAGTCGACGTGCCCGGGGGTGTCGATCATGTTGAGGATGTGGGTCGTCCCCTGACCCTCACCCTCGGTGGGGGCCCAGGGCAGACGGACCGCCTGGGACTTGATCGTGATGCCGCGCTCGCGCTCGATGTCCATCCGGTCGAGGTACTGGGCGCGCATCTGCCGCTGTTCGACCACACCCGTCAGCTGGAGCATCCGGTCGGCAAGGGTCGACTTGCCGTGGTCGATGTGCGCGATGATGCAGAAGTTGCGGATCAGAGCCGGGGCGGTACGGCTCGGCTCGGGCACGTTGGTAGGAGTCGCGGGCACGCAGGGTCCTGATTCTTTGGCAGACGCCGGGTCGGTGAGCTCGACTCGGGCACGGCTCGGGTCGATGTCGGATCGATACGTAAGCTCCATGGTCCCATGGAGCGGGGACTGTGCCCGGTTTGGGCCGCCCGAGGGACGGCTGGTAGCCTGAGCAGCTGTGTCTCGTGCCCTCCCTCTCTGGGCGCGCCTCCCACACCCTGAGGGCTGCGGGAAAAGGGACACACACTCGAAGATCATCGATCCTGAAAAGGCTCTTTCGTGGCGAACATCAAGTCCCAGATCAAGCGGAACAAGACGAACGAGAAGGCGCGCCTGCGCAACAAGGCCGTCAAGTCTTCGCTCAAGACCTCGATCCGCAAGGCCCGTGAGGCTGTCGCCACTGGCGACGTCGAGCAGGCGACCGTGGCGGCCCGTGCCGCCTCCCGCCAGCTGGACAAGGCCGTCTCCAAGGGCGTCATCCACAAGAACGCCGCCGCCAACAAGAAGTCGGCGCTGGCTTCCAAGGTTGCCTCCCTCCAGGGCTGAGCACTGATGTGATCGCCGGAAGGGATTCAGCGGGCCCTCTCATCCGCTCCTGACCGGCACCCCAAGCGCCGCACGCGGCCTGCGTTCGCCACGCGGGTGCGGCGCACCAGAGCTCGACGCGAAGGCCCCGGCCACCGTCCTTCCCCAGGACGGCGACCGGGGCCTTCGCCATGCACCGCGGCGGGGCGCCCTCTAGCGGGGCGGTGCCCTGCGCGGGCCCGAACAGAGCCCGTCGTGGTCCGGCGACCAGGGGCCCCGGGGCCGGTCGGCATCCGCCCTGTGCGCCGACGGGGCTCAGCAGCCGGGACGGCCGCGCGGGCCGGGAGCCGTAAGCGACCCGGCCCGCGCGGGCCGGTATCCGTCAGCAGCACGGACGGCGCGGGACGGTATCCGTCAGCAGCACGGACGGCGCGGGACGGGAAGTCGGCGGCCCGGAACCCGGGCGGGGCGGCATTCGTCAGCGGCCCGAGCGGGCGGCCATCGCGATCGCCACCACGGCCTTCTCCAACGCGTACGCCGGGTCGTCGCCGCCGCCCTTGACGCCCGCGTCCGCCTCAGCCACCGCCCGCAGCGCCACGGCCACACCGTCGGGGGTCCAGCCGCGCATCTGCTGGCGGACACGGTCGATCTTCCACGGCGGCATGCCGAGCTCTCGCGCCAGATCGGCCGGCCTGCCGCCCCGCGCGGACGACAGCTTGCCGATCGCCCGTACGCCCTGCGCCAGCGCGCTGGTGATCAGCAGGGGCGCGACTCCCGTCGACAGGGACCAGCGCAATGCCTCCAGCGCCTCCGCCGCCCTGCCCTCCACCGCCCGGTCGGCGACGTTGAAGCTCGACGCCTCCGCACGGCCCGTGTAGTAGCGGCCGACGACCGCCTCGTCGACGGTTCCCTCCACATCCGACGTCAGCTGTGAAACCGCCGAAGCCAGCTCGCGCAGATCGCTGCCGATGGAGTCGACGAGGGCCTGGCAGGCTTCCGGCGTGGCGGACCTGCCCAGCGCGCGGAACTCGGAGCGCACGAAGCCCAGCCGCTCCGCGGGCTTGGTCGTCTTGGGGCAGGCGACCTCACGCGCTCCCGCCTTACGGGCCGCGTCGAGCAGGGCCTTGCCTTTGGCACCACCGGGATGCAGCAGCACGAGGATGATCTCCTCGGCCGGTGCCGCGATATACGCCTTGACGTCCTTGACCGTGTCGGCGGAGAGGTCCTGCGCATTGCGCACGACCACCACCTTGCGCTCGGCGAAGAGCGACGGACTGGTCAGCTCCGCGAGGGTGCCCGGCTGGAGCTGGTCGGCGGTGAGGTCGCGTACGTCGGTGTCCGGGTCTGCGGCCCGCGCCGCCGCCACCACCTGCTGAACGGCACGGTCGAGGAGCAGGTCCTCCTGGCCCACGGCAAGCGTCACGGGGGCGAGCGGATCGTCGGTCGAATTCTTGGTGGCCATCGCGCACCAGCATCCCACGCGCCACCGACAGCCCCCGCGAAACCCGGGGCCCGGTCACTTTGCCGCCGGCGGCGGGAGGAGCATAAGCGGTCCCGGCCCCGGCTGCGGTCAGTGTGCCTCGCGCCATCCGTCCCAGTCGGAGACGAACTCGTCGAGTGCGGCGGCGTCCAGCCTGCTCTCCGGGTCCTCGACGACCACCAGCCACTGCGCGTCCTCGGCGTCGTCCTCACCGGCCAGCGCGTCCCGCACCAACTGGGGCTCCTCGGCCACCGGGAAGTGGTCGCCGATCGTCTCGGCCACTTCTTCCGCCGCGTCACGGTCGGGCAGCACCAGAACATGTCTCACATCGCTCACCGCCATATTGTGCCGGGGCCCGTCGGCCCGGCGTCACGGCGGCCTGCGGGTTCCGCCGTCAGCGCGGGACCGGCCGGACCTCCGGCACCCGGTCGAGTTCCAGGCCGAAGTGACCGCGGTAGGCAGCGAGCACCTCGTCGTCGCTGTCCAGTGGCCGCTCCCGCCGTTCCCCGCCCTCGGTCGTGACGAGACTGCGGCCGGTCAGCGTGACGCGGCCCTTCTCGGTCAGCCGTGAGCAGACCAGCGAGCGGGTGAAGTGCGAGGCGGGCGAGGTGCGGTGCCACCAGGCACCGGCCTCGAAATCCGGCAGCTCACGCGGCCTGGTGTCCAGCCGGAACTGGGGCTTGCCGTCCCTGAGCACGTCGAGGTCCCCGTAGCCCGTCTCGACGATGCGGAACGTCCCCGCCGGGTCGGCCTGCTCACCCCGCTCGGCGAGGGCGAGTGGATGGTGGCTGTGGTCGCCGAACCCGACGTCCGCCAGCCACGGCCCTGTACCGTCCACGGTCTCCACCCGCAGCGCCATGTGGTCGTACGGGATGCCCAGCCGGCCGCCGTCGCCGTAGACCCTGGCCTGGAGCAGTGTCACGCCGAAGCCGAGGCCGCGCAGCAACGCGGCGAAGGCCCCGTTGAGTTCGTAGCAGAAGCCGCCGCGGCGTGCCGCGACGATCTTCTCGAGGAGCGGCGCGTCCTCCAGCACGAGAGGCTCGCCGAGGTGGATCGACAGGTTCTCGAACGGCACGGAGAGCAGGTGCCGCAGCTGGAGCTCCCGGAGCGCGGCGGCGTCGGCGCGCCCGGGGCGTCCGCTGCCGATGCGAGCCAGGTACGCGTCGACCGACGGCGGAGCGGTGCCGCCGCGCGGGGAGGCGGACGGTTCGGCGGACGGGGGAGCGTCGGACGAGGTCGGCGGTGTGTCCATGCACGCAGTCTCCTGCGCGATCGACCGCCGTGCCAGGCGTCGTTGGTCCTGGGCCCGGTCCTAGGTCCGATGGCGGAGAGCCCTCCGTCGTGGGCCCGACGCGACACGGTGCCGGCTCCCCGTAGCGTGCGGCCATGACGACTCGGGAGCCGGCGCGAAGCCGGGAAGAGCGCCGGCAGGACACCGTCGCAAGGCTCGTGGAGGACAAGGACGCCTGGGTCGCCACGGCCTCACCGGACGGACAGCCGTGCTTGATGCCCCTGTCGTTCGTCTGGGACGGCGCGACTCTGCTGATGTGCACCCGGCGCACCAATCCGACGGCGCGCAACCTGGTGCCACGAGGCGAGGTCGCGGTGACCCTCGGCCATACCCGTGACGTCGTGCATGTCGAGGGAACGGCCGAGGTGGTCGAGGGGTCCGCGCTGTCCGCAGCATCCGCCGACGCGTTCGCGGCGAAGCTCAAGTGGGATCCCCGGGACCGGCAGCCCTGGGTGTATCTGCGCATCACTCCTCATGTCGTCAAGGCATGGCGTGAGGTGAACGAACTGCCGGACCGGGTGATCATGCGGGACGGCCGCTGGCTCGACTGACGAGCGTGGCCACGCTCCCGCGTCCGATGCGGCGCTCGTTCCCCCTCCTTGTCCCTCCCTCCCCGCCCCTCCCACCCCTCCCGCCTCCCTTCCTATGCCGCTCCCTCTCATCCGGAGCCGCGCGCGACGGCCCTCAGGTCGTCCCCGGCGCCCAGGACCGCGATGGCCCCGTCCCGGTCCGTACGGAGCACGAGCGCGCCCTGCGCCCGCAGGGCGCCGACCGTGCGGGGTGCCGGGTGGCCGTACGGGTTCTCCCTTCCGCAGCTGATCAGCGCCAGCCGGGGCCGGGCACCGGCCAGCAGGGCCGGGTCCTGGTACGCCGACCCGTGGTGGGCGACCTTGAGGACGTCGACCGCGGGGAGCATCGGATGAGCCCGCATCAGCCGCCGTTGGGACGGCGGTTCGAGGTCCCCGAGGAGCAGCGTCGACAGACCGCCCGCCGCCCGGACGAGCAGCGCGACACTCGCGTCGTTGGGGCCCTGGGGCACGGCGCCCCGTGACAGGTCGGGCCACAGGACCTGCCAGGTGAGCAGCCCTGCGCGGCGCCGCTCCCCCGGTATCGCGTGGATCACCGGCACGCCGGCCGCGGCCGCCGTGCGACGGACGAACGCCACCTGCCACGGCGGTTCCTCGAAGGCGGTCGTCTGGATCGCTCCCACCGTCCGGCCGCGCAGCACTCCGGCCAGGCCGGCGACATGGTCGGCATGGAAGTGGGTCACCAGCAGCAGCGGGATCTCGCTGACACCCAGTTCGCTCAGACAGCGGTCTGTGAGCCGCGGGTCCGGCCCCGCGTCCACGACGACGGCCGCGCCGTCACCTGCCGCGAGCACCATGGCGTCGCCCTGTCCCACGTCGCACATCACCATCGCCCAGCCGGGCGGCGGCCAGCCCGTGAGGCGCTCGGTCAGTGGGGCGGGACGCACCACGGCGAGCAGGAGCAGCAGCCCGCAGAGGGCGGCCGCCCAGGGATGCCGTATCAGCCTCCGGACCAGGAGGAGGATCACGCCGGTGAGCGCCGCGAGCAGCAGTCCGCCGGGCCAGCCGCCAGGCCATTCGATCTGGGCGCCGGGCAGGGAGGCCCCGGCGCGTGCCACCGTGGCGATCCAGCCGGCCGGCCATCCGGCGCAGTGTGCCAGCAGCTCGGCGACCGGCATGGCCGACGGCGCCGCGGCCAAGGCGGCGAATCCGAGGACGGTCGCCGGGGCGACGGCGAGTTCGGTGACGAGGTTGCAGGGGATGGCGACCAGACTGACCCTCGCCGCGAAGACCGCCACCACGGGGGCGCAGACCGCCTGTGCCGCGGCTGCCGCCGCCAGGGCCTCGGCGAGCCTGCGCGGCACCCGGCGCCGCTGGAGCGCCTCGCTCCAGCGCGGGCCGATCGTGAGCAGCGAACCGGTGGCGAGGACGGACAGCAGGAAGCCGTAACTACGCGCCAGCCACGGGTCGTAGAGGACGAGCAGCAGGACGGCGGCGGCCAGCGCGGGGATGAGCGACCTGCGCCGTCCGGTGCCGATGGCCAGCAGGGTGATGAGCCCGCACGCCGCTGCCCGCAGCACACTGGGCTCCGGTCGGCACACGATCACGAAGGCGAGTGTGAGCGCGCCGCCGGCAAGCGCCGTCCCCCGCAGTGTGATGCCCAACCGGGGAGCCAGCCCGCGCCGTTCGGCCAGCAGGGCCGTGCCTGGCGGTCCGATCAGCAGGATGAGGACGATGGTGAGGTTGCTGCCTGATACGGCGAGGAGATGGGTCAGGTCGGTCGCCTCGAAGGCGTCCTGCAGGTCGGCCGGGATGCGTGAGGTGTCGCCGACGACCAGCCCCGGCAGCAGGGCACGGGCGTCCGGCGCCAGGCCGTCGGTTGCCTCGCGCAATCCGGCACGCAGGTCGCCGGCGACACGTTGCAGGGCGTTCGGCGGGGCGACGGTGAGGGGCGGACCGCCGTCGGCTCTCAGCACGGCCGCGAACGGGTCGTCCGGGCGCAGTGGCGGCGCGAGACGGCCGCCCACTCTCAGCCGTGTCGAGGGGAGGATCCGCTGCCAGGCCGCAGCCGCTTCGCCCGGGGACACGAGCAGCAGGACCGGGGTCCGGGTCGCGGTGACGGCTTCGCCGGGTGCGGTGACCCGGGTCGCGTCGGCGTTCAGCACGAGTCCGGGCGGTGCGGCCCGCTCGCCCACGACCTTGGAACGGGTGGGCCGCGGGTCGGAGGTGACGGTCAGCTCGAGTGTGACGCGGGCGTGCCGGTCCGCCAGATCGGGCAGCGGTCCACGGCTCAGGTCCGCCGCGTGCAACCCGGCGGAGGCGGCCCCCGCCGCGGCGCACAGCCCGACGGCGGCGAGGACGGTGGCGCTCCGCGGCCACCAACGGGCGCGGGGCGCGGCGGTGGACGGTGGTGCGGCGCACCGCCTGGACACCGGTGGTGCGGCAGCACGGCGCACCCGGCGCCGTACGGCCGCTTCCCGCAGCGGGAGCAGGGCCACGGCCACCAGGCAGATCGCCACACCGGCTGCCGTCCACCGGCCGGGCGTTCCCAGGGCAAGGGCGGACGCCGCCCAGGCCGCCAGCACGGGAGGTACGAGCCGCAGATCGGCCGGGCCGTCCTGGCGCGGGTCGGCGGCGCCGAGTCTGTGCCCTGCCCCTGCGTGGATCGCCACCCGGGTCATGGCCGCACCAGATTCCGGAGGTCCTCGAACCGGCGGTCACCGATCCCGTTGACGTCACGCAGTTCGTCGACCGAACGGAAGCCACCATGCTGTGTGCGGTGCTCGACGATGTGCTGCGCGAGCACCGGGCCGACTCCCGGCAGTGCCTCCAGTTGCTCCGTCGTGGCCGAGTTGAGGCTGATCGGCCGGGCGGCGGCCGCGGGACCGGACGCCGGAGCTCCTGTGACCCCGGTCGACGCCGGTGGGGCGGGGACGCCCACGACGACCTGTTCCCCGTCCATGAGCACCCGTGCCCGGTTGAGCCCGGTCAGGTCGGTGCCTTCCTTCACGCCTCCGGCTGCCGCGAGAGCGTCGGCGACTCTTGATCCGGGCGGCAGTTCGAGCACCCCCGGACGCCGCACCTTCCCGCTCACGTCGATGACGATCGGGGCCGCCTGCCGGGGCTCGGCGGGTGTCGCCCCGGGCGAGGGCGACGGTTCCGCCGCGGGGCCCTCGGGGACCGATACCGGTTGGGCGGCTCCGTGCCGGACCAGGTCGGGTGCGCGTACGGTCTGCGGCCGGCCCGTCCAGAAGTGCTGAGCCGCGAAGACGGCCGCCGCCACGAGGACCACGGCAAGCGCGGCAAGGGTCCTCGGCTCGAGCCCGCATCTCAACTGGACCCACACCGGCAGCCGGTCCCGCAGGGCGAGCCGCAGGCGCGGCAGTGTCCCGTGCCCGGATGCCTCCGTGTCGGTGGCGGGCCCGACGGCGTCCGGCCCGTCTCGGCCGTCGCAGGGGAGCGCAGCCGGTGAGGGTGAGGGTGACGGTGGCGGCCTGCGGGCGGTGGACTCCGGCGGCCAGGGCGGTGCCGCTGCTCGTACCCGGCCGCCGGCGCTGCTCCGCCCCGGCCCCGTGCCCGCCCCCGCACGCCGTCCCCGCGCATCATGGCCCGGCGCCCCAGGCGGGTCCGGTGCCGTCGCGGACGCGCTCGGCAGCGGCGTCGGACGTGGCACTGTGCGCGCGCCAGGAAGCGCAGCCGCCTCGGGGCGCCCGTCGTCGGCGCCCTCGGCACGCACACCCGCGCCCACTGTGTGCGGCCCGGCCGCGAACAGGGCGTCGGCCCGTCGGCGCAGGGCTGTCGCCTGTGCCGTCGGCGCGCGCCCTCCACGCAGCCGAACGGCTCGTAAGCCGCGCGGGTCCCCTCCCGGACCACGGCCGGGACGAACGCCTGCATCCGCGCCGGGCGCCGCCCCGTGCACCTGCCCCTGCCGCTGCCCCTGCCCCTGCCCCTGCCGCTGCCCCTGCGTACGGTCCGGCGCGTGCACCGGCTGATACACGGGCACGCGCCGCCGGACATGGCCGGGACCGTCCCCGTCGCGGAGGCCGTGACCATGGCGTGCGCGGCTGTCGGAGGCCGGGGCGCGGCCCGGGCCACTGGTTGCGTAACGTGATCGAAGAGCCATGCCACAGGACGGTAGGCACGATTGCCCGGACCTGCTGATCATGCTCAATTCCGGTGGAAAACGAACCCGTTGTGCATAACTCGCTCACCCTCGCGGGTGAGTGGCGCCGACTGCCTCAGCGCGGTGACACCACGACGCCCAGCAGCCCCGGCCCCGTGTGCGCCCCGATCACCGCGCCCACCTCGCTGACGTGCAGGTCGGCCAGTCCCGGTACGCGCTCGCGCAGCCGGTCGGACAGCGCCGCGGCCCGTTCCGGCGCCGCCAGGTGGTGGACCGCGATGTCCACCGGCGCGGTGCCGGCCTGCTCGGCGACGATCTCCTCGAGCCGGGCGATGGCCTTCGACGCCGTGCGCACCCGCTCCAGCATGTCGATGCGGCCCTCGTTCAGCTGGAGCAGCGGCTTCACCGCGAGCGCGGAGCCGAGCAGTGCCTGCGCGGCGCCGATCCGGCCTCCGCGGCGCAGGTAGTCGAGCGTGTCGACGTAGAAGTACGCGGATGTGCCCTCCGCCCGCTTCTCTGCCGCGGCCACCGCCTCGTCCAGCGAACCGCCCGCCTCGGACACCTCCGCGGCCGCCAGCGCACAGAATCCCAGGGCCATGGCGATCATTCCGGTGTCGACGACCCGCACCGGCACGGGCGCCTCCCTGGCGGCCAGCGCCGCCGCGTCGTACGTCCCGGACAGTTCCGAGGAGAGGTGCAGCGAGACGATTGCCGTGGCACCGGCGTCCGCGGCGGCCCGGTAGGCACGGCTGAACATTTCGGGGCTGGGTCGGGATGTCGTGACCGGACGCCGTTTCTGCAGGGCCACCGCGAGCGAGCGGGCCGAGATCTCGGTGCCCTCCTCCAGCGCCTGGTCCCCGAGCACGACGGTCAGTGGTACCGCCGTGATGCCGTGCCGTTCCATCGCCGTTGGCGGCAGGTAGGCCGTTGAATCGGTGACGATCGCGACATGGCGGGACATGAGCGGGAGGTTACCCGCAGGCGACGCCCTACGGCAGCCCGACCCCGTCCGCACGTCATGCCGACGTTTCCGCCGGGGCGGGGAGGCGTCAGTTCGTGGCCTCGGGGCGGGCGGCCTTCTGCCAGGGGTACGCGGTCCCGAGCCGCGGGTCCCGAGCGGTGATCGCCTGCGGCCGGCCGGGGGTCTCCGCATCCGGTTCCGGCCATGTCCGCGCGCCCGCGTCCGCCTGGGTGGCCTGCGCGCTCCCGGGCTCCGGGACCTCCGGCCACGGTGCCGGTTCGGCGCTTCCGCCGCCCGTGACCGAACCGCCCGTGACCGAACCGTCCGTGGCCGAGCCGTTCACAGCCGAGCCGGCCGCACCGCCGGCGGCCGAGTGGCCCGTGGGCGAGCCGTCCGCGCCGTCGACGGCCGACCAGTGCCGCAGCGCCCCTGCCTCCATGTCGATCTGTGCGCTCAGCGCGTCCAGATCGTCCTCGGCGAACTTCTGTGCCCGGTCCCGTGCCGCCCAGCGCAGCGATTCCGCGGAGTGCGTGATCCGTTCCGTACGCTCGCGCAGGCCGGGCATCAGCGAGGCGACCGTGGCGCGGTCGGGTTCCCGTTCCAGCCGCCTGAGTTCGGCGTCCAGCTCGTGCCCGTGGGCGCTGAGCCGCTGGAAGAGAGCCAGTGACTCGGACAGAGAGGCGTCCTCCGCCGCACCGGCGTTGAGCGCCTCCTGGGTCGCCCTCATCGACGTACGCAGCTTCAGGCGCAGCTGCGCGAGTTCACCGGAGACGCCGACCTGCCCGTAGCTCTTCGCACGCAGCGTGGTGTCCTCGACGGTCCGCCGCGCCTGGGTGACGGTGCGCTCCACCCCGCGCTTGGCGGCCTTGACGGCCTTCACGCCCGCATACACGCCCAGCGCCACGAAGGCGAGGAAGAGCAGCGCAAGGATCGTGATCGCGGTTGCCATGTGCGCCCTCCGGGGCTGTCGGTGGTACTCCCACGGTAAACGACAACGGGCAGGCCGTAGGTTCCATCGGAACCCCCAACCTGCCCGTAGGGGAAGTCCCCCGGCGCCGTCGTCCCGCTACGCGGTCACGATGTTCACCAGCTTCGGCGCCCGCACGATCACCTTGCGGATGCCCGCGCCGCCCAGCGCGCCGACGACCGCCTCGTCACCCAGGGCCAGTGCCTCCAACTCCTCGTCCGTGATGGACGGGGAGACCTCCAGACGTGCCTTGACCTTGCCCTTGATCTGCACGACGCAGGTGACCGTCTCGTCCACGACGTACGCGGGGTCGGCGACCGGGAAGCGGGCGTACACGACCGAGTCGTCGTGACCCAGCTTGCGCCACAGCTCCTCCGCGATGTGCGGCGCCAGCGGGGCGATCAGCAGCACCAGGCGCTCGGCGACCAACCGCGACAGCGGGCCGCCGGTCTTGGTCAGGTGGTTGTTCAGCTCGGTGATCTTGGCGATCGCCGTGTTGAACCGCATGTCGGCCAGGTCCTGGCCTGCGCCGTCGATCGCCTTGTGCAGGGCGCGCAGGGTGCTCTCGTCGGGCTCCGCGTCCACGACGGTGACCTCGCCGGTCGACTCGTCGACAATGTTGCGCCACAGCCGCTGCAGCAGGCGGTACTGGCCGACCACGGCGCGGGTGTCCCACGGGCGGGAGACGTCCAGGGGGCCCATCGCCATCTCGTACAGGCGCAGGGTGTCCGCACCGTACTCGGCGCACATCTCGTCCGGGGTGACCGCGTTCTTCAGCGACTTGCCCATCTTGCCCAGCTCGCGCTTGACCGGCTCGCCCTCGAAGAAGAACTTGCCGTCCCGCTCCTCGACCTCGGTGGCGGTCACCGGGAAGCCGCGGCTGTCCCGGTAGACGTACGCCTGGATCATGCCCTGGTTGTACAGCTTGTGGAACGGCTCGACGGACGAGACGTGTCCCAGGTCGAACAGCACCTTCGACCAGAAGCGGGCGTACAGCAGGTGCAGCACCGCGTGCTCCGCACCGCCCACGTACAGATCGACGCCGCCGTGCGGCTGCCCCTCGCGCGGCCCCATCCAGTACTGCTCGATCGCGGGGTCGACCAGCCGCTCGCTGTTGTGCGGGTCCAGGTAGCGCAGCTCGTACCAACAGGAACCGGCCCAGTTGGGCATGGTGTTGGTCTCGCGGCGGTACTTCTTCGGGCCGTCGCCCAGGTCCAGGGTCACGTTGACCCAGTCCTCGTTGCGCGACAGCGGCGTCTCCGGCCGGGTGTCGGCGTCGTCCGGGTCGAAGGTGCGCGGCGAGTAGTCGTCGACCTCCGGCAGCTCCAGCGGCAGCATCGACTCGGGCAGCGCGTGCGCGACCCCGTCCTCGTCGTAGGCGATCGGGAACGGCTCGCCCCAGTAGCGCTGCCGGCTGAACAGCCAGTCGCGCAGGCGGAAGTTGATGGTCCCCTCGCCGATGCCCTTGCCGACCAGCCATTCGGTGATCCGCGCCTTGGCCTCGGCAACGTCCAGGCCGTCCAGCGAGACCTCGTCGTTGGAGGAGTTGATCGCCGGGCCCTGCCCGGTGAACGCCTCGCCCTCCCAGTCCTCGGGCGGCTGGACGGTGCGGACGATCGGCAGCTCGAAGGCCTCGGCGAACTCCCAGTCGCGCTCGTCCTGGCCGGGCACGGCCATGATCGCGCCGGTTCCGTAGCCCATCAGCACGTAGTCGGCGGCGAAGACGGGGATACGGGTGCCGGTGACCGGGTTCAGCGCGTAGGCACCGGTGAAGACACCGGTCTTGTCCTTGTGCTCGGTCTGGCGCTCGACGTCGCTCTTCGTCTGGGCCTGCTTGCGGTACGCGGCCACGGCGTCGGCCGGGGTGGCGGCACCGCCGGTCCAGGCGTCCTTGACGCCCTCCGGCCACGCGGCGGGCAGGATCGAGTCGATCAGACCGTGCTCGGGCGCCAGCACCATGTAGGTGGCGCCGAACAGGGTGTCGGGGCGGGTGGTGAACACGGTGATCTTCGCGTCGGGGCTGCCGTCGACGGTGAAGTCGACGCGCGCGCCCTCCGAGCGGCCGATCCAGTTGCGCTGCTGCAGCTTGATGGCCTCGGGCCAGTCCAGCGCGTCCAGATCGTCCAGCAGCCGGTCGGCGTACGCGGTGATGCGCATGTTCCACTGGCGCAGCTTGGACTTGAAGACCGGGAAGTTGCCGCGCTCGGAACGGCCGTCGGCCGTCACCTCTTCGTTGGCCAGCACGGTGCCCAGCCCCGGGCACCAGTTGACGGGCGCGTCGGAGGCGTACGCCAGCCGGTACTCGCCCAGGACCTCGGCACGCTCACGGGAGCTCAGCGAGCTCCACGCCCGGCCTCCGGGCACCTCGCGGGTGCCGTCCTCGAACTGGCCGACCAGCTCGTCGATCGGGCGGGCCCTCTTCGCCTGCTCGTCGTACCAGGAGTTGAAGATCTGCAGGAAGATCCACTGGGTCCACTTGTAGTAGTCCGGGTCGATCGTCGCGACCGAGCGACGCTTGTCGTGGCCCAGACCCAGGCGGCGCAGCTGCGCCTTCATGTTCCGCATCGCCTCTTCGGTGGAGACCCGCGGGTGCGTGCCGGTGGCGACCGCGTGCTGCTCGGCCGGCAGGCCGAAGGCGTCGAAGCCCAGGGTGTGCAGGACGTTGTGCCCGGTCATGCGCTGGTGACGGGCGAAGACGTCGGTCGCGATGTACCCAAGGGGGTGGCCGACGTGCAGCCCCGAACCCGACGGGTACGGGAACATGTCCATGATGAATTTCTTGGGCCTGTCCACCTGGGCGGGGTCCCCGGCCAGGTCGCCGCTCGGGTTGGGCGCCTCATAGGTGCCCTCCGCGTCCCAGAAGTCCTGCCAGCGTGCCTCGATGTCGGCCGCCATGGCAGCCGTATAACGATGCGGGGCCGCTGTCTCAGCAGCCGAGTTCATCTCGCTCATGATCCTTGAAGCTCCATCGATCGTCTCTGCCGACTGCCGGCCGATTCACGTACCAGGAAATGAAAAATCCCCTCGCACAGGAGGGGACGCCGCGCCGATTCCGACCGGATTTCTCATCCGCCGGGACTGATCAGCGCGGCTCGGTAAGCAGAAGGCGTACGGCACGCATGGCGTCAGGGTACCGCAGCGCGGGAACGGCTCGCATTGGTGTCCGTCAGGCGTCCGCCGGACACCTGGACGTCGACTTCGGGCCACCTCGGGCGATCAAGCCGTCCCGGTTACTCCGCGTATCAACCCTATCCAGGGCAACCCCCGAGTCAGTTGTGCTGACTTCACCGCGATAAACCTCGAAACCGCGTTCCACTTGGTCGGGCCGACCTAGAGTGCGTCAACGGGACAGCTTTCCCGCACCATTCGGAGTCGCCCCATGAACCCTCGTCTCAAGATGCGTTTGCCGTCCGGTCCGGACCGCGGATCAAGCCGCCAGGTGCAAGGCGGTCTCTCCGTGGCCGCGTTGGTGCTCCTACCCCTGATCGCCGTCAAAGGAAGCGACAGTTTCCGCGCCACGCTCGACTTCACCACCGGAGTCCTCTCCCTGGTGTCCCTCACCGCTTCCGTCGCCTGGGGCCTCATAGCCACCGACCGTCTGCTGCTCTCCCCGCGCCACCGACTGCTCGCGCAGGGCATCCACCGGGCGACCGCCATCGCCTCGCTCGGCTTCCTGCTGCTGCACGCCACCGTGAAGGTGTCGCTCGGGCATGTGCCGCTGCTCGGCGCACTGATCCCGTTCGGGCTGGGTGTCACCAGTACGGAGGTGCTCATCGGCTTCGGCTCGCTGGCCGGGTTCCTGATGGTCGTCGCCGGCACCACCGGGGCTCTCCGCAGCGCCCTGGCCGGCAACATCCGCGTCGCCGGCCGCTGGCGGCCGCTGCACATGCTGGCCTACCCGGCCTGGTGCTTCGCCCTCGTGCACGGTCTGTACACCGGCCGCCCCGCCGCGACATGGGTCGTGACCATGTACTGCCTGGCGCTCACGGGCGTCGCAGCGGCAGTGTCCGTGCGCCTGATGCCGCGCCCCGTCCAGCGCCGGATCGCCGCGAGGATCATGACCCTGACCGGGGGCGCCGGCGCTGACGGACCCGCCGCCGCGGACGAGCAGGCACAGCGTGATCTGATCACCGCTCCGCTCCCCGGCATCGGCTCGATGAACGGGACGGGCCGCCCGGCCGTACCCGCAGGCATGGACCGCATGGAGCGCATGGACCGCATGACCGGCGCGATGAACGGAATGCCGTCGCAGCGTCCGTACGAACAGGACTTCCCGCCACCCCTCGGCCAGGCGCGCGCCCAGCCCCCCAGGCTCGCCGCGCCCTCGCCGCAGTTGTACGAGGCACCGCGGCCGCAGGACGACGAACCGGCCGCCGCGCCGGAGCACGGCGGCGTCACAGGCCGTCGCAGGGGCATGTCCGCCGCATACCGCGCGGTCTCGCTGGCAGGCGAGCCGGCACCCCCGCTCGCCGAGCGCGTGCCGATGACCGAGGAGATACCCGTGGTGCCGGAGACGGGCCCCGCCGCCTCCGGCTGGCCGACGCCCTCACCGGCGCCGCCGACCCGGTCCGTCCGGCCGGACGCGGCCGCACCCGCCTACGACACCCCTCCCCCGCCGCTCTTCGACGCCACGCCCTCGTACCAGACCCCTCCGGCGTCGTACGGCGGCCGCGCGCCCTACGACACGACCTCCTCGTACGACACGGGTGGAGTCCCCGCGTACGGCAGTGGCGACGCCCGTGCCCACGACACCGGCGGCGTCCCCTCTTACGAGGCGACGGCAAACGCCACCCCGCCCGTCCGGCCCACCACGTACGACACCACCGGCGGCTACGAGCCGCCCCCGAGCGTCTCCACGTCTCCTTACGACAACCGAACCTCGTACGACGACCGGCCCTCGTACGACGCCGGCAACGTCGCCGCGTACGACGAGACAGCACCGATGCCCGGCCCCCTCTTCCGGCCCCCGGCCGGAGAGCCCTGGCACGCACCAGCAGGAGAACGACCGTGAACGCGCCCCTCCCCGACGTCCCCGAGGTCCGCGTCGTCGGCCTTCCCCAGCTGACGCAGGGGTTCGACCTCGTCGACCGGCTCGACCTGCCCATGCACCTCAAGGTGCACGGGCCGCTCGAGCCCGTGAGCGGCGAGCGCCTCGCACAACTCGCGGAGGACATATCCCTCACCGGACGCGGCGGCGCCGGCTTCCCCTTCGGCAGGAAGCTGCGCGCGGTCGCCAAGTCCGCGATCCGCCGCGGCGTACGGCCGGTGGTCGTCGTCAACGGAAGCGAGGGCGAACCCGCCTGCCGCAAGGACACCGTGCTCCTCAACCGCGCGCCGCACCTGATCCTCGACGGCGCGCTGCTGGCCGCGGAGGCCCTCGGCGCACGGACCCTCGTCGTCGCGGTCACCCGCAACTCGACGGAGATCTCCATGCGCGCGGCGCTCGCCGAGCGCGGCCTCGCCGACCGGCGCGGCCAGGCCCTGCGCGCCCGAGTGGTACGCACCCCGGAGCGCATGGTCTCCGGCGAGGCGTCCTCCGTCATCCGGGCCGTCAACGGCGGCCCTGCCCTGCCGCCCGGCCGCCGCGTGCGCGCGGCCGAGACGGGTGTAGGCGGGGCTCCCACTCTGCTGTCCAACGCCGAGACCTTCGCTCAGCTCGCCGTCGCCGCCCGCATCGGCGCCCGCCGCTACAGCCACACCGGCCTGGACTCCGAACCCGGCACGGTCATGCTGACGATCTCCGGGGCCGTGGCCCGCCCGATGGTCGTCGAGGTGCCGACGGGTGTGCCGCTGCGGTACGTGCTCCAGTTGGCGGGGGCGCCGCCGCAGCCTCAGGGCGTGCTGACGGGTGGCTACCACGGCAACTGGATCGACGCGGCCGCCGTGCACGAGGCGGTCGTCTCCAAGGAGTCGCTGGCCTCCGTGGGCGGCGCGCTGGGCGCGGGCGCGATCCTGCCGATCGGCCCCGAAACCTGTCCGCTGGGCGAGGCGCTGCGGGTGGCCAACTGGCTGGCCGCGGAGACCGCCGGGCAGTGCGGCCCCTGCAAGCTGGGGCTGCCCGCCGCGGCCGGCGGCCTGGCCGATGTGATGAACGGCGGCGGGCCGGCGGCGCTGGAGGCGCTGCGCGAGGTCACCCAGGCCGTCAAGGGCCGCGGCGCGTGCAAGCACCCCGACGGTTCGGCCCGCTTCTTCGCCTCGACACTGTCCGCCTTCACGGACGATCTTGCCGCGCACGTCCTGCACGGCGGCTGCGGACGCGACACGACGGGTGTGCTGCCCCTGCCGCTGCCCGGTTACGAAGAGGCGGAGGAGTCGATCCCGAGCGGCGAGAAGATCTTCGTCGACTGGACGCTCTGTCAGGGCCACGGGCTGTGCGCCGACATCATCCCGGAGCTGATCCGCCTCAACCCCGACGGCTTTCCTTCGGTGGCGGACGCGATGGTTCCCACCCATATGCGGGGACGGGCACAACGAGCCGTGCGCCGCTGCCCCGCCCTCGCGATGCGGATCGAACAGGTCGCCCCCTCCGGACCGACGCCCCCGCCCGCACGGGCGGCTCTGCCCGGCAGCAGCCGCAAGGCGCTGGGCAGCGGGCGGAGTTGACGGCGTCCCCCGTACAACAGTGAAGCGGGCCACCCGGATCGGGTGGCCCGCTTCACTGTCTTCTGTGGAGCTAAGGAGAATTGAACTCCTGACCTCCTGCATGCCATGCAGGCGCTCTACCAACTGAGCTATAGCCCCTTGCTGTGTAGCCGCTCCGCTTCCGGGTTTCCCCCGCGGCGGCGACGTAGAGAACATTAACGCCCTCTCCGCCGCATCTCCAAATCGTTTCCGCGCCCGCCCGGAACATCCGGGATCACCCCTTTCGCGCACCGGCGGACAGATGGGGCGAATCCGTCAGGCCGTCAGGTCGTCGGACTGCTGGACGCCGGCCCGCTCAGGCCGTCGGACCGCTCAGACCACTCAGGCCGCGTCAGGCCGTCGCGAACGAGTAGAAGCGCTTGAGGGTGCAGTGCTCGTCGAGCAGCCGGCCGTAGATCGGTTCGCCCTCGAGCTCGCGGTAGGTCTCGATGGGGTCGCCCTTTATGATCAGCGCCCGCGCGCACTCCTCGCACCAGTACTGGAACTCGGGGTTGACCGGATCCATGTCCCTGACGATCGGCGTACCGCTGCCGCACCAGTCGCATTTCCGCCTGTGTGCACCCATCACTCAGCTCCAGCTGTGGCCGCAGGCCGTGCACACGTAGGAAACGCCGCCGTTGTCCCCGAGGACCTGGGCGACATGGGCAGAACCACAGGAAGGGCAGCTGAGGCGAGCACATGCCTCCGCCGTGGCAAGCAGGTCATCGGCAGCCTCCCCGGCTTCCTCGCCGCTGGCGGACATCGTGCGCTCCCTCCCGTACCGCCGGTGTCCCCTCCGGCCGTCCGATTCTGCCATGGCCACGCACCGTGGTCAGCGGCGTTTGCGTAGCAGATCGGCCATGCTTCCGCCGCGGGACCGAAGGTCCGTGCCGGAAGTGGACACGTCCGGGGAGTATGAAGAATCCCGCCCCCTCGAAGGGGACGGGATCCGATTGTGGAGCTAAGGAGAATTGAACTCCTGACCTCCTGCATGCCATGCAGGCGCTCTACCAACTGAGCTATAGCCCCGCGTGTTCTTCGCGCTCCGCGCTGCGAACAAGAAGAACTTTAGCCTGCGACCTGCCGGAAAGTGAAATCCGGGTTCGCGCACCGCCCGGAAGGTGTGCTCGGACCCGGCCGACCGCTCAGGTGTCGTCGCCGAGCACCGGCTCCGGCAGGGTGCCCGCGTTGTGCTCGAGCAGCCGCCAGCCCCGCGCGCCTTCGCCCAGCACCGACCAGCAGCAGTTCGTCAGCCCGCCGAGGCTCTCCCAGTGGTGGGACTCGAGGCCCAGCAGCCTGCCGATGGTCGTACGGATGGTGCCGCCGTGGCTGACGACGACGAGCGTGCCGTTCTCCGGCAGCTTGTCGGCATGGTGCAGCACGACCGGAGCCGCCCGGTCCGCGACCTCGGTCTCCAGCTCGCCGCCGCCGCGCCGGACCGGCTCGCCGCGCTTCCAGGCGGCGTACTGCTCGCCGTACCGCGCGACGATCTCCTCGTGGGTCAGGCCCTGCCAGGCGCCCGCATAGGTCTCGCGCAGCGCCGCGTCGTAGGAGATGTCGATCCCGGTGACGCCGGCCAGCTCGCCCGCCGTCGCCGCGGCGCGCTTGAGGTCGGAGGCCAGGATCGCGTCCGGGTTCAGCGAGGCGAGCAGCCGCGCGGCGCGGCGCGCCTGGGAGATTCCGGCCTCGGTCAGCTCGATGTCCGTGGAGCCCTGGAAGCGGCGCTCCAGGTTCCACGCGGTCTGACCGTGGCGCCACAGGACGATGCGCCGGCCGCGGCCGGGCTTCTTGTTCGCGAGGCCGCCGGTCGCGCCACCGCTGCCGATGCCGTTCAGCTCTGATCCCCTTCCGCGTCACCGCCGGTGAGCTTCGCGTGCTCCTGAGCCTTGCCGCGGGTCTTCTGGGCGTCCTCCGGGAGCGTGAGCTCCGGGCAGTCCTTCCAGAGCCGCTCGAGGGCGTAGAAGACCCGCTCCTCGCTGTGCTGGACGTGCACCACGATGTCGACGTAGTCGAGCAGGATCCAGCGGGCGTCGCGGTCGCCCTCGCGGCGGACCGGCTTGGCGCCGAGCTCCTTGTTCAGCCGCTCCTCGATCTCGTCGACGATCGACTTGACCTGGCGGTCGTTGGGAGCGGAGGCGAGCAGGAAGGCGTCGGTGATGGAGAGCACATCGCTGACGTCGTACGCGATGATGTCGTGCGCGAGCCGGTCGGCCGCCGCCTGGGCGGCAGCGTTGACAAGCTCGATGGAGCGATCCGTGGCGGTCACAGGCAGGCTTTCGTCGGCGGTCAAGAACCCTTCAAGGGTCTCACGGACCGCCGACAGCACACGCAACGATGCTCAGGGCCCCGCCACGGACCGGGTCACTCGTCGTCCCCGTCCTTGAAATCGGGACCGAGGACGACGGAGACGTCGGCGTTGGTGGCGGGCTTGCCCTTCTTCACCGCATCGGCCGGCAGGCCGAGGGTCTTGGCCACCTCCTCAGCCTTGGCCTTCTGGGCGTCGTCACCGTAGGTGACTTCCGAAGCGGCGACGGTGTCGGCCTTGCCGCCGTCGATGACGTTGTAGCCGCCGTTGATCAGAGCCACCCGCGCCTTCTCGGTGGCCGTGTCGTTCCCGCTGCCGTTCTTGATGCCGACCCGGACGGTGTCACCCGGCTCCGGCGCGCTGACCGACCCGCCCAGGACGTCCTTGATCACGCTGCTCGCGGCCTGATCGCTGAGCGTGCCGTCCTGCTGGACCGGCAGCACCGCGGTCCGGTAGTCGCCGCCCTTCGCGCGCTCGGCGAGCTTGGCGAGGGAGGCGCCGAGGTCCCGTTCCTTCAGCGAGGGGTCGAGGATCTGCCCCAGCGTCTCCACGACCACGGTCGCCGACTTGGGGTCGTCCGGGAGCTTCTTGAGCACCGCCTGCATGACCTGGCCGAAGCGCATCAGTTGCTTCTCCTCGGCCTCACCGGGGGCGAGGTGAGTGGCGTAGGCGACGGCCGCCCGCCCGTTGAGGGTCTGGTTCTCCCCCTTCTTCACCAGGGGCGCGTCACCCTTGTTCGCGCCGGGCACCTCGGAGTCGGTGGTCAGGTCGATCGTGCCGACCAGTTCGACGAGATTCTCCAGGAAGGGGGTGTCGAGCCGCCAGGTGCCCGAGATCTCGGCGCCGAACAGGGTGCCGATGGCCTCACGAGTGCCGGTGGATCCGTCGTCCTCGACGGACTTGGCGAGGGTGGTGGCGGTGCCGTCGTCGTTGGCGACGGAGAGGGTGTTCGGCAGCAGGACGGTGGTGCCCTGCCGGGTGGTGACGTTGTCGACGAGGAGGGCGGTGGAAGTGCCCTCCTTCTTGGTGTTGTGCAGGTGCACCACGATGACGTCGCGCTTCTGCGGACCGGCCGCCGCCTCGCTCTTCGTGTCGGAGCCGGAGAGGCCGGGCAGCTTGCCGGCGTACCAGAGGTAGCCGACGCCGCCGACGAGCAGGAGGGCCAGCGTGACCACGAGGGCGACGAGACGGTTGCGGCCGCGGCGCTTGGCCTCCTCGCGGCGCTCCGACCGGCTCTCGGTGAACTTGAGCCAGTCGATGACGTCCTCGGAGTCCTCGTCCGGCTCCTCGATGAACGAGAACTGCTCGGTCTCGTAGGGGCGCTCGGACTCCGCGCCGGACCGGCGCTGCTCCGGTACCGCGGCCGGTTCCGAGGCGGTCGGGGCGGGTCGCTGCGGAGGTCGCTGCTGCTGCGACGGCGGCGGCTGCTGCTGTGGCTGCTGCTGCTGAGGGACGTTCCACTGGGCGGTGGCGTCGACGGCGGCCTGGGTACCGGTGTCGTAGTCGTACCCCGCCTGACCACTCGCGTACGGGTCGTACTGACGACCGTGACCGGACGGCGCCTGGGGGGCGGGAGCGTACGGGTCGTAGCCGGGGCCCCGGGCGCGGCCGTAGTCCTGCTCGGCGCCGTATCCCTGCTGCGTGGAGTGGCCCTGCTGGTCCGGGGTGTAACCCTGCTGGTCCGGCGCGTGTCCCGTCTGCTCAGACGGGTACCGCTGCTGGTTCGGCGGGTACCCCCGCTGGTCCGGCGCGTAGTCCTGCTGGGCGGACGCATAGCCCTGCCCCGATCCGTAGCCCTGCCCGGAGTCGTAGGAAGCAGACGCCTGCCCGCCCTGCTGCCCAGAGTGTCCGTCCTGCTGCTGTGCGTAGGGGTCGTACTGCTGGGGCTGCTGATAGACCGGCTGTCCGTACTCGTCGTAGCCGATGATCTGCGGCTGGTTGTACGGGTCGTATGGATTGTGCTGGTCGTTCAACGGTGCCCCTCTCCGCGGCTCATTCGCCGCGGTACAACTGGCGCTTGTCGATGTAGCGCACCACGCCGTCCGGCACCAGATACCAGACCGGGTCCCCCTGGGCGACTCTCTTCCTGCAGCCGGTCGACGAGATCGCCAGCGCCGGCACCTCCACCAGGGAGACACCGCCCTCGGGCAGTCCGTCGTCCGTCAGATCATGGCCCGGCCGGGTCACCCCGATGAAGTGGGCGAGCGAGAACAGTTCAGGGGCGTTCCGCCAGCCGAGGATCTGGGACAGCGCGTCGGCACCCGTGATGAAGTAGAGGTCCGAGTCCTTGTTGAGGGCGCGCAGGTCCCGCAGCGTGTCGATCGTGTACGTCGGGCCACCGCGGTCGATGTCGATACGGCTCACCGAGAACTGCGGGTTGGACGCCGTGGCGATGACCGTCATCAGGTAACGGTCCTCTGCCGGTGACACGTTCCTGTGGGTCTTCTGCCACGGCTGCCCGGTCGGTACGAACACCACCTCGTCGAGGTGGAAGAGGGCGGCCACCTCGCTGGCGGCCACCAGGTGCCCGTGGTGGATCGGGTCGAACGTCCCGCCCATCACTCCGAGTCGGCGCTTGCCCGAACCGGAGCCGGCGCCGGAGCCCGAGGCCGCTATCTGCTCTCCCATGCGTGCAGAGCCTACTGGCACCGGCCGCCGGACACGGCTCAGCGGTCGCGGTTGAAGCGGGTGGTGATCCACAGCAGCAGCATCAGCGCGATGAAGGCGCCGATGCCGGTGACGTACGGGCTCAGGCTCGCGTGGTTGCCGCCGTGCTCGGCGCCCTCGGCGAGAGTGACCAGGTTGGCGGCGGTGCCGGTGAGGCTCATCTTCAACAGGACCTATCGATCGGGAGTGGGAGCGGTGAGACTTCGCGGACATCGTATGCGGGCCGCCCGGGCACGCTCACGCCGACTCAGTCGTTGTGCATCCCGCAGGCTCGGCCGACGGGGGTTCTCGGAGTTGTCCACAGGCCCCACCGTGCCGCGGACCCAACATCTACGCTGGGTCCGTCAGGGGGACGAGCGAGGATTCGCACCAATCAGGGGGCACGATGACCAACAGCCACGAGCAGGTACCGAGCCGGCAGCGCAAGCGCTTCCCCGGGATCTCCTCACGGGCGTACGAACACCCCGCCGACCGCTCGGCGCTCGTCGCGCTGCGCAAGCTCAGCGGCTTCGACACCGTTTTCAAGGCGCTCAGCGCACTGCTTCCCGAGCGCAGCCTGCGACTGCTCTTCCTCTCCGACTCGGTCCGGGTGAGCGACGCCCAGTTCGCCCATCTCAACGACATGCTGCGCGACGCCTGCTACATCCTGGACCTGGAGAAGGTCCCCGCGATGTACGTGACGCAGGACCCGCGCCCCAACGCCATGTGCATCGGCCTCGACGAGCCGATCATCGTCGTCACCACCGGGCTCGTGGAGCTGCTCGACGAGGAGGAGATGCGGGCCGTGGTGGGCCACGAGGTGGGCCACGCCCTCTCGGGCCACTCCGTCTACCGCACGATCCTCCTCTTCCTCACCGGCCTGGCGCTCAAGGTCGCCTGGATCCCGCTGGGCAATGTGGCGATCATGGCGATCGTCACGGCGCTGCGCGAGTGGTTCCGCAAGTCGGAGCTGTCCGCCGACCGCGCGGGTCTGCTGGTGGGCCAGGACCTCCGCGCGTCGATGCGCGGCCTGATGAAGATCGCCGGTGGCAACCACCTGCACGAGATGAACGTGGACGCCTTCCTCAAGCAGGCGGAGGAGTACGAGTCCGGGGGCGACCTGCGCGACTCCGTGCTCAAGATTCTGAACGTGCTCCCCCGCTCGCACCCCTTCACCACGGTGCGCGCCGCCGAGCTGAAGCAGTGGGCCGAGAGCCGCGACTACCAGCGGATCATGGACGGTCACTACCCCCGCCGCAGCGAGGACAAGGACACCTCGGTCAGCGACTCCATCCGCGAGTCCGCCTCGCACTACGCCGAGTCGGTGCGCACCAGCAAGGACCCCCTGATGAAGCTCGTCGGCGACATAGCGGGCGGCGCCGGGGACCTCGGCGGCAAGCTCAGGGACAAGTTCATGGGCAACGGCGGTGCGGGCGGCGAGGCCAACGGCAGCGGTGCGGCAGGCGGGAGCGACGGCAAGGACGCGCCGGGCAAGGACGCGCCGGGCGGCGCTCAGGGCGAGGGCTGAGCCTCAGGGGCGAGTGACCCGCACAGTGCCGCGGTTGCCCGGCCCGTCGCGTACGGGTCGGTGTCGGCCGGGCCGTCGGAGTCCGCGCGCTGGCCGGCCAGCAGCGGACTCATCACGCCCGAGGCGTCGGACGAGCACGCCTGCGGCCCGGCCTGGACGTAGCTGGCCCGCACCTCCAGGCGGTGGTGCGTCAGATCGTCCCGGCCGAAGCGGTAGCTCAGCTCGCGGCGGACGGTGAACAGTGAGGCCTCGTCCGCGCCCGTCTCACCGCCCGTGGCGGCCCGCCGCAGCGCGTAGACGAAGGTGTGGTCGGAGATGATCTCCAGGGTGCCCGCCTCCGTCTCGGTGACGTCCAGCGTGCCCTGCACCCGCACGTCAGGGGTGGCCGGCGCGACCTTCGCCGGGTCGAAGCGCACCAGCCACCCGGTCGCGGCGTGCCGGCCATCGGCGGCAGGCGAGGCGATGCTCCGGTCGAACTGCGGCATCTGGTCCGGGTGGATCAGCGCGCGCACGGGCTGGACGGTGTCACCGGCGAGGACGGCGGGGTCGAGCGAGGACGCCACGAGATAGTCCTTGACGGTCGCGAGTGCCGTCATCACCTGCTCCTCCGTGAAGTGCTCGGTGCGACGGACGGGCGGCATGGTGATTCCGGCGGCGCCGGTCCGGAACTGATCGGCCGGGCTGTGTTCGAAGAGATTCGCCGGGGTGCCGCCCGGCACGGTCCCTTGTGGCGCGAGCGGGACCAGGGTGATCCGCACCTGCTCCGCCTGTCTGCCCGGAGCGGGCTGGTACGGGTGGCGGACGCCCAGGTAGATCGCGGCGCCGAAGGCGATGACGACGAGGAGGAGAAGCAGCAGGATCTGCCGGGGGGCACGCCTGGCCTTCCAGGCGGGAAGGCTGCGTACGGCCGGTGCGTGCTCGCCCATCCGCTCCACGGCGGAGAATTCCTGGACACGGGCAGCACGGATGAACGACTCGTCGAAGACGACCGATCCGTACTCGTCCTCTCCGCCGCCGGGGAGCCCCTCGGGATTCCCCTCGGGCGGGTCTCCACGCCCAGCCATACTTTCAGGGTAGGTCTGGCGGGTGGATGGTAAACGCGCTGGTACGCGACAAGTTCTGACGAGTTCTCACCAAGTTGCGCAGCGGTGGCTCCGGGGTTAACAGGCGTCCCGCCGGGCCGCCGTGGCGTCCGCCCGGGAGGACCGGTGCGCCGGATCAGAGGTCAGCGCGGCGGCGCCGTGGAGATCCGTGAGGCGGAGCGTTCGAGCGGGATCGCGGGGCCGTTGCCCCGTCCGCTGACCGTGGCCCCGGTCGGGGGCGCGTCCACCCCGGTCCTGGCGGGCTGCGGCACGGGCTCCTGGCGGTTGTTGCCCGAGGCTCCGCGGTAGACGGCCGTGAAGGCGAGGGCGACCATCCCGATGCCCATCAGCAGGGCCAGGATCCAGGCGACCGGCCGGTGCCAGCGCGCGCTGCCGCGGTACGGGCGCAGCGCGCCGCCGTGGCGTCCGTAGGGACCTCCCCAACCACCGTCGGGGCCGGTGTCCTCGTCGTCCTCGTCGTCGTGGTCGTAACCATGGCGGCGGTGACCGGCGGCGTATCCGCTGTCGTAGGGGTCGTCGTCGGAGGAGTGGCCTCGTGGGCCGGAGCGGGCGGCCTCCGCCGCGGCGCGCGCCTCCGCGGCTGCCAGCAGCCGCTCCACCGCGGTCGGTTCGTGGATCTTGGCGGCCCGTACGAAGTCCTCGTCGAACACCACGGTGGCGAAGTCCTCGTCCGCGCCCCCGCGGTCGACAGAGTCCTCGGGGTCCCCGCCGTCCTGGAACGGCCTGCCCCCCACGTCGTCCGGCACGTCTTCAGAGTAGACCTGAGGAGCCGATTTGGGCAGGGAGAGGGCAAACTCTCCCCGCCCGGGTGACAGAGGGCCGTCCGGGTGACGCCACGCCCGGCCCGGCGAAGGTCACCGCGTGTGGCCGTCGCCCGTCACGATGTACTTCGTAGAGGTCAGCTCCGGCAGCCCCATCGGGCCACGGGCGTGCAGTTTCTGGGTCGAGATCCCGATCTCGGCGCCGAAGCCGAACTGGCCACCGTCGGTGAACCGTGTGGACGCGTTCACCGCGACGGTCGTCGAATCCACCAACTGGGTGAACCGCCGGGCCGCCGCCTGCGACGTGGTGACGATCGCCTCGGTGTGACCGGACGACCAGAGCCGGATGTGGGCGACGGCGGACTCGAGCGACTCGACGACGGCCGCCGCGATGTCGTAGGAGAGGTATTCGGTCTCCCAGTCCTCCGTGGTGGCGGGCACGATCGTGGCCTTGGTGGCGTCCGCGTACTCGATGACACGCTCGTCGCCGTGCACGGTCACTCCGGCATCCGCGAGGGCGTCCAGCGCACGCGGCAGGAAGGCGGCGGCGACATCCTTGTGGACGAGCAGGGTCTCCGCGGCGTTGCAGACGCTCGGGCGCTGGGCCTTGGAGTTGATCAGGATCTCGACGGCCATGTCGAGGTCCGTCTCCGCGTCGACGTAGACGTGGCAGTTGCCGGTGCCCGTCTCGATGACGGGGACGATGGACTCCTCGACGACGGTGCGGATCAGGGAGGCGCCGCCGCGCGGGATCAGCACGTCGACCATGCCGCGGGCGCGCATCAGTTCCCGTACGGAGTCGCGGTTCTCGCCCGGCACCAATTGCACCGCGTCGGCCGGCAGCCCGGACCCGCCGACCGCGTCCCTCAGCACCCGTACGAGGGCCTTGTTGGAGGAGTACGCGGAGGACGAGCCACGCAGCAGCACGGCGTTGCCCGACTTCAGGCAGAGCGCGGCGGCGTCGACGGTGACGTTCGGCCGGGCCTCGTAGATGATGCCGACGACCCCGAGGGGGACGCGCACCTGGCGCAGGTCGATGCCGTTGGGCAGGGTCGAGCCGCGTACCACCTCGCCCACCGGGTCCGGCAGCGCGGCGACATAACGCACGTCGGCGGCGATGGCCCTGACCCGCTCGGGGGTGAGGGTCAGCCGGTCGACGATCGCCTCGCTGGTGCCGGCCTCACGGGCGCGGGCGATGTCCTCTGCGTTGGCCTCGACGATCTCGCTCGTACGGACCTCGAGGGCGTCGGCCATCGCCAGCAGCGCGTCGTCCTTGGCCGATCGCGGCAGCGGCGCGAGGTCGGCGGCCGCTGCGCGGGCCCGGTAGGCAGCCTGGGCGACCGGGGACATGTTGTCGTACGGCGAAACGGAAGAGAGCGACGTCATACGTGCAGCGTAATGCGCCGTTGGCGGACATCCGGCCCGTATTCCGCAGTCCGAGACGACGGGCCCGGCAGCCGGGCGTACCGGCCGCCGCACGGGAAGGCCGGGGGCTCCCACGGGCAGGCCGGGGGTCTCGCACCGGAGGGACTAGGGGAGCCCCCCGAAAAGACCGGGCACACGGGGAACGCGGAGCCGGGCAGCCGGGACCCCCTGGGCGGCCCGGCACGCCAACGCTCCGCACCCCGAGAACGCCGGGGGCCGGACACTCCGAAGCCGCAGGGATGCCCCGCCCCACTGGTTCAGAAGGGGTGCACGCCCACCGGTGCCGCGGGCGGCGGACCGTAGCCCTCCGCCACGCGCTGGTGGTAGGTCTGCCGGTCGATGACCTCGAGGCCGACGATCTCCCACGGCGGCAGCTTGGCCGTGGAACGGTGCTCGCCCCACAGCCTCAGGGCGACGGCGGCCGCGTCGTGCAGGTCACGCGCCTCCTCCCAGTAGCGGATCTCCGCGTGATCGTTGGCGTACCGGCTGGTGAGGAGGAACGGATGGTCGTGGGCCAGTTGCTCCAGGCCGCGCCGGACCTCCTTCAGCGGAGCCTCTGTGCCCGAGACACTGAGGGTGATGTGCCACAGGCGGGAGAGCACACGCTCCTCGGTGCTGCCGCCGGGCCGTGTCCCGGTGTCCGCGGCCTCGGCCTCCGTCTCGGTCCCGGTGCCGTTCCCGGCCCCGACACTGGTCAGGGCCCGCTCCTCGCCCACCGCCCGGCGGGCAAGGTGCGGCCTGCCGTTCCCTCGGGGCGCATCCCCTGGGCGCGCTCGTCTCACCGGCGGCCTCCCTGCTGCTGCGTTGTGCTGGTCGTCATGCCGAACCCCGCGAACCCCCGCAACAAAGTTGACCAGCCCACGGCGGAGCGTGTGGCGGTTTTGGTAAAGGTCTCTGCCGGATGGTGGGACTTTCCGCCTTTTCAGGGCTCGAGGACGACGAGATCGTCCCTGTGTACGACTTCCCGTTCGTACTCCGGGCCCAGCTCCCTGGCCAGTTCCCTGGTGGAGCGGCCGAGCAGTTGGGGGATCTCCTTCGCGTCGAAGTTGACCAGTCCGCGGGCGACCGCCCGCCCTGCGGCGTCGCGCAGCTCCACCGGGTCCCCGGCACTGAACTCGCCGTCGACGGCGGCGATCCCGGCGGGCAGCAGCGACTTCCGGCCCACCACCACGGCTCGTACGGCGCCTTCGTCGAGGGTGAGGGAGCCCTGTGGGGTGGATGCGTGCGCGAGCCACAGCAGCCGGTCGGCCGAGCGGCGGCCGGTCGCGTGGAAATAGGTGCCGGTCGCCCGGCCGGCGAGGGCGTCGGCGGCCCGGCTGGCGGAGGTGAGGACGACCGGCATGCCGGCGGCGGCGGCGATCCGGGCCGCCTCGACCTTGGTGACCATGCCACCGGTGCCGACGCCCGCCTTGCCCGCGCTGCCGATCTGCACATGGGCGATGTCCTCCGGACCACGCACCTCCTCGATGCGTGAGGTGCCGGGGCGTGCCGGGTCCCCGTCGTACAAGCCGTCGACGTCCGAGAGCAGGACCAGCAGGTCGGCCCGTACGAGGTGGGCGACGAGCGCGGCGAGCCGGTCGTTGTCGCCGAAGCGGATCTCGTCGGTCGCGACGGTGTCGTTCTCGTTGACCACGGGCAGCGCGCCCATGGTCAGCAGTTGGTCCAGAGTCCGGTACGCGTTGCGGTAGTGGGCCCGGCGGCTGGTGTCGTCACTGGTGAGGAGCACCTGACCGACGCGGACGCCGTAGCGGGCGAAGGAGGCGGTGTAGCGGGCGACGAGCAGCCCCTGGCCGACACTCGCGGCGGCCTGCTGGCGGGCCAGGTCCTTGGGACGGCGGGCCAGGCCGAGCGGTGCGAGGCCGGCCGCGATGGCACCGGAGGAGACCAGCACTATCTCCTTCTCGCCGCCGCTGCGGATCTTGGCGAGAACGTCGACGAGGGCGTCCACCCGGTCCGCGTCCAGCCCGCCGGCCGCGGTGGTCAGAGACGACGAACCGACTTTGACGACGATCCTGCGGGCCTGGGTCACGTACTGTCTTGCCACTGTCACGAACCGAATCTATGTCAGAGCAGGTCACGCCCGCGCGGGCATTCCGCCCGCTGGACAGGCGCCCGAAGCCCGCGACGGCCGGCCCGCCTGCCGGACGGACCGCCCCGAAGGGCTGTGCGCCACGCCGTCCGGCTGCCGTAACCGCCCGCGCCCCACGGCAGTTGGAAAGCTTGCGGTTGCCGGATCAGGGCAACCCGTTCGGGACAGCGGATAGGGTGGCCGCGGGCGGTGGCACGCGCCCGCACCGACCTGCCTCCGGCCCTACTTCGACTCGGGTTCCCACAAGAGACGGGGCACAGCAGTGTCGGTCAGAGTGAGCGTTGTCATCCCGGTGTACAACCCCGGGAAGTACCTCGATCCGTGTATCGAGTCGCTGGTGGCGCAGACGCTGCCGGCCGAGGAGTTCGAGGTGCTGTTCGTCGACGACGGCTCCACGGACGACACGCCCGAGCGGCTCGACAGGCTGGCCGAGGAGCATCCCCACTTCCGGGTGATCCACATTCCGAACTCCGGCTGGCCGGGCAAGCCGCGGAACGTCGGCGTCGCCGAAGCCAGGGGTGAGTACGTCCAGTTCCTCGACCAGGACGACCACCTGGGGACCGACGCGCTGCGCCGCCTCTACGACATGGGCCACCGCAACGGCTCGGACATCGTCATCGGCAAGGTGGCCAGCAACTTCCGGGGCGTTCCGCACGGCGTCTTCCGTACGAACCGGGAGAAGTGCACGCTGCGCGACGCGCCGCTGTTCGACAGCCTCACGCCGCACAAGATGTTCCGCACCGCGTTCCTGCGCGAGCACGGCATCGCCTACCCCGAGGGCAGGCGCCGCCTCGAGGACCAGCTGTACATGATGAAGGCGTACTTCCCCGCCCGGGTCGTCTCGATCCTCGGCGCGTACACCTGCTACTACTACTCGAAGCGTGACGACGGCAAGAACGCCGGTTCGGCGAAGCTCGAGCCGGCCGGCTACTACGGCAACCTCCGTGAGGTCCTCGACGTGGTCGTCGCCAACACCGAGCCGGGTCCGCTGCGAGACCGCGTGCTGCGGCGCTTCTACCGTGTCGAGATGCTCGGCCGCCTGAGCGAGCCGGCCGTCCTCAAGTACGACGACGACTACCTGCGCGAGATGACGTCGGCCGTGCGGCCCCTCGCCCTGGAGTTCATGGACGACGCGGTGCACGACGGGCTGGGCCCGCTGCTGCGCACGCGTTCCACTCTGCTGCGTGAGGACGACGCGGAGGGACTGGTGCGGCTCGCCCGGCTCGCGTCCTCCGTCAAGGGTGCGGTGCGGCTCGAGAACGTCGCCTGGGAGTCCGACGGCCGGATCGCGGTCACCCTCGCGGCACGGCTCGTGCACGGCGAGAGCGGTATGCCCGTGAAGCTGCTGCGCCGCGACGGCAGGCTGTACGTGCACCCCGACGTCACGTCCGGTTTCCTGCCCGGCGGCGCTCTCCTCGACATCACCGACGACCTGGACGGTTTCAAGGCCGAACTCTCGTTGCGCGACCGGGAGAAGGCGGTCGAATGGCCCTGCCCGGTCAAGCTCGAGGTCCGGGTCGAGACGCCGGGCGGGGACGAGGAGACGCAGGAGGAGAACGAGAAGGCCGGCCTCTGCGAGGTCGTGCTGCGCGGAACGGGACATCTGGCCCCCGAGCGTGTCCGCAAGGGCCGCGGCCGCCTCCCCCGCGGTTTCTGGGACGCCTGGGTGACGGTCCGCGGCCTCGGCCTGGTGCGCAAGGTGCGGCTGGGCGCGGACCGGGCCGAGCAGGTGGACGGCCAGTGCCTGCCCGCGCTGCTGTCCTCGCCCGCCCGCCCGGTGATCCCGTACTTCACCGATCCGCACGGCAATCTCACGCTCGACGTCGCGCGCCGGGCCAAGAAGGTCGTCTCGTACCTGAAAGGGCGGCCCCTGCTGTGCCTGCCCGGGCGCTCGCCGCAGCTGCGACTGGACCTGGTCACCACCACCGGCACCGCCCCCTCGAAGGTGGAACTGGTGCTGACCAAGCCGTCCGGGGCGACCGATCAGGCGGAAGAGGCCGAGGTGGCGGAGGTCCCGGTGGCGCACTCGTTCGCGCGCACGCTGCGTCCCGTGCAGAGCCGTGCGCATCTGACCCTGCCACGGCGGCTCGAGGGCGCCCCCGCCGGCACCTGGCGGCTCGGTGTCCGGCTCGACGGGGACAAGGCCCCGGCCCTGGCGCTGTGCACGGTCGACATCGACGACCGGGGTCGTTTCCGGCTGGACGAGAGCCTCCCCGCACCGGACACGGCCCTGTTGCGGCAGCTGACGGCGCATCGGCGCCGGGCCGCGCTGCGGCAGGTCGTACGCGCCGTGGCCGGCCCCGCGGTCCGCAGGCTGCCGTCCGCGGGACGCAGGAAGGTGCGCCGGTTCGCGGCACGGGTGCTCGGATGACGGGCGGGCCGGCGGGACCGGCCACTGACATGTGACCGGAACGAGGAAGGGTTCAGATGCGGCAGCTCTCGATCGCGGGCGCCTGGGTTCACGAGCCGAAGGTCTTCCCGGACAGCCGGGGCAGCTTCCACGAGTGGTTCAGAGGAACCGACTTCGAGCGGACCGTCGGCCACGGCCTGCGGCTCGCCCAGGCCAACTGCTCCGTCTCGAGCAGAGGCACGCTCCGCGGCCTCCACTTCGCCGACGTTCCGCCGAGCCAGGCGAAGTACGTCAAGTGCGTCCGTGGCACCGTCCTCGACGTCGTCGTGGACATCAGGGTGGGCTCGCCGACGTTCGGCCGGTGGGACGCGGTCCGTCTCGACGACGTCGACCACCACAGCGTCTACCTGTCGGAGGGGCTCGGCCACGCGTTCATGGCGCTGACGGACGAGGCCACGGTCGTCTACCTCTGCTCCGAGGGATACGCCCCGGAACGGGAGCACGGCATCGACCCCCTCGATCCGGCACTGGCCATCGAGTGGCCGCAGGACGTCTCCCCCGTGCTCTCCGACAAGGACGCCGCCGCGCCGTCGCTGGCCGAGGCGGGCCGTCGCGGCATGCTGCCGCGGTACGACGAGTGCCAAGCCTTCTACGCGGAGCTCGGCGCACGGGGCTAGCGCACGGGCGGCGCACGGGGCCGGCGGCACGGGCGGCGCACGGGGCCAGCGGCGCGCCGAGCCGGTGCGGGCGGCGCGCGTACGCCCCGAGGCCGGGCGGGCCTCGGGGCGCACGGAAACCGGTGCGGGGAGAACCTCAGCCGGTGAGCCTCTCGAGGCTCCTGCGCACCGGCACGAAGGCGGAACGCGGGCGGCGCAGGGTGCGGGCCCTGATCAGAGCGGGCCAGAAGTCGGCGCCGAGCAGCGCCTCCGGCTGGACGGCGTGCTTGCGGACGAGCACCTCCTCCGGCACGTCCTGCGGGTCCGGCACGACGAACTCCTCGATGATCTTGTCGTACGCGTTCTTGAGCACGGTGTTCTCCGGGTCGGCGCCGAAGACCGCGACGACGCCGGTCGGCGCGGTGTCGATCTCGACGACGACCAGGTCGGGGCGGTACTTCCGCAGGACCTGGACGACCTTGTAGACATCGCCGGCCCAGAATTTGGTGTGCCGGTCCCGCGCCGCCTCGTCCACGCTCCTCGGGAGCATGTCGTCGAGCACGATCACGCTCGACCAGCGGGAATGCCGTTCGACATTCATGAAGTCGCGCAGCGCGTACTCGAAGAGATGCATTCCGTCGATGAACGACAGTTCGAGTTTCGGTTCTCCACCGAGCGCGTTCAGCGGGTCCTTGCGGGCCAGCGCACGGAACGGATTACGGCCGGTGCGCAGATGTACCAGCGGATCCTTGCGGGCGAAGAAATCGTCACTGGTCGCTCTCACGAGGTGGACATCACAGCTGATACTCGTCACCACGCGGAACGCAGGATCGACCGCGACGGAGGGAACCCGGGAAAGCGCCAGACTGCGCCCGTCGTTGACCCCGATCTCGAGATAGTTCCGGGGTTTGTACGTGCGGTGCAGCTGACGCAGGAAGCCGTGGCGATCCACCGATGGAGCCCTTCACTGAGAATCAAATTGATTGATTCCCACCGAAGTTAGCGTGAACGCAGCCTGCACGTAAATGTCTACCGACCGGTAGCACCCGTTCCGCGCTCAGCTAGGAGCAATGCGGGGAACGCTTCAGCGAGCGCCTCACGCCAGTCGCGAATGGGTTCGACGCCGGTGCCCTGCCAGCCCCGGTGACCCAGCACGCTGTACGAGGGCCGTGGCGCCGGCCGGACGAACGCGGCGCTGGTCGTCGGGCGCACCCGGCCCGGATCGGCGCCCAGCAGCCGGAAGATCTCCCGGGTGAACCCGTACCAGGTGGTGTCGCCGCGGCTGGTGCCGTGGTGCACTCCCGCCGGCACGGTCCCGGCCTGCGCGCCCCGCCCCAGCCGTACGAGCAGACCGGCGAGGTCCGCGGTCCAGGTGGGCTGACCGCGCTGGTCGTCGACGACGTCGACGGTGTCCCTGGCCGACTCGAGTCCGATCATGGTGCGGACGAAGTTCGGGCCGCCCGCGCCGTAGAGCCAGGCCGTGCGCACCACATGGCCGGTTTCCGGAAGCAGTTCGAGCACCGCCCGCTCACCTGCCAGCTTGGTGCGCCCGTAGGCGCTGCGCGGCGCGGCGGGGGCGTCCTCCGCGTAGGGTTCGGCGGCGTCCCCGGCGAAGACGTAGTCGGTGGACAGGTGCAGCAGCACCGCGCCGCTCTCCTTGCACGCTTCCGCCAGGACGCGCGGTCCCGTGCCGTTGACCGCGAGCGCGGCCTCCTCCTGTTCCTCCGCGCCGTCGACGTCGGTCCACGAGGCGCAGTTCACGACCACTGCGGGCCGGTGGGCCGCCAGCGCGGACCGCACACCGTCCGGGTCCGTGATGTCGAGGTCGGCCCGTGCGGCGGCCACCGCGCGGACCCCGTCGGCCGCCAGGCGGACGAGGACGTCCCGGCCGAGCATGCCGGCGGCACCGGTGACGAGCCAGGCGCTCACAGGGCCGCACGCTCCTTCAGCGGCTCCCACCAGGCACGGTTGTCGCGGTACCAGCGCACCGTCTCCGCAAGGCCGGTGGCGAAGTCCTTGCGCGGCTCGTAACCGAGCTCCGTGCGGATCTTCGTGCAGTCCACCGAGTAGCGGCGGTCGTGCCCGAGGCGGTCGGCCACGTATTGCACGGCCGTGTCCCAGTCGGCGCCGCACGCCTCGAGCAGGAGGCCGGTGAGCTCCTTGTTGGACAACTCGGTGCCACCGCCGATGTTGTAGACCTCACCGGGCCGGCCGGCGGTGCGGACCAGTTCGACGCCCTGGACGTGGTCGTCGATGTGCAGCCAGTCGCGCACGTTCCCGCCGTCGCCGTAGAGCGGGACCGTCCCGCCGTCCAGAAGGTTGGTGATGAACAGCGGGATGACCTTCTCGGGGAATTGGTGGTGCCCGTAGTTGTTGGAACAGCGTGTCACCCGGACGTCCAGCCCGTGGGTGCGGTGGTAGGACAGCGCGATCAGGTCGCTCGACGCCTTGGCCGAAGAATAGGGCGAGTTGGGCTCGAGCGGATGGTTCTCGGGCCATGAGCCCTCGTCGATGGAGCCGTAGACCTCGTCGGTGGAGATGTGGACGAATCTGTCGATCCCGGTCCGGTGGGCGGCGTCGATCAGCGTGTGCGTGCCGACCACGTTCGTACGGACGAACTCGGCGCCGCCGTCGATGGAACGGTCCACATGCGACTCGGCCGCGAAGTGGACCACCTGGTCGTGTTCCGCCATCAGCCTGCCGACGAGTTCGGCGTCGCAGATGTCGCCCTGGACGAACCCGAAGCCGGGGTGGTCGCGGACCTCGTCGAGGTTGGCCGGATTGCCGGCGTAGGTGAGCTTGTCCAGCACGGTGACGGCCGTGTCGCCCGGCCCGCCCGGGCCGAGCAGCGTGCGGACGTAGTGGGAGCCGATGAACCCGGCGCCGCCGGTCACGAGGATCCTGACTGTCATGACGAGATCTGCACCTTGCTGTGGTCGCCGAGCACCAGTCGGTGCGAGGAGGGATTGCGGGGCGCCGGGGTGACCTCGACGTCCCGGCCGATCAGCGAAGCCTCCACCCGCCGCACCCCCTCGATGGACGCCCCGCGCAGGACGATGGAGTACTCGATCTCGCTGTCCTCGATCCGGCACCCCTCGGCGACGGAGGTGAACGGACCGACGTACGAGTCGCTGATCACCGTCCCGCCGCCGATGATCGCGGGACCCACGATCCGGCTGTTGGTGATCCGTGCGCCCGCCTCGACGCGGACGCGGCCGATGATCTCGCTCTCCTCGTCGACCTCGCCTTCGATGCCCGCCTCAACCCTCTCGAGGACGGAACGGTTGACCTCCAGCATGTCGGTGACGTTGCCGGTGTCCTTCCAGTAGCCCGCGATGGTCGTGGAGCGCACGTCACGCTGCCGGTCGATGAGCCACTGGATGGCGTGGGTGATCTCCAGTTCGCCGCGCCAGGAGGGTTCGATGGACCGCACGGCCTCGTGCACGGCCGGGGTGAAGAGATAGACCCCGACGAGCGCGAGATCGCTCTTGGGCTCCTTCGGTTTCTCCTCCAGGCCGACGACGCGGCCGGAGCCGTCGAGTTCGGCGACGCCGAAGGACGTGGGGTCGGGGACCTTGGTGAGCAGAATCTGCGCGTCCGGCCGCTCCGTGCGGAATTCGTCGACGAGTCCGCTGATGCCGCCGACGATGAAGTTGTCGCCGAGGTACATCACGAAGTCGTCCTCGCCGAGGAAGTCCCTGGAAATGGCCACGGCGTGCGCGAGCCCGAGCGGCTTCTCCTGCGGAATATATGTGATCTTCACACCGAACCGATCGCCGTCCCCGACGGCGTCGCGGATCTCGTCCGCGGTGTCACCCACAATGATGCCCACATCGATGATCCCGGCCTCCGCGATCGCCTCCAGGCCGTAGAAGAGCACCGGCTTGTTCGCCACGGGAACCAATTGCTTGGCGGATGTGTGCGTAATGGGGCGGAGTCGTGTCCCGGCTCCTCCGGAAAGTACGAGTGCCTTCACTGTCCCTGCCCTGGTGTCGGAAACGTGTTCCCCGGACGTATTCCGCCCCGGCACCTCGATGTTACCTACGTCTCACGTTCCGCTTTCCTCTTTCCCGAATGCACTCCCCCGCGCAATCGCCGCACCCGTCTGCGGATCCCGTTCACCGCGCGCCGCGCGAAAGGCCGTCCCGGCTGCGGCGGCATGACGCGCCTGCTGCCCGCCCAGTCGGGAACGGTCACCGCGTAGACGCTGTCGGGGATGCCCGCGCGCCGGTCCCGGAAATGCGGATGGACAAGGTACGGGCGTCTCGCACGGCCGAGGTGGACCACCTCCGGAGGTTCACCGGCGACGACAAACGCCAGTACCTCCCGCAGCAGGTCGAGCCGCCCCATGGCGACGCAGGTGAGGACGAGCCGCTCGCCGACCTTGAGGTGGGCGGCCACCCCGTCCGTCCAGTACGCGGATGTCATCGGGGCGGCGAGCTCCATCTTGCGCAGGCAGTCGGCCTCCGACTGTTTCAGCAGCCCGGGACCGAACTGCTGGAGCAGTCCGACCGTGAAGGGCCTGACCATCAGCAGGTCCCGTTTCGCGCCCGGCGGCTCGAGGCGCGCGATCAGCCGCATCAGCGCGTGGATCGCCTCGAAGCGCCCCGTGTAGTCGCCTCTGCGCGTCGCGTGCTTGCCGTCCTCGCGGCAGACAAGGTAGTAGCAGTCGTAGTCGGCGACGATCGAGACGCCACTGCCGCGGAGATACGCCTCCATGGTGAAGAGCGCGTCCTCACCGGTGGCCAGGCTCTCGTCGAACCGCAGGGCCAGCCGGGAGAGCAGCGAACGCCGGAAGAGCTTCTGCGCACTGAGCGCGTAGACGACCCGTGAGGTGTGCACCTCGGCGTGCTCCACGGTCCGGGTGAACATCGACCGCGGCACGCCACGGCCCACACCGGCCATCCTGCCCAGCACCACGTCGGTGCCCGCCCGGTCCGCCATGGCGACCATCCGCTCGAGCGCCTCGTCACCGAAGTAGTCGTCGGCGTCGAGGAAGAAGACGTAGCGGCCGCGCGCCATGCCGAGACCGACATTGCGCGGACCGCTCGGCCCGCCGGAGTTGGGCTGCCTGACCACCCTGGTGGGGATCTTGGACCTGGCGGCGAACTCCTCCAGGTACTCACCCGTGCCGTCGGTCGACCCGTCGTCGACCGCGACGAGCTCGACACGGTCGGCGCCCAGGGTCTGCGACTCGACCGACTCCAGGCACCGGACCAGGTAGGGCATGGCTTCGTAGGCGCCGACGACAACCGTGACGTCGGGCTCGGGATCGTCACTCATACACGTAAGACAACCCGACCGGAACAGACGTTGCACTCCGGGCGCGTGCGCATGTCCCCGGCGCCCGCACCGTGGCGGCCAACAGCCGCGTCGGCCACCACCGTGTCAGCCCACCGCCGTGTCTCCGACGGTGGTGTCACCGACGGTCGAGTCGTCGAGTCCCGGCGCCTGCTCCGGCTCCGCGAGCCGCTGCCGCAGGCCCGTGTTGCGCGCCTCCGCCTTGGCCGTCAGCGCCCGCACCGCGGCGTCGAACTGTTGCAGCGAAGTCGGCTCGTCCGGTCCGAGCAGGTACTCCTTGAGCTCCTGCCGGGCCGCCGCGCGCGGGTCCGCCGCCCGGTCGGCCACGGAGGCGAGCAGTTCATCGAGCTCGACGGCGCTGTTGGAGAGGATCACCGCGGCCCGCACCGCGGTGTTCTGCCGCATGAACTCCGCCTCCCCCAGACCCGCGGAGTCGGTGACCGCGTAGGGCTTGCCGCTCGCGATGTAGTCGGAGACCACACTGGAGATGTCGGAGACCATGCCGTCCGACTCGTTGAAGCAGTCGTACAGACGGGGTTCGGGGCCCTTGACGACTCGGTGCTCCCACCAGCCGAAGGACCGCCAGTAGGCCGCGTTCCACTCGTCCTTGAGCTGTGCGGTCTCCGCCTCGAGCGCCGGATCGGCCAGGGCGTCACGCGACTCCTCCGCCTCGTCCTTGCCCGCTTTCGACGGGCCCGACAGCTGTGCGAGGCGCTCCTTGACGCGCTGCAGCTCCGCGCGCGCCGCGGTCTGCTCCACCGCCTGAGTGGCGGCCTCCCTCACCCATCGCGGGTCGCTCGCCCGGGCGGCGGCCGCCGCCTCGACCATCGCGGAGATCCGTGCGTCGACGGCCTTGGCCTCCGCGCTGCGGGTACCGGTGAACGGATGCGGCTTGTAGACCACCCGGACCGGTGGCTCCGCGTTCAGCAGCCGCTCGACGATGCTCTCACCGGCGAGCAGCAGCGAGGTGTTTCCGGGGTTGTCGTCCCAGCCCTCCCAGGTGGGGGCGTACAGGACGGTGGGGACCGGCTTCTGCGGCGCGCCCGCCCACGTCCTGATGGGGGCCAGCTGGGGCCGGCCCACCTCGACGATGTCCTCGCTGCGCACGCCCACGTCGGCCAGGGCGTAGCGGTCGCGGCCGGCCCGGCCGGCGGTCCACACCTCGTCGTAGACCTTGCTGTACGGGTTGACGCTGGCGAGCTTGTCGCTGTCCCCGTGGCCGATGAAGACGTGCTTCATGGTCGGCACGCGCAGCATGTGGATGTTCTTGCCGACGTTGGCGGGGTAGAGCGCGACACGGACCGTCGACAGGTCCAGGTTCATCAGGTGCACCCCGCCGGGGACGCACAGAACCGGCACGGAGGTGGTGCCGAGCTGGGGCAGGATGTTGCGCTCGCGCAGGACGATCAGCGGCCGGCCGCCGAGCTTGGCCATCGTCTCGAGCCACATGTTGACCTGGTACGCCGACTCCTTGGAGCCGGAGAAGTAGAGGATCACGGTCGGTTCGTACTCGCGCAGCCAGGCGTCGACGCCCGCGAGCACCGCGTCCGGCGGCGCCACCAGCCGGGTGGGGCGCAGATACGGCACGAGCAGGGCGAGGTAGAGCAGCGCGAGCCCCACGGTGAGCGCGAGACCGGTGTAGGCGAAGGCGTTCTCGCCGGTCGCGAGAGTGATCAGCACGCCCGCGAAGGAGAAGACGTCGAGATGGAGCATCTTCTCCGCCGAGCGGTCGAGCAGCCGGCGCGGCGGCGCGTCCGGGATGCGCACCCCGCCGAGGTCGATGTTGCGCGTGACCACCGGCAGCTTGCGGCGCAGCCGGATCAGGGTGACCACCGCGCCCTGCGGGGCCTGGAGTCCGTAGAAGCCGAGAAGGCAGGCGACCGTCACGTAGAAGAGGGTCTCCTCCGCGTGTCCCATCCGGGCCAGCAGCAGCACCAGCAGCAACTGGCGCAGCAGGAACCGGATCGACAGTCCGGCGCGGATCTTCGCGAGTCTGTTGATCAGATAGCTGGACCGCTGGTGCAGGAACTGGTCCGCCAGGTATGTCACGGCGACCGCGACTGCGAAGAGCCAGATGCCGGGAATTATCGCCGCGAGCATGACGCACGGGAATCCCAGCGTCAGCAGAAGTGCTGCGGCCAGCTCTGATCCGCTGCCCACGCGAGCCATGCGAATCGCTTTGGAAATCACGGAAGAACCAGCTCCAGAAGGTACGACTGTTTGCCTTGCAAAATCCATTACGGAGAACGCGTGAAGAACGCCCGCCACGGACTCGGGCCCCGGTATCGCGCGGAGCGGCGACTACAGAGGCCCGAATTGTCGAATGTCCAGAGGTACTACAGATCCTCGTGGCGGTCCAGCAAGGCGGCGAGCGCCTGCTCGAATCCCGACGCCTCCGACGCTTCCTGCGCCGGGTCCTGCTGGCGGACGTCGATGACATGACCGGTCAGCGCGGACAGCAGCACGTCGAGAGAGGTACGCGCCACGGCCTGTGACGACAGCAGCGAGCCCGCCGGCTCCTCGCCGAACGCCTTGGTACGCATCGGCGTGGCGGTGCGTTCCGGGTTGACGCAGTTCACGCGGATACCGTCGCCGGCCCACTCGTCGGACAGCGCCTGGGTGAGATTCACCATGGCGGCCTTGGTCGAGGAGTAGAGGCTGTACTCGGCACGGCCGCGGGTGTAGCTGCTGGAGGTGTAGAGGAGCAACTGCCCCTGGGTCTCGGCGAGGTACTTGTGCGACGCGCGGGCGATCCGGACCGGCGCGAGGAAGTTGACGCTCAGCGCTTCCTGGATGGTCGCGTCGTCCGTCTCCGCCAGTTTTCCGATGCGCAGCACGCCCGCGGTGTTGATCACATAGTCGATCCGGCCGCTCTCCGCGTACGCCTTGGCCAGGGCCTCGTCGACGTGCTCCGGCTTCTCGATGTAGGTGCCGGTGGTGGAACGACCCAGGGCGTACACCTTGGCCCCGTAGGACTCGGCGAGCGAGGCGATGTCCGCGCCGATGCCGTAGGAACCGCCGAAGACGACGACGGTCCTGCCGGCCAGCAGTTCGCGGTACGCGGCCTCGTCCGCCTGGCGCGGGACCGCGGTGGAGGCCAGCTGGAACAGCTTGTCAGCGATGAAGACGTCGACCGGCTGGGTGACCTTCAGGTTGAACTCGTCACCGGGAACGACGTGGATCGGCACGTCCGGGAGGTACTTGAGCACGACCGAGCAGTCGTCGGTGGCCTGGAAATTCGGGTCCCCGGCGGCGATCTCGTACGCCCTGCAGATGGTGGAGAGCTTGAACGCCTGCGGCGTCTGACCGCGGCGCAGCCTGGAGCGGTCCGGGACGTCGGTGATGAACTCGCCGTCCTCGCCGTGCGTACGGGTCACGATGATCGTGTCCGCTGACGGGATGGCGACGTCGACCGCCTCGTAGCGGTCGAGCGCGTCGACGCAGTCCTTGATGACGCGCTCAGAAAGGAGGGGGCGGACGGCGTCGTGGAAAAGGACATTGCGGTCCTCACCGGCGGCCAGTCCCTCGCCGAGAGCGGCGATGGCACGCTCCGTGGTCTCGTTGCGAGTGGCCCCGCCCTCAACAACCTTGACGACCTTGGTGAAGCCCGCCTTTGCGATGATCTTTTCAACTTCCGGCACATAGCCAGGGGCCATCATCACGATGACGTCGTCGATTGACTGAGTTCGCTCGAAGATCGCCAGAGTGTGCTCGATAACGGCCTTGCCTGCGATCTTCAACAGCTGTTTGGGAATCGACAGACCCACGCGCGTGCCGGTGCCACCGGCAAGCAGGACAGCCGTGGTTCGGGTTTCGGCCTTGTGGTGCACAGAAAAAGAAGACCTATCTTGCGAGGGCGGAAGGTGAAACCGATGCTTGCACTTCTATTTACCTGCCCGCAAGACGGATGACACCTCGCACACAAATCGGGAAACCCCCTGCTCACCCAACGTTCATGACCCGGCAGGGGTACACAACCATCCCCGATCGAGTGACGCACGCCACACAAACAGGCGGGACGAAACATTCACTACTAGGACAAATTATCGGTTACAGATCCACCACATTGAGTGCGAGGTCATTGGAGGCCGTGTAGAAGACACGCACACGGATCTTCTTGCGAGGCCTGCCCAGTACCCGCTTTATCGCGGCACGGGCCACGTTTTCCTGACGCCTCTTCGCCATCACTGTGTGGGGGTACACATAGATCCCCTGCTTCATCACCACATCGTCCAGCACCCGGCCGATCCTGACCGGTCCGGCACCCGGTGCGCAGCGCACGAACGCGTCCCACACGTCGTGCGGGGTCGTCTGCGAGGCGGCGGGCACCGCGGAGTCGAAGGTGAAACGGAAACCGTCGACGCCGACCCGCTCGCCCGGGAACAGGACCTCGTCCGCGGGAGTGCCGCGGCGGCGCAGCACCAGGGTCGGATCGCCGTGCACCGCCGCCGTCCCGAGCATGCTGCCCTCGAGAGTGACCCTCGTGCCGTCGACCTGGACGTCCGCGGCCTCGGCGTGCACCGGCCGGTGCCAGGCTCGCAGCATCAGCGCACCGCCCTTGGCCTTGTCCTCGTACGGGACGAGATTGCGCACACCACCGCCCGGGACCAGGCGCTCCGCGGCGTGCAGCGCGCCGCGTTGATCGACGACGCGGGCGACGACCCTGCCCCGGACACCGGCGGCCAGCTCCACGTACACGTTCCACACGCCCTCGGTGAAGACCTCGTCCGCCGGGACCCTCGCCGAGCCCGCCGCGTCGAAGTCGAACGCACGGATCCGAGTGCGGGAGCCGGTGGCAGCGCACACCAGCCGCGCTCCGCTCCCGAAACCCGACGGCAGCGGCGCCACCAGAGTCACTTCCAGCGAACCGTCCGGGGCGGCGGTGCAGTCCGCGACCGGCGTCACCCCGGGGACGCGCACGCGCTGCGCGGCCTCCGCGGCGAGCTCGTCGAAGAGCGCCTCGTACTGCTTGGTGACCACGCCCGGGTCGAAGCGGCGCGCGTTGCGCACGGCCGCCCCGGCCATACGGCGGCGCAGGTCCTCGTCGTCGATCAGCCGCAGCAGGGCCTGTGCGAGCGCCCGCACGTCACCCACCGGGACGAGCAGCCCGTCCACACCGTCCTCGATGATCTCGCGGGGCCCGTAGTCGCAGTCGGTGCTCACCACCGGCACGCCGCACCGCATCGCCTCCACGACGGTCATCCCGAAGGACTCGTGGCGTGACGCCGACGCGGCGATGGCACCCTTCGCCCACTCCGGCTCGATCGGGGACCTGGCCCCCATCAGATGGATCTCGTTGTACAGGCCGAGCCGGTCGATACGGGCGCGCAGACTGTCGCGCCGGTCGCCGGAGCCGTAGATCCGCAGCGACCAGCCGGGCCGCCGCCCGACCACCTCGGCGAAGGCGTCGACCAGCACCTCGTACTGCTTCTCCGCGGACAGCCGCCCGGCCGCCACAACGGTCCTGCCGGTGCCGTCGGAGAGCGCGACGGACGGCTCGGGGACGCTGTTGGGGATCGACAGCACACGGGTGCCCGGCAGCGGCATCCTCTCCCGCCACACCTTCGCGTCCCCTTCGGAGACCGTGACGAACGCGTCGACGGCGTCGAGGTGTTCGTACATCTCCTCGCGCAGCGCCGCCCTGTGGTGGTTGTGCGTCATGTGCTCCTGCCCGACGCGGACGGCGGTAGCCGGAGCGAACCGTGCGACGTAGGCGACGAGTCCGGGGCGGGTACCGATGACGACGTCGGCGTCGGACGCGGCGTAGTGCTCGCGTACCCGCTCGTCGACGAGCCGGCTGTACTCCTTGTAGCGGGCCTCGGCGCGCGGAAACACGACGGCGGGCTCGGCGAACAGCGGCTCCTGACGGTCGGCGCTGCCCTCACGGGTGTCGACCAGGGGCACCACCGTCAGCCGCGGGTCCAGGGCGAACGCGGAGTCGTCGCGGTGCCGGAAGACCGAGACGATCTCGACCTCATGGCGATTGGCCAGTTCCTCCGCCAGGTTCAGCGTCGTGCGGATGGTGCCGCCGATGCCGTAGACGGTGTGGATGAGGAAGGAGATCTTCATCGGCGCCCCTCTGTTCACCTGGACCCTCGAAAACAGGTTCACCGTATGCCCGGTTTCACCCACTGGGCGAAAGATCGTCACATTCCGAGTGAACGAAGGCCGCCGGGAAGCGAGGGGGCTCCCAGGCCCGCCGCACGAACAAGCCCGTGCCCGGTCGTCGCGTCGAGCGACGACCGGGCACGGGCTCACGGGTCAGGACCAGGGGCGGGTCCCGCAGGGGGTGGGCGCGGCCTCAGCCCTTGGGGTCGGGGTGCCGCAGGCGCCAGCCCTGCCAGGCGGAGGCGATCATCTCCCGCACGTCGTACCGTGCGCTCCAGCCCAGTTCCTTGCGGATCAGATCGGCGGAGGCCACCACCCTGGCCGGATCCCCCGGGCGGCGGGGCGCCGTCTCGGCAGCGATGTCCTGGTGACCACTGATCTCGCAGATGAGGTCCACCATCTCGGCGACGGAGACCCCCTCACCGCGGCCGATGTTCAGGACCAGTTCCGCGGAGGCGTCCGCCGCGAGCCGCCGGGCCGCCGCGACGTGCGCGGACGCGATGTCCTCGACATGGATGTAGTCACGTACGCAGGTGCCGTCCGGCGTCGCGTAGTCGTCGCCGAAGATCAGCGGAGCCTTGCCCTGGTCCAGCCGCTCGAACACCATGGGCACAAGGTTGAAGATCCCGGGGTCGCCGAGCTCCGCCGAGGCGGCACCGGCCACGTTGAAGTACCGGAGCGACGCGGTGGCCATGCCGTGTGCCCGGCCTGCCGCACGCACCAGCCATTCACCGGCGAGCTTGGTCTCCCCGTACGGACTCATCGGGGCGCACTCGGTCCGCTCCGTGACCAGGTCGACGTCGGGCATTCCGTAGACCGCCGCCGAGGAGGAGAACAGGAAGCGGCGAACGCCCGCCTCCGCGGCGGCCTCCAGCAGGGTCTGGAGCCCTGTGACGTTCTCCCGGTAGTAGTGGAGCGGACGCTCGACCGACTCGCCGACCTGCTTCTTCGCCGCCACATGGACAATGCCCTCGACCGCGTGGTCCTTCAGCACACGGTCGACCCGCTCCCGGTCCAGCACGGATCCGCGCTCGAGCGGCACGCCGGCCGGCAGCCTGGCCGGGTCACCGGTGCTGAGGTCGTCGAGGACGACCACCCGCTCCCCGCCCTCGGTCAGGGCCTTCACCACGTGAGAACCGATGTAGCCGGCACCGCCTGTGATCATCCACGTCATCGGGCCATTCTAGGAGACCCCGCAAACCCGGTCTCCGGTCACGGCAGCCGTCGCCCGGTACCCGCGCCTCCCGCGGGGCGTCGGCCCCCGGCCTGTGCGGGAGCTCACCCCCGGCCGGACCCGGCACGGAGGGGACCAGTGCGAAAAGTCTGGCACAATTCCCTGCTTTGCCCCGTCGGTCCGTCTGATGGCGACCGCCGGCGACAACTCCCGGCAGTCCGCTCGGCCCCCGGCCACACGTAACGATCGTGGAACGACCGACCGCGTGCCCCCAGGGGCGACGGCGGAACCGGTCATGAATTCGAGGTAGCTTTGATGTGCCTTAAGGAAGACAAGTGGATCGAGGTGCCAGTGCCTGACGTCTCCGTGGTCGTCATCGCCTACAACGACGCCGAGCGTCTCCCGACGGCCGTTCGGTCGGTGTTGGACCAGACCCTGCAGAGCGTCGAAGTCGTGATCGTCGACGACTTCAGCAGTGACCGCACCTTCGAAGTCGCGCAAGAACTGGCGGCCGCCCACCCCGACCGGGTCCGCGCGTACCAGCTCCCCGAAAACAGCGGCGCGGGCGGCGAGCCCCGCAACGTCGGTATCGGGCATGCCCGTGGCCGCTACGTCATGTTCCTCGACAGCGACGACGTCCTCGAGGTCAACGCCTGCCGCAACATGGTCGCGGCCGCGGACGAGACGGAGGCCGACATGGTCTCCGGGCTCTGTGTGCGTCTCCACCAGGACAGTCGCAACAAGAAGCGCGACGCCTGGTACGCCTGGCTCTACTCGACCACCCGCACGTTGAACTCGGTCACCGAACTGCCGGACCTGTTCGTCTGGGACACCCTCTCGACGAACAAGTGCTACCGCCGCGACTTCCTCGTCGACAACGACCTGCGCTTCCCCAAGGGGATGTTCTACGAGGACCTGATGTTCATCGCGGAGGCCTACCTCGCCGCGAATCGCATCACGCTGATCCCCAACGAGGTCTACTTCTGGCACGTCCACGAGCAGGCCGCGGTCAAGTCGGTGACCAACCGCCGGCACGAGATGACCAACTACACCCACCGGCTCGAGATCCACCGCCGTATCGACGCCCTGCTGGAAGAGCGCGGCCTCGCGGAGATCAAGCTCGCCAAGGACGTCAAGTTCCTGAAGCACGATCTCGTACTGCACCTGCGCGACCTGCCCTTCCGCGGCGAGTCGTACCGCGCGGAATTCGCCGAGCTCTCCCGGGAGTACCTCGAAAGCCTGAACCACGAGGCCTACGGACGGGTCCTGCCGATCCAGGCGATCTGCGCGCATCTGCTGCAGCAGGGCGACTGGAAGAACCTGCTGCCGGCGGTCGACACGCTGATCCACCGCGACAAGGTCTCCTCCCCGCTGGCCGAGCTGGACGGCCGCATCTACTGGTGCGCGGAGCACCTCGACGACGAGTTCTCCCGCGGTGTGCTGGACGTCACCGACGTCGGATACCACCAGAAGGCGATCAACCAGCTCTACCTGCGCAACGTCCTCACCTCGTTCTCCGAGTCCGACGGCACCGTGGGCATGGCGGGCCGGATCACCAACCCCCTGGGAATCATCCCGGCCGGTGCGCAGCTCAAGGGCGAGCTGGAGTTCCGGGCCAGGCGCCGCAGCCTGCAGTCGTACACGTTCCCCGTGCGTGCGCTGCACCACGAGGGCGAGAGCGTCCGCTGGGAGGCCGAGGCCGACATCAGTGCCCGGCTCAGGCCGCTCGGCATCATCGACACGGTCTGGGACGTGCGGCTGATGCTGGACGTGGACGGTGCGCGCACCACCACCCGGCTCACCGTCGACGACACCGACCTGTCCGGCGGGGCGCTGACCGTACGCCCCCGCCTGACCCGGCTGGTGGCCGACCACATCGAGGCGCACGCGACCGCCAAGGGACACCTGGCGTTCCGTCTCCTGTCCGATCGCCGGCACAGCGAGCGGGTCGAGGAACTGATCCGCCGAGGGGTGCGCGGCAAGCCGGGCAAGCTGGCCAAGGCGGGCTACCGCAAGGCGAAGCAACTCCGCAAGAACCTCACGTCCGACCAGAGCAAGCTGCGGATGTACCACGAGGTCTACAGCAGGCTGCCCGTCAAGAAGCGCACCGTCGTCTTCGAGAGCCACCTCGGCAAGCAGTACAGCGACAGCCCGCGTGCCATCTACGAGGAGATGGTCGCCCGGGGGCTGGACTTCGAGGCGATCTGGTCCTACGCCGGCAGCCCGAAGGACTTTCCCAAGGACGCCACCCTGGTGCGGCGCTGGTCCCTGCCCTACCTCAAGGCACTGGCGCGCGCCGAGTTCTGGGTGGACAACCAGAGTTACCCGCTCAAGCTTGTCAAGCGGCCCGAGACGACGTACATCCAGACCTGGCACGGCTCCGCGCTGAAGAAGATGGGCTTCGACCAGCCGTCGCAGAAGGCACTGCCGCGCCAGCAGCAGGAGGCCCAGCAGCGGACCCTCGACCGCTTCGACCACTTCCTCGTGCGGTCGGAGCACGACGTCCGCACCCTGGCCAAGGCGTTCCGGCTGAAGGAGAAGACGCTGCTGCGGGTGGGCTACCCCCGTAACGACGTACTCGTCCGGGCCCGCGACGCCGAGGCCGCGGCCGGATCCCGCGCACGCGGCCCGCTCGCGGAGGAACTGGGCATCCCCGCCGACAAGACCGTGCTGCTCTACGCCCCGACGTTCCGCACGACGGGGCGCGGCCGGCACAGCCGGTTCGAGCTGCCGTTCGACGTGGACCGTTTCGCGGAGGAGTTCGGCGACCGCTACGTGCTGCTGGTGCGCGCCCACTACCTCAACCACGTGGTGCTGCCTCCCACCGTGCGCGGCAAGGTCATCAACGTGTCCACCTACCAGGACGTGACTCCGCTGATGGAGCTCGCCGACGCGCTGGTCACGGACTACTCCTCCGTGATGTTCGACTACGCGGTGCTCGACCGGCCGATGCTCTTCTTCACGTACGACTACGACGCCTACGTGCACGAGGGCCGAGGAACCTACTTCGACCTGCTCGAGCACGCCCCGGGCCCCGTCTTCCGCACCGAGGACGAGTTCCACGACGCCCTCCGGTCGCTGGAGGCGCAGACACCCAAGTACGCCGAAGCACGTCGCCGGTTCGTCGCGGAGTTCGGTGAATACGACCTGGGCACCGCCTCGCAGAGCATCGTCGATCAGTTCTTCGCCGACTGGAGCCGTTGATGAGCAACCACACCACGGAACCGCGAGACATCTTCCTGGTGTCGAACAGCGTCGACGAACTGGGCGGCATCACCAGCTGGTCCCACCAGATCGCCCGTCTGTTCAGCGAGCGCGGCCACAGCGTCAACGTCGTCGGTGTGACGCCCGCGCCCGACGGCCGGCGGGCCGAACTCGGCGCCGACCTGCCCTACCGCACCACCACGCTGTACGACGAGCACCCGCCCACGGTCAAGTCCGTGCACGGCATCAAGGGCAAGCTCAACCTCGTCCAGCGCCGGCGCCGGTATCTGCGCGACGCGGCGATGCGTGTCCAGGCGGCCAAGCTCACCGCGATGTTCCGGGCCGCCCGGCCCGGGGCCGTCGTCATCGTCACCCAGGTCTGGGCGATGGAATGGGTCGCGCTCGCCGACACCTCCGGCCTGACCGTGATCGGCATGAGCCACGAGTCGTTCGAGACATGCCGCAAGTCGTCCCGGTTCCAGCGCGTCAAGCGGCTGTACAAGAACGTGGACCGGATGCTCGCGCTGACCCGCGAGGACGCCGACCTGTGGATCGGCCAGAACCTCAACAACGCCGGCTCCATGCCCAACCCGCTGCCCTTCTTCCCGGAAGTCCCCTCCGACCGCTCCGCGAAGACCGTGGTCAGCATCGGCCGTCTGCACGAGGAGAAGGGCGTCGACCTGCTGCTCGACGCCTGGGCCGAGGTCGCTCCGCTGCACCCGGACTGGACACTGCGGATCTACGGTTCCGGCGAGGAGGAGGCCGCTCTCAAGAAGCAGAGCGCGCAGCTCGGGCTGAGTACGTCCGTCGAATGGATGGGGCGCACCAGCGACGTGCCCGGCGCCCTGCGGGAGAGCTCGCTGTTCGCGCTCTCCTCACGCGGCGAGGGCTTCCCGCTCGCGCTGATGGAGGCGATGGCGACCGCGGTGCCCTGTGTGGCCTTCGACATCGCTCCCGGCGTGCGCGAGATCATCTCGGACGGCGAGGACGGCCTCCTCGCGCCTCCCGGCAACACCACCGAGTTCGCACGGCGGCTCGCCACGCTGATCGGCGACAAGGAGCTGCGCGACCGGATGGGCGAGCGGGCGCGGCGTGAGATCCAGCGCTACTCCACCACGGAGATCGTGAAGCGCTGGGAGGATCTCTTCGCCTTCCTGCAGCGCTAGCAGCGGCGGGAGAAGAACACACGGAAGGGGGCCACCGGCTGTCGGTGGCCCCCTTCACGTTGTCGTCGTTCGCGTCGCCGGCACCGACGTCGTCGACACCCGCTCCGTCAACGCCGGCTTCGTCAACGCCGCGATCTGGCCCGTGCGATGTCCAGGGCCCCGTGCATGCCCGACGCCACCCTGAGTGCCAGAGAGCCGCTCGCCGTGGCATGCGACTGCACCAGCAGCACGCCGTGCCGCGCACTGGGCACGAGCCTGCGCTGCATGCCGTCCAGCATCCTCAGCGAAGTCGCCAGGGACGAGCCGTCCTCGAAGCGCAGCCGGAGCCTGATGTCCCAGCTCTGGATGCCTCTCCTGCCCTGCCGGCCGACGGTACGCACCATCGAGTCGAGTCCGGCGACCCGGGCCGACCAGAACGTACCCTCGTCGGTCAGCTCGACGTCACGGGTCAGGGTGGGGCGGTCCCCTCCGCGGAGGAAGAACTCCACCTCCGCGGAGCGCGGCAGCGCCGCGCGGAGCCGCCCGTACATGTCGTGCACCGTGAGCAGCAGCTCACGGTGCGAACGCCGGACCACACGGGCGTCCGCCAGGACCGGCAGTTCGGCCGCGGGCCCCGTCAGCGCGCCGTCGAGCGCGGCCGACGGCAGGTCGTCCGCCCACACGGCGGCGCCGTCGGCCAGAGCGTAGGGAGGGAGCAGACGCGCCGGCTCGCCGGCCAGTTGCCCCAGCCGCTCCACGTCGCGGGGGGCGTCGGCGGCCTGGATCACCCGGGTGATCCAGCGAGCCGGTGTGCCCGCTGCGGCGATCTCTCCGGCGTCGAAACCGGCGAGGTACTCACGCGTGGCGTCCCACCAGGCCGTGCGGTAGTCCGCGCCGCGGCGGCCCAGCTCCCGTACGTACATCCGCAGGTCGTAGTCGAGGAACTTGACCCGGCAGGCGGTCGCGAGGGTTTTGGAGCCGGCCTCGAGGAACGTCTCCACCGCCGTGCGGTGGGCCGCGATCCGCGCCTGCCAGTTGGTCACGGCGGCCCGGTCGAGGGAGATCGACACCTGGGCGGCCGCGCGACGAACGTGCCACACATACACCAGGTCGGGGATCACGGCGACCCGGGGCCCGGCCGCCATCACCCGCGCGGTGAAGACGAAGTCCTCGTAGACGAAGCGGCCCTCGGGGAAGCGGATCGCGTGCTCCTGCAGAAAGGCGCGGGAGTACAACTTGTTGACACAGAGGGTGTCGCGGAGCATCTCGGGACGGTCCTCGGGGGACTCGACCACGTCCGCCGCCTCGTACAGTCCGGACTGCCAGCGCACATCCAGCCCCTGGGGCAGCTCACGGCGCACGCAGTTACCGACCGTGACCGGAGCCCGGTGGGTCCGGGCTGCGGTCAGCAGCGCCCCGACGGCACCGTCGGGGAGCACGTCGTCGCTGTCCAGGAACATCACATAGGGGGCAGTGGCGGCGGCTATTCCGTCGTTACGAGGGCTGCCGCACCCGCCACTGTTCTCCGCACGGTGAATCACGCGCAGGCGGGGGTGCAGGCGGGCCAGCCCGTCGAGCACTCGGCCCGTCCCGTCGTCGGACCTGTCGTCGACGGCGACGACCTCCGTGACGGCGGGACCCTGGTCGAGCGCCGAGCGCACGGCCTCGCCGACGAGTTCCGCGTCGTTGTAAGCGATGACCACGACGCAGACCCCTCCCTCGACGGGAGGGGAGTCAATACGGGCAAGATCGCCGAGTCCAGTGCTCACTCCATGATTTTAACGGGAACGACAGGGCCCGGTTTCCGCCCGGACACCTGGCGTCGGGCGGCCCGTCGGCACAACCATCGGGCGTTACCGCGAGTCAGCCCTTCGGTGACCGCACCGGCGAAGTGGTGCGGCCGAGCAGGGGGAACACGGAAATGCCACGCAGAGCGGCCACGCTGATGGTCATCGTCCTCACGGCCGTTCTCGGCCTGGCCGCGTCGGCCGCGGCAGACGAGGCCGTGCCCGTGCTGAACGGGCTCTACCAGCATGGCCGAATCGAGGTGCAGAAGTCCGAAAAGGGACGGCCGCCCAGCATCACTCCGGCCTTCGTCAACACCCGGAAGACGTCGGTGAGCGGTGTTCTCATGAAGATCACCGTCCGGTCCGACCATGAGCGGCTCACCTTGCCCACGACCTTCTCCAACTGTTTCCACGACTCCAGCCGGCGCACCGCCTACTGCGAGCTGGAAGGTACGGCCGAGCCGGGCCACGCGTACGAGACCGATGCCCCGTTCCGCGCGCTGAACAGCCATTGCTGCGAGGTGGACGGCACATACAGTTACTGGTTCGCCCCGCTCGACCAGCCGTGGTGGCACACCGAGGACTACCGCACCGCGTTCGACCGGGGCACCGGGCCGGCGCTGGGGTTCTCCCCGATCACCATCGGCGATGCCGGTCGCATCCAGCACCCCCAGGTCTACGCTCCGTGCTGCGTCCGGTTCAGGAGCGCCGGCTACGGCCTCGGCGAGGACCTGGCGGTCAAGGGCGTGACGCTCCGCGGTGCGGTGGGGCAGGAGGCTCGTGCCTACGTCTCGGGAACCGCGCCGCGTCGCTACACCTCGCCGGTCAAGATCAGGATCGAGCTTCCGGAGGGAACGTCGCTCATGACCCGTCCGGCGGACCTCGACCCGAACGTCAGCTTCTGCGCGCCGGAGCGGCCCGAGGACCCTCGCCACCTGGTGTGCACGGGGACGTACGACCCCTCCCTGCTCCGTGTCCGCATCGACAAGTGGGTCCCTGGGGCCGAGGGCCGCGTCTCGATCACCAGACCCGCGCACGACCCCGAGCCGGAGAACAACTCGCGGCCGCTCACGCTGGAGGTCGTCGGCCCCGACGGCACCGTGCTCGAAGCCGAGTGGTACCAGAAGGACTCGGGTCTCCGCGTACTGCTCGCGGCCGCGGCCGCCGCGGCCCTCCTTCTCCTCACCGGTGTGCTCACGCTCGTCAGGCGCCACCGCCGGGCACACCCACCGGGCGGGCCGGAACAGAAGTGAGGGGACGGCGCCAGTGAGCCCGCAGACGGCCGCGTGTGCCACCTGATCGTCTTCGGGTGACACACGCCGCACGCACCGGAGCGGGTCCTAGAAGGGGTCGAAGCCCTCGAACTCCTGCAGTGCCTCGTCACGCTCCGCATCGCGGTCCCGCCGCCGCTGCGCCGCCGGACGCGGAGCCTCGAAGCGGTGGTCCTCACCGCGGCGGCCCAGCATTTCCGCACCCGCCATAACCGTCGGCTCCCAGTCGAAGACAACCGCGTTGTCCTCCGGGCCGATGGCCACACCGTCGCCGGCGCGGGCGCCCGCCTTCATCAGCGCGTCCTCGACGCCGAGGCGGTTGAGACGGTCGGCGAGATAGCCGACGGCCTCGTCGTTGGTGAAGTCCGTCTGGCGCACCCAACGCTCCGGCTTCTCGCCGCGCACCCGGAAGAGGCCGTCCTCCTCCTGCTTGACCGTGAAGCCGGCGTCGTCGACCGCCTTCGGGCGGATGACGATCCGGGTCGCCTCCTCCGCGGGCTTGGCCGCCCGCGCCTCGGAGACGATCTCGGCCAGGGCGAAGGACAGCTCCTTCAGGCCCTTGTGCGCCACGGCGGACACCTCGAGCACCCGGTAGCCGCGCGCCTCGAGGTCCGGGCGGATCATGTCGGCGAGGTCCTGGCCGTCGGGGATGTCGACCTTGTTGAGGACGACGATGCGGGGCCGGTCGTCGAGCCCGCCGTACTGACGCAGCTCCTCCTCGATGACGTCGAGGTCGGACACCGGGTCACGGTCGGACTCCAGCGTCGCGGTGTCGAGGACGTGCACCAGCACCGAGCAGCGCTCCACGTGCCGCAGGAACTCAAGGCCGAGACCACGGCCCTGGCTGGCGCCCGGGATCAGTCCCGGAACGTCCGCGATGGTGTACACGGTCGAGCCCGCGGTGACCACACCCAGGTTCGGGACGAGCGTGGTGAAGGGGTAGTCCGCGATCTTCGGCTTGGCGGCGCTGAGCACGGAGATCAGCGACGACTTGCCGGCGCTCGGGTAGCCCACGAGCGCGACGTCCGCGACGGTCTTGAGCTCCAGCACGACGTCGCCGGCCTGTCCGGGCACGCCGAGCAGCGCGAATCCGGGGGCCTTGCGGCGAGCGGACGCGAGCGCCGCGTTGCCGAGACCTCCACGGCCGCCCTCAGCGGCGACGAACGTGGTCCCCTGGCCGACGAGGTCGGCGAGCACGTTGCCCTGCTTGTCGAGGACCACGGTGCCGTCCGGAACGGACAGGACCAGGTCCTGGCCGTCCTTGCCGGAACGGTTGCCGCCCTCACCGGGCTTGCCGTTGGTGGCCTTGCGGTGCGGGCTGTGGTGGTAGTCGAGGAGCGTGGTGACGGACTGGTCGACGACCAGGATCACGTCGCCGCCACGGCCGCCGTTGCCGCCGTCGGGCCCACCGAGGGGCTTGAACTTCTCCCGGTGTACGGAGGCGCAGCCGTGGCCCCCGTTACCCGCGGCGAGATGCAGCTCGACGCGGTCCACGAAGGTGGTCATGGAAGTGCCTCCAGTAAGACGGTGTGACGTACGTACGTAAATGTCTGTCTCTCAACACACGAAAGGCGGACCCGCTTCCCGTACGGGAAGTGAGGTCCGCCCCTCGCGAGAACTTCCGGTCAGGCGACCGGAACGATGTTCACGACCTTGCGGCCACGGTGGGTGCCGAACTCCACCGCACCCGGCTGCAGCGCGAACAGCGTGTCGTCGCCGCCACGGCCGACGCCGGAACCGGGGTGGAAGTGGGTACCGCGCTGGCGGACCAGGATCTCACCGGCGAGCACGACCTGACCGCCGAAGCGCTTCACGCCGAGCCGCTGGGCATTCGAGTCGCGACCGTTCCGGGTGGACGATGCGCCCTTCTTGTGTGCCATCTCTCCTCAGTCCCTTACTTCGCAGCCGCGGGGATGCCGGTGACCTTGATCGCCGTGTACTGCTGACGGTGACCCTGGCGGCGGCGGTAGCCGGTCTTGTTCTTGTAGCGAAGGATGTCGATCTTCGCGCCCTTGTGGTGGTCCACGACCTCGGCCGTGACCTTGATACCGGCCAGCACCCACGGGTCGCTGGTCACGGCGTCGCCGTCGACAACGAGCAGGGTCGAGAGCTCGACCGTGTCGCCAACCTTGGCGGTGGAAATCTTGTCAACCTCAACGATGTCGCCGACAGCAACCTTGTGCTGGCGACCACCGCTGCGCACGATGGCGTACACGCGGATCTCTCTTTCGCTCGGAACGGAACCCCTGATGCCAGCCGCTCACGCGGGCCGGGGCCCGGATGATCCGAATGGACGAGCGGCCTCTCCCGATGACCGGGAGGGAATTGCTCAGGGGTGGACGCATAAGGACACGCCGATGGACAAGATTACGGATCTGCCGTCGGCGGGTCAAACCAGCCCCCGAAGGGGGCCCTGGGCCGCCTCCGGCGGGCGGCCCGACATGCCGGCGGACGCTCGCACGAAGGGCGGCCCGCCCCTCGGAAATCCGGGGAGCGAGCCGCCTCCGTACGAGCCGAACGCAGGACCCTAGTCCTCCGACGTGTTCGCCGAGACCGACGGCGACGTCTGCTCGGCGGCCACCGTCTTCTTCGACGGCTTCTTGGCGGTCGTCTTCTTCGCCGCCGTCTTCTTGGCGGTCGTCTTCTTGGCGGCAGCCTTCTTCGCCGTGGCCTTCTTCGCGGTCTTGCGGGCCGCCTTCTTGGCCGCCGGGGCCTCCGGCTCCTCGGCCGTCGGCTCCGCGACCGTCGACTCCGCGGCCTTCGGCTCCACGACCGGCTCGACGGACCTGGGCTCGGCGTCGACCACGACGACCGCGGCCTCCTCCGCGCCCGAGGGCGAGCCCGCGGGAGCCGTGACCTTTCGGGTCACACGGCGGCGCGCACGCGGCGGTGCCGCGACAGGCGCCTCCGGAGCGGCGGGTTCCGCCGCCTCCACGGCCGCCGGGGCCTCGACCCGCGGCTCGGCCGGGGTCTCGACGGTCGTCTCCACGACGGTCGGCTCCGACGTCGCCGGCGAGCCCGCCGGAGCGGTCGCCTTCCGCGTGGCCCGGCGACGGGTACGACCCGTGGGGGCCGTCTCCTCCACCGGCGCGGCGGGCTCCGCCGCCTCCACGGGCGCCGGGGCCTCGACCCGCGGCTCCGCGACAGGCTCGGCCACGGGCTCCACCCGCTTCGGCGCGCCGGCCGGGGCCGACACCTTGCGGGTGACCCGGCGACGGCCACGGCCGCGCGAGGCCGCCGCCTCCGCTTCCGCGGCGCTGCTGTACAGCTCCTCGTCCGGTACGAATTCGGGCTCCGCGAGCGCCACGGGCGCCGCCACCTCCGCGGCGACCTCGGCCTCGGTCTCGGTCTCGGCAGCGCCGGACTCCGGCAGGGCCTCCGCCTGCTCCTGACCGCCGCGACCGCGCTTCTTCGAACGCTTGCCGCCGCCGCCACCGCCGATGGTGGACGGCTGCTCCATGTGCACGATCACGCCGCGGCCGTTGCAGTGGACACAGGTCTCGGAGAACGACTCCAGCAGGCCCTGGCCGACCCGCTTACGGGTCATCTGGACCAAGCCCAGCGACGTCACCTCCGCCACCTGGTGCTTGGTGCGGTCACGGCCCAGGCACTCCAGGAGCCGCCGCATGACCAGGTCCCTGTTGGACTCCAGCACCATGTCGATGAAGTCGACGACGACGATGCCGCCCAGGTCGCGCAGCCGCAGCTGACGCACGATCTCCTCGGCCGCCTCCAGGTTGTTCCTGGTGACGGTCTCCTCGAGGTTGCCGCCCTGCCCGGTGAACTTTCCGGTGTTGACGTCGACCACGATCATGGCCTCGGTCTTGTCGATCACCAGCGAGCCGCCGCTCGGCAGCCAGACCTTGCGGTCCAGCGCCTTCATCAGCTGCTCGTCGATCCGGTGCACCGCGAACACGTCGGTCTCGCTGGTCCAGCGCTGCAGCCGGTCGGCGAGGTCGGGCGCGACGTGCGAGACATACCCGTGGATGGTCTCCCATGCCTCGTCACCGCTGACGACGACCTTGGAGAAGTCCTCGTTGAAGATGTCGCGGACGACCCGGACGGTCATGTCCGGCTCGCCGTAGAGCAGCGTCGGCGCGTTGCCGCTCTTCGCCTTCTTCTGGATGTCCTCCCACTGCGCCTGGAGCCGCTCCACGTCACGGCGCAGCTCGTCCTCGCTCGCACCCTCAGCCGCGGTGCGCACGATGACGCCCGCGTCCTCGGGGACGATCTTCTTGAGGATCGTCTTCAGACGCGCGCGCTCGGTGTCGGGCAGCTTGCGGCTGATGCCGGTCATCGAGCCCTCGGGCACGTAGACCAGGTAGCGGCCGGGCAGCGATACCTGGCTGGTGAGCCGGGCGCCCTTGTGGCCGATCGGGTCCTTGGTCACCTGGACCAGCACCGACTGACCCGACTTGAGGGCGGCCTCGATCCGGCGGGGGCCGTTGGCCATGCCCAGCGCCTCGAAGTTCACCTCACCCGCGTACAGGACCGCGTTGCGGCCCTTGCCGATGTCGACGAACGCGGCCTCCATGGACGGCAGCACGTTCTGGACCTTGCCCAGGTAGACGTTGCCGACGTAGCTGGTGGCCTGCTCCTTGTTGACGTAGTGCTCGACGAGCACGTTGTCCTCGAGGACGCCGATCTGGGTGCGCTCGCCGCTCTGGCGGACGACCATCACACGCTCGACGGCCTCACGGCGCGCGAGGAACTCCGCCTCGGTGATGATCGGCACCCGGCGGCGGCCCTGCTCGCGGCCTTCGCGGCGGCGCTGCTTCTTCGCCTCCAGACGGGTCGAGCCCTTGATGGACTGGACCTCGTCGCTCGGCTCCTCCTTCTTGCGCGGCTCACGGACCTTGACGACCGTGCGCTCCGGGTCGTCGACGCCTCCGTCGCCCTCCGCGGCACCGTCACCGCTGCGGCGGCGACGACGGCGGCGGCGACGGCTGCTGCTGGTTCCGGCGGCCGACGGCGTCTCCGTGTCGCCCTCGTCCTCTTCCTCGCCCTCGTCCTGGGCGTCCTCCGCGGCGGCGTCCTCGTCCTCGGCCCGCTCATCGGCGGACTCGTCCGCGTCGGCGGACTCACCACGGCGACGGCGACGGCCACCACGGCGACGGCGGCGTGAGGGACGGTCCTCGTACTCGTCCTGCTCCTCGCCCTCCGCGGCCTCCGCCTGCTCGGGCTCCGCCTCGTCCTCGACCGTTGCGGCCTCGACCGGGGCGGCCTCCGCCACGGGCGCCTCGACGGGCTCGGCGGGCTCGCCCCGGCGGCGACGACGACGGCGGCCGGTCTGCTCGGAGGCGGGAGCCTCGACGGACTCCCCTTCCTCCTGCGGCTCCGACTGGGGCGTGACGGCGGCCGCGGCGGCCGCGGTCTCCGGCGTCTGGAACATCGGCTCGGTGAACACCGGCGCCTGGAACGTGGGCACGGCAGGGCGGGCGCCACGACCGCCTCGCGCCGGGGCCTGCTCGGCCTCGGCCGGGGCGGCGGGCTGGGCGGTGAACTGCGGCGAGACCGCGCGGCGCCGCGAACGGCCCCGTGTGGCCGCCTTCTCCGCGGCTGCGACATCGGCCTCTTCGGAGGCGATCTGGGCGACGGCGCTCTCGGGCAGGCTCTCGCCCGCCTCCGCGGTGACCTCCTCCGCCGCCTGGGGCGCACCCGCCGGAGCGGCGGCCTTGCGGGCGGCCCGACGGCGGCCACGCAGCGCCGGCTCCTCGTCGGCCCCGACGGTCTCGGCCTGAGCGGGCCGGCTCTCGTCGGCGGTCTCGGTCCGGGGCGCACCGGCGGGCGCGGAGGCGCGTCGGCGCGTGCGGCGAGGCGCGGGGGTCTCCTCGACGGCGGCTGCGGCCTCGGGCTCGTCGGCGACAGTCACGGCGGACTCCTCGTCGGCCTCGACGGCCTCGTCCTCGACCGCGTCCTCCTCGATGACCTCGGTCTCGACTGCCTTCGGCGCACCGGCGGGCGCGGACGCCCGGCGACGGGTGCGGCGCGGGGCAGTGGTCTCGGCCGCGGCGGGGGCCTCTTCGGCGGCAGCCACGGGCTGGGCCGGAGCAGTCTCGTCGCTCACGGTCTCCGCCGCGGTCGGCGCACCGGCCGGAGCCGTCGCCTTACGAGTCGCACGGCGACGGGTGCGGGGCGCGGGCGCCTCCTCCGACTCCACGACCTCACCCTGCTCGCCCTGCTCCACAGCGACCGGCGCACCCGCCGGAGCAGAAGCCCGACGACGCCGACGCGGCGCAGCCGCCTCAGCAGCAGCGGACTCGACACCAGCGGCCTCG
>NZ_JBIAPL010000006.1:102231-331428 GCF_042888225.1 Streptomyces sp. NPDC003023
GCACCACCGGCCTCCGCCTCCACAGCCTCCGCCGCGGAAGGCGCACCGGCCGGAGCCGTCGCCTTACGAGTCGCACGACGACGCGCACGCGGCGCGGGCGCCTCCTCCGACTCCACGACCTCACCCTGCTCGCCCCGCTCCACAGCGACCGGCGCACCCGCCGGAGCAGAAGCCCGACGACGCCGACGCGGCGCAGCCGCCTCAGCAGCAGCGGACTCGACACCAGCGGCCTCGGCGGTCACCGCGGTCCCGTCACCGGCACCACCGGCCTCCGCCTCCACAGCCTCCGCCGCGGAAGGCGCACCGGCCGGAGCCGTCGCCTTACGAGTCGCACGACGACGCGCACGCGGCGCGTCGGTCACGGCCTGCGCCACCTGGGCCGCCTCTGCGGCGGCGGGCTCGGGCGTGTCTTCCGCTGCCTTGTCGGAGCCCTCCACGACCGCACCCACGGCGGCGACGGCCGGGATCACGGCCTCGGCGGCCTGTACCTGCGCGGCGCCCGTGTCGGCACCCCCGGTCGCCTGCGGCGCCCCCGCGGGTCGCGACGCGGCGCGACGCCGACGGCGCGGCGGCAGGGTGTCGCTGGGACTGTTGTTGTGGTCTTCGTTCTCGTTGTTTCCGGCGGTGCCGGATTCGGTCGGCTCGAGCATGCGGGCGGTTCTCCCGTCACGCTCCCGGGCGCCGCGCCTGGTTCCGGTCCGGCCGCGGCCCGCGTGATGTCCGCGGTGCCGCCGTCCGGGGCGCGTGCGCCGCACGGGAGCTGATGTCTGGCTCGCCGGTTCCGTACGCGATGTACGCACGGCCTGGCGAAAGTCTTCTGTGTCATCGCGCGGCCCGACCCAGGTGGCTCCCGAGTGCAAGAGCCGCGCTACGACGACCGTCCTTACGCGGCGGGACCTTCCGGCGCCGTCGCAGAAGCGGTCCCGGCGGCCGTGGGTGGAGCGGCCGGGGCTGCCTCGCGGTCGGGCGCGAGCGGGTCGGTCACCGTGCCGGACTCCTCGTCGAAGAGCCCCTGCGCCAGCCTGGTCACCGCTGCGGGGACCGGCGGCGCCAGGTCGGCCACAGCTCGGAGACCGGACAGGACGTCGTCGGGTCGCACGGCAGGTGTCACGTGCCGAACAACCAGCCGCAGTATCGCACAGGGCCCGTCCTCGGTCCTATCGGACGCCGCGGGAGAGGCCACGAGGTCGGACACGGCGCCGCGGGCGTCGAAGGTGCGCATGCCGTTCTTCGTCTTCCGCTGGACCTCTACGGCCTCGGCGGCGAGGAAGGCGGCCACGGCATTCTCGGCGTCCTGCGGCGCGACACCTTCCAGGCGCAGCTCCCACACGGAGGCGGTGAGCCGGTCGGCGAGGCCCGACGTGCGGGCCTCGACGGCGTCGGTGATGTCGAGACCGCCCGGCAGCGACTCGTCCAGCAGCTCGCGCAGCTTGTCCGGGTCGCGGTGCTCGGTGAGGGCGATCTCCAGATACTCGGCCTCGCTGCCCGTACCGGTGGGGGCGGCATTGGCGTACGACACCTTCGGGTGCGGGGTGAAGCCCGCCGAGTACGCCATGGGCACCTCGGCGCGCCGCAGCGCCCGCTCGAACGCACGCTGGAAGTCACGGTGGCTGGTGAACCGGAGGCGGCCGCGCTTGGTGTAGCGCAGTCGGATGCGCTGCACCGCAGGTGCGGGCGGCGGGCCTTCGGGCTGTCGCTTGCCCAGTGGTTCTTCTCCTCGGTGTGGAGCGACGCGGGTGGCGCGCCGCCCTCAAGTGCGGGGTGCTCCCCGGGGGCCGACCGGTTCACCCCCGCTTGAGCAGGGAGATCTCGGATTCGGCCGCCGCGCCGGGAACGGTCTGTGTTTGTTGTCTGCCACCCAGGTTACGCGCCTGCCCCGCCCTGTCCGCCACGGACCGCTGCGCACGGGGCGCGCCGAACAACGCCCGCCAGGCGTCGCGCCTGGCCTGCCGTACGGTTTCGCGAACCGATGCCGGCACCGCCGCGGCCGCGCGTGCGGCCCGCGCGGCGGCCTTCGCGGCGGGGCGCCACAGGGAGTCACGCACGAAGTGTCCGACCGGGGTGCACACCTCGCGCCAGAACCAGCGGACCGGCCGGCCGACCAGATTCCACGCGAGCCACTTCAGGCCCCAGCCCACAGCGCGCGAGATGTGGCCCGCGATCCGCCAGGCCACGCCCACGGCCGCCGCGATCTCCCGGCCGACAGGGGCGAGGACGTACCGGTGGAGCCAGACCGCGGGCGCCACGAGCAGCGTCCTGACCAGCCATGCGAGAACCCGCCAGAGCGCTCGCACCAGCCAGGCGCGGGCACGAGGAGCAGGTGCTCCACCAGCCAGGCGATGCCGTGCCCCACCGGGGTCAGCACCTGCCGGTGGACCCACACCAGAGGCGCCACCACCCCGTACGTCACCACAGGCACCACCACGTACCGCCACAACGCCACCCACGGCCCTAGAACAACGCCTTGCCCACGAAGACGGCCGGCCAGGCCACGCCGCGCCCGACGGGGGCGATCACGTTCTCGAAGAACCAGGCCGGCACGCGCCCCAACGGCCTCAGCAACAGGCGCTCAGCGGCCGGCCGCAGACCACGAGGACGTCCCACACCATCCGGACGGGAACGACGACGAGCAGGACCACGATGCGCACCGGGATCCGGATGAGCCGGACGAGGCAGCCGTCACCCGGTTCGTGGTCCTCGGGCGCCGTGTGCGCGCCGAGGAACGAGGCGTGGACCCCCGCATGCGGGGCGATGAGGTGCGGCATCCCTCATTGTGACGAAACGGAGGAGGGCCCGGCCACAGGTTTGTTTCCCTGCGGCCGGGCCCTCCCCCGATGCGCGGCGGACGCTACTTCACGACGGTCAGCGGGAGCAGCTTCTTGCCGGTGGGACCGACCTGAATGTGCGTGTCCATCTGCGGGCAGACGCCACAGTCGAAGCACGGCGTCCAGCGGCAGTCCTCGACCTCGGTCTCGTCGAGCGCGTCCTGCCAGTCCTCCCAGAGCCAGTCCTTGTCGAGACCGGAGTCCAGGTGGTCCCAGGGCAGGACCTCCTCGTACGTGCGCTCACGCGTGGTGTACCAGTCGACGTCCACGCCGAAGTCCGGCAGCGTCTTCTCGGCGCACGCCATCCAGCGGTCGTACGAGAAGTGCTCGCGCCAGCCGTCGAAGCGGCCGCCGTCCTCGTACACGGCGCGGATGACGGCACCGACACGGCGGTCACCGCGCGAGAGCAGGCCCTCGACGATGCCGGGCTTGCCGTCGTGGTAGCGGAAACCGATCGAGCGGCCGTACTTTTTGTCGGCCCGGATCTTGTCGCGCAGCTTCTCCAGACGCGCGTCGGTCTCCTCCGCGCTCAGCTGCGGCGCCCACTGGAACGGCGTGTGCGGCTTGGGCACGAACCCGCCGATGGACACCGTGCAGCGGATGTCGTTCTGCCCGGAGACCTTGCGGCCCTCGGCGATGACGTTGACCGCCATGTCGCCGATCTGCAGCACGTCCTCGTCGGTCTCCGTCGGCAGACCGCACATGAAGTACAGCTTCACCTGCCGCCAGCCGTTGCCGTAGGCGGTGGAGACCGTACGGATCAGGTCCTCTTCGGAGACCATCTTGTTGATGACCTTGCGCATGCGCTCGGAGCCGCCCTCGGGGGCGAAGGTCAGACCGGAGCGGCGGCCGTTCCTGGTGAGCTCGTTGGCGAGGTCCACGTTGAAGGCGTCCACCCGCGTCGAGGGCAGCGACAGGCCGATCTTGTCCTCTTCGTAGCGGTCGGCCAGGCCCTTGGCGATGTCGCCGATCTCGCTGTGGTCCGCGGAGGAGAGGGAAAGGAGGCCGACCTCTTCGAAGCCGGTCGCCTTGAGTCCCTTGTCGACCATGTCGCCGATGCCGGTGATGCTTCGCTCCCGCACGGGGCGCGTGATCATGCCGGCCTGGCAGAAGCGGCAGCCGCGGGTGCAGCCGCGGAAGATCTCTACGGACATCCGCTCGTGGACGGTCTCCGCGAGCGGGACCAGCGGCTGCTTGGGGTAGGGCCACTCGTCGAGGTCCATGACGGTGTGCTTCGACACCCGCCACGGCACGCCCGACTTGTTGGGGACGACCCGGCCGATGCGGCCGTCGGGCAGGTACTCGACGTCGTAGAAGCGTGGCACGTAGACGTTGCCGGTCTTCGCGAGCCGGAAGAGGACCTCCTCGCGCCCGCCCGGTCGGCCCTCGGCCTTCCAAGCGCGGATGATCCCGGTCATGTCCAGGACGGCCTGCTCGCCGTCGCCGATGACCGCGCAGTCGATGAAGTCCGCGATCGGCTCGGGGTTGAACGCGGCGTGCCCGCCGGCCAGCACGATGGGGTGGTCGACCGTGCGGTCCCTGGACTCCAGCGGGATGCCCGCGAGGTCGAGGGCGGTGAGCATGTTGGTGTAGCCGAGTTCGGTGGAGAAGCTCAGCCCGAACACGTCGAACGCGCCGACGGGCCGGTGGCTGTCCACGGTGAACTGCGGCACCTTGTGCTCGCGCATCAGCTCTTCGAGGTCCGGCCAGACGCTGTACGTGCGCTCGGCGAGCACGCCTTCGCGCTCGTTCAGGACCTCGTAGAGGATCATGACGCCCTGGTTGGGCAGGCCGACCTCGTAGGCGTCCGGGTACATGAGCGCCCAGCGGACGTCGCAGGACTCCCAGGGCTTGACGGTGGAGTTCAGCTCACCGCCGACGTACTGGATGGGCTTCTGCACATGCGGGAGCAGCGCTTCGAGCTGTGGGAAGACCGACTCGGCAGACATGGAAACCTTCGTGGGCAGCAAGGGGGCGACTCTCAAGCGTACCCGCATGCTCAGCCGTCCAGTGCCGCCCGGATTCCGGGGGCCGACGCCTGTGCCCACACCCCGGGAAGTTCGGCCTCGCGTTCCCCTGCGCGGGTCTCCTCCCTGCCGTACAGCAGGCCCCAGACGAAGGCGTTCTCCCCGGCGGCGTGCGCCCGGATCGCGAGGTCCCGCAGCGCTTCGCGGGCGACGACGCTGTCCTGGTGGTCACCGAGGACCTTCTGCACGGCCTTCATCCGCCCGCCGAACCGCTTGGCGGCCTTGCCGAGTGCGGGCCGGGCCACCTCCGCCGCGTACCGTGCGCGTTTGGCGGCCTTGCGGGCCTCGTGCATGGCGACGTCCCGTTCCTGGCCTTCCGGCAGCGAGAGCGCCTTCTCCATACGGGCTGCCAGCCGGCCGTACTCCTTGAGCACCGCCTTCGCGAGGACCGCCGCGGGTGCGCGGGGGGCCGCCTTCAGCAGCGGCGGGTCTGCGCGCAGTGCGTCCAGCGCGTCGAGGAGCGCGAGGTAGCGGTCGCTGTCGAGCGCGGCGACGGCGGTCTTCCGTGCCTCCGCCGCACCCTCGGCGGACCACGCCCGCAGCCGTGCGCCGACCGGGCCGAGCGACAGCGTCGTCGGCACCTCGTCCACGTGGGCGCCCAGCCGCTCGGCGAGCACCTCCTGGTCCCGGGCCACGCCCAGCTCCCCCGCGAGCCACTTGAGTTCGTCGACCAGGGGCCGGGTGGCGTCGCGGTCGAGGACCTTGCGGTACGTCCTGAGCGCACTGCGCAGTCGCCGGGTGGCGACGCGCATCTGATGCACGGCGTCGGGCAGGTCGCGGCGCACACCCGGGTCGTGGGCGACGATCGTGTCGGCCTGTTCGGCCACATAGGCGAGCACATGGCCGCCGGCGGTCTTGGGCCGGGACGGCTCCGGCCGGGGCGCCGGGACGTCACCGGTCTCTGTCAGTGCCCTGGCGAGTTTCGACGGCGCGGCGGCCGCACGTACCCCGGTCCTGCGGAGCCTCTTGTCGACGGCGTCGAGAAAGTCCGGGTCGCCGCCGTCCGCCAGCTCCACCTCGATCTCGTCCCACTGGGCGGTTCCCTCTCCCCCGTCGAGCCGTTCCGCGACCACGGCGTCCCGGCTGAGTTCGGCGAGCAGCTCGCCGTCGGCGTCCACCAGGTGCTGCACGTCCCGTGACGACAGGAGGCGTACCACGGGTGTGAGTTCCCGTTCCCGTGCGTATGCCCGCACCAGCGCGGCCAGTGCTGCGGGCACCTCGTCGGACAGCGGTGCGGCGATCTCGTCGCGTACGCCGGGCGAGACGGGCAGCTTGAGGTGCCAGCCGGCGTCGCCGCCGCCGGTCCTGCGGCGCAGTGTGACCGATGCGGCAGCGAGTCTCAGGTCGGCGGTGTCGTAGTAGACGGCGTCCAGTTCCGCCGTCCCCTTCCCGACGACCCGGGCCACACCGGCCACCTTCTTCAGGTCGGGCATGGGGGTGTCGGGGGTGGCTTCGTACTTCCGCTCGATCTCGCGCTTGGTGTCCGCCATGCCTTCGAATCTAGCCCGGCACAGGCGCGGACGGCAGGCCGTACCCGTCTCCGTCTCCGTGTCTCACAGAACCGGGGCTGTGCCAGGCCCCGGCTCGGGACCCGGGCACAGCCCCGGTTCGGTACCGCCGCCCGCCTGAGGGCTACGCGCCTATGGGCCGCTGCACCCGGATCGACTGCAGCAGTCCCACCGCGATCCACACCGCGAACATCGACGTGCCTCCGTACGACACGAACGGCAGCGGCAGGCCCGCCACCGGCATGATGCCGAGTGTCATGCCGATGTTCTCGAAGGACTGGAAGGCGAACCAGGCGATTATCCCGGCGGCCACGATCGTCCCGTAGAGCTCCGTCGTCTCGCGTGCGATCCGGCACGCGCGCCAGAGCACGACGCCGAGCAGGACGAGGATCAGCCCGGCCCCGAGGAAGCCGAGTTCCTCACCGGCGACGGTGAAGATGAAGTCGGTCTGCTGTTCGGGCACGAACTGGCCGGTGGTCTGGTGCCCGTTGAAGAGCCCCTCGCCGTACAGTCCGCCGGACCCGATCGCGATCCGTGCCTGGTTGGTGTTGTAGCCGACGCCGGCGGGGTCGAGTTCGGGGTTGGCGAAGGCGGCGAAGCGGTTGAGCTGGTACTCGTCGAGGAGGCCGAGCGCGGTGACGGCCACCGCGCCCAGCGCTCCGGCGCCCAGGAGTCCGAAGACCCAGCGGTTGGACGCGCCGGAGGCGAGCAGTACGCCGAGGACGATCACCACCATGACCATGACCGAGCCGAGGTCCGGCATCAGCATGACGATGACCATCGGCAGGACGGCGAGGCCGAGGGACTTGGCGACGGTGCCGTGGTCGGGGTGCACCTGGTCGCCCGCGTCGACCCGGGCCGCGAGCATCATCGCCATCCCGAGGATGATCGTGATCTTCACGAACTCGGAGGGCTGGAGGGAGAACCCGCCGCCGAGCTGGATCCACGCGTGCGCGCCGTTGATGGTGGCGCCCAGCGGGGTGAGGACGAGTACCACGAGCACCACGGAGAGCCCGTAGAGGAAGGGGACCGCGCCGCGCAGGTTGCGGTGTCCCATCCAGACGGTCCCGACCATCAGCACGAATCCGATGCCGGTGTTGAGCAGGTGCCGGACCAGGAAGTAGTAGGGATCGCCGTGGTTGAGCTCGGTGCGGCCGCGCGTCGCGGACCACACGAGCAGCGCGCCGATGAGGGACAGCGCGATCGCGCTGAACAGTATCGGCCAGTCGAGCCTGCGCACCATGGAGTCGCGGGCGGTGAGCCTGTTCCAGATCCCGCCGCGCTCCGGGCCGTACCCGGAGACTGAGAAGCCGCTTGCGACCATGGCTCAGTCCCTCCTGACCGGTGACGGCCCCGCGAGCGCCGGCGCGTCCGAGGGCTTCGGCTTGTCGGGGACGTACGGCGTGACCGTGGGTGCGTCGATGGAGCCGTCGGGGGCGATCTTCGGGAGTTCCTTCTGCGGCTTGGGCAGCAGGGCCTTCTTCAGGTCCTGGTTGCCCTGGTCGTCGAGGCCGTAGATCGCGTCGTAGATGTTGCGGACGGCGGGGCCGGAGGCTCCCGAGCCCGTACCGCCCTGGGAGATCGTCATGACGATGGTGTAGTCGTCGGTGTAGGTGGCGAACCACGAGGTGGTCTGCTTGCCGTAGACCTGGGCGGTACCGGTCTTGGCCCGCATCGGGATCTTGTCCTGCGGCCAGCCGCCGAACCTCCAGGCGGCGGTGCCGCCGGGCTCGACGACGGAGCGCAGGCCCTTGTCGAGGTCCTTGATGGTCTGGGCGTCCACCGGCAGCTTGCCGTGCGCCTCGGGCTTGATCTCCTCGATCTTCTTGCCGTCGGGGCTGATGACGGCCTTGCCGATGGTGGGGTTGTAGAGGGTGCCGCCGTTGCTGATGGCGGCGTAGGCGGTCGCCAACTGCACGGGGGTGATGAGGACGTCGCCCTGGCCGATGGCGAAGTTGATGCTGTCGAAGGCCTTCAGCTGATTGCCCTCGAGGCAGCTCTCGTAGGCGATCTGCTCGACGTAGGTGCCGCCCTTCTTGCCCTGCTTGCACCAGGAGTCCTTGTTGGCCTCCCAGAAGTCCTGCTTCCACTGACGGTCCGGGATGCGTCCCTTGACCTCGTTCGGGAGGTCGATGCCGGTCACAGCGCCGAATCCGAAGTCACGGGCGGTCCGGTAGAACCAGTCGTTGGCGTTCTTCTTGGGCTTGAGGCCGCCGTCGCGCTGCCACTCCTGGTGGCCGAGACGGTAGAAGACGGTGTTGCAGGAGTACTTGAGGGCTTCGCCGAGGGTGATGGGGCCGTGCCCCTGGGACTCGAAGTTGGCGAAGCTGCGGTTGCCCATGCTGTAGGAGCTGCTGCAGTTGTAGAGGTCGTCGAAGGGGTGCCCGGCCCGGACGGCCGCGCTCGCCGAGACCACCTTGAAGACGGAGCCGGCGGGTGCCTGGCCCTGGGTGGCCCGGTTGAGCAGCGGGTAGTTGGAGCTTTTGCCGGTGAGCTTGGCGTAGTCCTTGGCGGAGATGCCGCCGACCCAGGCGTTCGGGTCGTAGTCGGGCTGGGAGGCCATGGCGACGACCCGTCCGGTCTTGGCCTCCATGACGACGACGGCGCCGGCGTCGGCCTCGTACGGGCGGCCGGTGATCTTGTCGGTCTCCTTGCGGACCGTCTTCATCGCCTGGTGGAGCTCGTACTCGGCGACGGACTGCACGCGGGCGTCGATGCTGGTCACCAGGTGGGACCCGGCTACGCCGGGGTCCGACTCGGTCTCGCCCATGACCCGGCCCAGCTTGTCCACCTCGTACGCCGTGACGCCCGCCTTGCCGCGCAGCTCCTTGTCGTAGGTGCGTTCCAGGCCCGAGCGGCCCACCTGGTCCGATCGCAGGTAGGGCGAGTCGGTGTCCTTGGCCTTCTGGATCTCCTCGTCGGTGACGGGGGACAGATAGCCGAGCACCTGCGAGGTCCGGGCCTTCGCGGGTGAGGTGTAGCGGCGTACGGCGGTGGGCTCCGCGGTGATGCCGGGGAAGTCCTCGGAACGCTCGCGGATCTGCAGTGCCTGCTGGGTGGTGGCTTCGTCGGTGACCGGGATCGGCTGGTACGGGGAGCCGTTCCAGCAGGGCTGCGGCGTCTTCGAGTCGCAGAGCCGGACCTTGTCCATGACGTCCTTCGGCTTCATGCCGAGGATGCCGGCGAGCCGGGTGAGGACGGCCTTGCCGTCGTCCTTCATCTTCATCAGGTCGGTGCGGGACGCGGAGACCACGAGGCGGGTCTCGTTGTCCGCGAGCGGTACACCGCGGGCGTCGAGGATCGAACCGCGCACGGCGGGACGGACGACCTGCTGGACGTGGTTGCTCTTGGCCTCGTCGGTGTACTCGTCGCCGTTGCGGATCTGGAGGTACCAGAGGCGGCCGCCGAGGGTGAGGAGGAGGGAGAAGACGAGTACCTGGATGATGACGAGCCGGATCTGGACCCGGGGGGTCCGTCCGGTCTCCGGAATGTTGCTCACGCTGTTGCCCCCTCGCTCACAGTCGCTTGACTCCCTTGATGCGTCCGGCCCGTGCGGCCCGCGTCTTCGCCGCCTTGAGCCGCAGGCCGCCGCGCTGACTGCCGATGCGCAGCCCGGTGCCGGAGGCCAGCCAGCCGGCGGCCACGTCCTTGACACCGGTGTCCGGGCTCTCGGCGAGTGGATCGTTGTCGCTGCGTCTGGCGAGCCACATGATCAGCGGGACGGTGAACGGCGCGAGGAGCAGGTCGTAGACCGCGGCGGTCAGCAGCAGGCTCGCCAGGCCCACATGGCGGGCCGCGGTGTCGCCGACGAGAGCCCCGACCAGGGCGTACAGCAGTGTGGAGCCGATGGCAGCGGCGACGACGACGGCCATCGGGCCGGTCGCGGACCGCAGTGGCTTGCCGTTCTCGGGACGGACGAGCCCGGCGAGGTAGCCGATGACGCAGAGAACGAGCGCGTAGCGGCCGGCGGCGTGGTCGGCGGGCGGGGCGAGGTCGGCGAGCAGCCCGGCTCCGAATCCGATGAACGCGCCGGCCATGTGGCCGTAGACCATGGCGAGTCCGAGGACCACCAGCAGCACGAGGTCGGGAACCGCGCCGGGCAGTTGCAGGCGCGAGAGGACGGAGACCTGGATGACGAGGGCGACCACGACGAGTGTCGTGGAGAGCAGCATCCGGTTGAAACGCATGGCGGATCAGCTCCTACTAATCGTCGTTCTGGCCTGTGGCGTCACCGGTGCCCGGATCGAGCCCGTCCTGCGGCTGCCCGGACTCCCGCGCCTGGCCGCCGTCCTGGGTCCCGCCGTCCTCGGTGCGTCCTTCGACGCCGCCCTCGGGAGGGGTCGCTCCGGGTGTGACCGTCACGGTGACGGTCGGCGTGGGCTTGGGGCCCGCCGGCTTGGGCGGCAGGACCGTGTCGCGCGGATCGGTGCGCGGGGCCTGGACGACGACGCCGACGATGTCGAGCTTGCTGAAGCCGACGTAGGGGCGCACGTAGACGTTGCGGGTGAGGTCGCCCCGGGCGGGGTCCACCCGGACGACCTCGCCGACCGGGACACCGGGCACGAACGGCTTGCTGTTCTGCGAGCCGAAGGTGACCAGGCGGTCGCCCTTCTTGACCTTGGACTTGCCGTTGAGGAGCTGGACCAGCAGGGGCCGGTCGCCCTGGCCGGTCGCGAAGCCCAGTTCGTCGGTCTTCTCCATACGGGTGCCGACGGTGAAGTCCGGGTCGCTGGCGAGCAGCACGGTCGACGTGCGCGGGCCTACGGTGGTGACCCGGCCGACGAGGCCCTCGTTGTTGATGACGGTCATGTCGCGCGTGATGCCGTCGTCGGAGCCGATGTCGATGGTCACCGTCCAGGAGAAGCCCTGGGCCGCTCCTATGGCGATGACCTCGGCGCCCTTGATGCCGTACTGGCCGGCGGCGGCGGTCCTGATCATGCCGTCGAGCTGGCGCAGCCGGCTGTTCCTGCGGTCGTCGCTGCCGAGGCGCTGCTTCAGATCGGCATTCTCCAGCTGGAGCTGCTTGATGCGGTCGTGGCGGGCGCCCGAGTCCCGGACCGCTCCGATCGCGTTGCCGATCGGATCGACGGCTGCCGCGACGCCGTTCTCGACGGGGCCGAAGACCGACGCGGCGGCCTGTCGGGCACCGTCTACCGGTGACTCCTCACCGCCGCGGATGTCCACCGTGATCAAGGCGAACGCGATGGCGATCAGCAGCACCAGGAGCAGCCGGCTCTCCTTTGTGTCCCTCACGTGCGGCGGCCGTGCCTTCCTCGTAGGAATGGTCGTGTCGGTAGAGCAACGATCCTTCCCCGGTGTCGGGGGCGGGGAAGGACCCCATGTGGGGGCTTCCCGGCCCCCGTACGGCTTTTTGTCCGACCGTCTAACGACGCGGCTGGGCGTCCAGTACCTGCTGGAGCGCCTCGAACTCCTCGACGCACTTGCCGGATCCGAGGGCCACCGAGTCCAGCGGGTCCTCCGCGATGTGGATCGGCATGCCCGTCTCGCGGCGCAGTCGCTCGTCGAGGCCGCGCAGCAGGGCGCCGCCACCGGTGAGGACGATGCCGCGGTCCATGACGTCGCCGGACAGCTCGGGCGGGCACTTGTCGAGGGTCGTCTTCACGGCGTCGATGATCGCGTTGAGCGGTTCCTCGATCGCCTTGCGGACCTCCGCCGCGGAGATGACGACGGTCTTGGGCAGACCGGAGACGAGGTCACGGCCGCGGATCTCGGTGTGCTCGTCCTTCTCCATCTCGTACGCGGAGCCGATGGTGATCTTGATGCTCTCCGCGGTGCGCTCACCGAGCAGGAGCGAGTACTCCTTCTTGATGTGCTGGATGATCGCGTTGTCGAGCTCGTCGCCGGCCACTCGGATCGACTGTGCCGTGACGATTCCTCCCAGGGAGATCACGGCTACCTCGGTGGTGCCGCCACCGATGTCGACGACCATGTTGCCGGTGGCCTCGTGGACGGGGAGCCCCGATCCGATCGCGGCCGCCATGGGCTCTTCGATGATGTGCACCTGCCGGGCGCCCGCCTGGGTCGATGCCTCGATGACCGCGCGGCGCTCGACGCCCGTGATGCCGGAGGGCACACAGACGACGACGCGGGGCCGGGCGAGGTAGCGGCGCTTGTGGATCTTCAGGATGAAGTAGCGGAGCATCCGCTCGGTGATCTCGAAGTCGGCGATCACGCCGTCCTTCAGCGGTCGGACGGCAACGATGTTGCCCGGCGTCCGGCCGATCATCTTCTTCGCCTCGGCGCCGACCGCGAGAATGCCGCCCGTGTTGGTGTTGATGGCGACGACGGACGGCTCGTTGAGAACGATCCCCCGGCCTCTGACGTACACCAGCGTGTTGGCGGTCCCGAGGTCGACAGCCATGTCACGGCCGATGAACGACATGTTGTTCCCCATGAGGATGCGTCTGGCCTTCCCAAATCGAGCGTTGATGGCTTTTCAGGATGGCGAGGTGGGTGCGTGTGGCGTGGAGGCTTACATCGTAGTGCCGCCTGCACGGACACCGCGCGGTGGTCCACCTCTTGTTTATGGTGACGATGCGTTTGGGCGATGCGTTCCCGCAATGTGCCGGCGTATGCCGAAGGGCGACCGAAATTCCATCGGTCGCCCCAGGACAAGAGCGCTGTATGGCTGACGCGCTGTCAGGAAAGACCGGGGAAGAAAATCTTCAGTTCCCGAATGGCGGACTCCTCCGAGTCCGAGGCGTGGATCAGGTTTTCCCGGACGATCGTGCCGAAGTCGCCCCGAATGGACCCAGGAGCGGCCGCGATCGGGTCGGTCGGTCCCGCCAGTTGGCGTACACCCTCGATCACACGCTCGCCGTCGACGACCAGCGCGACGACCGGACCGGACAGCATGAACTCCACCAGCGGCTCGTAGAACGGCCGGCCGACGTGCTCGGCGTAGTGCTGCTCGAGGGTGGCGCGGTCCAGCTGACGCAGCTCCAGCGCCGCGATCTTCCAGTCGGCCTTGCGTTCGATGCGGCCGATGACCTCGCCCACGAGTCCGCGACGGACAGTGTCCGGCTTGAGAAGGACGAGGGTGCGCTGAGTCATGGTGTGCGGCTCCTTGCAGGCCTGGAAGTGTGCGGTTGGGGGCGAGGTTACCCGTTGTGACGCCTGGGGTGTCACCCGCCCCGTGCACCGGCTAGCGAGCCTCGGCCTCCGCCTGCGCGGCCCACTTCGCCTTGGCCTCGTCGATCTTGCGGCCGAAGTGGACCGACGCCCACCACAGACCCGCGAAGAGCGCGCCGAGGAAGAACATCATGGGCACCACGAAGCCGCTGGCGATCAGCGCGACCTGCAGCGCCCAGCCGAGCTGTACGCCGCCGGGGCGGGTGATCATGCCGCACAGCAGCAGCGACAGCACCATCAGGGCGCCGCAGACGGTCCAGACCGCAGCCATCGAGGCACCGTCCGACTTCATGGCGACCAGACCGGCGAAGCCGATCACGAAGAACTCGCCGATCAGGGTGGATGCACAGAGCGTACGCACGTCGATGTCAGCCCTTCCCGAGCAGCAGCCGGGCCTCGCCGACCGTGATCACTGAACCGGTGACCAGCACACCCGCGCCGGCGAACTCGGACTCCTCCTCGGCGAGGGTGATCGCCGCCTCGAGCGCGTCGTCGAGCCGCGGCTCCACGACCACCCGATCGTCGCCGAAGACCTCCACGGCGATCGCGGCGAGCGCGTCCGCGTCCATCGCGCGATGGCTCGAGTTCTGCGTCACGACGATCTCCGCGAAGATCGGCTCGAAGGCCTCCAGGAACCCCCGGACGTCCTTGTCACCGCTCGCGCCCACCACACCGATGAGGCGGGAGAAGCCGAACGACTCAGTGATGCCCGCCGCGGTCGCGCGCGCGCCCGCCGGGTTGTGCGCCGCGTCCAGGACGACGGTCGGGCTGCGGCGCACGACCTCCATCCGGCCGGGGGACGCGACCGAGGCGAAGGCCTTGCGGATCGTGTCCACGTCCAGCGTGCGGGCCTCGCCGGCTCCCACTCCGAAGAACGCCTCCACCGCGGCGAGCGCCACCGCCGCGTTGTGCGCCTGGTGCGCGCCGTAGAGAGGAAGGAAGATCTGCTCGTACTCGCCGCCGAGCCCGCGCAGGGCCAGCAACTGGCCGCCGACCGCGACCTCGCGCGAGACCACGCCGAACTCCATGCCCTCGCGGGCCACGGTGGCGTCGACCTCGACGGCCTTCTTGAGCATCACCTGAGCGGCGTCCACCGGCTGCTGCGCCAGGATCACGGTCGCGCCCTGCTTGATGATCCCTGCCTTCTCCACAGCGATCTCCGCCGGCGTCGAACCCAGCCGGTCGGTGTGGTCCAGGTCGATGGGGGTGACGACCGCGACCGAGCCGTCGATCACGTTCGTCGCGTCCCAGCTGCCGCCCATGCCGACCTCGACCACGGCCACGTCCACCGGCGCGTCGGCGAAGGCCGCGTACGCCATGCCCGTGAGCACCTCGAAGAACGACAGCCGGAAGTCCTGGCTCGTGTCGACCATCTCGACGTACGGCTTGATGTCGTTGTACGTGTCGATGAACCGCTCCGCCTCGATGGGCGCGCCGTCCAGGCTGATCCGCTCGGTGATCGACTGCACGTGCGGCGAGGTGTAGCGGCCGGTGCGCAGTTCGAACGCGGAGAGCAGTGCCTCGATCATCCGGGCCGTGGACGTCTTGCCGTTCGTCCCCGTGATGTGGATCGAGGGGTACGCCCGCTGGGGCTCGCCCAGCACGTCCATCAACGCCTCGATACGGGCGACGGAGGGCTCCAGTTTGGTCTCGCCCCAGCGCCCCGCCAGGTCCGTCTCGACCTGGCGCAGCGCCTTGTCGACCTCCGGGTCCACGGGGCGGGCCGGCACGTGGTCCGGCTTCAGCGAACCGGCCTGCGCACGCAGGGTGCGGCTGCCGGCCTCGATCACCGCCAGGTCGGGGTCGCGGTCGGTCTCTGCGTCGACGATCTCGTCGAAGCGGTCGGACTCGTCGGAGGCGTCGGACTCGTCGAACGGATCGGGGTGCTCACTCACGGGACCAGTCTACGGACGGGGACCGACAGAAACGGTCGAGGCCCCGGGGGGCGTCCCCGGGGCCTCGACCGATGTCCACTCGCCGATCGCTCGCCGATCGCTCGGCAGCTGCTCGCCGCTTGTGCGGCAGCGGCTCAGCTCGCGGGCAGGTTGCCGAGCTGGGTGTTGATCCGCGCGATGTCCTCCTCGGCCTTGGCGAGCCGGGTACGGATCTTGTCGACCACGTTGTCCGGTGCCTTGGCCAGGAACGCCTCGTTGCCCAGCTTGGCCGTCGCCTGCGCGACCTCCTTCTGCGCCGCGCCCAGGTCCTTCGTCAGCCGCTTGCGCTCGGCCGCGACGTCGATAGTGCCCGACAGGTCGAGCGCGACGGTGGCGCCGGCGACCGGCAGGGACGCGGTGGCGTGGAAGCCCTCGCCCTCCGGCTGAAGGCGCAGCAGCTGGCGGATCGCCGGCTCGTGCGGCGCGAGGGAGGTGCCGTCGAGGGTGAGCCTGGCCGGGACCTTCTGGCCCGGCTGCAGCCCCTGGTCGCTGCGGAAGCGGCGGACCTCGGTGACGACCCGCTGGACGAGCTCGATCTCCCGCTCCGCGGACGCGTCGCGGAAGCCGCTGTCGGCCGGCCAGTCGGCGATGACCACGGACTCCTTGCCGGTGAGGGTGGTCCACAGGGTCTCGGTGACGAACGGCACGACCGGGTGCAGCAGTCGGAGCGTGACGTCGAGGACCTCGCCCAGGACGCGGGCCGACACCCTGGCGGCCTCGCCACCCGCGAAGAACGTCGTCTTCGACAGCTCGACGTACCAGTCGAAGACCTCGTCCCACGCGAAGTGGAAGAGCGTCTCGGACAGCTTCGCGAACTGGTAGTCCTCGTAGAACGCGTCGACCTCGGCGACGACCGAGCCCAGCCGAGACAGGATCCACCGGTCGGTGGAGGACATCTCCTCGGGGGCGGGCAGCGGGCCTTCGACCGTGGCGCCGTTCATCAGCGCGAAGCGGGTGGCGTTCCAGATCTTGTTCGCGAAGTTGCGCGAACCCTGGACCCAGTCCTCGCCGATCGGGACGTCGACACCGGGGTTGGCGCCGCGGGCCAGTGTGAAGCGCAGGGCGTCGGAGCCGTACTTGTCCATCCAGTCCAGCGGATTGACCGCGTTGCCGAAGGACTTCGACATCTTCTTGCCGAACTGGTCACGGACCATGCCGTGCAGGGCGATGGTGTGGAACGGCGGCGTGCCGTCCATCGCGTACAGGCCGAACATCATCATCCGGGCGACCCAGAAGAAGAGGATGTCGTAGCCGGTGACCAGGACGGAGTTCGGATAGAACTTCGCGAGCGACTCGGTCTGTTCGGGCCAGCCGAGCGTGGAGAACGGCCACAGACCGGACGAGAACCAGGTGTCCAGGACGTCGGTCTCCTGGTGCCAGCCCTCGCCCGTCGGGACCTCGTCGTCGGGGCCGACGCAGACGATCTCGCCGTTCGGGCCGTACCAGACCGGGATGCGGTGGCCCCACCACAACTGGCGCGAGATGCACCAGTCGTGCAGGTTGTCGACCCAGTCGAAGTACCGCTTCTCCATCTCCTGCGGGTGGATCTTGACCCGGCCGTCGCGGACGGCGTCACCGGCGGCCTTGGCCAGCGGGCCGACCTTGACCCACCACTGCATGGACAGGCGCGGCTCGATGGTGGTCTTGCAGCGCGAGCAGTGGCCGACGGAGTGGACGTAGGGACGCTTCTCGGCGACGATCCGGCCCTCGGCGCGCAGGGCGCCGACGATGGCGCTGCGCGCCTCCAGCCGGTCCAGGCCCTCGAACGGCCCGGGGACGGTGATGACCGCGCGCTCGTCCATGACGGCGAGCGACGGCAGGTTGTGGCGCTGCCCGATCTCGAAGTCGTTCGGGTCGTGCGCGGGCGTCACCTTGACGGCGCCGGTGCCGAACTCCGGGTCGACGTGCGTGTCGGCGACGACGGGGATCGTACGGTCGGTCAGCGGCAGCTTGATCTGCTTGCCGATCAGGTGCGCGTAACGCTCGTCGTCGGGGTGGACGGCGACCGCGGTGTCACCGAGCATCGTCTCGGCGCGCGTCGTCGCGACGACGATGGTGTCATCGCCCTCGCCGTACTTCATGGAGACGAGCTCGCCGTCGTCGTCCTGGTACTCGACCTCGATGTCCGAGATCGCGGTCAGACAGCGGGGGCACCAGTTGATGATGCGCTCGGCGCGGTAGATCAGCTCGTCGTCGTAGAGCTTCTTGAAGATGGTCTGGACCGCCTGGGAGAGGCCCTCGTCCATGGTGAAACGCTCACGCGACCAGGCGACTCCGTCGCCGAGCCGGCGCATCTGGCCGGAGATCTGGCCACCGGACTCGCCCTTCCACTGCCAGACCCGCTCGATGAACGCCTCACGGCCGAGGTCGTGGCGGGACTTGCCCTCCTTGCCGAGCTCGCGCTCGACGACGTTCTGCGTGGCGATACCGGCGTGGTCCATGCCCGGCTGCCACAGCGTCTCGTAACCCTGCATCCGCTTGCGACGGGTGAGGGCGTCGATCAGCGTGTGCTCGAAGGCGTGGCCCAGGTGGAGGCTGCCCGTGACGTTCGGCGGCGGGATGACGACCGTGAACGGAGGCTTGTCGCTCTTCGCGTCCGCCTCGAAGTAGCCGCGTTCTACCCAGCGCTCGTACAGCGTCCCCTCGACCTCGGCCGGCGCGTACTGGGTCGGCAGTTCGGAAGTGGGCGCTGTCTGCTGCTGAGTGTTCTCGGTCACCGGGCCAGTTTAGAGGTGTCACAGCGTCGCACTGAAACCCGATTGTTCGGTAACGGTGTGCCCCCCGCCGCCCCGGGGTGCCATGGCTTGGGTCAGGATGTCGGCAACACATAAACATCACGAGGGGAAAACCCGTAATGAGCTACAACCAGCCGGGCCCGTACGGCGGGCAGCAGCCGCAGCAGCCCGGACCGTACGGACAGCCGGGTCCCTACGGTCAGCCGCAGGGTCAGCCGGGCCCTTACGGCCAGCAGCCGCAGGCCCCGCAGCCCGGTTACGGGTATCCGCAGCAGGCGCCGCAGGGCGTCCCTCCGCAGCAGCAGCCGCCGTACGGCTACCCGCAGCAGCCCGGCCAGTACAGCCAGCCCCAGCAGCCCGGCCCCTACGGCCAGCAGCCGGGCGGCTACCCGCCCCCGCCGCCGGCCCAGGGCGGTGGCAAGAAGACCGGCCTGATCGTGGGCTCGATCGTCGTGGCGCTCGCGGTACTGGGCGGCGGCGGCTACTTCCTGCTCGCCGGCGGGGGCGGCCTCGAGGACGACGGCGCGCACAAGCTCACCACGCCCGCCACCGTGCTGAGCGATTACAAGCGGCTGTCGAAGGACGGCCAGGAGCTCGGCGGCGACTCCGCCGCCAAGGACCTGGAGAAGAGCGGCATCTCGGGCGGCAAGTCCGTGATGGGTCAGTACACGACCGCCGACATCAGCAAGTTCGACCCCAACGACCCGACTTCGGTCCCGGACCTCGCCACCGCGAAGGGCATCACCTTCATCGGTGCCTACGGCAAGGTCGCGGACCCGCAGAAGGCGCTGGACACCTTCTTCGCCGAGATCAACAAGGACTCCGCGTCCAGCACCGGCGACGGCCCCAAGATGGTCGGCTCGCCGGAGGCGGTCACCCCCGACGGCTTCAACGGCCTCATGAAGTGCCAGGCCGCCAGCGGCAAGGACGCGCTGACCAAGAAGAACAAGACCGACTGGTTCTGCGTCTGGGCCGACCACAGCACCCTCGCGATGGTGTCGCCCGGCGACGCCACCAAGGGCATCGACAAGGAGACGGCGATCAAGCTGACCGTGGACACCCGCAAGGCGATCCGCGTCAAGGCGTGACACCACCCGTCACACGGAAGGGGCGCCCGGTCAACGACCGGGCGCCCCTTCCGTGTTCTTCGCGTGTGCCGCGTGCTTACGCGCTCTTCTCGTGGCGGCCGTTGCCGTCGTCCTTCACGATGCGCGGGACCAGCGTCGGGTTGACGTTGTTGTGGACGACGTCCTTCGTGATGACGACGCGGGCGACGTCCTTGCGCGACGGGACCTCGTACATCACCGACTGGAGGACCTCCTCCATGATGGCGCGCAGGCCGCGTGCGCCGGTGCCGCGGAGGATGGCCTGGTCGGCGATGGCCTCCAGGGCCGGAAGGTCGAAGTCCAGCTCGACGCCGTCGAGTTCGAACAGCCGCTGGTACTGCTTCACCAGCGCGTTGCGCGGCTCGACGAGGATCTTGAGCAGAGCCTCGCGGTCGAGGTTGTGGACCGAGGTGATGACCGGGAGGCGGCCGATGAACTCGGGGATCATGCCGAACTTGACCAGGTCCTCCGGCATGACCTCCTGGAACTGGTCGCTCGCCTCGATCTCGCGCTTGGAGCGGATCGTCGCGCCGAAGCCGATGCCCTTCGCTCCCGCGCGGGACTCGATGATCTTCTCGAGGCCGGCGAAGGCGCCGCCCACGATGAAGAGCACGTTCGTCGTGTCGATCTGGATGAACTCCTGGTGCGGGTGCTTGCGGCCGCCCTGCGGGGGCACGGACGCGGTGGTGCCCTCCAGGATCTTGAGCAGCGCCTGCTGGACGCCCTCGCCGGAGACGTCGCGGGTGATCGACGGGTTTTCGCTCTTACGGGCGACCTTGTCGATCTCGTCGATGTAGATGATCCCGGTCTCGGCCTTCTTGACGTCGTAGTCGGCCGCCTGGATCAGCTTGAGCAGGATGTTCTCCACGTCCTCGCCGACGTAACCCGCCTCCGTGAGCGCCGTCGCGTCGGCGATGGCGAACGGGACGTTCAGCATGCGGGCGAGGGTCTGGGCGAGGAGCGTCTTGCCGGAGCCGGTGGGGCCCAGCAGAAGGATGTTGGACTTCGCGAGCTCGATCGCGTCGTCACGGCCCTGCGCGCCGCCGTTCTCGCCGGCCTGGACGCGCTTGTAGTGGTTGTACACCGCGACCGAGAGCGCCTTCTTGGCCGGCTCCTGGCCGACGACGTAGCTCTCCAGGAACTCATAGATCTCTCGCGGTTTGGGGAGTTCCTCCCACCGCACCTCGGAGGTCTCCGCGAGCTCCTCCTCGATGATCTCGTTGCAGAGATCGATGCACTCGTCGCAGATGTACACCCCGGGGCCTGCGATGAGCTTCTTCACCTGCTTCTGGCTCTTTCCGCAGAACGAGCACTTGAGCAGGTCGCCGCCATCACCGATGCGTGCCACGAGGTGCTTCCCCTTCGCCTGGGAGCGGCTTGGTTCAGCCGGCTCCTGGTGCCTCATATTCGACGGTACCTTGCCGAGCCCCCCGTTCGGGCCCCCCTTGGCGCGGTTCACACATTGTCGTGTACCGCGCCAAGGGCCGTCGGGCCGGTCAGGCTGCCGACGCGGCCGTGCTCTTACGGGTGGAGACGATCTGGTCGACGAGGCCGTATGCCAGCGCGCCGTCGGCGGTGAGGATCTTGTCGCGCTCGATGTCGTCGCGGATCTTCTCCAGCGGCGTGGTCGAGTGCTTCGCCAGCATCTCCTCCAGCTGCTCACGCATGCGCAGGATTTCGTTGGCCGCGATCTCCAGGTCGGAGAGCTGCTCACGGCCGGTCTGCGAGGACGGCTGGTGGATCAGGACGCGGGCGTGCGGCAGAGCCATCCGCTTGCCCGGCGTACCGGCGGCCAGCAGTACGGCCGCGGCGGAGGCCGCCTGGCCCATGCAGACCGTCTGGATGTCCGGCTTCACGAACTGCATCGTGTCGTAGATCGCGGTCAGCGCGGTGAACGAACCGCCGGGGCTGTTGATGTAGATCGAGATGTCGCGGTCCGGGTCCATCGACTCCAGGCACAGCAGCTGCGCCATGACGTCGTTGGCGGACGCGTCGTCGATCTGGACGCCGAGGAAGATCACGCGCTCCTCGAAGAGCTTCGCGTACGGGTCGTACTCACGCACGCCCTGCGAGGTGCGCTCGACGAAGCGGGGGACGACGTAGCGGTTGTCCACCGCGGGGCCGGTGTAGAGGCCGCTCGCGGACGCGCCGGAGTTGCCTGACAGACCGGGGATGCCGGAGAAGTTGCTCATATGGGTGTTCACCATCCTGGTGGCGTTCGGCGGGCGGGGGCTCGGTGCGGTGCGGCTCAGGCGCCGGTGCCGCCACCGCCCGGGACGCCCGAGGCGGCGGAGATGATCTCGTCGATGAGGCCGTAGTCCTTGGCCTCCTCCGCGGTGAACCAGCGGTCCCGGTCGCCGTCGCGGATGATCGCCTCGACGGTCTGTCCGGAGTGCTGGGCGGTGATCTCCGCCATGCGCTTCTTCGTACGGAGCAGGTACTCGGCCTGGATCTTGATGTCGGAGGCGGTGCCGCCGAGGCCGGCCGAACCCTGGTGCATGAGGATGTCGGTGTTGGGCAGCGCGAACCGCTTGCCGGCAGCACCGCCGGTGAGCAGGAACTGGCCCATGGACGCCGCCATGCCCATGCCGATGGTCACCACGTCGTTCGGGATGTACTGCATGGTGTCGTAGACCGCCATGCCGGCCGTCACCGAACCGCCGGGGCTGTTGATGTAGAGGTAGATGTCCTTGTCCGGGTCGGCGGCAAGGAGCAGCATCTGCGCCGTGATCTTGTTGGCGATGTCGTCGTCGACCTGCTGGCCGAGGAAGATGATGCGCTCGCCGAGCAGCCGGCTGTAGACCTGGTCGCCGAGGCCACCACCGAAGGACGGCTCGCCGGCGGCTGTAGGCATCAGATTCGTCACGTATCCACCTGCTCGTCTCTGACGGCTTCGACCGTCTCAGCGTCTTCGTACCGGGGGCGGGGACTCCCCTGCCCTCGTATTCATGGACCCTAACGCGCAGGTCGGACAGAGCCATCCCGCTTCCCGAACTGTTCGCTCGGAGCGCAAGGTCGAAGGCCGTCCGGCGACGCACCGGCGGAGCCCCTGCACGGGCCTGCGGGAGCCCCGTTGTACGCGTACGGGCCCCGGGCGCGTGGTGGCGTCCGGAGCCCGTAGCAGAGTCAGCGCGAGGCTCAGGCCTCGTTCTTCTCCTCGGCCTCACCGTCGACGACGGCCTCGACCGCCTCGGCGGCGGCCTCGGTCTCGTCCTCGTCGTCCTCGAGGTCGACGACCTCACCGTTGGTGTCGGTGACCTTGGCGGCCTCGACGACCACAGCGAGCGCCTTGCCGCGGGCGACCTCGCCGACGAGCATCGGCACCTGGCCACCCTCGACGACGGCCTGGGCGAACTGGTCGGGGCTCATGCCGGAGGACTGGGCACGCCGCATGAGGTGCTCGGTGAGCTCCTCCTGGTTGACGTTCAGCTTCTCCTTGTTGACGAGCTCGTCAAGGATGAACTGGGTCTTGATGCCCTTGACCGCCTGCTCCTTGGTCTCGGCGTCGAACTCTTCCTCGGTCTTGCCCTGGATCTCCAGGTACTTGGCGAGGTCGAGGCCCATCTGGCCGAGCTGGTGGTGCTCAAGGTTGTGCTTGCGGGTCTTGACCTCGTCCTCGAGAAGCTTCTCGGGGATCGGGACCTCCGCCAGCTTCAGCAGCTCGTCGAGGACGCGCTCCTGGGCCTGGGTGGCCTGGTCGTACTGCTTCATGTTCTCGAGGCGCTTGCGGCTGTCGGCCTTGAGCTCGTCGAGGGTGTCGAACTCGCTCGCCATCTGGGCGAAGTCGTCGTCGAGCTCGGGGAGCTCACGGGCGGCGACGGCGGTGACCTTGACGGTGACCTCGGCGTCCTTGCCCTCGGCGGAGCCGCCCTTCAGCTGCGAGGTGAAGGTCGCCTCGCCGCCGGCCTCCAGGCCGGTGACGGCCTCGTCGATGCCGTCGAGGAGCTCGCCGGAACCGATGGTGTAGGAGACGCCCTCCGCGACACCGTCGGGCAGGACCTCGCCGTCGACCTTGGCCTCGAGGTCGATCGTGAGGACGTCGCCGTCGGCGGCGGCGCGCTCGACCGGGTTGGTCGAGGCGAAGCGCTCACGCAGCTGCTCCACGGACTTCTCGACGTCCTCGTCGGTGACCTCGACGGCGTCGACGGTGACCTCGATGCCGGAGTAGTCCGGGATCTCGATCTCGGGGCGGATGTCGACCTCGGCGGTGAAGGCCAGCGTCTCGCCGTCCTTCAGCTCGGTGATGTCCACCTCGGGCTGGCCCAGCGGGTTCAGCTCGGCCTCGTTGACCGCCTCGGTGTAGAGCTTGGGAAGCGCGTCGTTGACCGCCTCCTCCAGCACCGCACCACGGCCGAACCGCTGGTCGATCACTCGGGCAGGGATCTTGCCCTTGCGGAAGCCCTTGACCGTGACCTGCTGGTTGATCTTCTTGTACGCCGCGTCGAGGCTGTCCTTGAGCTCCTCGAAGGGCACCTCGACAGTGAGCCGAACCCGGGTCGGGTTCAGGGTCTCCACGGCGCTCTTCACGGTTCGGTCTCCTTGGTGGCTGACATCTTGGGGTTCTGCTGGCGCCGGACTCGGCGGTTCAGCGGATCGGGCCCGGCACATCAGACACACGGGCACGCAGCTTGCATAGTAACGGCAAGCAGGAGGCGCCTCACAACGCGATCTTGCTGGTGGTCGGGGTGGCCGGATTCGAACCGACGACCTTCCGCTCCCAAAGCGGACGCGCTACCAAGCTGCGCCACACCCCGTCGGTGCGAACCGTAGGGTACATGCCCGGCGGGCGTGCGCCGCCCTCGTTTGCGGCGTGACCCATGGGGTGTGCACCGTGCGCCCCGGACCCGCTACGATGCTTCTCGTGCCGCGGCCTTCGTGACCTGCGGTGCGAGCATTGCGGGCGTAGCTCAATGGTAGAGCCCTAGTCTTCCAAACTAGCTACGCGGGTTCGATTCCCGTCGCCCGCTCTCAACGGCTCAGGGCCAGGCCGGAGGTTCATCCTCCGACCTGGCCCTGATGCGTTTCGGAGCCGCCCCGTCCCGCCCGCGGGCCGGCCGACGCCGGAACGGGAACGGGAACAGTGGGGCATCTTCCGCGCCTGGAAGGCGAGTTGTGAATCGGGGCAGACCACCCGGGACACGCGTCCCGGAGCGGCGGCGCCATCGCACGCCACGGCGAACTGCAGGCGGCCCGCCTGACGGCACCGCGCCGCGGCCGGCAGCCCGCTGTGACGGGTGCGGGCGCTCCTCCCTCAGAAGCTGATCTGGTTGATCGTCTCGGCTATCGAGTTCATGAACCTGTTGATCGACGGCGCGATGCCCGTCGAGGCGAGGAAGAAGCCGAAGAGGACCGCCACGATGGCGGGCCCGGCCTTTATGGAGCCGCCGCGGATCAGCACCACGAGGACGATCGCCAACAGAAGCACCACTGACAGTGAAATGGCCACAACTGATCACACCCTCGGTCGGTCCGCCTTGCCGGCCAGGGAGCGCGCGGCCCAGCCCGCTCCCGTCTGCACCATCGTGCCACCAACCCACCTGCCCCTGCTGGGTCATGACGAACCGTCGTGGGCAAGATCACGCGACCTCCGAGCGGACGGCCTGGTCACAAGGTCGGCCCGCCTGTCCCCGGCGAGTGAAATGCGGTGGGAAATTCAGGCAGATCGTTTCACAGTCCCCACATCCTGGTCACAAATGGAGATCAAGAGGCCCCGGAGGAGGGGAGAACCTTCCGACGGCGAGGCGAAACATCCGAATCACCCCGGTTCGGATCGGGGCATACCGGCACAGGTTCCCTCCTGTATGAAATCGTGATCTGTGAATGCACAACCTTTTTACGAAATGGAACGGCCGGGCTATGGTCCTCGAATGCCCTTCGCTGCGCATGGATACGTGAGGCCCTCTCTCCCCAAGGCCGAGGAGACGGGGTCCGTCCCTACGACGCAGGCCGTCACCACTTCGGTCCCCACGACCACCGGCCTGAATCCCCCCACGCAGCCGGCCTCCAAGTCCACACCCAGAGACCCGTATTTCGACAACGTCAAATACCTGGCCATCCTGCTGGTGGCCCTGGGCCATGTATGGCCCCATGTGATCGAGTACAGCCGGGCCACCCGCGCCCTCTACATGTTCGTCTACACCTTCCACATGCCGGTGTTCATCCTGATCTCCGGTTACCTCTCGCGCAGTTACACCGGCCGCCCGGATCAGCTGCGACGACTCCTGACCGGAGTGGCCCTGCCCTACGTCGTCTTCGAGGTGGCGTACACGCTCTTCGCGAGATACGGGACCGACTACCCCGAGAAGCCCATCAGCCTTCTTCAGCCCTCCTATCTGATGTGGTTCCTGCTCGCGCTGTTCATCTGGCGGCTGACGACCCCGCTGTGGCGGGTGGTGCGGTGGCCGCTGGCCGTGTCGTTGGTCATCGCGGCGCTCGCGACCGTCACCCCCGGCATCGGCCCCGCCCTCGACCTCGTACGGGTCCTGCAGTTCCTGCCGTTCTTCGTACTGGGCCTGTGCATGAAGCCCGGGCACTTCCGGTTCCTCCGGCGGCGCGGGCCGAGGGCGCTCGCCGTGCTCGTGTTCGCCGGCGCGATCCCCTTCACCTACTGGGTGACCCCCAGCATCCCGATGAACTGGTTCTACCGGTCCAGGAGCGTCCAGGAGATCGGGCTGGCGTGGTGGCCGGGGCTGATCCGGGCCGGCGTGCTGTTCTGCTGCACGCTCGTGCTGATCGCGGCGTTCCTCGCCCTGGTCCCCGCCCGGCGGCACTGGTTCACGGTCCTCGGCGCCGGGACCATCTGCGGGTACGTGCTGCACGGCTTCCTGATCCGCGGAGCCGGATACGCCGGCCTCTTCGATCACCACCCGTCGCTGAGCACGCCGACCGGCAGGGTCGCGGTGACCGTGGCCATCCTCTTGATCATGACGCTTCTGTGCACACCGCCTGTGCGCCGGGTGATGAAATTCGTGACGGAGCCCGAGATGAAATGGGCGTTCCGCCGGGATGGGGCGGAGCCGAGACCCCGCGCCTGACGCCCCGCGGCATCCTCGGACCACCGGTCATCAGGTCCCCGTTCCCGCCACCGGCGAGGGCGGGGACCTCGTTCTTCCCCTTGCGGCAGCGCTGCGCCGCGGTTTTCAGCGCAACCGCCAGGACCGGTCGGGTGAAATACGAGCAGGGATTCGACCTGCCCCGTTTCAGCGTCCCCACACTTTGGTCACGAGAAATTCGAGGATGCGTGGTGAGGTAATTCACGCGAGGCTTCCGCTTCGGGAGACAAGCCCTGCTCAGGGCCGTCCACCGGGTGCGGGCGGGCCTATAGGTGACGGTTTCCCATTCGAATGACACGGCCGCGCGGCATGTTTTACGAAATCGAATGGGCCCGGCTAGGGTGCCTCGAATGTTCCACGCAGCGCATGGATACGAGAGGACCGCGGCCCCCGAGGTCAAGGAACCCGGGTCCACCCGGACGGCAGGGGCGGCGACCGCCGCCACCGCTGCCTCGAGTGGCCTGCGGTCCGCCCCGCAGACGGCTCGCAGAACCACCGCCCGGGACGCCTACTTCGACAACGCGAAGTACCTGGCCATCGTCCTGGTGGCCGTGGCGCACGCCTGGGAGCCGGTGATGGAGGGCAGCAGGGCCACGCGTGCCCTGTACATGGTGATCTACACCTTCCACATGCCGGCCTTCATCGTCATCTCCGGCTACTTCTCCCGGAGTTATCAGGGAAAGCCGCACCAGCTCAGACGACTGCTGACGGGCATCGCCCTGCCCTACGTCGTGTTCGAGGTGGCCTACTCGCTCTTCGCGCGGTACGGGAACGACGATCCCGAACAGCCCGTCAGCCTGCTCGACCCGTACTACCTGACGTGGTTCCTGGCCGCCCTGTTCATCTGGCGGCTGACCACGCCCCTGTGGCGGATCATCCGGTGGCCCATTTCGACCGCGCTGGTCATCGGCGCGCTCGCCACGGTCACTCCGGACATCGGGGCGGACCTCAACCTCGCGCGTGTGCTGCAGTTCCTGCCGTTCTTCGTCATCGGGCTCTCCATGAAGCCCGAGCACTTCCAGATGCTGCGCCGGCGCGAGGTGCGGCTGCTGACCGTGCCGGTCCTCGCCATGGCGCTCGTCACCGCGTACTGGGTGGCGCCCCGGATGGACCTCGGCTGGTTCTACCGGTCCAGCAGCGTGCAGGAGTTGGGCCGGCCGTGGTGGTCGGGACTGTTGGTGATCATCGCGTTCTTCGGGTGCGCGCTGCTGCTGAGCGCGGCGTTCCTCGCTCTCGTCCCCGGTCGCCGCGCATGGTTCACGGTGCTGGGCACCGGCACCATCTGCGGCTATCTGCTCCACGGTTTCGTCATCAAGGCCGCCGACTTCTGGGGTCTGTTCGACAGCAACCAGTGGCTCGGTTCCCCGGCCGGTCTGGTCGTGGTGACCGTGTGCGCGACGGGCATGGTGACGCTGCTGTGCTCACCCCCTGTGCGCCGCGGCCTGAAACCCGTCACCGAGCCCGACATGAAGTGGGCGTTCCGCCAGGACTCCGCCGAGCCCGGCACGTCCCGGTGACCGGTGGGGGCATGGCCTAGTCAGCGGTCAGGCCCAGCAGTCGGCGGGTTCTGGCGTACTTCTCGGACAGCCGGTTCCGGGTCGCCTCGTCGAGTACGGCGAGGCGCGCCGGGTCGGCGTTGTGGGCCAGGTCGGCCTGTTTGACCAGCAGCGCGCCGGGTGTGGCCAGGATGCGCCGCGTATATGTCTCCAGGTCCTCGCCCTCACCCTTGGTGAGCGCGAGGACCATGTCTTTCACGGACCGCGGCAGCGCGGCCCCCTCCAGCCATTCACGGCTCAGCACGTCGTCCTCGACCGTGTCGTGGAGCCAGCCCGCGGCGATCTGGTCGTCGCTGCCGCCCCGTGCGCGTACGCCCTCCGCGACGGCCGCGATGTGCTGCGCGTAGGGGCGGCCCGCCTTGTCCTGCTGCGCGGCGTGGGCCTCGCGGGCGATCGCCTCGACCTCGGCCAGGGTCAGCATCTGCTGCGACATGGCACGACTTTACGCGTACCGGGCTCCGGCAGGGACCGGCCACCTGGAGTGGGCAAGTAATCGTTTGGTAAACTAATTACTGACGCTTTCTTGACACTCTCTTGACCATTGCGCGCCGTGGCCTCGTTCCGGCGTGTGCCCGATGCGAAGGGATTGAGCCCATCGGCCACGCAGACACCCTCATCGCCATGGGCGGCGCCTTCCTCGCCGCCGCCGTCCTCGCCCGCTTCGGCCGCCGGATCGGACTGCCGACCATCCCCCTGTTCATCCTGGCCGGAATACTCCTCGGCCCCCACACCCCCGGAGTCGTCCTCCTCTCCGACCCGCACGACCTCGAGATGCTCTCCGCCCTCGGCCTGGTCCTGCTGCTCTTCTACCTGGGTCTGGAGTTCCACCTCGACGACCTCAAAGCGGGCGGCCGCAGGATGGCGCTGGCCGGAGGGGCGTATCTCGCGCTGAACGTGGGTGCCGGGCTCGCCTTCGGCTTCGCACTCGGCTGGGGCACCTCGGAGGCGCTGGTGCTCGCCGGTGTCATCGGCATCTCGTCCTCGGCCATCGTGACCAAAGTCCTCGTCGATCTCGGCCGGCTGGGCAACAGCGAGACGAAGCCGATCCTCGGGATCATCGTCGTCGACGACATCTTCCTCGCCCTCTACCTGGCAGCGCTCCAGCCCGTCCTGTCCGGCGCCCAGAACCTGACCGCGGCGGTCATGGACGGAGGGAAGGCCTTCGGCTTCCTGCTGCTGCTCGCTCTCGTCGCGCGTTTCGGCACCCGCGTCGTGAGCCGCCTGATCGACACCCGTGACGACGAACTGCTCGTCATCTCCTTCCTCGGCGCGGCCGTCTTCGTGGCCGGGGTCTCCGACTGGTTCGGAGTCGCGGACGCCATAGGCGCGTTCATGGTCGGCCTGATGCTCGGCAGCACCACGTCGGGCGACCGCATCCGCAAGCTGGTCCATCCGCTGCGGGACGCCTTCGGCGCGATCTTCTTCTTCTCGTTCGGTCTCTCCATCGACCCCGGCGACCTGCCGGTGGTCCTGTGGCCGGTCCTCGCGGCCGTCGCCGTGACCATCCTGATGAACGTGGCATCGGGGCTGGTCACCGCACGGCTCCACCGCTTCGACACCCTGCAGGCCGCGAACATCTCCACCACGCTGCTCGCGCGCGGCGAGTTCGCGCTCATCCTCGCGACGATGGCGGCCGGCGCGGGACTGGACGACCGGCTCTCGCCGTTCATCGCCGGGTACGTGCTGATCCTCGCCGTCCTCGCCCCGCTCGCCGTGGGGCGGTCGCACTGGCTGGCCCGAGTGCTGCCGGGACGGCGCGGTGGCGGTGGCGCCGGGGGTGCGGGAGGACTCGCCGCCGTCACACCTGACGGCACAGCAGCAGCAGTGCCCGGTCGTCGTTGACGTCCTTGGCGACCGCCTCGATCAGATGCCAGGCAGCGCCCTCGAAGCCCGAGGCGACATAGCGGTCGGCCTCACCGGTGAGACGGTCGATGCCCTCGCTGATGTCCCGACCCGACGCCTCCACCAGACCGTCGGTGAACAGCATCAGTACGTCACCAGGGCGCAGGGAGCCCTTGACCGGGTCGAACTGCGCCCCGTCGTAGACACCGAGGAGCGGCCCCTCGCCGGCCTTCTCCTCCCAGCGTCCGCTTCCCGCGTGGAGCTGGAGCGCGGGCAGATGGCCCGCGGAGAGCAACTCGTAGTCCCCCGAGTCCAGGTCGAGCACGAGGTGGATGGACGTGGCGAAGCCCTCGTCCCAGTCCTGCCGCAGCAGATAGCCGTTGGCCGCGGGCAGGAAGCCGTGCGGTGGCAGCGAGCCCAGCAGCCCGCCGAACGCCCCGGACAGCAGCAGCGCGCGCGAGGCCGCGTCCATTCCCTTGCCGGACACGTCCGTGAGGACGACCTCCAGGGTGCGGCCGCCGCTCGTGCGGGCGGCGACCACGAAGTCACCGGAGAACGACTGGCCGCCCGCCGGACGGAGCGCCATCTCCTGGTGCCAGCCCTTGGGCAGCCGGGGCAGGGCGCTCTGCACCCGGATGCGCTCGCGAAGGTCAAAGAGCATGGTGCCGCCGCGCCGCCACGGCACGCCGACCCGTGCCCTGAACTGTGCGATGAGCAGCCCGAAGAGGCCGCACGCCGCGACGACGAGGACGACGCCGGGAGTGACCGTGGCCGGGTCGTCCGTGTAGGGCCCGAGCGCTATGGACTCGACGATGAGGGCCGCGGCGGCGGCCGCGTAGAGGCCGAGCAGGCTCGCCGGCCGCAGCAGCAGCCCGCCGGCCACGATCGGCAGGACCAGCGCCACCGGCGAACTCCACACCGGTGAGACGACCGTGGCCCAGGTGATCGCCGGAACGGCCAGCAGGAGCCCCGCCAGCGCGAGCCAGTCGGAGCCGTCACCGCGGAAGTAGTCGACGGCGGACCGGCGCAGCGCTGTGCGGGCCCGGTGCGCGGCTCTGCGCATCCGGGCCGTGAACGAGTCTGCTGCAGCGCCTCGGGCCATTGCCGTGGACCCTATCCACCCGCCGCCCCGGCGTGCAGGGGGACCCCGCGACATTGTGTTCGAAATCGGGTCGCGGCGGGCCGCGTAAGGCAGCTAGGTGTGGCATATGCCAACAGAACCGCGGGGGTACGGCACGGGGGTTTCCGTCTTCTCCGTCCGCGGCGGGCGGCACGTTCGCGGCGGGCGGCACGTTCGCGTCCGGGACCCGGAGCGTGAGTCGCGACGCCCGCCGAGGACGTACGGCTGGGACTCCCGCGCCTCAGCGAAGGCGCAGAGGCGCGCGAGGAGGTGCGCCGACGCACGACCGGCGCGCGCCGGAAGGGCTCGCGCGCCGGGCGGTCCGGGAGCGGGTGCCGTTTCCCGACCCGCCGGGCGGGCAGAAGGCGATGCCTGTCCCGACGTGGAGCGTCCCGGCGGATCAGACGGCCGGACGGGCCGAAGGCACCGCCGCGCGCGGCGATCTCGGCCCGCCGCCGGCACATGCCGCGGCCGCCCGGCCCCCGGGCGGCGTCAGGCGGAGGACTGGCAGGAAGGACACCAGAAGAGGTTGCGCGCGGCGAGGCCCGCGGTGCGGACCGGTCCGGCACAGATGTGGCAGGGCAGATTCGCCCGACGGTAGACGTACACCTCGCCGCCGTGGTCGTCGACCCGCGGCGGGCGCCCCATCGCCTCCGGCGTGTGTTCCTCGCGGACGGTGTCGATGCGGTTGTTGCGTACGCCCTCGCGCATCAGGGCGACCAGGTCGTCCCAGATCGCGTCCCACTGCCGGCGCGTGAGGTCCCTGCCCGTCCGGTAGGGGTCGATGCCGTGGCGGAAGAGCACCTCGGCCCGGTAGACGTTGCCGACGCCCGCGATGATCTTCTGGTCCATCAGCAGTGCGGCGATCGTCGTACGGGAGCGGGAGATCCTGGCCCAGGCCCGGTCCGGGCCGTCGGACGGCCTGAGCGGGTCGGGGCCGAGCCGCTCGTGCACCGCCCGCTTCTCGTCGTCGGTGATCAGGGCGCAGGTGGTCGGGCCGCGCAGGTCGGCGTAGTGCTCGTCGTTCACGACACGGAGGCGGACCGTGTCGGTCGGCGGCGGGGCCGGAGCGGTGCCGAAGCCGAGCTTGCCGAACAGGCCGAGGTGGATGTGGATCCAGCCGGTGTCCTCGAAACCGAGGAACAGGTGCTTGCCGTGCGCGTCGGCGCCGTCCAGCACCCGGCCGTCGAGGAGTGCCGCGCTGCCGGAGAACTTGCCCTGGGGGCTGCTGACCCGGACGCTCCACCCGGCGAAGCGGTCGCGGTAGTCCTCCGCGAGGCGGTGGATCGTGTGCCCCTCGGGCATGGGGTCGTCTCCTCCTGGACGGCATGGCTGTGCCGCCGGGCGGACCCGGCGGCACATGGGAGTGGGCGCTCAGCCCTGCTGCGGGTGGTGGGCCGGGATCGGAGGGAGCTCGCCGGTGGTCTCGTACGCGGTGAGCATGTCGATGCGCCGGGTGTGACGCTCCTCACCCGAGTACGGGGTGCCGAGGAAGATCTCGACGAACTTGGTCGACTCCTCCAGGGTGTGCATCCGGCCGCCGATCGCCACGACGTTGGCGTCGTTGTGCTCACGGCCGAGCGCCGCGGTCTGCTCGCTCCACGCGAGCGCGGCGCGGACGCCCTTGACCTTGTTGGCGGCGATCTGCTCGCCGTTGCCGGAGCCGCCGATCACGATGCCGAGGCTGCCCTCGTCCGCGGCCGTCCGCTCTGCGGCACGCAGGCAGAAGGGCGGGTAGTCGTCCTGGGCGTCGTAGATGTGGGGACCGCAGTCCACGGGCTCGTGGCCTTGGGCCTTGAGCCACTCGACGAGGTGGTTCTTGAGTTCGAAACCGGCATGGTCCGAGCCGAGGTACACGCGCATGGTTCGAGTGTGGCACGAGGGGAAGGCGCGACTCGGCGCGGGGCCGGGCTCGGGGCGCGCCGGAGTGACGAGCGCTACGAAACGGAGTTCGCAACCCGAGCGGCACCGAGACATAAGGATCCGTCCATGACGCCCCGGACGACCCTCACAAAGGAAAGCGTCCAGCCCGGCACTCCGGGTCAGCCGCCCTCCCCTGACGGTCTCAAGGCAGGTCTCAAGAACCGCCACCTTTCCATGATCGCCATCGGTGGTGTGATCGGCGCAGGCCTGTTCGTCGGATCGAGCTCGGGCATCGCCGCCGCCGGACCCGCGATTCTCCTGTCGTACGCGCTCGTGGGGCACGGGAAACCTGACGGCACATGTCAGGTGACCAGGGAGGCTCGCCGTGACGTCCGAACAGGAACGAACGGAGAGCCTCCCCGGTGTGTTCCACCGCCACCCATGTCCTGCCCCCGGTGACGAGGACCACGAAGCCGAACTGGCGGGCTTCCAGACCGGTTTCGTCCGGCGCCCCGAACTCGTCGTCGCCGCGCGCATCGCGCAGGACGCGACCGTCCGGGCGCAGGCGTGCACGGTCCGGATACGCGGAAGAGGCTCGCCGGTCTCAAGTCGCGGTACGACCCGGCGGGCCTCTTCTCCGGCTGCGGCCGGGCGTCAGCCGCGGCGGCCGATGAGCTTCCAGGCGGTGGGCAGGGAGCCCATCGCCAGGGCAGCCTTCAGCGCGTCGCCGATCAGGAACGGCACCAGTCCGGCGGCGACGGCCTCACTGAAGGACATGCCGGTGGCCAGCGCCAGGTAGGGGACGCCGACCGCGTAGATGATCGCCGAACCGGCAGCCATCGTGCCCGCCATGCGCAGCACCGAACGGTCGGCGCCGCGGCGCGCGAGGCCACCGACGACGGTCGCGGCGAGCAGCATGCCGAGGATGTATCCGAAGGACGGCATCCCGTAGCCGGAGGTGGCCTGGGCGAACCACGGCACCCCGGCCATGCCGGCCACCGCGTACAGGGCGAGGGAGAGGAAGCCCCGGCGGGCGCCGAGCGCCGTGCCCACGAGAAGGGCGGCGAAGGTCTGGCCGGAGACGGGGACCGGTGAGCCGGGGACCGGGACGGCGATCTGTGCCGCGAGGCCGGTGAGAGCGGCGCCGCCGACGACCAGGGTGATGTCCCGGACGCGGGACTGGGGCAGCAGGTCGGCGAGGACGAGCCCCGATCGGACGGGGGCGGCAGCAGTGCTCATCGGGACTCCGCAAGAGTGAGGGCAGTTCGGGACAGGGTGACCGTAGCCCACGGAGAATCACTCGATCACCAGCAGTCGCCCACAAAGCGGCGCGTTACGGCTTGATGGACTTCCGACAAAGAGCGGCGGACATGCCGAGCCCGACGTGATGCTCGTCACTGAGGTACGGGGCGTGGAGCGCGGTTTTGCGCGAACGACGCGTACTCGGGAAGACTGTAGGGATTCCATAATCGGAGCGGAACGGCGACCGCACCCCGAACCGAGCCGACGGCGGTCCTTTCGCGACGGCTCCGAGCGAGGGGCGGCCGCGGCGCCTCAGGGTCGCCCCTTGGGACCGGGCGCGGCGCGACAGCACCCGAGATGTGGATGCCTCGTGAACGACTGTTGACCTTCCGTGAACATCGTGACCGTATAGCGGACATCTATTCCCTGTAAGCGGGGCTCGTGCCCAGACTGGTCCGCTCCCCCGTCTCAGCTATGAACAGGGCACGCCCATGTCTCGGACCACCGCGCCCACGCCCGTCGACCAGCAGGCCGACGCACCGCTCACGCACGGCCTCAAACAACGCCATCTGTCGATGATCGCCCTCGGCGGCGTCATCGGCGCCGGGCTCTTCGTCGGCTCCGGAGCCGGTATCGCCGCGGCCGGCCCGTCCATCGTCGTCGCGTACACCCTCTCGGGTCTGCTCGTCATGCTGGTGATGCGCATGCTGGGCGAGATGTCGGCGGCGAACCCGGCCTCCGGCTCCTTCTCCGTGCACGCCGAGCGGGCCATCGGGCCATGGGCGGGATTCACGGCCGGCTGGGCGTTCTGGTTCCTGCTCTGCGTGGCCGTCGGCCTGGAGGCCATCGGCGCCGCCGGAATCATGACGGGCTGGTTCCCGGACACCCCCGAGTGGGCGTGGGTGGCGCTGTTCATGGTGGTGTTCTGCGGCACCAACCTGGCGGCGGTGAAGAACTTCGGCGAGTTCGAGTTCTGGTTCGCCGCCCTCAAAGTCGGCGCGATCGTGCTGTTCCTGGGCATCGGCGTCCTGGCGATCGTCGGCGTACTGCCCGACACGGAAGCCCCCGGCATCACCAACCTCACGGGCGGCGGCGGCTTCATGCCCAACGGCACCGAGGGCCTGATCGTCGGTCTGCTCGCCTCCGTCTTCGCGTACGGCGGTCTGGAGACGGTCACCATCGCCGCCGCCGAGTCCGAGCACCCCGTGCAGGGCGTCGCCAAGGCCGTGCGCACCGCGATGTGGCGTATCGCCGTCTTCTACATCGGCTCGATGGCGGTCATCGTCACCCTGGTGCCGTGGCACGACAAGGCGGTCGTCGACAAGGGCCCCTACGTCGCGACCCTGGACCACCTGGGCATCCCCGCCGCCGGACAGATCATGAACGTCGTCGTGCTGGTCGCCCTGCTCTCGGCGATGAACGCCAACATCTACGGCGCCTCCCGCATGGCCTGCTCGCTGGTCGCCCGGGGACAGGGACCGCAGGCGCTGGGCGAGGTCTCCGGCGGAGTGCCGCGCACCGCCGTCGTCGTCTCCTCGTTCTTCGGCTTCCTCTGCGTGCTGCTGTCCTACTGGCGGCCGGAGGACATCTTCATGTGGCTGCTCAACACGATCGGCGCGATCATCCTGGTCGTCTGGTTCTTCATCGCCGTGTCCCAGCTGCTGCTGCGCCGGCGCACCGAGCGCGAGGCGCCCGAGAAGCTGGTCGTACGGATGTGGCTCTTCCCCAGTCTGACCCTGCTGTCGCTGGCGGGCATGGTCACGGTCTTCGCGCTGATGCTCCGCGAGGAGGAGACCCGGCTGCAGCTGCTCGGCACCGGCATCCTGACGCTGGTGCTCGCGATCATCGGCTACGCGATCCAGAAGTCCCGCGAGCCCGGGGCGGCCGCCGGGGCCGGCAGGACGGACTGAGGGCGGGCCGCTCGCGCAGCGGCGCGACCCGGACGCCGCACGGACGCGGCGCGGACACACGACACACGACACACCCGGACCCCCGGGCCCCAGCGGCCCGGGGGTCCGGCGCGTCTCAGGGCGGGCGCGTCTGAGGGCGGGCGCGTTTCAGGGCGGGCGCGTCTCAAGGCATCGCCCCCGGGGCGGAGTGCTGATCAGCACCGGCCCCTCTTGCTGCTAGCGTGCAGTTGCATATGCTTGGCAATAAGCAGTTGGCAGCCGGAGGGACCACCGGACCATGGCCATCTACACGCTTCCTGAACTTCCGTACGACTACGCGGCGCTCGAGCCGGTCATCAGCCCCGAGATCATCGAGCTCCACCACGACAAGCACCACGCCGCGTACGTGAAGGGCGCCAACGACACCCTCGAGCAGCTCGAGGAGGCGCGCGACAAGGAGGCATGGGGAACGATCAACGGGCTGGAGAAGAACCTCGCGTTCCATCTCTCCGGGCACATCCTGCACAGCATCTACTGGCACAACATGACGGGCGACGGCGGCGGCGAGCCGCTCGAGAAGGACGGTGTCGGCGAACTGGCGGACGCGATCTCCGAATCCTTCGGCTCCTTCGCCAGGTTCCGGGCCCAGCTCACCAAGGCCTCGGCGACCACCCAGGGTTCGGGCTGGGGCGTCCTCGCCTACGAGCCGGTCAGCGGCCGGTTGATCGTGGAGCAGGTCTACGACCACCAGGGCAACGTCGGCCAGGGCACCGTGCCGATCCTGGTCTTCGACGCCTGGGAGCACGCCTTCTACCTGCAGTACAAGAACCAGAAGGTCAACTTCATCGACGCCATGTGGCAGGTCGTGAACTGGCAGGACGTGGCGAAGCGCTACGCCGGGGCGAAGGGCCGCACGCCACTGATCGCCCCCTGACCCGGACACCCCGGGCGCCCCGAAACGCCCTGCTCGTGATCGTCTTCTCAGCCTTCACCGGGCAGGCGGCATGACGAACGGCCCCCGCGAGGACAGGACTCGCGGGGGCCGTTCGCCGTCGGCACGGGGCGGGACGGGGCGGGACGCGTCAGTCGAAGATCGGGCCCTGGGTGCGGGTCCGCTTGATCTCGTAGAAGCCCGGGATCGAGGCGACCATCAACGTGCCGTCCCACAGCTTCGCCGCCTCCTCGCCCTTGGGGGCAGGGGTGACGACCGGGCCGAAGAAGGCGATCTGCTCACCGTCGGCTCCGGGCACCGCGATGACCGGGGTGCCGACCTCCTGACCGACCTTCTCGATGCCCTCCTTGTGGGAGGCACGCAGCTGGGCGTCATAGGTGCCCTTGTCCGCGAAGTCGGCGAGGGAGGTGGGCAGACCGACTTCCTGGAGCGCGGCGACGACCGCCTCACGGACGGGCCCCTGACCCTCGTTGTGGAAGCGGGTGCCGAGCGCGGTGTAGAGCTTGCCGACGACCTCGTCGCCGTGCTCCTGCTGGGCGGCGATGACGACGCGCACCGGGCCCCACGCCTGGTTCTCGAGCATGTCCCGGTACTCGTCAGGCAATTCGTCCAGTTTGTCCTCGTTGAGCACGGCGAGGCTCATCACATGCCAGCGCACCTCGACATCGCGGACCTTCTCGACCTCCAGCATCCAGCGAGAGGTCATCCAGGCCCACGGACACAGCGGGTCGAACCAGAAGTCCACGGGTGTCTTGCCGTTGTGCGACATATCACTCCTCGAGAAGGGCGGCGCCCTGCGCGCCTCATCGGGGCAACGCCGCCGACGACCCCCGCGATTCCCATGGGAGGATCGTTCCTGTTCGAACGAGACACGAAGGAGTGCTTGTGCCCGGTGAGAATCTGTCCCGCGACGAGGCCCGTTCCCGGGCCGGGCTGCTGTCCGTCGACGGGTACGAGGTGGCCCTCGACGTGCGTTCCGCGGTCGGGGAGCCCGAGAACACCTCCGGGCCGCGCACCTTCCGGTCCGTGACCACGATCCGGTTCCGGGCCGAGGAGCCGGGCGCTTCGACCTTCGTGGACCTGCTGGCACCGGCCGTGACGGCCGTCACGCTCAACGGCGAGAGGCTGGACCCGGCCGTCGTCTTCGACGGCTCGCGGATCGCACTGGAGAACCTGGCCGCCGAGAACGTCCTGATCGTCGACGCGCAGTGCGCGTACAGCCGCACCGGCGAGGGTCTGCACCGGTTCGTCGACCCCGAGGACGGCGAGGTCTACCTCTACACCCAGTACGAGCCCGCCGACGCCCGCCGTGTCTTCGCCGGCTTCGAGCAGCCCGACCTCAAGGCGCCGTTCCGGTTCGAGGTGACGGCCCCCGAGGGCTGGACCGTGTGGAGCAACCGGGAGGGTGCCCGCGCCGAGGACGGGACATGGCGCTTCGCGGAGACCGCGCCGATCTCCACGTACATCACCGCGATCGTCGCCGGGCCGTACCACTACGTGACCGACGTGTACGAGCGCGAGATGCCCGGGGGTACCTCCCAGGCCGAAGGCTCTGGGGGAGGAGAGGTGCTGCGGATCCCCCTGGGCGCGATGTGCCGCAAGGGGCTCGCCCGGCACTTCGACGCCGACGAGATCTTCCTCGTCACCAAGCAGGGCCTGGACTTCTTCCACGATCACTTCGACTACCCGTACCCGTTCGGGAAGTACGACCAGGCGTTCGTGCCCGAGTACAACATCGGCGCCATGGAGAACCCCGGCTGCGTGACGTTCCGCGAGGAGTACGTCTTCCGCGGCAAGGTGACGCAGGCGGCCTACGAGCGCCGCGCCAACATCATCCTGCACGAGATGGCGCACATGTGGTTCGGCGACCTGGTCACCATGCAGTGGTGGGACGACCTGTGGCTCAAGGAGTCCTTCGCCGACTTCATGGGCTCGTTCTCGATGGTGGAGGCGACCCGTTTCACCAACGGATGGGTCACCTTCGCCAACAACCGCAAGGCATGGGCGTACCGCGCCGACCAGCTGCCGTCGACCCACCCGATCACGGCGGACATCCGTGACCTCGAGGACGCCAAGCTCAACTTCGACGGGATCACGTACGCCAAGGGCGCGTCCGTGCTCAAGCAGCTGGTCGCGTACGTGGGGCGGGACGCGTTCCTCGAAGGCGCGCGGCGCTACTTCAAGCGGCACGCGTACGGCAACACCCGGCTCGGCGACCTGCTGTCCGTGCTGGAGGAGACGTCCGGGCGCGACATGAAGGAGTGGTCGCGGTCCTGGCTGGAGACCTCCGGCGTCAACTCGCTGACACCCGAGGTCGCCTGCGGCGAGGACGGGCGCGTCCTGGAGCTCGCGATCGCCCAGGACGGCGAGACGCTGCGTCCCCACCGGGTGCACGTCGGCCTGTACCGAGTCGAGGGCACCGAGCTGGTGCGCTACGCACAGGCCGGGGCGGACATCACCGGAGCGCGCACGGTCGTTCCGGAACTGGCCGGCGAGGAACGGCCCGGGCTGGTCCTGGTCAACGACGAGGACCTGACCTACTGCAAGGTCCGCTTCGACGAGACGTCGCTGGAGACGCTGCGGGCCTCCCTCGGCGACATCACCGACCCGCTGGCGCGGGCGCTGTGCTGGTCCGCGCTGTGGAACCTGACGCGCGACGCGCTGATGCCCGCCCGGGACTTCGTGGCCCTGGTGCTGCGGTTCGCCGGGCGTGAGACCGACATCGGTGTGCTGCAGATGCTGCACGCGTGGACGCGGTCGGCCCTGGTCCACTACGTGGCGCCGGCCTGGCGCGAGGAAGGCGGCCGGCTGGCCGCCGAGGGCGCGCTGCGGGAACTGCGCGCCGCGGAGCCGGGCAGCCAGCACCAGCTGACGTGGGCACGGTTCTTCGCGTCGGCGGCCGAGTCCGAGGCGGACCTGCGGCTGCTGGGCGGCCTGCTGGAAGGCACCGAGAAGATCGACGGACTGGACGTCGACCAGGAGCTGCGCTGGTCGTTCCTGGAACCGCTCGCCGCGCACGGCGTCGCCGACGAGACCGCGATCGCGGCGGAACTGGCGCGCGACGACACGGCGTCGGGCAAGCGGCATGAGGTTCGCTGCCTGGCCGCGCGTCCGTCGGCGGCGGTCAAGGAGCAGGCGTGGGCGGCGGTCGTCGAGTCGGACGCGCTGTCCAACGCGCTCGTCGAGGCGACGATCTCCGGCTTCGTCCAGCCGACGCAGCGGACGCTCGTCGCGCCGTACGTCTCGAAGTACTTCGAGGTGATCGAGCGGGTGTGGGCGGAGCGGTCGATCCAGATCGGCATGGACGTGGTGCGCGGGCTGTACCCGTCGCTGCAGGACTTTGAAGCCACGGTCGCCGCGACGGACGAGTGGCTCGCCACGCACGGCGCGGCGGCGCCGGCGCTGCGGCGGCTGGTGGCCGAGTCGCGGGACGACCTGGCGCGGGCGCTGCGGGCGCAGGAGCGGGACGGGGCCTGAGTCTCCGACCGGGGGCGGGGCTCGGCCCCGCCCCCGGAATGGGCCGCGTGTCGGTACCGGGGCGTGCGTGCCGCGTGTCGGTACCGGGGCGTGCGTGCCGCGCGTCCGGGACCGGGGCGTGCGTGCCGCGCGTCCGGGACCGGGATGGGCCGCGCGCCCGCCCCCGGGGCGGCCCCGGTAGCCAGGAGCCGACGCAGGGGCCCTGATCGGCAGTCGAACGTGCGTACTTTAGGACAGCGATGTCCTGAATTGTCGACGGGTTTGTAACAGCGGTTAGGCCGGACCGGCGACGCGGGCATCTCATCGGCATGAACCAGCCCAACACTTCCCTCCCCTCCCTCACCGAGGCCACTCCCGGCCCCCACCCCCTCCGGGGCGTCGTGTCCGGTGCGCAGCTGCGGGCCCGAGGGCTCGCGCCGTCGCGGGTCGCGGAGCAGTGCCGGCCCGGTGGGGCATGGCAGGTGCTGCTGCCAGGGGTGTACCTGCTGCACGCGGGTCCGCCCACCGGCGAGGAGCGGCTGCACGCCGCGCTGCTGTACGCCGGCCGGCCCGTCCTGCCGGCCCAGCGACGGAACTCGGCCCCGTACGGCGAAGCCATGGTCACCGGGCTCGCCGCGCTCGCACTGCACGGGTTCTCCGCGGGGCCGCCACTGACGGCGCTGGAAGTAGTGGACGTGCTCGTGCCGCGTACGCGTCGGCTGCGGTCCACCGGGTGTGCCCGGCTGCTGAGGGGACACACGATGCCGGTCGCGGAGCAGATCACCGGCGTCCCCGTCGCGCCCGCGCCCCGCGCGCTCGCCGACGCCGTGGCGCAGCTGGACGACACGCGGTTGATCGGCCGGCTGATGACGGAGGCCGTGCGCGGCGGACACTGTGAGCCGGCCGCTCTGGTGCGGGAGTTGAGCGACGCCCGGCTGCTGGACCGGCCGAACGTCGTGTGCGCCGTGGACGACCTGCTCGCCGAGGGCCGGACGCTGGCCGAGGGCCGGTTGTACGGGCTGGTGCGCGACGGCGGTCTGCCCGACCCGCTGTGGAACGTGGACCTGCGTCTTCCCGGCGGTCCCCGCCTCGGCGGGGTGGACGCGTACTGGCCGGAGCAGGCCGTCGCCGTGGAGCTGGACACCCGCGCACCCCGCCACGACGAGGACGCCGAGTGGTCGCGGTACGCGCGCAGGCGGGATCACCTGGAGCGTCTGGGCATCACCGTCGTGCACCTGACGCCCCGCAAGCTGCGGGAGGCGCCCGAGCAGCAGGCGACCGTGGTGCGGACGGCGCTGATGGCCGCGGCGGACCGCGAGCCGGCCGCCTACGTGGTCGTGCTGCCCCGCTGAACGGCCCTGCCGAGGGCGGGCCTGGAACGCCACAGCTCCAGGCCGACGTCGACGAGTTCCACACGATCGAGGTCAGGCACTGCCGCCAGGGAGTGCCAGGCGGCCAGGTCCGTCGAACCGTTGGTCTCGTTGCGCAGTTCGCCGCCGGTGATCCGGCCCTCGTACACGATCCGCAGCCCCTGGAAGTCGGCGAACGCGCCCAGTTTGCGCGGGTAGCGGCGGCGTACCGAGTCGAGGCCGAGCAGGGCCGTCATCTCCGAGGTGTGCCCGGTCTCCTCGGCCACCTCGCGGACGACGGTGTCGAGGGGGTCCTCGCCGTGGTCCATTCCTCCGCCGGGCAGCGTCCACTTCTTCGTGCCGTCACGCGCGACCCACCGGGCGAGCAGGATCTGATCGTCCCGTATGCAGACGGCGTACGCCGCGACCCTCAACTCCTTGTTCATTGGGTGAGATTAGCGGCCGACCAGACTCGAGGGGGCAATAACACCCGATTCGTACCGCATGGCGCAGGACATCCTGTGGCGGAAATACGCCATGAACACATCCCGTCTCAATCAACCCTCCACAAACCCCTGTCATTTACGACAGGCTGAGCGGTCATCCGGCACCGTATTCCGGACCCTTTCTTTCACAAACAGGGATGCTGATGACCCCCCAATCTGAGAGCTCCGCAACAGGACGCTCGACGCCCGGTCACAGACGCGTCGCCCGCGTCGCCGCGGCCGCCTCGATGGTGGCCGCGCTCGTCGCCGCCGGCGTCGTGCCGGCCTTCGCCTCTGCTCCCGCCGAGGACCCGGCCGGCAGCAAGGAAGTGAAGACCGCCAAGTCCTCTTCGGACAAGCTCGGTGCGGCCGACGAGGAACTGCTCGCCGAGGCCGAGGCCAAGGGCGAGAAGAGTGTCACCGTGATGGTGGCCACCGCTCCGGGAGCGACCGAGCAGGTCGCCGACCAGTTGGACGCCGTCAAGGGCTCCGTCGTCGGTCGCACCTTCGACGAGCTCGGCTATGTGCGTGCCACGCTGCCCACGGACAAGGCGGAGGCGGCTCTCAAGTCGGCCGCCAAGCTCTCCAGCGTGCACGGCATCGACCTCAAGCACGAGATCGAGCTGGACGACCCGACCCCGGCCGGTGACACCGTCAAGGCCGCGGGCACCGCCGACGCGCAGGTCGGGCAGTACCCGGCCCCCGACGGCAGGACGCCGGCGAAGAACCCGTACAACCCGTCCTTCGAGACCGGCGCGGTGGACTTCGTCAAGAAGCACCCGAAGGCCGACGGCCGCGGCGTGACCATCGGTGTCCTCGACTCCGGTGTCGACATCGCCCACCCGGCGCTGCAGAAGACCACCACCGGCGAGCGCAAGATCGTCGACTGGGTCACGGCGACGGACCCGGTGGCCGACGGCGACCGCACCTGGCTGCGGATGAACACGGCCGTCTCCGGCCCGACGTTCGCCGTGAACGGGCGCACCTACAGCGCCCCGGCCGGCGCCCACCGCTTCAACCTGTTCGCCGAGGCCGCCACCAAGGGCGGCGACATGGCCGGCGACCTGAACCGGGACGGCGACACCACCGACGTCTGGGCGGTCCTCTACGACGAGGGCACCCGGACCGCGCGCGTCGACCTGAACAACGACGCCGACTTCACCAACGACACGCTGATGAAGCCGTACAAGAACGGCTTCCAGGTCGGCTACTTCGGCAAGGACGACCCCAAGACCGAGATCGCCGAGCGGATCCCGTTCGTCATCGAGGTCCGCACGGACGTCGTCTACAACAGTGCCGGTGCGACCGCCGACTACGTCAACATCGGCGTCATCGAGGGCTCGCACGGCACGCACGTCGCCGGTATCACCGCCGCCAACAGCCTCTTCGGCGGCAGGATGAACGGTGCCGCGCCCGGCGCGAAGATAGTGTCCTCCCGCGCCTGCACCTGGAGCGGCGGCTGCACCAACATCGCGCTCACCGAGGGCATGGCCGACCTGGTCATCAACCGCGGCGTGGACATCGTCAACATGTCCATCGGCGGTCTGCCGGCGCTGAACGACGGCAACAACGCGCGTGCCGAGCTCTACACCCGGCTCATCGACACCTACGGCGTCCAGCTGGTGATCTCGGCCGGCAACTCCGGTCCGGGCACCAACACGCTCGGCGACCCGGCCGTGGCCGACAAGGTGATCTCCGTCGGCGCGTCCATCTCCAAGGAGACCTGGGCCGCCAACTACGGCTCCGGTGTCGAGAAGCCGTACGCGATGCTGCCCTTCTCCTCCCGCGGTCCGCGCGAGGACGGCGGCTTCACGCCGACGCTCACCGCGCCCGGCGCGGCGGTCAACACCACGCAGACCTGGTCGCCCGGCGGCCCGGTGGCCGAGGCCGGCTACCAGCTGCCTCCCGGCTACTCGATGATGCAGGGCACCTCGATGTCCTCGCCGCAGGCGGCCGGCGCGGCCGCGCTGCTGATCTCCGCCGCGAAGCAGCACGGCATCGAGCTCACCCCGGCGCAGCTGCGCACCGCTCTCACCAGCACCGCCGACCGCATCGACGGTGTGCAGGCGCACGAGCAGGGCGCGGGTCTGATCAACGTCGTCGACGCCTGGAAGCAGATCGAGCGCGGCGTCGCCGCCCACGAGTACGCGGTCAAGGCACCGGTCGACACGGCGATCGACTTCGCCCTCAAGACGCCGGGCTTCGGCACCGGCCTCTACGACCGTGAGGGTGGTCTGAAGGTCGGCGGGAGCAAGACGTACGACGTCACCATCACCCGCACGACCGGCCCGAAGAAGGCGGTCGAGCACACGCTGCGCTGGAAGAACAACGACGGCACCTTCCGTCTGCTCAGCGGCTCCAAGGTGCGGCTCCCGCTGAACCAGCCGGTCACCGTCACCGTGCAGGCCCGGCCGAAGACGGCCGGCGTGCACAGCGCGATCCTGGAGGCGAACGACCGCGGCACGGTCGGCGTGGACAAGCAGATCCTGGCCACCGTGGTCGCCACCGACCAGCTCGCGAAGCCGGGCTACACCGTCTCGAAGTCCGGTTCGGTGCAGCGCAACAGCCACACGTCGTACTTCGTCACGGTCCCCGAGGGCGCCAAGAACCTCGAGATCGCGATGGGCGGGCTCGCCGAGGGCAGCCAGACCCGGTTCATCGGCATCCACCCGTACGGCGTGCCGTCGGACCCGACGTCGACGATCAACTGCTACCCGAACTACACCAACCCGGCGAACACCTGCCGTCCGGACGTCCGGTCCTACGAGAACCCGATGCCGGGTGTCTGGGAGATCGAGGTCGAGTCGCGGCGCACGTCCCCGCTGCTGGACAACCCGTACAAGCTGGACGTGACGGTGCTCGGCGCCGACTTCGACCCGGCCGTCAAGACGCTCCCCGAGGCGAAGGTCGGCACGCCGACCGCCGTGGAGTGGAACGTCACCAACGGCTTCGGGGCGATCGACGGCAAGCTGGCCGGCGGTTCCCTGGGCTCGGCGAAGGTCGCCCGTCCGTCGATCGCGGACGGCGAGTCGCAGCAGTCCACCGTCACCATCGGTGAGGGCGTGGAGCGCCTCGACGTGGCGATCGGCTCGACGTCCGACACCGGCGCTGACCTGGACCTGGTGGTCCTCAAGGACGGCGCCGTGGTCGGCCAGGCCGCGGACGGCGACTCCGAGGAGGCGGTGAGCCTGATCAAGCCGGCCGCCGGCACCTACACGATCGTGGTCGACGGTTACTCGGTCCCGGCCGGGACCACCGAGTTCGACTACCGCGATGTGTTCTTCTCCCCGTCGCTCGGCACGCTCAAGGTCGACACCGGCAAGACGGTCCAGCTGGCCAACGGTGCTTCCGCCCAGGTCGGCGCCGAGGTCGTGGTCGCCGGCGCGGCTCCCGAGGGACGCCAGTTCTTCGGTGAGGTGCAGCTGCTGAACAGCCGCGGCACGGTCGCGGGCGCGGGCAGCGTGGTGATCGGCAAGATCACCGAGTAGCACGCGGGTCTGCACGACGGCGGGGCGGGCGCTTCGGGAAGCGCCCGCCCCGCCTGCATGTTCTGTCTCACACGTCCCGCCCATCGGACAACGGATTGGACAAGGTGAGTGGGGACATACGCATCATGGAGCGGCACCAGGCCGCAGATACGTACGGAGGAGTCCCCGTGAAGGTCGGAATCGTCGGAGCCACCGGGCAGGTCGGCACGGTCATGCGCAGGATCCTTGCCGAGCGGAAGTTCCCGGTGGACGAGCTCCGGCTGTTCGCCTCGGCCCGTTCCGCGGGGTCCACGATCGAGTGGGAGGGCCGGGAGATCACGGTCGAGGACGCCTCGACCGCCGACTACACGGGCCTCGACATCGCGCTCTTCTCCGCCGGCGGCGCGACCTCCAAGGCGCTCGCCGAGAAGGTCGCCGCGCAGGGCGTCGTCGTGATCGACAACTCCTCCGCCTGGCGCCGCGACCCGGAGGTGCCGCTCGTCGTCTCCGAGGTCAACCCGCACGCGATCAAGGACCGCCCCAAGGGGATCATCGCCAACCCGAACTGCACGACGATGGCCGCCATGCCGGTCCTCAAGCCGCTGCACCAGGAGGCGGGGCTCGTCTCGCTGGTCGCCACCACGTACCAGGCCGTTTCCGGCTCCGGTCTGGCGGGCGTCGCGGAGCTCGACGACCAGATCAGGGCCGTCGCCGACCGTGCGGCGGAGCTGACGCACGACGGCGAGGCGGTGGCCTTCCCCGAGCCCGGCGTCTACCAGCGCACGATCGCCTTCAACGTGCTCCCCCTGGCCGGCAACCTCGTCGACGACGGGTCCCACGAGACGGACGAGGAGCAGAAGCTCCGCAACGAGTCCCGCAAGATCCTCGAGATCCCGGAGCTCAAGGTCTCCGGCACCTGCGTCCGTGTCCCGGTCTTCTCCGGCCACTCGCTGCAGGTCAACGCCCGCTTCGCGGACCCGCTGGCCGTGGAGCGCGCCTACGAGCTGCTGAAGGACGCGCCGGGCGTGGAGCTGTCCGAGATCCCGACCCCGCTGCAGGCGGCGGGCAAGGACGCGTCCTACGTGGGGCGCATCCGCGCGGACGAGACCGTGGACAACGGTCTGGCGCTGTTCGTGTCGAACGACAACCTCCGCAAGGGCGCCGCGCTGAACGCGGTGCAGATCGCGGAGCTCGTCGCGGAGGAGCTGCGCGGCTGACGCCGCACGGCCGGTCCTGCGACAGCCCGGAGGGGGCGGGCGCCGTGTGGGCGCCCGCCCCCTCCGGGCTGTCCGCCCCTCCGGCTCGATTCCCGCCGTGACGACAGCGGACGAATCCCCAGGGCGGGTGCCCTGTGCCGCGTGGAAGGATGAGCCGCAAACATCACAACCGAGGAGATGACCGGGTGCCTGGCACAAACCTGACCCGTGAAGAGGCGCAGCAGCGTGCGCGCCTGCTCACCGTTGACTCGTACGAGATCGACCTCGATCTCTCCGGGGCGCAGGAAGGCGGGACCTACCGGTCCGAGACAACCGTGCGCTTCGCGTCCGGGGAGGCGAACGCGGAGACGTTCATCGACCTGGTCGCACCCGCGGTCCACGACGTGGTGCTGAACGGGAAGTCGCTGGACGTGGCCGCGGTCTTCCGCGACTCGCGGATCGCGCTGAAGCATCTGCGCGAGGGCGACAACGAACTGAAGGTCGTCGCCGACTGCTCGTACACGAACAGCGGCGAGGGGCTGCACCGCTTCGTCGACCCGGTGGACCAGCAGGCGTACCTCTACACGCAGTTCGAGGTGCCGGACGCGCGTCGCGTCTTCGCGAGCTTCGAGCAGCCGGACCTGAAGGCGACCTTCGCGTTCACGGTGAAGGCCCCCGAGGGCTGGACGGTCGTCTCGAACTCTCCGACGCCCGAGCCGGAGGGCCCCGACGGCAACGTCTGGCGCTTCGAGCCGACGCCGCGGATCTCGACGTACATCACGGCACTGATCGTCGGCCCGTACCACAGCGTCCACAGTTCGTACGAGAAGGACGGGCAGTCCGTGCCGCTCGGCATCTACTGCCGTCCGTCGCTGTCCGAGTACCTGGACGCCGACGCGATCTTCGACGTCACCCGGCAGGGCTTCGACTGGTTCCAGGAGAAGTTCGACTACGCGTACCCGTTCGCCAAGTACGACCAGCTGTTCGTGCCGGAGTTCAACGCCGGCGCGATGGAGAACGCGGGCGCCGTCACCATCCGCGACCAGTACGTCTTCCGCTCCAAGGTGACGGACGCGGCGTACGAGGTGCGGGCGGAGACCATCCTGCACGAGCTCGCGCACATGTGGTTCGGCGACCTCGTCACCATGGAGTGGTGGAACGACCTGTGGCTGAACGAGTCGTTCGCCACGTACACGTCGATCGCCTGCCAGGCGTACGCGCCGGGCTCCAGGTGGCCGCACTCGTGGACCACGTTCGCGAACTCGATGAAGACCTGGGCGTACCGGCAGGACCAGCTGCCGTCGACGCACCCGATCATGGCCGAGATCCGCGACCTCGATGACGTCCTGGTGAACTTCGACGGCATCACGTACGCCAAGGGTGCATCGGTTCTCAAGCAGCTCGTCGCCTACGTCGGCATGGACGAGTTCTTCCAGGGCGTGCAGGCGTACTTCAAGGCGCACGCGTTCGGCAACACCCGTCTGTCCGACCTGCTGGGCGCGCTGGAGAAGACCAGCGGCCGGGACCTGAAGACCTGGTCGAAGGCATGGCTGGAGACGGCCGGCATCAACATCCTGCGCCCCGAGATCAGCACGGACGACAGCGGCGTCATCACCGCGTTCGCCGTGAAGCAGGAGGCCCCGGCGCTCCCCGCGGGCGCCAAGGGCGAGCCGGTGCTGCGGCCGCACCGCATCGCGATCGGCCTGTACGACCTGGACGGTGCCGGGAAGCTGGTGCGCCGCGAGCGCGTGGAGCTCGATGTCGACGGCGAGCTGACCGAGGTCCCCGGGCTGGTGGGGCAGACACGTCCCGCCGTCGTCCTCCTCAACGACGACGACCTGTCGTACGCGAAGGTCCGCCTCGACGAGGTCTCGCTGAAGAACGTCACCGAGCACCTGGGCGACTTCACCGAGTCCCTGCCGCGCGCGCTGTGCTGGGCCTCGGCCTGGGACATGACCCGCGACGGCGAGCTCGCCACCCGCGACTACCTGGCGCTGGTCCTGTCCGGGATCGGCAAGGAGTCCGACATCGGCGTCGTGCAGTCGCTGCACCGGCAGGTCAAGCTGGCCATCGACCTCTACGCGGCGCCCGCCTGGCGCGAGACCGGTCTCACCCGGTGGACGGACGCGACGCTGGCGCACCTGCGCGCGGCGGAGCCGGCCAGTGACCACCAGCTGGCGTGGGCGCGGGCGTTCGCCGCGACCGCGCGCACCCCGCAGCAGCTGGACCTGCTGCAGGCGCTGCTGGACGGTACGGAGACGGTCGAGGGCCTGGCCGTGGACACCGAGCTGCGCTGGGCGTTCGTGGAACGGCTCGCCGCTGTGGGCGTCTTCGACGAGGACGACATCGCGGGCGAGTACGAGCGGGACAGGACGGCCGCCGGTGAGCGCCACGCCGCGACCGCGCGGGCGGCACGGCCCACGCCGGAGGCGAAGGCCGACGCATGGGCCTCCGTCGTCGAGAGCGACAAGCTCCCGAACGCCGTGCAGGAGTCGGTGATCGCCGGTTTCGTCCAGACCGACCAGCGTGAACTGCTCGCGCCGTACGCCGAGAAGTACTTCGCGGCGGTCAAGGGCGTGTGGGACTCCCGCAGCCACGAGATGGCGCAGCAGGTCGCGATCGGTCTGTACCCGGCGCTGCTCGTGTCGCAGGAGACGCTGGACGCGACGGACGCGTGGCTCTCGTCCGCCGAGCCGAACGCGGCGCTGCGCCGGCTGGTCTCGGAGTCGCGCGCGGGTGTCGAACGCGCGCTGAAGGCCCAGGCCGCGGACGCCGCGGCGGAGTAGTCCGCTTCCTCTCCACAGGGGCGCCCCGGAACCGTCACGGTTCCGGGGCGCCTTTGCGACGCCCCGGTGCCGGGGCGTCCTGTCAATACCCGGTGGGTGAACTCGGCGTGCCCTGTTGCCATTTACCGCCGCACAGTTCGCGTCAGGGACATGACCCGCCGTCAAACCGGTGGTCCAGACCGGGATATGCTCCGGCCCGTCGTCATAAAGATCTTCCACCGTACGATTCTGAGGATGCTGATGGTTCGACAGGGAACGTCGACCGGAAGTCCGCGACCGCCGGCCCGCCTTGTCTGGCAGCTCTCCGTCGCCGCGACCGTCGCGGCCGCGATCGCGGCCGTCTCCCTGGTCTCCGCTTCGGCCCGCACCGTCGTGGCCGCGATCTGCGTCGTCGCGGTCGTCACGGTCACCGCCGCGTGCGCCGAGGTCATGCGACGCGGCAGAACGGTGGCCCGGCTGCGGCGGACCGTCGCCGAGCAGGACGAGGCCATCGCACGGCAGGCCGCCGAGACCACCCGGCTCACCGGCGACCTGCTGCCCCAGGTCGTGGAACAGCTCCGCAAGGGCGAGTTCCCCGAGGACGTGCTGTCGTCGATCGACGCCCCGGCCGAACACCGGGCTGTGCTCCGCTCGGTCGTCGAGGCGGTGAGCGCGGAGGAGGACCTGCGCGAGTCCGCCCAGCGCGCGTTCGTGAACATCGCCCGCCGCGTTCAGGCCATCGTCCACCAGCAGGCGCAGGAACTGCGGGAGATGGAGGACCGGCACGGCCGGAACCCGAGCGTCTTCGGCGACCTGCTCCGGATCGACCACGGCACGGCTCTCATCGGCCGGCTCGCGGACTCCATCGCCGTGCTCGGCGGCGCCCGCCCGGGCCGTCAGTGGAGCAGGGCCGTACCCCTGTACAGCGTGCTGCGCGGTGCCATGTCGCGGATCCTCGACTACCAGCGGGTGGAGCTGCACTCGGTCTCGGAGGTCGCCGTCGTCGGCACCGCCGTCGAGCCGCTGATCCACGCGCTGTCCGAGCTGCTCGACAACGCCACCCGTTACTCGCCGCCGCAGACGAAGGTGCATCTGACCGCTGTCGACGTGCAGTCGGGCATCGCCATCGAGATCGAGGACGGCGGCGTCAGCATGAGCGAGGAGGCCCGCCTGCGGGCCGAGCGGATGCTCCGCCAGGCGCAGCAGGGAATCGATGTCAACGACCTGGGCGAGACCCCGCGTCTCGGCCTCGCGGTGGTCGGCCGGCTCGCCCAGGCGTACGGCTTCCAGGTCTCGCTTCGCTCGTCCGCGTACGGCGGCGTACGGGCGGTGCTCGTCGTACCGCAGGATCTGATCACCACGACCTCCTCCGCGACCGGTCTCGCGCACGGCATCGGCACCTCCTCCGGGCCTCGCGCGGCTGATTCGAACACCTACGAGCGGCTGCCGAGGCCGGTCACCGGTCCGACGGCCTCGGTCCCGGCAGCGGCCGCTGTCCCTGCGGCCGCTGTTCCTTCGGCCTCCGTTCCTGCGGCGGCCCTGGCCGGAGACGACGTACCAGTGGTGACGGAACGCACAGCGAACGGGCTGCCGCAGCGGCGCCGCAAGACCCGCGCGACCGTACCCGCCGCACCGGAGACGCCCGCCGCGTCAGCTGCGTCCGCGATGACCGCCGGGGACGGGGTCCCCGCCGCGTCCGCAGCGTCCGGTCCTCCCTCCGCCGCCTCGGAGGACGGGGCCGCAGCGCCGGTGCAGCCCGGAATGTGGCTGGCCGCGTTCCAGAGCGGCCTGTCCGGTGACACCACCCAGCCAAGCAAGGGGAACAAGCAGCCATGATTCAGCGGCAGTCCAACCAGACCAACATGGACTGGATGCTCAAGGACCTGGCGGAGGGCGTTCCGCAGACCAGAAACGTCGTCGTCCTGTCCGCCGACGGTCTGCGCATGGCCCAGTACGGCGGGGACACCGACACCGCCGACCGGCTGGCCGCCGCCTGCGCGGGGCTGCAGAGCCTGGCGGCCGCCGTCGCCTCCGAACTGCCGCACGGCGCCGGGCAGATGCGCCTGGTCGTCATCGAGATGGACGGCGGCTTCTTCTATCTGATGGCGGCGGGGGCGGGCGCGTACCTCGCGGTGCTGGCCGACGAAGGAGTGGACGCCGGGCTGATGGGCCAGCGGATGCGGGATCTCGTGCTGCGGATCGGAGAGCACCTGAGCACGCAGCCGCGGCACGAGGGACAGACCGCGTGAGCAACGCGGGCGAGGACTGGGAAGAAGGCAGTCCCGAGCGGCTCTACGTCATCACCGGCGGCCGCAGCGGATCGTCCTCGCCCACCGAGCTCGACCTGGTCACCCTGATCGTGGCCAGGTCGGGTCCCGCACCCGGAATGCAGCCGGAGCACGCGGCGATCATCCGTATCTGCCAGGCACCGCTCTCCGTGGCCGAGATCTCCGCCTACCTCGGCCTCCCCGTGAGCGTCGTGACCGTGCTGCTCAGCGATCTCCTGGCCGAGGACAAGGTGCTGGCACGCGCACCCGTCCAGGCCGCCCGTCTCCCCGACCGCGCTTTGATAGAGGCAGTGATCGATGGACTTCAAAAGCTCTGAGCAGGCCGTCGGCCCGCGGAGCGAGGACGTGCTGCCGGAGACGGCCACGGCGGCCGTCAAGGTGGTCATCGTGGGTGGATTCGGCGTCGGCAAGACGACTCTCGTCGGTTCGGTGAGCGAGATCAGGCCGCTGACGACGGAGGAGACGATGACCCAGGCCGGGGTCGGCGTCGACGACACCCACGGTGTGGAGCGCAAGACCTCCACCACCGTCGCGATGGACTTCGGCCGCATCAGCATCAACGAGGAGCTGGTGCTGTACCTGTTCGGCACTCCGGGCCAGGAACGTTTCTGGTTCCTCTGGCGTGGCCTGTTCGAGGGCGCGCTGGGCGCCGTCGTACTCGTCGACACCCGTCGGCTCGAGGTGAGTTTCGACGTCATCGGGCGGCTCGAGGAACGCGGCGTGCCGTTCGTGGTCGCCGTCAACACCTTCCCCGACGCACCGGAACACCCTCTCGAGGAGCTGCGCGCCGCACTGGACCTGCCGGCGTCGGTGCCGATCGTGCTGTGCGACGCGCGGCAGCGCGGCTCCAGCCGGGACGTCCTGATGACGCTCATGCGCTATCTCCAGACCCTTGCCACGACGCAGGAGGCGTCATGACCACTCCCGCCCCCGACGGCTCCGCCCCCACGGCCCCCGTCCCGCCGCCGGGGTGCCCGGCCCACGGCATGGCGCCGAACGCGCTGCGCCGGTTGTACGGGCCGGAGGCGGAGTCGGATCCGCGTGCGATGTACGAGCTCCTGCGCAGGGAGCACGGCGCGGTGGCACCGGTGCTGCTGCACGGGGACCTGCCGGCGTGGCTGGTGCTGGGGCACCGGGAGAACCTCGAGGTGATGCGTTCGCCGTCGCGGTTCTCCAACAACTCCCGGCTGTGGTCCATGTTCCAGCAGGGCCGGGTCGGCCAGGACTCCCCGCTCCTGCCCATGGTGGGCTGGCAGCCCATCTGCGTCTTCGCCGACGGCGCCGAACACGAGCGCCTGCGGTCGGCGGTACGGGACGGACTCGAGCAGTTCGACCGGCGCGGTATCCGACGCTATGTGATCCGGTACACGAACCAGCTGGTGGACTCCTTCGCCGCGACCGGGCAGGCGGACCTGATCGGCGATTTCGCTGAGAAGCTGCCGATGCTGGTGATGACCCAGCTGCTCGGCATGCCGGAGGAGTACGGGCCGGGGCTGGTGGACGCGGCGCTGGACCTGATGAAGGGCAGCGAGACGGCCCTCGCGAGCAACGATTTCGTCGTCGACACGCTGCGGACTCTGACCGCCAGGAAGAAGGCCGAGCCGGGCCGTGACTTCACGAGCCGGCTGATCGGACACGAGGCCGGCCTCACCGACGACGAGGTCATGGAGCACCTTCGGCTCGTCCTCGTCGCCGCGAACGAGACCACGGTCAACCTGATCGGCAACACCCTGCGCCTGGTACTCACCGACAGGCGCTTCCGTGCGAACCTGGCCGGCGGACACATGACGCTGCCCGACGCCCTGGAGCAGGTCCTGTGGGACGAGCCGCCGCTCTCCGCGGTCACGGGGCGCTGGGCCACGGGCGACACCGTGCTCGGTGGCAAGCAGATCAGCGGCGGCGACATGCTGCTGCTGGGCCTCGCGGCGGGCAACGTGGATCCGGCGATCCGGCCCGATCCGAACAGGCCACTGCTCGGGAACCGGGCTCATCTCGCCTTCAGCAGCGGCCCGCACGAGTGTCCCGGCCAGGACATCGGCCGCGCCATCGCGGACACGGGGATCGACACTCTCCTCGCCCGGCTGCCTGATCTGCAGCTCGGCGTCCCCGAGACGGAACTGCGCTCCAGTGCCGCGTGGTTGTCCCAGCGACTGGTCTCCCTGCCGGTGCGGTTCGCCCCGCCGCTGAGGAAGGGCCGGGGCACCGCACAGCAGCCCGACGAGCTCGCCTCGACCATGCCGGGTCCGCTGCCGGCGACCGTGCCGGTCGTCCCGCGGCCCGCACCGGATGCCCTGTCGGCCCAGGAATCAGGGCGGACCCCGTGGTGGAAGTCACTGCGGCGTTCCTGAAGCGTTCCGTCGCACACGACCCGATGTGGCCGGTTCACGAGGAGATCATCCGATTGGATCGGCCAATCGGGCTGAGTACTATGCGCGATAGTTGATCAGTATCGGAGTGCGGGTCAGACGTACCAACGGGCGTCGACACAGGGCACACCGACATCGAGAGGCAGGCCGCCGTGGAGCCCGAGTTGTCCGTTCCGCCGATCTTCTCTCCCATCCCACCGGCGATCCACCCCAGCCACGCCGACATCGATGTACAGACGGCGGCCTGGGCAGAAACGTTTCGTATCGGCTCGGACGAACTGCGCGGCAAACTCGTCACCCAGGCGATCGGCACCTTCTCCGCACGCATCCTGCCCGAAGGGCGGGAGGAAGTCGTCTCCCTTCTCGCGGACTTCGTCCTGTGGCTGTTCGGCGTCGACGACGGCCACTGCGAGGAGGGCGAACTCGGCCACCGGCCCGGCGAGCTGGCCGGTCTTCTGCACCGCCTGATCCGCGTGGCGCAGAACCCCGAGGCGCCGATGATGCAGGACGACACGCTGGCCGCCGGCCTGCGCGACCTGCGGACGCGGGTCGACCGCTACGGGACCGCCGGTCAGGCGGCCCGCTGGGTGGACGCCCTGGGCGAGTACTTCTTCTCCGTCGTCTGGGAGGCCGCGCACCGGCGTGCGGGCACGGTTCCCGACCTCAACGACTACACCCTCATGCGCCTTTACGACGGCGCCACGTCCGTGGTTCTGCCGCTGCTGGAGATGGGGTACGGCTACGAGCTCCAGCCGCACGAGCGCGACAGCAGGGCGGTACGCGCAGCCGCCGAGATGGCGTCGTTCGTCATCACCTGGGACAACGACATCTTCTCCCACCACAAGGAGCGCAGGTCACAGGGCTACTACCTCAACGCCCTGCGGGTGCTGGAACAGCAGGGGGCGTCCACGAAGGAGGCCCTGAACACGGCGATAGCCCAGCGGGACCGCGTGATGTGCCTGTACCTGCGCCTGACCGAGAAACTGTCGGCGGAGGGCAGCCCGCAGTTGCGGCAGTACCTGCGCAGTCTCTCCAGTTTCATCCGCGGCGCCCAGGACTGGGGCATCAGCTCCGTGCGCTACACGACACCGGACGACCCGGCGGACCTGCCCCCGGCCTTCAGGGACACCCCCACGGACGACCGCCACGAACCACTGGACATCCCCGCCATCGCCTGGTGGTGGGAGCTCGTGCCCGCGCGTGCCGCGCGGCCGACCGGTCGCCGTCCGGTCGAGCAAAGCGTGTAGACGCCTACAGCAAAGGATGGTCCGGTGTCAGTCGGAACGCAGCCAGCCGCATTGCAGTCGGTGCCCGTCGCTCCCGGCGCGGTGCCGCTCCTCGGCCATGCCCTGAAACTGTGGCGTGACCCGCTCGGCTTCCTCAGGTCCCTGCGGGCGAGCGGTGACCTGGTCCGGGTGAACCTCGGCACCATGCCCATGTACGTGGCCACCTCCGCGGAGCTGATCCACGAGGTCACCGTGCGCCAGGCCCGCAGCTTCGAGAAGGGCCGCTTCTTCGACCGGCTGCGGCCGCTCGCGGGCGACGGCCTCGCCACGGCCGACGGTGAGGTGCACCGCAGGCACCGCAGGCTCATCCAGCCGATGTTCCATCCACAGCGGATCACCGCGTACGCGGAGGCGATGAGCTCCAACGCCCGTGCGCTCGCGGACTCCTGGACGGCGGGACAAGAGATCGAGATGGAGCAGGCGATGGCGAAGTTCGCCATCGAGACACTGGCCACGACGCTCTTCTCCACCGACATCGGGCAGCCGGCGGTGGTCGCCATTCGGGAGAACCTGCCGGTGGTTCTGCAGAACCTGCTGATACGCGCCGCGTCCCCCAAGTTCCTGGACCGTTTTCCGATCCGCCCCAACCGCGAGTTCGACGCCGCCGCGGCCCGACTGCGCTCTGTGATAGACGAGGTGGTCGCCACCACCCGCAGCGCCGGACCGAGCGAGCACAACGACCTTCTCTCCGTACTGCTCGCCGCCCGGGACTCGGAGACGGGCGAGTCCCTCACCGACACCGAGGTGCGGGACGAGCTGAGCACGATCCTCTTCGCCGGCGCGGAGACCACGGCGTCGACCCTGTCCTGGACCTTCCACCAACTGGCCCTGCACCCGCGTGTCGAGGCGGAGCTGGTGGCCGAGATCAGGGAGGTCGTCGGCGACCGTCCCGTCGCCGTCGAGGACGTCCCGAAGCTCGTGGCCGTACGCCGCGTGCTCGACGAGGTGATCCGCCTCCACGGCGTCACCATGCTGATGCGCCGCACCACCGCGCCCGTCGAACTGGGCGGCCACCTTCTCCCGGTGGGCACGGAGGTCGGCTTCAGTCTCTACGCGATGCACCGGGACCCGGCGCTCTACGACGAGCCGGACCGCTTCGATCCCGACCGCTGGCTGCCGGAGCGCCGCGGCGAGATCACTCGCCAGGCGTACATTCCGTTCGGCGCGGGCAACCGGAAGTGCATCGGCGACTCCTTCGTGTGGACCGAGGCGACCATCGCCCTCGCGACGGTGCTCGCCCGGTGGCAGCTTCGCCCCGTCCCGGGCCACACGCCCAAGGAGGTCGCCTCAGCCGTGGCCCACCCGGACCGCATGCCCATGAAGGTCCTGCCCCGCGAGGCCTGACCGGGGACAGGACGGGCGCAGACTCAAAGCCGCGCCGGACCGCCGCCACGGCCATGTGGTGCTGGCGGTCCGGCGCGGCTCCGGTCCCGGCGCTCCGCCTTCGTCCGGGGCACCAGAGCGCCCTCGTCCCGGCGTCCACCAAGCCGACGGTTCCCCAGGCGGTGGGTGCTTTCGAACCATGGCCCGCTGCCACCGAGGATCCACGGTTCGAGGGCACGGATCCGCCGACCGCGGGCATTAGCGGGCCGGCGGAGGGCCGGGCCGGCGGAGGGCCGGGCCGGCGGTGCCGCGTCCGAGAGTCGCCGAGCAGCGGCACCAGGGCGAACCCGGCGGGTCACTGGCCGAGGGCGCGTGCGCCTCCATGGACGGACCTCGAGGCCTTGGTGCTCGGCACACACGGCCGACGCCGTGCCGGCACGGCCGTCACACGGAGAGGGCGTCAGGGCCGTCGAATGCATTCGACGGGTTGTTGAAGGAGCCGAAGGCGCGGCGCGGGCGGAACGCCGGAGGGCAGACGGGCCGCCGGGCCACGGCCACCGGGACGGACAGCACGCGCCCCGGCCACGGACACCGGGGCACCGGGGTCTCCGGGCCGCCAGGTTGGTGCCGCCAGGACTCGGGGCCGCCAGGACTCGGGGCCGCCAGGACTTCGGGCATGACAAAGGCGCCCAGGGCGCATCGCACACCCGGGCGCCGTCAGGACGCGATCAGTCCTGTGTCAGCTCTGCTTCCTGGACTTGTCGAGCACCATCACCAGGCCCGCGATCACCGCGAACAGGGCGATCGGCGCCACCACGTACAGGCCGAGGGTCTCGACCACGCTCAGGCCGGGACCCGGGTCGTCGCCGTCGTCCGGGGTGAGCGCAAGCGCGGGGGACGACATGAGCAGCATCATCAGCGTCGTACCGGCCGCGACGGCGCCGGCGCGCAAGGCGTTCTTCTTGTCCACGGTCCCCAACGTAGCGAACGGCTATGACGGCCGCGCGTCCGGGGGTGCCGTACGGGCCGCGAAGACCTCCAGCAGGCGGTGCAGCCGGGGTGAGGCGGCAAGCTCCTCGAGGCCCACGGGGCGCCCCTCGGCGTCGGACACGGGCAGCCGCCAGTTCGGGTACTGGTCCCAGGTGCCCGGCAGGTTCTGCGGCCGGCGGTCGCCCACCGTGTCCGGCAGCCAGATGCCGACCATCCGGGCCGGTGTGCGCAGCAGATAGCGGTAGACGGCACGGATCCCGCCCTCCTCGTCGTCCGCGCCTTCGGGCAGCAGACCGAGGTCGCCGAGCAGGGCGAGCCACTCGGTCACGTCCGCCGTGTCCTCGGTGCGTTCCTCCTCCAGAGGACGGCCCAGCAGGCCCAGCCGGTGGCGCAGCTCCACATGGCCGCCGGTCAGCCGGGCCGCCGTGGACGGCAGATCGTGGGTGGTGGCGGTGGCGACGCAGCCCTCGCGCCACTTGGCGGGCGGCAGCGGCCGCCGGTCGCCGTCCCAGTCCCGCTCGAACCAGAGCACGGAGGTGCCGAGCACGCCCCGCCGGGAAAGCGCCTCACGCACTCCGGGCTCGACGGTGCCCAGGTCCTCCCCTATGACGACGGCGTCCGCACGGTGCGCTTCGAGGACGAGGACCGCGAGCATCGCCTCCGCGTCGTACCGCACATAGGCGCCTTCGGTCGGGGGGCTGCCCGCCGGTACCCACCAGAGCCGGAACAGACCCATCACATGATCGATGCGCAGGGCGCCCGCGTTGCGCAGGATGCCGCGCAGGAGTCCCCGGTACGGGGCGTAGTCCGACGCCGCCAGGGCATCCGGCCGCCAGGGCGGCAGCCCCCAGTCCTGACCGTGGGCGTTGAACGCGTCGGGCGGGGCGCCGACCGACATGCCCGCGGCGAACGCGTCCTGCTGCGCCCATGCGTCGGAGCCGCCGGGATGGACCCCGACGGCGAGGTCGTGGACGATGCCGACCCGCATCCCGGCCTCTCGTGCCGCCCGTCCGGCGGCGGCCAGCTGTTCGTCGGTCAGCCAGACCAGCCGGCTGTGGAAGTCGACCCGGTCGGTCAGCTCGGTCCTGGCCGCCGCCGTCTCCGGTGAGCGGGGGTCACGCAGGCCGGCCGGCCAGTCGTGCCACTGGGAGCCGTGCACCTCGGCCAGCGCGCACCAGGTGGCGTGGTCCTCCAGCGCGCGGCCCTGCTCGGCGAGGAAGGCGCAGTAGGCGGCGTGGCGTCCCGGACCGAGGGGGATGCGGTGCACGATCTCCAGCGCCTCGCGCTTGAGCTCCCAGACCGCGTCGCGGTCGATCAACGCACCCTTGGCGAGCACCGATTCACGCAGCTCCGCCCCCTTGTCACGCAACTCCTCCAGCCGCCGACGGGCGGGCGGGGCCGCGTACCCGTACTCGGGGACGTCCTCGACGCGCAGATGGACGGGGTCCGGGAAGCGGCGGGAGGAGGGGCGGTACGGGGAGGGGTCGGTGGGCGCCCCGGGTACGCCGGCGTGCAACGGGTTCACCTGGACGAAGGACGCGCCGAGGGCGCGTCCCGACCAGGTGGCGAGTTCGGCGAGATCGCCCAGGTCGCCCATGCCCCAGGAGCGGGCGGACAGAAGGGAGTAGAGCTGGACCAGGAAGCCGTGCGATCGCCCTTCGAGGCCGGGGGCGCCGTCCGGGGCGACGACGAGGGTGGCCCGGGCGGAGCGCCCGTCCGGCGCGTCCGCGCTCAACCGGTGGACACCGAGCGGCAGTTGCGGCCACGGCGCGGGGTCCGCATCGCCGTCCTCGGCCTCCGGGTCCCAGTGATCCGGGGCGGCAGGCCCCTGGGGTGGGTGGTCCGGCGTGGCAAGCCCTCGGGGCGGGCGAGCGGGAGCCGTGCCGGGGACGCCCAGGCGCAGCCGCACGGGCTCGACGCCGGCGTCGGGGTCGACGTCCGGGGCGGCGTCGGCGTCGGTGTCGGTATCGGGGGCGGCGTCGGTGTCGGGGGCGGCGCGGGGATTTTCCGGTGGGGCGGTCCAGGAGAGTTCCTCCCCCGACTCCAGCGCCACACGGAGCACCGTCCCGCCCGGCAGGACGCTCAGCTCCGGAGGAAGCCCCGGCCCCTGGCCGTCCGGGCCCTGCCACACGACCACCGTGCGCGGCAACAGCCGCTCCGTGGCCGCGCGCTCGGCCCGGTCGAGCGCCGCCCGCACCGCCTCCGGCGTGGACGCGTCGATGTCGAGCGCGGCGAGAACGGCCACGACAGTGGCGTCCGGGACCGCGACGGTGACGCCCTCGGACGGCGAGAACGTGGTGGCGACTCCGTGCAGCTCGGCAAGCCGGGCAAGGCCCATACGGACTCCTTCAGACTCCTGGCGACTCCGCACCGCCCGCCGTGCCGTGAGCGGTCGGCTCGCTGGTGAGAGGCGCGATGTCGGCGAGCGGCGGCTCGCTGGTGAGGGGGGCGGCGTGAGCGAGGGGGGGCTCGCTCGTGAGCGGAACGTCGCAGGCGAACGGCGGCTCGCTGGTGAGCGGAACCTCGTGTGCGAGCGGGCAGGCACTCGCGGCAGGTTTGGACGGGCCGGGAACCTGGCCGGGAACCTGTTTGGACAGGGCGGAGAGCAGCAGGTGTGCGGATGCGGCCACTTCGATCACTCCAAGCTGACATGAGGGGTCACAGCAGCCCTACCCAACGGGCGGGACCGCAGACGTACACGATCGGCCGACGTGTTCCGTGTCACATTCGCCTGCCTGTCATCAGGTGCCTCCGATCATTCACCACGCACGGCAAAAAGGGCACAACGGCCACGCACATTGACACTCCGACGGTGGTGGTGGTGGGCTCGAAACCGACCGGAATGGCAGGGGAGACCGAGGGGAGACGGCCGTGCGGCTCGGAGCCAGGAGGCGTACGGCGGCAGCCGTCGCGGTTGCCGTCATCGGCGGTCTGCTCGGCAGCGCGTCAGGCGCGCACGGCGCGACCCTCCATCCGCAGGAACCCGGCTCCCCGGCCGGCACCTCACAGGACCCCGAGGACTCCGCCGGGACCACCCCGTCCGTGTGGCCGCGCCCGCAGTCGCTGCGCGCCCAGGGAGAGGCGGTACGGCTGGGCGACGAGGCGACCGTCGTCGCCGACCCCTCCTCCGACCCGTACGCGGTCGAACTCCTCGAGGAGCGGCTGCGCGCCTCGGGCGTACGCACCGTGCACACCGGTCTTCCCGGCCACGGCCCCGTGGTGTTCGTCGGCGGCGGCGATGCCGCGTCGGCGCTGCGCTCCCTGCGCGCGCCGGAGCGCGCCGACCTCCCGTCCGGCGGGTACCGCCTCGCCGTGGGCCGGGTCGCGGGCCGGGACACGATCGCGCTCGACGGCGTCGGCGAGGACGGCCTCTTCCACGGCGTGCAGACCCTGCGCCAACTGGTGGACGGCAAGGGGTCCGTGGCGGGCGTCGTCGTACGCGACTGGCCGGCGACGGCGCTGCGCGGCATGACGGAAGGGTTCTACGGAGAGCCCTGGAACCCCGAGCAGCGGCTGGCGCAGCTCGACTTCATGGGACGTACCAAGCAGAACCGCTATCTGTACGCGCCCGGTGACGACCCGTTCCGGCAGGCCCGTTGGCGCGACCCGTATCCGGCGGCCCAGCGGGCGGAGTTCCGTGAGCTGGCGGATCGGGCGCGCCGCAACCACGTCACCCTCGCCTGGGCCGTCGCGCCGGCACAGTCGATGTGCCTGGCCGACGCGGGGGACGTGAAGGCGCTCACCCGCAAGATCGACGCCATGTGGGCACTCGGTTTCCGCTCCTTCCAGCTGCAGTTCCAGGACGTGAGCTACAGCGAGTGGCACTGCTCCAAGGACGAGGAGACCTTCGGTTCCGGACCCGAGGCAGCGGCCGAGGCGCACGCGCGGGTGGCGGGACAGGTCGCCCGTCATCTGGCGGAACGGCACCCGGAGGCGGAACCGCTGTCCGTGATGCCGACCGAGTTCTACCAGGAGGGCGCCACCGACTACCGGAGCGCTCTCGCGGAGCAGCTGGACGGCACGGTCCGCGTGGCGTGGACCGGGGTGGGCGTGGTGCCGCGGACCATCACCGGCCGCGAACTGGCGGGCGCACGGGACGCCTTCGAGCATCCGCTGGTCACCATGGACAACTATCCGGTCAACGACTACGCGCAGGACCGGCTGTTCCTCGGCCCGTACACCGGCCGGGAGCCGGCCGTGGCGACCGGCTCCGCCGCGCTGCTCACCAATGCGATGGAGCAGGCAGCCGCGTCCCGCATCCCGCTGTTCACCGCCGCCGACTACGCCTGGAACCCCAAGGGTTACCGGCCCCAGGAGTCCTGGCGGGCCGCGCTCGACGATCTGGCCGGCGGCGACGCCGAGGCTCTCGAGGCGCTGCGCGCACTCGCGGGGAACGACGCGTCCTCGATCCTGGACCCCGACGGCGAGTCCGCCTATCTGCGGCCGCTGCTGAACGAGTTCTGGCGTTCGCGCTCCACGGCCGACAGCAAGGCCAGGGATCGCGCCGCGACCGCACTGCGGGCGGCCTTCACGGTCATGCGCGAGGCTCCGGACCGGCTCATGGACACGGCGGACGGCCGGCTCGTGGCCGAAACGCGCCCATGGCTGACCCAGTTGGCCAGATACGGGCAGGCGGGCGAACTCGCGGTGGACATGCTCCAGGCGCAGGGCCGGGGCGACGGCGAGGCCGCTTGGCGTGCCTCGCTGGCACTGGAGCCGCTGCACACGGACACGGCCCGGAGCCGGGCCACCGTGGGCAAGGGTGTGCTGACCCCGTTCCTGGACCGGGCCGTGAAGGAGTCACAGGCGTGGACGGGCGCCGCCCAGGCGACGGCCGGCGGGCGGGGGGAGGACGTCGTGCACCTGGCACGGCCCCGGCCGCTGGCGGCCGTGACCGCCATGACCGCGCCCATGACCGGCTCGCCCCGGTCAGCGGAGTCCGCGGGCCGGCTCGAGGTGCATGTTCCCGGTGAGGGCTGGCGGTCTCTGGGGCCGCTGTCGGCCGGGGGCTGGACGCAGGCCGACGCCAAGGGGCTGCGGGTGGACGCCGTACGCGTCACCACCGGCAGCGGCGACCGGCCGGCCGTGCGCTCCCTGGTGCCCTGGTTCGCGGACGGACCGGCGGCCGGCCTGGACCTCGAACGCGAGACGACCGACGCCGAGATCGGCGGCGGGCCGCAGCGCACCGGCGTCCGGCTGACCGCACAGCGCCCGGGCGAGGTGCGCGGCGAGCTCACCGCGAAGGCACCGGCGGGCATCAAGGTCAGCGTCCCGAAGGAGACGACTGTGCCGCGCGGGGTGCGCACCACGGTGCCGGTGGAGGTCACGGTCCCCGAGGACACCCCTGCGGGCGAGTACCGGGTGCCGTTCTCCTTCGCCGGGCAGGAGCGCACTCTGACCGTGCGCGCCTTCCCCGCGACCGCGGGCGGTGACCTGGCGCGTCAGCCGGGAGCGAGGGCGTCCTCGTCCGGTGACGAGACGGCCGACTTCCCCGCCGCCGCCGCGATCGACGGCGACAGCGGGAGCCGCTGGTCGTCGCCGGCGGGCCCGAGCGCCTGGTGGCAGGTGGAGCTCGCCCGCCCGGCGCGGGTGGGACAGGTGGCGGTCCACTGGCAGGACGCGTACGCGACGCGCTACCGGATACAGGTCTCCGCCGACGGCAGGATCTGGCGCACGGCGGCGACGGTCACGGACGGCGCGGGTGGCCGGGAGTCGGTCCGCATGGACGCGAAGGACACGCGCTTCATCCGGGTGCAGGGGGACGAGCGGGCGACGGAGTTCGGGTACTCGCTGTTCACCGTGGAGGCGTACGCGGTCGCACCGGCCGCCGACTGACGGCCGGCCCCGCGCGGGGCCGGCGGCGCGACCGGGCCGGGTCGCGCCGCCGTCAGGTGTTCACGCGGAGATGCCGTCGATGCGGGTGATCGCGTCGTCCGCTCCGTACGGCTGGAGATAGGGCAGCCACCGTGGGTCCCGGTGCCCCGTTCCGATGATGCGCCACGCGAGCCCGCTCGGCGGGGCCGGCTGCTGGTGCAGCCGCCAGCCGAGCTCCCGCAGGTGCCGGTCGGCCTTGACGTGGTTGCAGCGGCGGCACGCGGCCACCACGTTGTCCCAGGCGTGCTGCCCCCCGCGACTGCGCGGTACGACATGGTCGACGCTGGTTGCGACGCCACCGCAGTACATGCAACGCCCGCCGTCGCGGGCGAAGAGCGCTTTGCGGGTAAGAGGAACGGGCCCCCGGTAGGGGACCCGCACGAACCGTTTGAGTCGCACGACGCTGGGCGCGGCGATCACGCGCGTCGCACTGTGCATGAAGGCGCCGGACTCCTCGAGGCAGAGAGCCTTGTTCTCCAGGACGAGGACGAGCGCGCGGCGGAGCGGTACGACGCCGAGGGGCTCGTACGACGCGTTGAGGACCAGGACGTGCGGCACGGTGGATGCCTCCTTGTACGCCGGCGGCGCGTGGCTCGCGCCGGGACGATCTGTCATCAGTTTCCACTCATCGCCGCTTCCTGCGCCACCACGTATGCGTAACGGGCTCGAGGTGTTTTCCGCCACAGGGCCGGTGTCCGGTTCCGCGTGCGGCCCGGCGCCCTTGGCGCAGGCCTGCCGGGGCGTCCGGTGAGCCTCGTCTCCCGGCCGCCGGAAGGCCCCGAAGAGGGCCGGACCCCCGGTTAGTGTTGTTGGTCTGCCATCGCAAGCCTGGAGGTTCCTCCCGTGACCGCCTTCTGGTCGTCCGCCCTGCTGAAAGCCGGCCCCTCCTCGGGCCCTGTCACGCTCGACGAGGCCGCGCAGCGCGCGGAGAACGCGGCCGGCTGGGTGGAGGAGAACTGGTCCACCTGGCTGAACACCGGACTGCGCATCGCGCTGATCCTCGTGGTGGCGCTGGTGCTGCGGATGCTGGTGCGGCGGGCGCTCACGAAGCTGATCGCGCGGATGAACCGCTCCGCGCAGGCCGTCGAGGGCACGGCGCTGGGTGGTCTGCTGGTCAACGCCGAGCGGCGCCGACAGCGCTCGGAGGCCATAGGGTCGGTCCTCCGTTCGATCGCGTCGTTCGTGATCCTCGGCACCGCGGGCCTGATGATTCTCGGTGCTTTCAAGATCGATCTGGCGCCGCTCCTCGCCTCCGCCGGTGTGGCGGGCGTCGCGATCGGTTTCGGTGCGCGCAATCTCGTCACCGACTTCCTCTCCGGCGTCTTCATGATGATGGAGGACCAGTACGGGGTCGGGGACTCGGTGGACGCGGGCGTCGCGTCGGGCGAGGTCATCGAGGTGGGGCTGCGCGTCACCAAGCTGCGCGGCGACAACGGCGAGATCTGGTACGTGCGCAACGGCGAGATCAAGCGCATCGGCAACCTCAGCCAGGGCTGGGCCACAGCGGCCGTCGACGTCACGGTCCGCTCCTGTGAGGATCTGGACCACGTCAAGTCCGTCATCGGCGAGGTCGCGGACGACCTGGCGAAGGCGGAGCCGTGGAACGAGCAGCTGTGGGGGCCCGTCGAGACGCTGGGCCTCACCGAGGTGCTGCTGGACTCGATGACGTTCCGGGTCTCCGCGAAGACGATGCCCGGCAAGGCGCTGGGCGTGGAGCGGGAGGTGCGCTGGCGGATCAAGCGCGCGTTCGACTCGGCGGGCATCCGGATCGTCGGCGGGCTGCCGCAGCAGGCGGAGCAGGCCGCGGCGGACCCGACCGCCGGGATGTCGGCCCCTTCGGCCTTCGCGTCGGAGCGGTCCCCGCAGTCGATCGCGGCTTCGCCGATAGCCCCGCCGGCGAACCTCTCGAAGTAGCCGGCCGCCGCTCGCGGATGAACGGGCCTGGGTGATCAGTCGGGCAAGAGGCCCGCACGAGACGCCCCCTTGGGTAACGCTTTGGTTGCCCGGGGGGCGTTTGCCATTGACGGGTGCCTGACCTGCGTCCTACTTTCGTTCCACGCAATAGGAAACTTTCCTAACAGTGCAGGTCGAACGGCGGGCCGGTTCTCGGACCCGGCCCGACGGCCGGGTCCGAGAGGCAGGTGCAACCGACGTGGCCGGAAACACGCCCGGTACTCCGCGCGTTCTGCGCGCCATGAACGACCGTGCCGCGCTCGATCTGCTGCTGGAGCACGGCCCCCTGTCCAGGACCAGGATCGGCAAGCTCACCGGCTTGTCCAAGCCCACCGCCTCGCAGTTGCTGGCCAGGCTGGAGGCCGCGGGACTCGTCCTCGTCACCGGCACCACTGAGGGGCGGCCCGGCCCCAGCGCCCAGCTGTACGCGCTCAACGGGCGCGTGGCCCACGCCGCGGGTCTCGACGTCACCCCCGAGCGCATCCGCGCGGCCGTCGCCGACATCACCGGCCGGGCCGTCGGCGAGTTCGAGCTGCCCACGCCGGGTCGGCGGGCCGACAGCGTCGTACGGCAGGTGACCGACGCCCTCGACGGGGCGGTCAAGGCCGCCGGACTGACCCGCGCGGACGTCCACCGCCTCGTCATCGGCACCCCCGGCGCCTTCGACCCGTCCACCGGTCGGCTTCGCTACGCGTCGCACCTGCCCGGCTGGCACTCCCCCACCCTGCTCGACGAACTGGCGGCCGCGCTCGTGATGCCGGTCGAGTACGAGAACGACGTGAACCTCGTCGCCGTCGCCGAGCAGCGCCTCGGCGCCGCCCAGGGCCACGAGAACTTCGTACTGCTCTGGAACGAGGACGGCCTCGGTGCCGCCGTGGTCATCGGCGGCCGGGTGCACCGCGGCTTCACCGGCGGCGCGGGCGAGGTCGGCTTCCTCCCGGTGCCCGGCACCCCGCTGGTCCGCCAGGTGACCAAGGCGAACAGCGGCGGTTTCCAGGAGCTGGCCGGCGCCCAGGCGCTCCCCCGGCTGGCCCGCGAGCTGGGTCTCGGCGCCGAGGAGATCGGCAGCGGCCCGCACGCCGAGGTCGCGACCGCCCTGGTGGCAAGGGCCGCCGAGGTCGACTCGGGGCCGTACGGGCGACTGCTCGACGCGTACGCGACGGGCCTCGCGACCGGTCTGGCTTCCATGGTGGCCGTGCTCGACCCGGAGCTGGTCGTCCTCTCCGGCGAGGCCATCACAGCCGGCGGCGAGCCGCTGCGGGCGCGTGTCCAGGCAGAGCTGACCGAACTCGCCGCGTCCCGGCCTCGTCTCGTGCTCGGAGCCGTACGCGGGCATCCGGTCCTGCGCGGCGCGCTGGAGAGCGCGCTGGCCACCACCCGCGACGAGGTGTTCGACACCTCCCGCTGACCGTACGACCCCGTACCCGCTTCTCCCCTTCCCCCGACCCGTCCTTGTCACAGGGAGACACCGCCATGCCCAGAAACAACCGGACCGCGGTAGTCGCGCTCGCCGCGACCGCCGCGATATCGCTTCTCGCAACGGCCTGTACGGGATCCGCGGACAGCGGTGCCGCGGACGACCCGAACGCGCGGACCACGCTCACCTTCTGGCACGGCTGGTCCGCGCCGAGCGAGGTCGCGGCGATCGAGGCGAACATCGCGTCCTTCGAGAAGGCGCACCCGAACATCGAGGTCAAGACCGTCAAGGGCATCACCGACGACAAGCTCAACCAGGCCCTGCGCGCGGGCGGTTCGAACGCACCCGACGTCGTCTCCTCCTTCACCACCGACAACGTCGGCCGGTTCTGCTCCACCAACGCGCTGGCCGATCTGAAGCCCTTCTTCGAGAAGTCGGGCATCGACCCGGCGAAGACCTTCCTGCCGCAGATGGCCAAGTACACGGAGCACGACGGGAAGCGGTGCGCCGTGCCGCTGCTGGGCGACGCCTACGGGCTCTACTACAACAAGAAGGCGTTCGAGGAGGCCGGCATCACCGAGCCCCCGAAGACGCTCTCGGAGTTCGACGAGGCCGCCAAGAAGCTCACCAAGGTCAAGGGCGACGGCTACGAGCAGCTCGGCTTCATGCCGGCCTTCCAGGGCTACGAGACCACCTTCGAGCACTACGCCTCGCAGTTCGGCGTCCAGTACTTCGACGCCGAAGGCAAATCCAACCTGGCGAACGACCCGGCCGCCAGAGCCCTGTTCACCTGGCAGAAGAACCTCGCCGACGAACTCGGCGGCTACAAGAAGCTGGAGAAGTTCCGCACCGGGCTCGGCGACGAGTGGGGCCCCAAGCACCCCTTCCACACCGGCCAGGTCGCCATGCAGCTCGACGGCGAGTGGCGCGGCAAGATGGCCAGGGACGCCGGCCTGGACTTCGAGATCGGCGCGGCCCCCTTCCCGGTCCCCGACGACCAGGTCGCCGACTACGGCAAGGGCTATCTCGCGGGCACCATCCTCGGCATCGCGAACGTGAGCGAGAAGCAGAACGCTGCCTGGGAGCTGGTGAAGTACCTCTCCACCGACACCGAGGCGGTCGTCTCGTTCGCCAACGCCATCCACAACGTGCCCTCCACCGTGGCGGCGCTCAAGTCGCCGAAGCTGAACGACGACCCGCTGTACCGCACGTTCGTGGACATCGCACAGCACCCCAAGAGCGCCCACGCGCCGTCCTCCGTCAACGGCGGCGCGTTCCTGCTCACCGCCCAGGACCTGGGCGTGCGTTACGAGGCCGGCCGTGAGAAGGACCTCGCCACCGGTCTGAGGAAGACCGACGCCCAGGTCGACAAGGACAACGAGCAGGCACGCTGATGGCCGCCACCGCCCTCCGTCCGGAAAGCAGCGCGCTGCGGTCCAGGCGCCGCCGGTCGAATCTGCGCACGCTCGGCTTCCTCTCCCCCTGGCTGGTCGGGTTCGCGGTCTTCTTCGTCTACCCGCTGGTCTCGACCGTCTACTTCTCCTTCATGAAGTACGACGGGTTCGCCCCGCCGACGTGGGTGGGCCTGAAGAACTGGGCGTACGTCTTCGGTGACTACCCCTTCTTCTGGCCGGCGCTGCGCAACACCCTGTGGCTGGTCGCCGTCATGGTGTCGCTGCGGGTCCTGTTCGGCATCGGCATCGGGCTGCTGATCACAAAGATCAAGACGGGAGCGGGGGTCTTCCGGACGCTGTTCTATCTGCCGTACCTGGCGCCGCCGGTGGCCGCGACCATGGCGTTCGTCTTCCTGCTCAACCCCGGTACGGGACCGGTGAACACGATCCTCGAGGGGATCGGGCTGCCTGCCCCCGGTTGGTTCACCGATCCGTCCTGGTCCAAGCCGTCCCTGACGATCCTGGCCCTGTGGGGCATCGGCGACCTGATGGTGATCTTCATGGCGGCGCTGCTCGACGTACCGAAGGAGCAGTACGAGGCGGCGGAGCTGGACGGCGCCCGCTCCTGGCACCGGTTCCGCTACGTCACCCTGCCGAACATCTCTCCCATCGTCCTCTTCGCCGTGGTCACCGGGGTGATCGCGACGATGCAGTACTACACGGAGCCGCTGGTGGCCGCGAAGGTGGCGAGCGGGGTGATCGGCGGTTCCGGGCAGCAGTTCGAGCCCGGATATCCGGACAAGACCACGCTCACCGTCCCGCAGACCGTCTACAACCTCGGGTTCCAGCGCTTCGACACCGGCGCGGCCTGTGTGGTCGCCCTGGTGCTGTTCGCGCTGGCCATGGCGTTCACGGCGTTCCTGATGCGACGGCGTTCCGGCTTCATGTCCGCGGAGGACTGACGATGACCACCATGATCCAGAGCCCTGCCGGGGCCGCCCTCGAGGCGGCGTCGCCCGGCCGGGGCGGCACCGGCGCCCGGCGCGCCGCACGGCGTCGGGCGGCGCTGGAGTGGATCGCGATCCACTCGCTGGCGATCGCCGCAGCGCTGTTCTTCCTGCTGCCGTTCGTGTTCGTGTTCCTGACCGCGGTGATGAGCGACGATCAGGCGCTCACCCGCGAACTGTGGCCGCACACCTGGGAGTGGGGCAACTTCGCGACCGTCTGGAACACCCCCGGATTCCTGACCTGGTGGCGCAACACCCTGCTGTACGCGGGGCTCGGCACCGTCCTCGCCGTCGGTTCCAGCATTCCGGTGGCGTACGCGCTGGCCAAGTTCCGCTTCCGCGGGAGGAATCTGGCGATGATGCTGGTGATCGCGATGATGATGCTGCCGCCGCAGGTCGTCGTCGTTCCGATGTACCTCTTCTGGGCGAAACAGCTGGACCTGGCGGGCACGCTGTGGCCGCTGATCATCCCGTTCGCCTTCGGCAACGCCTTCACCATCTTCCTGCTGCGGCAGTTCCTGCTGACCATCCCGAAGGAGTACACGGAGGCGGCGAGGATCGACGGCTGCGGCGAGTTCCGCACGATGGTGCGGATCGTCCTGCCGATGGCGAAGCCGGCCATCGCGGCGGTGGCGCTGTTCCACTTCTTCTACTGCTGGAACGACTACTTCGGGCCGCAGATCTACGCCTCGGAGAACCCGGCCGCCTGGACCCTGAGCTACGGCCTGGAGTCCTTCAAGGGCGCCCACCAGACCGACTGGAACCTGACCATGGCCGCCACGGTGATGATCATGGCTCCGGTGATCGTGGTCTTCTTCTTCGCACAAAAGGCCTTCATCGAGGGCGTCACACTGACCGGCGTGAAGGGCTAGAGAGGCCAGTTCATGAAGCTCGCTGTCGTGGGGGGCGGTTCCACCTACACCCCCGAACTCATCGACGGTTTCGCGCGGATGCGCGACACCCTCCCGATCGGGGAACTCGTACTGATCGACCCCGCGGCCGACCGGCTCGAACTGGTCGGCGGCCTCGCCCGGCGGATCTTCGCCAAGCAGGGCCACCCGGGGAGGATCGTCACCACCCCGGACATCGACGCGGGAGTCGCCGACGCCGACGCCGTGCTGCTGCAACTGCGCGTGGGCGGCCAGGCAGCCCGCAACCAGGACGAGACCTGGCCGCTGGAGTGCGGCTGCGTCGGACAGGAGACCACCGGCGCGGGCGGCCTGGCCAAGGCGCTGCGGACCGTACCGGTCGTCCTCGACATCGCGGAGCGGGTGCGCCGCGCCAACCCCGGTGCCTGGATCATCGACTTCACCAACCCCGTGGGCATCGTCACCCGCGCGCTGCTCCAGGCGGGTCACAGGGCCGTCGGGCTGTGCAACGTGGCCATCGGCTTCCAGCGGAAGTTCGCCCGGCTGCTCGGCGTCGCACCGGCCGACGTCCACCTCGACCACGTCGGGCTCAACCACCTCACCTGGGAGACCGCTGTCAGGCTCGGCAGTCCGGAGGGCGAGAACGTGCTGCCACGGCTGCTCGCCGAGCACGGTGACGCCGTCGCGGGCGATCTGCGCATGCCGCGGGAACTGGTCGACCGCCTCGGCGTCGTGCCCTCGTACTACCTGCGCTACTACTACGGCCACGACGAGGCCGTACGCGAGATGCGGACCAAGCCGTCCCGTGCCGCGGAGGTCGCGGAGATGGAGAAGCAGCTGCTGGAGATGTACGGCGACCCGGAGCTCGACGAGAAGCCGGCGCTGCTCGCCAAGCGGGGCGGCGCGTTCTACTCGGAGGCCGCCGTGGACCTGGCCGCCTCGCTGCTGGGCGGCGCGGGCTCCCCGTACCAGGTGGTGAACACGTACAACAACGGCACGCTCTCCTTCCTGCCGGACGACGCCGTCATCGAGGTGCAGGCGGCCGTCGGCACCAAGGGGGCGGCACCACTGCCGGTGGGCGAACTCGACCCGCTGTACGCGGGCCTGATCGCCAACGTGACCGCTTACGAGGACCTGGCGCTCGAGGCCGCGCTGCGCGGCGGGCGCGACCGGGTCTTCCGGGCGCTGCTGTCCCACCCGCTGGTCGGTCAGTACGAGTACGCGGAGAAACTCACCGAACAGCTGATCGCACACAACCGGGAGCACCTCGCGTGGGCGTGACCGATCCTCACGGGGGCACCGCGGCCGGGCCCCCCGGAACCGTCCTCGCCGTCGACGCGGGGAACAGCAAGACCGACGTGGCCTTCGTCGGCGCCGACGGCTCCGTGCTCGCCTCGAGCCGCGGCCCCGGCTTCCAGCCGCCGAGGGTCGGTGTCGCGGCGGCGATCGACACTCTTGCCGCGACGGTCGAGGAGGCCAGGGCCAGGGGCAACATCACCGGCCGCGTCGAGCATGTGTCCGCGTGTCTCGCCAACGCCGACCTGCCGGTCGAGGAGAGGGAGTTGACGGCAGCCCTGCACGAGCGGGGCTGGGGGCGCACCACACAGGTGCGCAACGACACCTTCGCGATCCTGCGGGCCGGGGTGGACGAGCCCCGCGGGGTGGCCGTCGTGTGCGGCGCGGGCATCAACTGTGTCGGCATGCTGCCCGACGGGCGCACCGCCCGCTTCCCCGCCCTCGGGAAGATCTCCGGGGACTGGGGCGGCGGCGGCGGTCTCGCGGAGGAGGCGCTGTGGTTCGCGGCGCGGGCCGAGGACGGCCGGGGTGAACCGACGGCTCTCGCCGCCGACCTGCCGGCGCACTTCGGCCTGGACTCGGTGTACGCCCTGATCGAGGCACTGCACCTGGGCCGTGTCCCCGCGGGGCGCAGGCACGAGATGACGCCGGTGCTCTTCGCGGCGGGTGCGGACGGCGATCCGGTGGCCCGGTCGCTGGTGCACCGGCAGGCGGAGGAGATCGTGGCGATGGCGGCCGTCGCCCTGGAACGGCTGGGTCTTCTGGACGAGGAGGTACCGGTGCTGCTGGGCGGCAGTGTGCTGGCGGCCCGTCACCCCCAGCTGGACGGCCCCGTACGCGAGTTGCTGGCGGCCAGGGCGCCGAAGGCAGTCGTCGAGGTGGTGACGCAGCCGCCGGTGCTGGGGGCGGCGTTGCTGGGGCTGGACCATGTCGGGGCCCCTGCCGCGGCGAGGACGGCGCTGCGCGCGCACTACGCGTAGGAGGGACACCCGTTCGGGGGGAACCGATCAGGTCCGGGAAACGTATTCATGGTGGGGACGGAACGGGGAAGTCACGGGGAAGGTGAAGTCCGGCGTCCGTCGTCGGTGGCAAGATCGAGTCGATTGTGGTGTGAGACGGTCCCCTGCGGCCATACTGCTGGCCGGGAGTAGTCCCAGGACCCGCCGGGGGGCGGGCCCGACGTCAGCGACCAAGGGGGAGGTCACGTGACACACCCGCCCGATGTGCGCACAGCGCCTCAGCCGGCTCCGGCCCGTGCGCCCGCCGGTCCGCCCGCGGGACGCGGGGCCTGGGCCGAGGGCCGTCGGCGGCTGCGCGCCGCGGCGACGACCGAGCCGGGGCGGCTGCGGATCATCGGCGCCGTCCTGGCGGCGCTGGTGGTGGCGTTCGGCGCGGTGACGGCGTTCGAGATCTCCTCCCGAGCGGCCGCCGCGGACGATGTGGTGAACCGCAGCCAACCGCTCAGCGCCGACGCCGCCTCGATCTACCGCTCGCTCGCCGACGCGGACACGACCGCGTCGAGCGGCTTCCTCGCCGGCGCGGAGGAACCGCCCGCCGTGGCCGACAGGTACGACAAGGACATCGCGCTCGCGTCCCGGCTGCTGATCAAGGCCGCGACGCACACGGACAGTTCGAGCGAGTCGGGCCGTCAGATAGCCAGGCTCAACGAGGCTCTGCCGCAGTACACGGGCCTGGTCGAGACGGCCAGGGCAAACAACCGGCTGGGCCGGCCGCTGGGCGGCGCCTACCTCCGTTTCGCCAACGACCGGATGACCCGGGACCTGCTGCCCGCCGCCCAGAAGCTGTACGAGGCGGAGACGGCACGGCTCCAGCAGGACGACGACGACGCCCGCTTCCGGCCCGTGCTGTCGACGGTGACCGGTGTGGTGGCGATCGGCGCCCTGGTGTGGGCACAGCGGCGCAACTACCGCCGTACGAACCGTGTCTTCAACCACGGCCTGGTCGCGGCGACCGCGGCGTCGACGGTCCTGCTGCTGTGGCTCGCCGTGGGCCACACGGTCACCCGGGCCCAGCTGCACGACGCGAGCGTGCACGGCCGGCAGTCCCTCCAGGTGCTGGGCGACGCGCGGATCAATTCGCTGAAGGCCCGGGCCAACGAGAACCTCACCGTGATCGCGCGGGGCGCTGTACTGACCAACGACGGCAAGAGCGACAAGTACGAGACGGAATACACCGCCGGTATGAAGGCTCTCGGGGAGCAGCTGCACCGGGCGCAGCGGCTGGCGGACGACGCCGCGGGCCGTGGACCGGTCGAGGCCGCCGTCGCGGGTTCCGCCGAGTGGCAGGAGCGCCACAAGGAAGTCGTCAGGACCGACCAGGCCGGTGACTACGACGGCGTGCTCCGCAAGGTCATCGGCGCCAAGGGCTCCACCGGCGAGTCCTTCGACAAGGTGGACGCGGCGCTGGAGCGGGCACTGGCACACGAGCAGCGCGAGTTCGAGGACGCCGCGAACGACGGGCTCGGGGCACTGTCCGGGCTGCCGGTGGGCGCCGCCGCGCTGGGTGTCCTGGGCGCGGCCGCCGCTGTGCTCGGCATCAACCGCAGGCTTTCGGAGTACCGGTGAGAGGGGGAGCGATGAAGGACACCCAGGCCGGCCGGAGCGGTCGGCGGGCTCCCCGCCGGGCACGCGGCTGGGGCGGCGTCGCGGCCATGGCGGCGGCCTGCGCGCTGACCGCCGCCGTGACCCTGCTTCCGCTGTCCCGGGGCGGCGCGGACGCCCTGACGCACGGCACCGGCGGGAAGGTGTCCTCTGCCGTGACCGCCGAGGCCGACACCTGCGAGAACCCCGAGGCCTCCCTCAGGCCGTCGACCGCCGGAGGGCCGAACATCGACGCGATCAAGGAGCGCGGGAAGCTGATCGTCGGCGTCGACCAGAACAGCTACCGCTGGGGCTATCGTGATCCGGCCGGGGACGGGCTCGAGGGCTTCGACATCGACCTCGCCCGCGCCATCGCCGAGGACATCGTCGGCAGCCGCGACGCCGTCATCTTCCGCGCGATACCCACGAACCAGCGGATACCGGCCCTCGAGAACGGCACGGTGGACATCGTGGTGCGCACGATGACCATCAGCTGCAGCCGCATCGAGCAGGTGGCCTTCTCCACCGCCTACTTCCAGGCGGGTCAGCAGGTACTCGCGCCCAAGAGCTCGACGATCACGGGCTACGACACGTCGCTCAAGGGCAAGCGGATCTGCTCCGCCGAGGGCTCGACCGCGTACGAGGCGCTGGAGAGGAACAGTTTCGGCGCGACCTACCGGGACGAGCACGACGGCGGGGCCGCCGACGAGGACCTGTACACGGTGCCCAACCAGCTGGACTGCCTCGTCAGACTCCAGCTCGGCCTGGTGGACGCGATCGTCACCGACAACGCCCTGGCGGCCGGTCAGGCCGCCCAGGACCCGGCGGTGGAGCTCAAGGGCGAGGCGCCCTTCACCACCGAGTACTACGGCGTGGCCACCAAGCTCGGCAACGACGACCTCGTGCGACGGATCAATCAGGTGCTGGTCGAGTACCGCAGGAGCGCCTGGATGCAGGCGTACGACGACTGGCTCGCGGCCGACCTGCCGGGGATCACCGGGCCGCCGCAGCCCAAGTACCGGGACTAGACCGCACGCGGCTCACACGACTCGCACGACTTGCACGACTCGCACGACGCAGGCAGTACGGACGAAGGGAGAGGTGATCGATGGGCGTCGCGGGACCCTTCCCCGACTCGGCGGGGAGACCGCACGGGCCGGTGATGGACCGGGACGAGGTGGACCGTGCGCTGGCACGGCTCGGTGCCGAGCACGAGGCGGTCGAGACCTCGCTGCTGGCGCTGCAGGACCACGCGGGCCGAAGACTGCTCGAAGGCGCGGAGCTGACGGGCGTCACCAAGGACCGCTGGGCCACCGCCGAACAGCAGATCATCCTGCTGTGGAGCTACTTCGACGCGTACACCGCAGCGCTGACCGGCATCCGTGAACTCCGTGCCCGGCGGCGCTGGTCCAGCCGGGAGGACCTGGCGGAACTCACCGAGCGGCTGCGCGGCCGCAGTGTCACCGTACCGAGCCGTGCCGCACAGCCGGCTCCGCCGGTCACCGGGCCCGCCAAGCTCTCGGAGGAGTTCACCCTCCAGGAACTCGTCGCCAGGATGAACGAGCTGTACGCGTCGTCCCTGGACATGGTGGTCACGGCCGACGCGGTGTGGTCGGCGCTGCCCGCCCGTATCGACCTGCTCTCCGCCGAGCTGCGGCGCACCCGTTCCCTGGCGCACTCCGTCGGTGTGCGGCCCGGCGAGCACCCCTCGGGCGACGACCTGGAGTCCATCACCCACGAGCTGTCCACCCTCCGCGATCAGGTGGTGTCCGACCCGCTCGCCTTCTGGCGCCCGGGGCCCGGCAGTTCCGCCCCTGGTGGCGGCCGGCCCGACACCGACCGCTACGACCGGGCGGCGCGTGCTCTGGAGGACGTGCGCCGTGAGGTCGAGGCGGTGCTCCAGGTCCGGCAGGACTCGGAGGAGCGGCTGATGCGGCTGCGCGACGTGCTCTCCCGCGCCGACCGGACGCTGTCGGAGGCGAGAGCGGCGCGAGGCGAGGTGCTGGCGAAGATCGCCGCGTCCGAGGTCCCCGCCGTGAGCGGCCCGCCGACCGCGCTGCAGGAACGGCTCTCCACGGCAGCCGAGTACCGCCGGCACGCCCAGTGGCACCGGCTCTCGCCACTGCTCGACTCCCTGGAACACGAGGCGGAGGACGAACTGCTGCGCGCACGCGATTCGCTGACAGCCGTCACCGCTCCGCTGGCCGTCCGTGCGGAGCTGCGGGGCCGCCTGGACGCGTACAAGGCGAAGGTCGCACGGCACGGCATGGCGGAGGACCCGCTGCTGATCGAGCGGTACGACGCGGCACGCCGCATGCTGTGGAGCGCGCCCTGCGATCTGCGCGCCGCCGAGCAGATGGTTCTGCGCTACCAGCAGGCCGCTGCCGAAGTCCTGGCGCCCAGGCAGGAAGAGCCCGAGTCGGGGCCCACCGACCGCAGGGGGGAATCATGAGCGAGAACAAGAGCTGCCAGCGCCCCGGCTGCGAGGGCGTGTACGAGGACATGGGCGGCGGCGAGCTGTACTGCGGCACCTGCGGCCTCGCCCCTGTGGTGTCGCCGACCGGCATGGTCTCCTCGCCGCCCACCGGCATCGCCGGCGGCGGGCGGGACTCCTCGTCCGCGCGCGGCAGTTCACGCTCCTCCCGGGCCTCGTCGCGTTCGGCTTCTTCGCGCCGCTCCGTCTCCGGACGGCTGTCGCGGTCGCTGACCGGGAACAGCACATCGGCGCGGTCGGTCTCGGTCCGCAGTTCCGGCTCGTCCTCGGGCTCATCGGCACGCAACCGGCTGGGCGCGGGGCTGGTGACCGTACCGGACGTTCCCCGTCCGGATCCCCGCTCGGCCGTCATGGCGAATCCCGAGGTCCCCGAGCGCAAGCGGTTCTGCTCCCGCTCCGACTGCGGCGCTCCCGTGGGACGGGCACGCGGCGACCGGCCCGGACGCACGGAGGGCTTCTGCACCAAGTGCGGCCACCCGTACTCGTTCGTGCCCAAGCTGAGCGGCGGCGACATCGTGCACGGCCAGTACGAAGTGGCGGGCTGCCTCGCGCACGGCGGTCTCGGCTGGGTCTACCTGGCCGTGGACCGCGCGGTCTCCGACCGGTGGGTGGTGCTCAAGGGCCTGCTGGACACGGGCGATCAGGACGCGATGGCGGCCGCCATCTCGGAGCGGCGCTTCCTCGCCGAGATCGAGCACTCCAACATCGTCCGCATCTACAACTTCGTCGAGCACCTCGACCAGCGCACCGGCTCCCTCGACGGCTACATCGTCATGGAGTACGTCGGCGGCAAGTCGCTCAAGGAGATCGCCAACGGGAGACGCGGCCCGGACGGCCGGCGCGATCCGCTGCCGGTCGACCAGGCGTGCGCGTACGGCATCGAGGCGCTGGAGGCGCTCGGGCACCTGCACAGCAGAAACCTTCTGTACTGCGACTTCAAGGTCGACAACGCCATCCAGCAGCAGGACCAGCTCAAGCTCATCGACATGGGCGCGGTCCGCAGGATGGACGACGACGAGTCCGCCATCTACGGCACGGTGGGCTACCAGGCCCCGGAGGTCGCGGACATCGGCCCCTCGGTCGCCTCCGACCTGTACACGGTGGCGCGGACGCTGGCCGTGCTGACCTTCGATTTCCAGGGCTACACGAACGTGTTCGTGGACTGTCTGCCGGACCCGGAGAACATCGAGGTCTTCCGGACCTACGAGTCGTTCTACCGGTTCCTGGTGCGGGCCACCGACCCGGACCCGGGACGGCGGTTCGCCTCCGCGCAGGAGATGGCCGAGCAGCTGACCGGGGTGCTCAGGGAGGTCGTCGCGATGCACACGGGCCGGCCGCGCCCGGCCGTGTCGACGCTCTTCGGGCCGGAACTGCGCGTGACGGACACGGAGTTGTTCGCCGAGCAGTCCGGGGACGTGTCCCGGCTGGGCGCCAGGGCCGCGATGCGCGGCAGGACGTCCGGCAGAGCGAGTGGCAGAGGGAGCGGCAGAGCGAGCGGCACAGGGCCTGACGGGCACACCGTGCCTAACACGGCCCTCGGAGCCGTAGCCGGCCGCGTCCCTCCGCAGCCCGTCACGCCGCCGCCCACAGGTCCCGCACCGTACGCGGCGGTCCCCGCGCCCCGTACGCCCGCCGTGCCGCAGCCAGGCACGGCAGCACCGGGCCAGGCGCACACGGCCCACCTCGCCGTGCTCGACGCGCGGGCGGCCTCGCTGGCACTGCCGGTGCCCCGCGTGGATCCGAACGACCCGAACGCGGGCTTCCTGGCCGGACTGGCGGCGTCGGCGCCCGCCGAGCTGATCGCGGCACTGCGCGCGGCGGCCGCGAGTTCGCCGGAGACCCGGCTGCGCGAACTGCGCGCCCGTCTGGAGACCGGTGACCTGACCGCCGCGACGACGGCGCTCGCCACCATGGAGAAGTACCAGCCCGACGACTGGCGGGTGGTCTGGTACCGGGGCGTCACCTCTCTGGTGACCCATGACTTCGAGGTCGCGGCACTGTCCTTCGACGCGGTCTACGACGCGTTCCCCGGCGAGCCGGCGCCCAAGCTGGCCCTCGGGCTGTGCGCGGAGGTTCTCGGCCAGCTGGACAACGCGGCGGACTACTACCGCCTCGTGTGGACGACCGACCCGAGCCATGTGGGCGCGGCGTTCGGACTCGCCCGAGTCCAACTCGCCGCGGGCGACCGGCCCGGTGCCGTACGGACGTTGGAGTCGGTGCCGGAGGCATCGATCCACTACACGGCCGCGCGGGTCGCCGCCGTACGGGCGAGACTGCGGCGACGCGCCGCGCACGAGCCGTTGCTGGACGACCTGTCGGCGGCCGCCGCGCAGGTGGTGGCCCTCGAGGGCTTCGGACTGGACGCCGTACGGCGCGAGCAGTTGTCCACAGAGGTACTCGGCACGGCGCTGGACTGGGTACTCTCCGGAAGTCCCGGAAGCGGACCGTCCGTTCCGCCGGCCGCGAGCACACTGCTCGGGAGCTCGCTGGACGAACGCGGTCTGCGCTTCGGGCTGGAACGCTCCTACCGGGTGCTCGCCCGGCTCGCCCAGCGCGGCGAGGAGCGGATAGAGCTGGTGGAGCGGGCGAACCGCTACCGCCCCCGGACGTGGGTGTGATTGATGGCGCAGAAGCACCAGCCGACCGCCGGGTCGACGTGCCCGGGCTGCGACGAACCCGTGGAGCCGGGTGACCGGTTCTGCGGGGCGTGCGGGTACGACCTCTCGGCCGTTCCCGCCTCCGTGCCGCAGGACCGCCCGACCGTGGCCATCGGCACCCCCGTCGAGTGGCCGGCGGCCACCGGCACGGACACCAGGGGCACCCCCACCCCGACGCAGCGTGCCGCCGACGTGCCCGGCACCGACTCAGACGGCGGCGACCTGGCCCCGGGGACGGCCGCCGGTCACGCCGGCGCCGCGGAATCCGGCGTACCACCGCGGCCCTCCCACGCCCCGACCGCCGGTGACCTCGGCCACCCGTCCCCGGGTCCGGCGCCGCACGACGGCCATGAGCGCGCCGACGACGGCGCGGCACCCGACGGCAGCCCTGCCGGGCCGAGCGGGGACGGTGTCCGGTTCGACACCCCGCCCTCCGGGGACTTCGAGCTGGCCGCGCCCGCGGCGGGGCACCCCGCCGCCGACCCCCGGGTGGCAGCCGCCCGGCCCGCAGAACCGGGCGGGCAGGCCGGTGCCAAACTCTGCGTGGCCTGCCGGGCCGGTCATGTGGACACCGACGGCTACTGCGAGAACTGCGGTCACGCCCAGCCCCGCGAGCGCGACCACATGGAGCAGGAACTCGATGCCGTCGCCGCGGTCAGCGACCGAGGCCTGCGCCACCACCGCAACGAGGACTCGTTCGCCGTCTCTTCCACCGCGCTGCCCGACGGCTCGCCGGCCGTCGTCGCCGTGGTCTGCGACGGTGTCTCGTCGGCGACCCGGCCCGACGAGGCGTCGGCCGCCGCGGCGAGCGCGGCCAACGAGCTGCTGCTGGAGGCACTGCCCCGAGGCACCCATCCGCAGCAGGCCATGCACGAGGCGATCGTCGCGGCCGCGGAAGCCGTCAACTCCCTGGCCGTGCAACCGGAGACGGGGCAGGGTGACGAGCCTCACCGCCACCAGAACGCGCCGGCCTGCACGATCGTCGGCGCGATCGCGGCGAGCGGTCTGCTGATCGTCGGCTGGGTCGGTGACAGCCGTGCCTACTGGGTTCCCGACGACCGTTCCGGGCCGCCCGCCCGCCTCACCGAGGACGACTCCTGGGCGGCGCAGATGGTGGCGGCCGGTCTGATGAACGAGGCCGAGGCGTACGCGGACGAGCGGGCCCACGCCATCACGGGCTGGCTCGGTGCCGATGCGTACGAACTGGAGCCGCACACCGCGGCGTTCAAACCGGATCGTCCCGGCGTGGTGGTGGTCTGCACGGACGGCCTGTGGAACTACGCGGAGGGCGCCGAGGAAATGGCCCTCGCGGTCCCGGCGGACGCCGCGGAGCGGCCGCTGCACAGCGCGCAGGTGCTGGTGGGCCACGCACTCGACGGCGGGGGCCACGACAACGTAACAGTGGCGGTGCTGCCGTTCGCGGTGCCGCGGCAAGGGGCAGGATCGGCCTACGACATGGCCTGACCACCCGACCGCCGTCGCCTGCTGCCCTGGCACCTGTCGCCGGATCCGACCGCCGGCACCGACCACTGCCACCAGTGTCACCACCGGTATCGGCACCGGTATCGGTATCGGTATCGGCACCGGTATCGGCATCGGTGACCGACCGCCGTCGCCGACCTCGTCAACCTGCAACCGACCCCTACCGCTTCCGTCGGCCCCTGCCCGTGGGGCCACTTCCCTCTGCCCAGGCGGAGTCCCGAGGAGCCGATCAGATGGCCGTTTTCTCCAAGTCGCAGGTGCCGCAGTTCTCGGTCGAGGTCTACCAGAACGAATACCTCCCGGAGGGCGGGCGAGACGTCAACGCGATCGTCACGGTCACCTCCACCGGGGGTGGCACCACCGGCGGAGTGCCGCCGCGGGAAGCGCCGGGCACGCCCGCGGGCATGCCGGGGCAGGTGCCCGCGGCCGGTGTGGTGATCATGGTCGACTGCTCCGGCTCGATGGACTACCCGCCGACGAAGCTGCGCAACGCCAGGGAGGCGACCGCGGCAGCGATCGACACCCTGCGCGACGGCGTCGCCTTCGCGGTGGTCGCGGGGACCCACAGGGCGCTCGAGGTCTATCCGGGCGGCGGCCGGCTCGCCGTCGCGGACGCGACGACACGTGCCCAGGCGAAGGGCGCGCTGCGGGCGCTCGCGGCCGGCGGCGGCACCGCGATCGGCACCTGGCTCCGACTGGCCGACCGGCTGCTGTCCTCCGCCGACCTCGCGATCCGGCACGGCATCCTGCTCACCGACGGACGCAACGAGCACGAGTCGCCGGAGGATCTGCGAGCCGCTCTAACCTCCTGCACCGGCCGCTTCACCTGTGACGCCCGCGGCGTGGGCACCGACTGGGAGGTGAAAGAGGTCACAGGCATCGCCTCCGCCCTTCTCGGCACGGCGGACATCGTCGCCGACCCGAGCGGTCTGTCCGCGGACTTCACGCGGATGATGGAGAACGCGATGGGCAAGGGGGTCGCGGACGTGGCGCTGCGGCTGTGGACACCGGTCGGAGTGGACATCAGGTTCGTCAAGCAGGTCGCGCCGGCCGTCGAGGACCTCAGCGGGCGGCGTACGGAGGCAAACCCTCGTGCCGGTGACTATCCGACCGGTTCCTGGGGCGACGAGTCCCGCGACTACCACATATGTGTGCGGGTGCCGGAGGCCGGGATCGGCCAGGAGATGCTGGCGGCGAGGGTGTCGCTGATCGTCCCGGGTACGGGCGGCGGCGCTCCCGAGGTGCTCTCGCACGGCCTCGTACGGGCGGTGTGGACGGACGACATGGCCGCCTCGACCTCAATCAATCCGCAGGTGGCGCACTACACGGGCCAGGCGGAACTGGCCCGGGTGATCCAGCAGGGTCTGGAGGCCCGGAAGGCCGGCGACCTCGGCGGGGCGACCGCGAAACTGGGCCGTGCGGTGCAGTTGGCGGCACGTTCCGGAAACGAGGACACTGCGAAACTGCTTTCGAAGGTGGTGGACGTCGTGGACGTGGCGACAGGTACTGTGCGACTGAAGGCGAAGGTCGCGGACGCGGACGAGATGACTCTCGAAACGCGCTCCACCAAGACGGTTCGCGTCAAGAAGTAGCACGCAGGGACACGAAGTGAGCGGCCCTCGGGCCGGATGAAGGAGAGGGGGACGCGCCGACATGCCGACCTGCCCGAACGGACACCAGTCGGGTTCCGACGACTGGTGCGAGGTCTGCGGCCACCGCATGGCTCCTCCCGGCGCTCCCACGGGCGCCGTACCGCCCCCGCCTCCCCCCGGCTACGGCTTTCCCGGCCCGGGCGACCCGAACGCCACGGCCCAGGCCGAGTTGTGCCCGCAGTGCCGCACCCCGCGCGAGGCCATGGCCCCGTTCTGCGAGGAGTGCCGGTACAACTTCCTCACGCACACGGCGACGTCGTACACGCCGCTGGCACCGCCGCAGCCGCAGGGCGGGCTGAACCTCCCGCCGGGCTTCCAGTCGCAGCCGCCGGGCCCGCCGGCACAGCCGGGCCCTCCTGCCCCGCCCGCGCAGCACGGTCCGCCGCCGCCTCCCGCGCAGCGTGATCCTTTCGAGTACCAGGGCTCGCGGCCGTCGCAGATCAACCGGCCCGCCGAGCCCCTGGGGCAGGAACCGCCCGCTCACCAGCAGCAGCCGGGGGCGTTCCAGCCGCAGGGGGGTCCGCCGCCGCCACCTCCGTTCCAGCAGCAGCCCGGACCTCCCGCGCCGCCCTCGTTCCAGCAGCAGGGTCCGCCGGCGCCTCCCCCGTTCCAGCAGCAGCCCGGGCCTCCGGCGCCGCCGTCGTTCCAGCAGCAGTCGGCTCCGCCCGCGCCGCCGCAGTCCCAGCAGACGGGCGGCGACGACTGGATGCTGTCCCCGCCCTCCCGTACTCAGTCGCCCCCGCCTCCGCCGGGGAACCAGGGGAACCAGGGGCATCAAGGTCACCAGGGGCCGCAAGGTCATCAGGGTCCGCCGCCGTTCCAGCAGCAGTCGGTACCGCCCCAGCACCAGCACGGCCCCGGCATGCAGGGTTCGCACCCCGGTCAGCAGCAGCCGCCCGGACACCAGGCCGCCCCGGCGGGCTGGACGGCGGTGATCGGACCGGACCGCCAGTACTTCATGGCAATGATGCAGCGCAGCGGTCCCGAGGCCACGGGGCTCAACCTGCCCGCGTTCTCCCCCGAGCAGCAGCTGCCGCTCACGGGAGGCCAGATCACCATCGGCCGCCGCCGGCAGTCGACGGGCGAGTCCCCCGACATCGACCTGTCGGTGCCCCCGGAGGACCCGGGTGTCTCGCACCAGCACGCGGTGCTGGTGCAGCAGCCGGACGGATCGTGGGCGGTCGTCGACCAGAACTCCACCAACGGCACCACGCTCAACGGCGCCGAGGAGCCGATCCAGCCGTACATCCCCGTTCCGTTGAACGACGGCGACCGGGTGCATGTCGGCGCCTGGACGACGATCACCGTCCGCCGCGGCTGAGAGGTACCGCCGGGGCGGACGGCGATCCCGCTGCCGACGCTTATTGATACGTGGCGCGGACCCCTGTCGTTCAACCGCCGGACGGTCCTGCTCGCCCGTGCCCTGTGCGAGCCTCCGGGCCGAGTGAGGGAACGGGTCCCAAGCCCTCCGTACTCGGCCGGTCGGTCTGAGAGCATGGGGGCGTGAATGAGATTCCGCGCGGCACGCTTCAGGAGCAGACCTTCTACGAGCAGGTCGGCGGCGAGGAGACCTTCCGGCGCCTCGTCCACCGCTTCTACGAGGGCGTCGCAGAGGACCCGTTGCTGCGGCCGATGTACCCGGAGGAGGACCTGGGCCCGGCGGAGGAACGCCTCGCCCTGTTCCTGATGCAGTACTGGGGCGGGCCGCGCACCTACAGCGAGAACCGCGGGCACCCCCGGCTCCGGATGCGCCACGTACCGTTCACCGTCGACAGGGCCGCGCACGACGCATGGCTGAAGCACATGCGCGCGGCGCTGGACGGCCTGGGCCTCGCCGAGGAGCACGAGCGGCAACTGTGGGACTACCTGACGTACGCCGCCGCCTCGATGGTGAACACACCCGACTGAGCGTGCCGGGGCACCGCCCCCGGCTCCCACCCCGGCCCTTCCGCCCCGCCTTCTGGAGCGGAATCCGGGAATCCGTCGCCGGATAACGGTCACGATCGGGTCAAGGTCCCGTCGTAAGCGGTTTCCACGAACCCGTGTCCTCTGAAAGCATCCGGGAACGACCGACGTCGGGGGACGCCGGGGGGACTGCTGGGTGGGGGACGGGTGACGGGGTTCGTACTACTGCGCGTCAGAGCGCACCGGCTGCTGCTCGCCGCAGCCCTGCTGGCTGTGCTTCTCACCACCTGTGTGCTCGCCTCGCTCGCCGCGTTCTCCGGGTCCGTGGGTGACGCCGCGCTGCGGCACACGCTGGGAGGCCGGGACGCCGCCGCCGCGGCGCTGACCGTGACCGCCCAGGTCCCCCAGGAGCGGCGCCGGGCGGCTGAGGAAGCAGTGGTCCGCGGCGCCAGGCAGTCCTTCGACGGGCTTCCGGTGACCGTGCGCAGGCTGGAGCGCTCCGGGCCGTACGCACTGCCCCGTTCGCTCCAGGACCCCGAGGCCCGCAAGGGCGAGCCGGACCTCACCCACTTCGCCGCCCTCGACCGGAGCCGCGTCACGATGCTGTCCGGTTCGCTGCCGGGGCCCGCCGCCGACGGAGTCGTACCGGTCGCGCTGCCCGAGACCGCCGCGAAACAGCTGGGGCTGACGGCCGGCGCGCGCCTGACCCTCACCGACCGGCTGACCGACAAGCCGCTGACGGTCCGGGTGACCGGCTTCTACCGGCCGTCGGACGCCACGGAGCCGTACTGGCAGCTCGACAGCCTCGGCGGCCGTGGCGTGCGGACCGTCGTGTTCACCACGTACGGCCCGCTGCTCGCCGACCCGACCGTCCTCGCCTCCGGCCGTGTCGCCGCCGGCAGTACGGCGTGGCTGGCGCGCGCCGACTTCGGCGGCGTCACCACCGACCGCATCGGCGCCCTGCGCGACACGGCCACGAGCGGCCCCGAGGCCCTCGGCAAGGACCCGGCGTTCGCGGGTGGCGCGACCGTGACGACGTCGCTGCCCACCGTGCTCGCCCAGAGCGAGCGGGCGCTGCTGGTCGCCCGTTCCACGCTGGTGATCGTCGCCGTGCAGCTGGTGCTGCTCGCCGCGTACGCGCTGCTGCTGGTGGCCCGGCTGCTCAGCACGGAGCGGAGCGGCGAGACCGACCTTCTCCGTGCCCGTGGCGCGTCGCGTCGGCGCATCGTCTCGCTCGCCGCCCTCGAGGCACTGCTGCTCGCCCTTCCCGCGGCGCTCTGCGCGCCGCTGCTGTCCGGCCCGCTGACCCGTCTGCTGGCCGAGCACTCCACCCTGGCCAGGAGCGGCCTGCGGCTGGGCGACGCCCCGACGGCGCAGGTCTGGCTGGTGGCCGCGGCGGTCGCGGTGTGCTGCGCGGCGGCGGTGGTGGCTCCCGCGCTGGCCGCGACGGCCGGTGCGCTGCGGCTGCGGCCCGCCCGCGGCCGACCGCTTCCCGCCCCGGTACGGGCCGGGGCCGACGTGGGGCTGCTGGCCGTCGCGGCGGTCGCCTACTGGCAGTTGGACCGGCAGACCGGGGCGGGCGGCAGCGGCGCGCTCAGCGGCGACCGCGAGGGCGATCTGGGCATCGACCCGCTGCTCGTCGCCGCACCCGCACTGGCACTTCTGGCCGGTACCGTCCTGACCCTGCGTCTGCTGCCGCCGGCGGCACGGCTCGCCGAACGACGTGCCGCCGGCGGCCGCGGACTGCCGGCCGCCCTCGCGGGATGGCAGTTCAGCCGCCGCCCGCTGCGCGGCGCGGGCCCGGTGCTGCTGCTGGTGCTCGCGGTGGCGATGGGCATGCTGGCGATCGGGCAGAGCGCCTCGTGGGACCGGTCGCAGAGCGACCAGGCCGACTTCAGGGCGGGCGCGTCGGTGCGGGTGACGGACAGCAGCACGGGCCGGCCCGGAGACGTCGGCCAGTACGCGGCCGTCCCCGGAGTGCGCGAGGCCGCTCCCGCGCACCGCGCGCCCCTGAGTCTTTCCGGGAACCGGACGGCGACCGTGCTCGTGCTCGACACCGCACGGGCCGAGCAGCAGCTCCTGCTGAGGGACGACCTCGCCGACGAGCCGCCCGGCGCCCTGCTCGGGACCGGCTCCGCCGCGAAGACCGCCCGCGCCGGGCTGATGCTGCCCGACGACGCACGGCGCCTCACCCTCGACCTGCGGATCACCGGCACGAAGACACCCACCGACGAGGCCTCCGCGCAGCTCGCGTCGCAGGTCACCCTGATGCTGGAGGACCGTTACGGCCTCACGTACCGGATGTCCGCCGGCACTGTGGCGGCGGACGGCCGCGCGCACTCGGTGACCCTCGACCTCGACGAGACCTCTTCCGACGGTCATGCGGCCCCCGCCGGTCCGCTGGCCCTGACCGGCCTGCGGCTCGACGGCGAGGTCCCCGCCGGGCCCGCCCTGCCGCGGCGCCTCGCCCTGGAGCGGCTGCGGACCGCCGACGCGGCGGGCGCCACGCGTCTGGTCACGCCGCAGGCGGGCCTGCGCTGGGAGGGGAGCTACATCCAGACCGAGGACGGGGTGCCCCGTACGCCGAAGCCGCTCCGCCCCGCCGTCTTCGGCGGGCAGCCGCTCACCCTCGACCACGTCATCGGCCCCGACCCCATGGCGACCGACAGGTGGGGCGGATACGTCCCTTCCCAGTTCAGCGTCAGCGTCACAGCGGCCCGCCCGGCCCCGCCGAAGCAGCGGCTCACGGCTGTGGCCACGGACGAGTTCCTCCGCGCGTCGGGCGCCCGGCGCGGCGACACCATCGACGTGACAGTGGCGGGCGAGGCCCTGCGGGTCGAGATCGTGGGCACGGCGCGGCACCTGCCCACGACCGGACCGGGCTCAGCGGCCGCCGGGGTGGCGACCGCGCCCGGTGACCGGACGGCAGGCGGGGAGGAAGGCGGGCAGCAGGACACCGACGGTGGAGCCCTCCTGCTCGACCTGCCCATGGTCAACACGGCGCTCGCCGCCCGGGGAGACTCGTCGCTCAAGCCCACGGAGTGGTGGCTGAGCACCGAACCGGGCAAGGCCGACGAGGTCGCCCGGGCCCTTCGCCAGCGGCCCGACGCCGTGCCGGGGCAGGTGCTCGTACGGGACGAGGCCGCCGACGAGTTGCTGGGCGACCCGCTCGGCGCAGGTCCCCGCTCCGCTCTGATGGCGGTGGCCGTCGCCGCGGCCGCGCTCGCCGCGGTCGGCTTCGCCGTCAGCGCGGCCGGTTCGCTGCGGGAACGATCCGCCGAACTCGCCGTACTGCGCGCCCTCGGCGCACCGCGCCGCCGGCTGGCCCGGCTGGTCGCCGCCGAGCAGGGCATCCTGATCGGCATCGCGCTGCTGGTGGGCCTCGCCCTGGGCGCCGTGCTGACGCGGGCGGTCGTACCGCTGATCGTCCTGACCGGGCAGGCCGCCAAGCCCGTACCGCAGGTGCTGGTCGAACTGCCGGTGAACCAGGTGGGCCTGCTCCTCGCGGGCGTGGCCGCGCTGCCGCTTCTGATCGTCGCCGTCATCGCCCTGCGTCGCGCGGACCCCGCGGTGACTCTGCGCCACCGGGGGGACAACTGATGAATCCGCGCTCCAACAGGACGGGAGTACGCCGGCATCGTGCGGTGGCACCCTGGGTCAGGACCCGGCTGCGCACGGCGCCCGGTGCCGCGCTCGCGTTCGGTGTGCTCGTCCTGCTCACCGCGTTCCTCGCGTCCGCGTTCCCGCGTGCCGTCGAGTCGTACGAGAACCACGGTCTGAGGCACGACCTGGCCGACGCCTCCGCGTCCCGCAGCGTGCTGGAGGTGAGCACGCCTCAGCCACCGCTCGAACTGCCGGAGAGCGCCAGGGAGAAGTCGCTGCTCCCCGCCCGTCTCGAGAAGGCCCATCACGCGATCGCCGGGCTGCTGCCGGCGCCGCTGCGGGTGGACACCGCACAGTCCGCGTACGGCGTGGAGACCGCCAAGCCCCTGGAGGGGCAGGACCGTTGGCTGCCGCGTCCCCAGGGCGCATCGCCCGAGTTCTCCCTCGTGGCGCAGAGCCGGCTCGCCAGGCACTCCACCATGCGTGGGGGCCGCCTCCCGCAGGCGGGCCGTCAGGTCACCGCCGCGACCCGGGAGATCGAGGCCGCGGTCTCCGTGCTGACGGCGGAGAAGCTGGGCATCCGGATCGGCTCCGTGCTGCACCTGGGCAGCACCGGGGTGCCGGTCCTCGCCGTTCGGATCACCGGCATCGTGGAACCCCGCGACCCGCAGGGCGGCTACTGGTCCGCCGACCCACGGCTGAACGCCCCGGGTCTCCTCGTCCAGCCCGGCAGCAGCCCGCCGTCGGTCTACTGGAACGCCTCCCTGCTCATCGCGCCCGAAGCGGCACCGGCACTGCTCGGCACTCTCGGCGAACCCCAGCCGTACTGGCGCTTCGCCCCCGACACCGGCCGGCTCACCGCACGGGACGTGCCCGCTCTCACGGAGCGCATCGCGTCCCTCGAAGGCGGACCCGCGCTGCTCGGCATCAAGTCCGCCGTCGACGAGAACGCCTCGCTGACCACGGACATGGACGGCATCCTCGCCTCCTACACCACGATGCGTGACGCCATCACGCCGGTCGTCGCCGTCGCGGCCGTCGGAATCGGCACCGTCGCCGCCGTCGTGGTGGCGATGACGGGCGGGCTGTTCGCGGCCCGGCGCCGGGCCGAACTCGCCCTGCTGCGCTCGCGCGGCGGCTCGCTGAGCGGCATCGGCGGTCGGCTGCTCGCCGAGACCGCCGTCGTAGCCCTGCCCACCGCGGCCGTCGGCCTGCTTCTCGCGGTTCTCGTCGTCGACGACGCGCGAACCGGGCCCGCGGTGATCGGCGCGGCCGCCGTCGCCGTCGCGGCATGCGCCGCGCTGCCGGTGCGCGCCATGGTGCAGCACCGCAGGCCCCGCGTGCCCGGGGAACGCGACGACATGATGCTCGCCAGACCGTCCAAGCGCCGCACGATCGCCGAACTCACCCTGCTGGTACTGGCCGTGGGCGCGGTCGTGGCCCTGCGCCGGCGCGGCACCTCCGACGGCGCCGACCATCTCGTCAGCGCAGCGCCCGTGCTGGTCGGCCTGATCGCCGCGCTCGTCCTGGTACGGCTGTACCCGCTGCCGCTGCGCTGGGCCGCGCGGCCCGCGGGCCGGCTGCGGGGCGCGGTCGGGTTCCTGTCACTCGCCCGCACCGGGCGCTCGTCCGCCGCCGGTGCCCTGCCGCTGCTCGCCCTGCTGGTCGCGCTCACCACGGCCGCGTTCGGCGGTTCGGTACTGGCGGGCGTCGCCGACGCCCGGGACCGGGCGGCACTGCTGGCGACGGGCGCGGACGCGCGGGTCGCCGGGCCGAACGACGCGGTGGCACTGCCCGCGGACGCGGAGCGGGCCGTACGGGACGTTCCCGGCGTGCGGGACGTGACAGCGGTGCAGATCGAGCACGCGCTCAATCTGCCCGCCCGCGACCAGGCCCAGCGTTCCGACCCGCTGGCCGCCACCCTCGTCGGCGCCGACCCCGGCGCGTACGCCCGGCTGGCCGGCTCCCTCGGGCTGGGCGGCTTCCCGGCCGACGCGCTCAGGGTCTCCCCGGCGGCGGACGGTTCGGCGAGCGGGCCCGTACTGCACGCCGTCGCCTCGCCCGGGGTCGCCGAATGGCTCGGCACGGGCCGGCACCTGATCAAGTCGATGGCAGGTTCCTTCACCGTCGAGATCACCGCCGTACGGTCCCGGACCCCGGCCGTGTCGTCCGCGGAGTTCCTCGTCGTCGACGGCTCACGGCTCACCCACCGCGCGCCGACCGCGCTGCTGGCCACGGGCTCCGGCATCGACGCCACGGCGCTCCGCGCGGCCGTCGGCGGCGTGGACGACGTCCTCGACGTACGGCTGCGTGCACAGGCGCGGGCGACGTTCACCGACTCGCCGCTGCAGTCCGGCGCGGAACGGATCTACACGGCCGCCATCGCCTCCGGCGCGGGCTACGCCGTTCTCGCCCTGCTGCTGTCGCTCATTCAGTCCGCGCCCGAGCGCACCACCCTGCTGGCCCGGCTGCGCACGATGGGTCTCACCACCCGGCAGGGCCGGCAGCTGCTCGGCCTCGAGGCGCTCCCGCAGGCGCTGCTCGCCGCGATGGGCGGCGTACTCGTCGGCTGGGCCACGATCCGTCTCCTCGCGCCGGGAGTCGACCTGGTCCAGCTGGCGCTGGCGGCCGCGCCGGGCGTCGCCCCCGTGGACAGCGCCTCGCTGCGGGCCGACCCGTGGTCCCTGGCGGTCCCCGCCGCCGCGGTGGTGCTGCTCGCGGGAACGGTCGCCGCCGTACAGGCATGGTGGGCGGGGCGGCGCGGATCGATCACCGAACTCAGGGCAGGAGACACGCGATGACCGACACCACCCTGGAGCAGCTGGAGGAACGCGCCACTGCCCACCGCGACCGGCCCTCGTACGGGCACGACGCGCTGATCAGCTGCGACCGTCTCGTACGGATCTTCGCCTCCGACGGTGTGGAGGTGCAGGCCCTCCAAGGGCTCGACCTCCTCGTCAAGGAGGGTGAGCTGATGGCCCTCGTCGGCGCGTCAGGCAGCGGCAAGTCGACCCTGATGAACATCCTCGCCGGGCTGGACGTCCCCTCCGCGGGCGCGGCTCGGGTCGCGGGGTGCGACCTGCTCGCCATGGACGCCAAGGCGCGGCTGCGCTACCGGCGCGAGGTCGTCGGCTTCGTCTGGCAGCAGACCGCCCGCAACCTGCTGCCGTACCTGACCGCCGCGCAGAACGTCGCCCTGCCCATGCAGCTGCGGGGCGGCCCACGCGATCGCCGGCGTCGCAGGGCCGAGCGCGTACAGGAGCTCCTCACCATGCTCGGCGTCGCCGACTGCCACGACCGGCGTCCGCAGCAGATGTCCGGCGGCCAGCAGCAGCGCACGGCGATCGCCGTCGCCCTCGCCAACGCGCCCGCCGTGCTGCTCGCGGACGAGCCGACGGGCGAACTGGACTCGGCGACGGGCGAACAGGTCTTCGCCGCCTTCCGCCGTGCCAACGAGGAACTGGGCACGACGATCGTGATCGTCACCCACGACCAGGCGGTCGCGGGCGAGGTCCGGCGCACCGTGGCCATCCGGGACGGCCGCACGTCCTCCGAGGTGCTGCGGCGCACGGAGGTCGACGCGGAGGGCCAGGAGTCGGTGGTGGCCCGCGAGTACGCGATGCTGGACCGGGCCGGCCGCCTCCAGCTGCCCGCCGACTACACGGCGGCGCTGGGCATGGAGCAGCGCGTGCTGCTGGAGCTCGAACAGGACCACATCGGCGTCTGGCCGGACGACACGCCCTGACCCGGGCCCTGGGCGCCGCTCTGTCACGGTGGGCGGATCCGGTCCGGCGGACCGCGGGCGGGCGCTTGCCGACGGCGTCGGCATCGGCGTCGGCGTCGGCATCGGCATCGGCATCGGCTTGAGACGCTGTCGAGCGGCTCGACGTCCCATGACCGGCAGAAGGATCCAGCCCGGCACCCTGAGAACATCCGACGGGCACGGGCCGACCCCTGCCCGTCGGAGGGCATCGTCCTGTCCGGCCCAGGGTCTTTCGTTCGGATCAGGTCGGATGAGCGAGTGGGGCAGGTTCCTGTGCGTGCAGGCGCGAGCCGCACGAAGGAGCCCTCACGGAGGGGGCGCCTCCCGTGCCCTCCGGGCACAGGAGAGTCGGCGACCGACGACAACGCGGCACGGCGGCGCCCACGCCGAAGGCTGTGGAGGAGTGCCGCGGCACGCCGGCCCGGCAACCGAACGAGAGGTCCTAGGGGCCCGTCGGGGTGAGGGAGAGACCGCCCAGGCCAGTCGTGCGGACGGCGATCGACCCGTAGGGGGTACGGAGCCTCAGCCACGTACCGGCGGACATCAGCGCCACCGGCATACCGGGCCGCAGGAAGCCGAGCGACTGAGCCGCGTGTGCCGCACGCAGCGGCAGGCCCGTGCCGGCGACCGTGCGCGACCAGATCTCGCGGCCGATGCGGTCCCGTTCCGCCCGGGTGCGCCGCTCCACCGGGAGCGCCTCGTCACGCGCGCGGAACTCGGCGACGGCCGCGCTCACCGCGCCCCGCATGGCGGACACGTCCGGAAGGCCCGGCACTTCCTGCCAGCCGCCGCGCGGCGGGAGGACACCGGCCCACGGCGGGCCGGTGACCGGCGCCGGTACGGCGAAGTCCGCGCCGCCGCCCAGAGAATCGAGCAACTCCCCCGCGGAGACGGTGACGTCCAGCTCGACGCCCTCCGCGAGCCGCGCCGTGCGGATCGCGAGGACCTCGAAGGACGGCGGACGGCCGAAGACCGCGAGCGCCCCTTTGCCCGCCTGCAGCCTGACCGCCGCCGCGCGGTCGTAGTGGATCAGCCGGGCGAGGAAGGCGGAGAGATCCTCCGCCTCCCTCGCGTCGGCGAGACGCAGACTGCGCACGGGTACAGGCATGGGCACGGTCATGCGGCGAGGGCGCCCTCGGCCGCGTCGTCGAGGTATTTCTCGAGGAACGACTTCTCCTCGGCGGTGATCCGCCGAGGCCGCTGCGCCTCGAGGTTGAACGGTACGACCACCGTCGAGGCCCGCACATACACCTGCGTGGGGTCGTCGGCCTCCTTGACCTCGTAGGCGATGGTCAGCGACGCCGCGGTGATCTTCGTGACCCACGACTCGATGACGACCGGCTCGTGCCGGTGGACCAGCGGCCGCACGTAGTCGATCTCGTGACGTGCGACCACCGAGCCTCCGGAGAAGGACGGCGAACCGTTCCCCGGCGCCAGCCGGAACATGAAGTCGATCCGGGCCTCCTCCAAGTACCGGAGGAAGACCACGTTGTTGACGTGCCCGAAGGCGTCCATGTCCGACCAGCGCAGGGGGCAGCGGTAGATGTGACGGGCCATACGCGGCATCAGCCCCGGGTGAGCTTCTTGTAGGTGGCGCGGTGCGGACGGGCCGCGTCGGCGCCGAGACGCTCGATCTTGTTCTTCTCGTACGACTCGAAGTTGCCCTCGAACCAGTACCACTTGGATTCGCCCTCGTACGCCAGGATGTGCGTGGCGACCCGGTCGAGGAACCAGCGGTCGTGGGAGATGACCACGGCCGCGCCGGGGAACTCGAGCAGCGCGTTCTCCAGGGAGGACAGCGTCTCGACGTCGAGGTCGTTGGTGGGCTCGTCGAGGAGCAGCAGGTTGCCGCCCTCCTTGAGCGTCAGCGCCAGGTTGAGGCGGTTGCGCTCACCACCGGACAGGACACCGGCCGGCTTCTGCTGGTCCGGGCCCTTGAAGCCGAAGGCGCTGACGTACGCGCGGGACGGCATTTCGACCTGGCCGACGTTGATGTAGTCCAACTCGTCGGAGACGACGGCCCACAGAGTCTTCTTGGGGTCGATGTTGGCGCGGCTCTGGTCGACGTAGGAGATCTTGACCGTGTCACCGATCTTGATCTTGCCGGCGTCCGGCTCCTCCAGACCCTGGATCATCTTGAACAGCGTGGTCTTGCCCGCACCGTTCGGACCGATGATGCCGACGATGCCGTTGCGCGGCAGCGTGAAGGACAGGTCGTCGATGAGGACCTTGTCGCCGAAGGCCTTGCTGAGGTTCTCGACCTCGACGACGACCGAACCCAGCCGGGGGCCCGGCGGGATCTGGATCTCCTCGAAGTCCAGCTTCCGCATCTTCTCCGCCTCGGCGGCCATCTCCTCGTACCGGGCGAGACGCGCCTTGGACTTGGTCTGGCGTCCCTTGGCGTTGGAGCGGACCCACTCCAGCTCTTCCTTCAGCCGCTTGGCGCGCTTCTCGTCCTTGCGGCCCTCGACCTTGAGGCGCGCGGCCTTCTTGTCGAGGTAGGTGGAGTAGTTGCCCTCGTAGGGCAGCGCGCGGCCGCGGTCGAGCTCGAGGATCCACTCGGCGACGTTGTTCAGGAAGTACCGGTCGTGAGTGACGGCGACGACGGCGCCCGCGTACTTCGACAGGTGCTGCTCGAGCCAGTTCACCGACTCGGCGTCGAGGTGGTTGGTGGGCTCGTCGAGGAGGAGCAGGTCCGGCGCCTCGATCAGCAGCTTGCAGAGCGCGACGCGGCGCTTCTCGCCACCGGACAGGTTGACGACCGGCCAGTCGCCGGGCGGGCAGCCCAGGGCGTCCATGGCCTGCTCGAGCTGGGCGTCGAGGTCCCACGCGTTTGCGTGGTCCAGGTCCTCCTGGAGCTTGCCCATCTCTTCCATGAGCGCGTCCGAGTAGTCGGTCGCCATGAGCTCGGCGACCTCATTGAAGCGCTTGAGCTTGCCCATGATCTCGGCGGCGCCGTCCTGGACGTTCTCCAGCACGGTCTTCGATTCGTCCAGCTGCGGCTCCTGCATGAGGATGCCGACGCTGAAGCCCGGCGTCAGGAACGCGTCGCCGTTCGACGGCTGCTCCAGACCGGCCATGATCTTCAGCACGGTGGACTTACCGGCGCCGTTGGGGCCGACCACACCGATCTTCGCACCGGGCAGGAAGCTCAGCGTCACGTCATCGAGGATGACCTTGTCGCCGTGCGCCTTGCGCGTCTTGCGCATCGTGTAGATGTACTCAGCCAAGAGAAACCGTCCGGCAGGAAGTGGGTGGGCAGATACACCCATCTTGCCGTACGCCGCCCCCTGGACGGAAACCGCGTCCGTGGCCTTTGGTGACCGGGCAGCGACCGTGCTCCGGGCGCGTCGGCGTGGCGCCGTGGGCGCGTCGGCCGTGGCGCAGTGGGCTCGGCGGCCCGGCCCGGCACGGTACGCGGCGGACACGGCACGCGGCCGGAGACGGGGAGGCGCCGCGCGCTGCGAGCGGCCCGGCACGAGACGCGAGCACCCGAAAAGGCCCGACACGGAAGAGGGGCCCGGCACGTCCCCGTGCCGGGCCCCTGTTCAGCGGACTGTCACCGCGCGCAGCGCTGCGGTCACTGCTGTGCCGCCGTCTTCTTCTTACGGAGGAAGAAGACCGCGCCGCCGCCGACCAGCACGAGCGCGATCGCGATGCCCGCGATCATCGGCGTGGCGCTGGAACCGCCGGTGGCGGCCAGGTCGCCCTCGGGGCCCTCGGAGCCCGCAGAGGTGCCACCCGCGGTGGCGGGGCTGGGCTGCGAGGACGGGGCCTCGGTGCCCGGCTCCTGCGGAACGCTCGCCGTCTTGCAGTCGAGCACACCCTTGAAGTTCTTCTTGAACCCGCCGGGACCGTTGATCGTGAAGTCGTACGCCTGGTCCTCGGCGACCGGCACCGTCACCGTCCGGGACTCGCCGGCCTGGATCGTGTGCTCGACGCCTGCCAGCGAGAAGGTGAACGGGGCGTCGCCCTTGTTGCCGGCCGTGATGTCCACGCCGCCCTTGGCGCAGTTCTTCTTCGCGGAGAGCGAGGGGATGGCCCCCTGCTTCGCCCAGGTCGCCGTGGCCTCCGCGGTGACCGTGGACCGGCTGGAACCGGCCAGGATCTGCGTCTGGCTCTTGGTGGCGCTGGCGAACGCCCGGCCCACCGGCACCGAGGTGCTCGCCTGGACGCTCAGCGAGGCCGAGCCCTCCGCCGCGTCCTCGGGAACGTCGAAGTACAGCTTGGTGCCGTTGGAGGCCGAGGTGACCGGCTTCCCGGCCTCGTCCGTGATCTTGATGCCGCTGACGGCCGCGTCGGCGGGCGGCGCCACCGTGACCTCGCCGGCGTCCGTGCGGACCGTCACCGGGCCGAGACGACCGCCCGGCTTGCCGGAGACGGCGTTCGGCTCGAGGGTCAGCGAGGCCTTCGGCTCCTCGACGTCCGTTGCCGACTTCTCCAGCCAGTCGGCGAGCTTCTCGGCGGCGGGGTCGACCGCCTCCACCTCTGCGCCGTCGGAGAAGCGCCAGATGGCGACCTGGGTGCCGACCGCGGCGCTCTTCTCGTTGAGCTCAGCGCCCTCGATACCCGCGCTCTTGGCCAGCGCGCTGAAATCGTTCACCTGCGGGAACGAGTGCTGCAGGATCCAGCGGATCTTGCCCGCCTGATCGTTGCTGCCCAGCGAGGTCTGGTCCCACGGCGTCTCGACGTACTTCGCCCGGTCCTGGGTGGGGTTGTGGATGTCGATGCAGTAGGTCTGCAGCAGGCCACCCCCCACGACGCTCATCTCGAAGAGACCCGCGGAGATCCTTTGCTCCTTGCCGTCGGCGCGCAGCACCACCGGGCCGGAAGCGTCCTTCTTCAAACCGTCGAGCGTGGCGACCGCACCGCCCTGGTGCTGAATGGCGTCGTCGGCGACGGCGGCGCCGGCGCCGGCTATGGACCCGGCGGCCATCAGACCGGAGACCACCGCCGTGGCGGCCAGACGACGTGCAGCGCGTCGCCTGTGAACGGCAGACGCAGAGAACACAGCAAACACAGAATTCCCCTCCGGGCGAGACCTTTTCACGTGAGACGTGTGGGGGAGGTGTCTCGCCAGCAGACTCAAGTGCCCCGTGAGTACGCGGGAATCCTATGGACGGCGCGCAGCCCAATCCCCGGTCATGCGATCAGATAAGCATTCCGACTCGAAATCGTTACCCCAACTGGTCGGTTCACGCCTGATCACCCCCTTTTCAGGCCTGATCCGCTCGTGCCGCGATCACACCCGATTCCCCCAACCCCCGTCAGGACGCGGCCAGAACGGGTGCCCTGGTCGCCTCGCCCCCGGCACTGTCCGCCGGCGGCTCCCCTTCCCCCTGACGCGCTGTCAGCCCCGGCCTGCTCTTCACCACACGCCGGAACGCCGATGTTCCGCGGGTCAGATCATGGCCCGCCGCGAACGCGTCGATGTCGACGAACGTCCTGCGCCTGCCGTCCGCCTCCTCCTCCCGCACCTTCAACCTGCCGTGCACGACCAGCGGTTCCCCCACGGCGACGGAACCGGCCAGATTCTGGGCGAGCGACCGCCACGCGAATACCGTGTAGAAGCTCGTCGGCCCGTCCGTCCAGCCGCCACTGCCCCGGTCCCAGCGCCGCGACGGCACCGCGAAGCGAAATCGCGCCATCCCTCCCGTGGCGGTCTCCCGGTACTCCACATTCGTGGCGACATTCCCCACCACCGTCACCATGGTGTCGTTCATGACGGTCACCTCCCCGTCCGGTTGTGTTCACCCGGTCGTCCTCGACCGGTCTCCATACTGGACCGGACGGGAGGATCCCGCCGACACCTGTGGAAGAACCCACCGTTGTGGACAATTCCGTCACCCGATCCGGGAAGGCTCCCGCCCCGGCGCACTGCCGGAACCGGTCCGCGCGACAGTCCCGGAACCGGTCCGCGCGACAGCGCCGGCCCCGGATTCCGTCTGCGCCACCCCGGAAACCGTCGCGTACTGCTCCCGCACCTCCCGGTACCGCATGAGTTCCGCCGCGATCGGGTCGAGCACGTTCGCGCGCCCGCACCCGGCCGCGGCCTCGTGCAGCCGGCGCCGCGCGTCCTGCCCGTACCGCCGGGCGGGTCCCTTCGTCGCGGCCGCGCACGCCCACTCCACCAGCGGCCCGCCCACGATTCCGGCGAGCATGACCAGCGCCGGAGGAACCAGGCCGGGCTCCAGTACGCCGACGATCTGCCCCACCAGCCACAGCCCGCCGAAGATCTGCAGCAGAGTCATCGACGCCTGCGCCAGCACCGCCGCCGGCCACCACGCGGGCCGCAGAGGCCGTCCCTTCGTCTCGGCCGTCTCCCGCGCGGCCAACTCGTCCAACGCCTTCGGAAGCCCCTCCGCCCCGCGCGCCGCCGCCTCCCGCACCGCCTGCGCCCACGGCGCGGGCAGTCCGTGCGCGGCCTCCTCCGCGACCGTCCGCACGGCCTGCTCGACCCTCTGACGCGCCGTCGCCTCCTCCTCCACGGGCACCGCCGGTTCGACCGACGCCGCCCCGGGCACCCGCTTGCGCTCGTACCACCGCCACAGCCTCAACCACGGCGTACCGCACGCCCGGCCCGCGTTCCTGCGCCACTCCCGCTCCGCCGCCTCGCCCGCCGCCGTCGCTCCGATCGCGTCCGCCAGCCGGGCGGAGAAGTCCTCACGGGCACGCTCGTCGAGACCGGTCCTGCCGTCGGCGACGTACACGGGCCGCAGCTTCGCCGCCGCGGCGTCGACGTCGGCGGACAGCCTGCGCGCCGACGCGCTGCGCTCCTGCACGAAAGCGCCGACCATTTCGCGCAGTTCGCCGACACCCTCCCCGGTGAGCGCCGACAGCGCGAGGACCGTGGCCCCCGGTTCGCCGTGCTCCCCCAGCGCCATGCCGTCCTCGTCGAGGAGCCGCCGCAGATCGTCCAGGACCTGGTCGGCGGCCTCACCGGGCAGCCTGTCGATCTGGTTGAGAACGACGAAGGTGATCTCCGCGTGCCCGGCCAGCGGCCGCAGATAGCGCTCGTGCAGCGCCGCGTCGGCGTACTTCTCCGGGTCCACGACCCAGATCACCGCGTCGACCAGGGCCAGCACCCGGTCGACCTGCTCCCGGTGCCGCACGACGGCGGAGTCGTGGTCCGGCAGGTCCACCAGTACGAGGCCGTGCAGCAGTTCGTCGCCGTCACCACCCGCGAGGGGCTTGCGCCGCAGCCGTCCCGGGATCGCGAGCCGGTCGAGCAGCCCCGCCGACCCCTCCGACCAGGTGCAGGCGATCGGTGCGGACGTGGTGGGCCTGCGCAGCCCGGTCTCCGCGATGCGCACTCCGGCGAGGGCGTTGAACAGTGTCGACTTGCCGCTGCCCGTCGCCCCCGCGATGGCCACCACGGTGTGGCGGGACGACAACCGCTGGCGCGCGGCCGCCTCGTCGAGCACGCGGCCCGCCTCCGCGAGGGTCTTTCCGTCCAGCCGGGTCTGGGACAGGCCGAGCAGCTCGCGGAGGGCGTTGAGCCGGTCCCGCAGCGCACCGCCGTACATCCCGCCGATGGGCAGATGGTCCTCGCCGACGAGAAGGCTGCCGTCGAGGCCCATGTCCGGCCCGGCGCCGCCGTCCGGCCTGCCCGCGCCGTTCTCCCCCTCGGGGTCGTCCGGCCGCTGACCGGCCGACCGGCGGGCGATCAGACCGTCGTCCCAGCGGTCACCGGTCTCGTTCTCGTCGTCGGTGATGGCGGTCACCCGCGGTCACCTCTCCTTCTGCAGTAGGGACAGCGCGGCAATCAGCTCGGCCTGCGGTTCCGGGCTCACCTCGAGCTTGTCGAGAGGCGCGAGGCGCCGTTCCCGCTCGCCGTTCAGTACGTCGTCGATGTACGTCGTCGCCAGCTCACCGCCCTTGTCGCGCAGCCGCAGCGCGCCCTGCGCGCCGATCCGCTCGGCGAGCCGCTCACCCGCGGCACGCGCCCGCCGTCCGCCCAGGAGGGAGGCCGCCAGCAGCGCCGCCACCGTCTCGGCGTCGGGCGCGGCGTTGCGCTCCATCCCGCGCACCTCCTCCTCCGCGAGCTCCTCGAGGACCCGCCGCCAGCGCCGTACGGCCATACCGATCCGCTCCCCCACCTCCAGGTCACGCCCGCGGGTCGGCGTGACGGCGGCGGCAGCGGGCTCGCGCCGCCAGGCGTTCTCCACGCGCTCGTCGGCGGCCGCGACGGCGCACTGAAGGAGCGCGGACAGGCCGGCGACCAGGGAGTCCAGCAGCTCGGCGGCCGAGCTGTCGCGCGGATAGCCGCGCCAGCGGGTGCGCGCGTCCCCGGTCAGCACGGCACCTGCCCGCAGCTGACCGCGTACCCGTGCGCGTTCCGTCTCGTACGCCTCCTCGACCGCACCGGTCAGCCGTACGGCCGCCGCGTACTGGGCCGCGACCGCGGCGGCGAGCTCCGGCATCCGCGCGTTGAGCGAATCGATCACACCACCAGCCGTACGGCCCATGGCCTGCTGGCGCGCCGCCGGGTCCTGCGCCCGGTGGGCGAGCCAGGCGAACAGTCCCGCGACGGCCGTGTTGGGCAGCAGTCCGTGCGCGCCCCCGGCCGATTCCGGCAGCTCCGGGATCGTGAACCGGGGGACCTCCCCGAGACCCGCCTTCGTCAGCAGCGCGGCGTACTGCCTCGAGACCTCCTCGACCACCTGGTGCGGCACCCGGTCGAGCACGGTGACCAGCGAGGCGTTGTACTCCTTCGCCGTGCGCAGCAGGTGCCACGGCACGGCGTCGGCGTACCGCGAGGCCGTCGTCACCATCACCCACACGTCGGCGGCGCAGAGCAACTCTCCCGCCAGCAACCGGTTCTCGACGACCAGCGAGTCGATGTCGGGCGCGTCCAGCAGGGCGAGCCCGCGCGGCAGTGAGGACGCGGTCTCGATCCGCAGCGCCTTCTCCTCGACCGGGGCGGCGCCCGCCCTGTGCGGCAGCGGGTCGTCCTCCACCTCGTCCTGCGGCGGCAGCCAGACTCTGGTGAGTTGCGGCAGCACCCGCATCCCGGCGAACCAGTGGTGGTCGTCGGGGTGACACACCAGCACCGGCGTACGGGTGGTGGGCCGGAGCACCCCCGCCTCGCTGACCCGCCGCCCCACAAGGGAGTTGACGAGCGTGGACTTCCCGGCGCCGGTGGAACCGCCGATGACGGCGAGCAGGGGAGCGTCGGGTTCTCTGAGACGGGGAACCAGGTAGTCGTCGAGCTGGGCGAGCAGCTCGGCCCGCGTCTGGCGCGCTCGTGGCGCACCCGCGAGGGGAAGCGGTAGACGCACGGCGGCGACACGGTCGCGCAGGGCGGAAAGTGCGTCGATCAGCTGAGGCCGTGCATCCAGAGTCACCACAAGCGAAGAATGCCCAATTTTGGCGGCTTTTTGAAGCGTATGACGATCTCTGCGCGCCGATCCGGCAGACGGGACACTTGGGACGAGTGGGACGCAGGCATAACGAGTGCACAACACCCGCCGCGTGAGACGTCAAAAGCGATGCACGAATCGCACCTGCCTGCGATTATCGGTTCGCTTCACCGAACCTCCACATCGTGCCACGCAGGTGAAGCAACCGGGCCAAGGCGATCGGAGCCCTATCCTTGTGCCCGGCAAGGTCACGGACCACCCGATTGGGGCTCCAGGCCACCGAGGCCACCACCGGCCCCCGTAGCTCAGTGGATAGAGCAGGCGCCTTCTAAGCGCTTGGCCGCAGGTTCGAGTCCTGCCGGGGGCGCTCACCGCAGCGCACCATCGAGAGGCCCTCCGACCAGGAGGGCCTTTTCAGTGGTCAGCGGCACCCTAGCGGGCGGGGCGTAGCGGACGCGTAAGCGCCGAACCGGTCTCGGGCGGTCCCGAGAACAGGGCGGGCGCGGTGCGGTCGTCACTGGATCCCTTCGGATGGGCCCGTCGAGTCCGCGGGGGTCCGGCTCGGCGCGCGGCCGGAGGCCGGAGGCGTCAGAGTCCGAGCCGCCTCGCCGAAGCCAGCAGGTCCAGGGCCTCTTCCCAGCGGAAGCCTTCCGTGCCGCCGCCCTCCTCGGGCCGGTACGAGCCGACCAGGACGCCCATCTCCCGCAGCCGGTCCAGGCTCCGCGCATAGGCGGGGTGGGCGGCCTGGGCCGCGTTCAGGTACGGCAGGACCGCGGTCGGGATCCCGGACCCGTACGCCTCGCACAGGATGCCGAGTGCGAGCGTGTCGGAGATACCGGCGGCCCACTTGTTGATCGTGTTGAAGGTGGCCGGCGCGACCGCGATGGCGTCGGCCGGGGGCAGCGGTCGCGGGTCGCCCGGTGCGCGCCAGGCGGAGCGGATCGGGTAGCCGGTCTGCGCCTCGATCGCCGCGGGGTCGATGAAGCGGAGCCCCTGCGGCGTGGCGATGACGCCCACGTCCCAACGCCGCGCCTGGGCAGCGGTGATCAGCTTGCCGACGTCCCCGGCCGATCCGGACGCGCAGACGACGACGTAGAGGAACGGCCTTCTCGACGGGTCGGTCCCCTTGCTCCGGCCGGCGGCCTGTTCGGCGTTCCGGTCGGCGCTCCGGTCGGCGCTCTGGTCGGCGCTCTGGTCGGGCACGCGAGTACTCCTCGTTCGGCGGCCGGCAAAGGTGGCGTGCCCGGGAAGCGTACGACTCCGACCGCCGTGCCAGACTCCCGCACATGAAACTCGATCAGGAACTCGTGGACGCGGCCATGGAACTCATGCACCGGCGCTGGCCGGCCGCCGAACCCGGCGGGGCGGCTGCCGTGCGCCTCGCGGACGGCGGGATCCTGACCAGCGTCGGTCTGGACAACATGCACGGGTCGGTCGCCCTCTGCCAGGAGACCGGGGCCTTCATCCAGGCCTACACGCAGGACCGCGCGGTGACCGCCTCCGTCTGCGTCTGCCGGGACCTCGACCACGGCAGGGTTCTGATCCTTCCCCCCTGCGGCATCTGCCAGGAACGGCTGGCGCTCTGGGGTCCCTCCGTCGAGGTCGCCGTACCGCGGGAGGACGATCCGACCCGCTGGGAGTCCCGCACACTCGCGGAGGTCAACCCGTATTACTGGGGGCGCCAGTTCGCCGACGGGCAGTGGCCTTCGCACGCGCAGCACTCCGAGTGACCGGCTCGCACGGCCCGGCTCTCCTCGGTGCCGCCCGGCTGATCGGACAGGGGCGCGCGGGGGACGGAGATTTCCCGTCGGAGCATCCACGCGCCCCGCATAACGGGAGAAATCCACATCCGGGTTGAAGAATATGTGAAGACTGAATCATCCTTCCGCCATGACTCTCGCCGCCGCGGACCTCGACGTGTCCAACTTGCCCGATTACGCCCATGACTGGGCCCTTGTCGACGTGGAGACCTCCGGACTCGTCGCGCGACGGGACCGGGTGCTGTCCGTCGCCGTGGTGACCGTCGGGCCGGACGGGGAGCGGACCGGGGAGTTCTCCACCCTGCTCAACCCCGGCTGTGACCCCGGGCCGGTGCATGTGCACGGGCTGACGGCAGAGCGGCTGCACGGGGCGCCGGCGTTCGAGGACGTCGCGGAGCGGATCTCGGGCATGCTCGAGGGCCGGGTACTGGTCGCGCACAACGCGCAGTTCGACTACGACTTCCTCGCCCACGAGTTCGCCCGCGCCCGTACGTGGCTGCCGGTGTCCAGGCGGCTGTGCACCCTGGCGCTGAACCGGCGGGTGGACCCGCCGACCGACGACCTCCGGCTCGGCACGCTGGCCGCGCACTACGGGGTGCCGCAACTGCGGGCGCACGACGCACTCGACGACACGCGTGTGCTGGCCGGTGTGCTGCGCGCCTCCCTCCGGGAAGCGGCGAGGCTGGACCTGCCGCTGCCTCTGGTGTCCTGCCCGCCCAGGCAGAACTCCCAGTTCACGCCGAGCCCGCCCAAGACGCCGTGCGCCTACCGCAATCCGGGGCGGATGACGGCGGGCGGACCTCTCGTCCAGGGCATGAAAGTCGCGCTGACGGGCGAGACCGCCACGGCCCGGGCTGAGCTGGTGGCCAGGGCCGTGGCGGCCGGGCTCAACGTGATGGGCTCCGTCAGCCGGCACACCAGTGTCCTGGTCACGAACGACGTGTCCTCCGGCTCGGCGAAGGCGCGGCGGGCCGTCGCCGAGGGCGTGCCCGTCGTCGACGAGCAGGCGTTCCTCGGGCTGCTGGGGGACGTACGGCCGGGCGAGGCGCACGACGTGCCGCCGCCCGTGATCGTCCCGGCGGCCGCGACCGGTCCGGCTCCGGTGGCCGAGGTCACCGTCCCCGCCGCACGAGAGCCCGAGGACGACCGGCCCTCCCCCACCGCCGCGCCGCCCACGGCCGACACACCCATGGCCGGCACGCCCACGGCCGGCACGCCCGTGGGCGCCGCGCCCGTGGCCGCCGCCAAGGCGGGCGCCGCCAAGCCGCTGCGCGGGCGGCGGGTGCTGGTGCTGGGCGGATCGCATCCCGACGCGGCGTCCGCACGCGGCCGCGTCGTCGAACTCGGCGGCGCCGCGGCGATCAACCTGTCCGCGGGCGTCACCGACGTGGTCCTGCTGGCCGGCGGGGACACCGACCGCCGTATGCGCCGGATCTCGACGCTCCGGATCCCGACGTACGACGACGGATGGCTGGACGCGCCCACCATCGCCACCGTGCCCGACTGGAGCGAGCGGCGGCAGGGCCCGCAGGTGCTGCCGCGGGGCGGTGTCGTGGACCTTCCGGGCCGGCCGGCCGGATCCCTGTGGAGCGTCAGCGCGGGCTGGGCCCAGCAGACGACCTGCGAGATCGACCTGGTCGCGTTCGTCGTCGACGAGGACGACCAGGTCTCCTGCGACGAGGACTTCGTGTTCTACGGTGCGCCGGAAAGCCCGGACGGGACCGTACGGCTGCTGACCGACGGTCCGACCGAGCAGACGATCACCGCCGACCTCGCCGCGCTGCCGCCGGCGGTCCGCCGGGTCGTGATCGCGGCCGCGATCGACGGCACGCCGACGTTCGGCGACGTGGGCGCGATCCAGGTCACCACCGGCCCCGGCGGCAGCGCCGCTCCGCTCGCCCAGGCGGCCCTCGACGCCGCCACGACGGAACGCACGATGCTCGTCGCGGAGCTCTACCGCCGCGGCCCGCTGTGGCGCTTCCGCGCCGTCGGCCAGGGTTACGACCACGGGCTTGCGGCGCTCGCCCGCGGCTACGGGGTCGATGTGGCGGACTGACCGGTTCCGACGGCTGCCCGCCGCCCGCAGGCCGGCCCCCGGCCCCTGTTCCGAGGCCGTCGCCAGGCGGGCCGCGAGGCGGGGCCTGAGCGAACGGCCCCAGGCGCCTCCCTGTGCGGGTCCGGCGTCCGGCCCGAGGCCGTCTCCCGGGGGGTTCCCTGGGCGAACCCTGACGCACCTCCCTGCGCCGTCCCGGGCGGCGGGACGGGTCCCGGCCCTCGGTCCCGCGTCCGTTCCCGAGGCTGCGCCGACCTCCGCCCCAGGCCGGCCCCGGGCCCCCTCCCGAACCCGCCCTTGGCCTGCGTCCACAAGCAGGACCCAAGGCGGACCTTGGCGCACCCCTCCGGGCCGTCCCGGGGCGGCAGGACGAGCCCGGTTCCGGCCCCGGTCCCGGTCCCGGTTCCGGCCCCGGGGTGGTCTCCACGGGGTGGTTTCCCCCGGGCCCGCCTCGGAGTTGCCCCATGGGGCCGCCTCGGAGCCGTTCCCGCGATGCCGACCTCCGGGCCGGTCCCGCTCCGCTTCCGCTCGTACGGCGCGTGTTGAACATCCCGGCTCTCGCGCCCGTACTCACCCCTGCGTGCCGTGCCAGCCGCCACAGCAGCTCCCAGAGCGCCGTTCAGCAACCCTTTCCCAATGCCGAGCCGGGAGGCATCAGTGCATTCCAACCGACGCGCAGCGCGCTCCGGAATATCGATGAAGGTCGTCGCAGTCGTCACCGCCGCCATAGCCGCGGTCGCTCTTGTCGTCGTCTCGCTGCAGACCGGCAGTGGAGAGGCCACCGCGGGCACCACCGCCGCGGGTGGGACCGCTCCGCACGGTGCCGGGCATGCGGGTGCCGGGTTCTCCGGGGCGACGGCCGCGGAAGCCGCGGGGCCGCAGCGGGTGACCGAGGTCGACAGGACGTTTCTCGTGAAGGTGCGGCAGGCGGGGCTCTGGGAGATCCCCGCCGGGCGACTGGCCCAGACCCATGCCTCCAGTGAGGCGGTGAAGCGGGCCGGGCTGCATCTCCTCGACGGCCACAGCAAGCTGGACCAACTCGTGCGCGAGGACGCCAAGATCCTGGGTGTGGAGCTCCCCAACGAGGCCACCGAGGAGCAGCAGGGCTTCGTGGAGCAGTTGGAGAACGCCCAGGGCGCGGAGTTCGACCGGCTCTTCGCGAATCTGCTGCGCTCGTCGCACGGCAAGATCTTCGCCACGATCGCGGAGGTCAGGGGTGCTACGCAGAACGATCTGATCCGCCGTCACGCCCGCCAGGCGAACCAGACGGTGCTGGACCACCTGGAGGTCCTCGAGGACACCGGTCTGGTCGACGCCGCGACATTCGCGGAGGTCGAGGCGGCGGTGGCGCCCAAGTAGGGATCCCTCGCCGGAGCCGGCGGACCCCGCCGTCGAAAGGGCGGTCAAATCCCTTGCACTGTGCAATGCTTCTCGCGGTGGAGGACCCGGCGCCCGCCGGCCTCTGCCCGGGAGCGGCACTGGCACGGTGACACAGCTCGACCACCGCACGCCGGCGAAGCCGACCGGGTCCTCCCCGCCCAGCCCGAACGGTGTCAGCGAGCCGGCCGCGGGCCCATGTCCGACCAGCCGAGCGGGTACAGCTCGCCGTCCTCGTCGGGGACCGACGGCTCACCGCCGGCCTCCGTGAAGGCGGCGAGCGCGCCGATGAGCGCCGCCCGCTGCGCCGGGTCGAGCCGTTCGACGATGGCCGCGACCTCCTTGCGCCGCTGTGCGGTGACGTCCTCGACGATGCGGCGGCCGTCCGCCGTCAGCCTCAGCACCGTCTCGCGCCGGTTGTCCGGGTTGACCTGCCGGTCGGCCAGGCCCGCCGCGATCAGGCGGTCCATCATGCGCATGGCGGTCGACGGGTTCACACCGAGCCGGTCGGCGAGTACGACGAGCTTCGCCGGGCCTTCCTGCAACAGCACGACCAGCAGCCGGAACTGGGGCAGCGTCACCCTGTCCTCCACAGCGGCGAGCGAGCGCGCCGAGAGGGCGACGAGCAGTCGGGACGCGGTCAGCACCGCACGGGTCACGGCGTCGACATCGTCCATCCCCCGCGAGGAGTACGAGGCGTGCGCTGGTTCGGTCATTTCTTCTTTGTACCGTGCGCGCCCCTCTGGCCGCCTCCCGCCCCGTGCGCCGCGGCCCTCACGCACGGCGGTACCGGATCAGCAGCATCGCGGCGTCGTCGTGCGGCGAGGCCTGCGCGTACTCCTCCAGGTCCGTGCGCAGGGCGCCGAGCGCGGCCTCCGGGTCGTCCGTCTTGAGCAGGTGACCGCGGTCGCCGAGCGGATAGAACCGTCCGGCGTGGTCACGGGTCTCCGTGACCCCGTCCGTGTAGAGGAACATCTGGTCACCCGGTGCGAAGTCCGCCGTGAACGGCTCCGGGGCCGTCGTGCCGTGGATGCCGAGTCCGAGCGGCAGGGCACGCCGGGGCGGCTCGGCGAAGGAGACGGAGCCGTCCGAGCGCACCAGCATCGGTGCGGGGTGTCCGTAGTTGAGGAGGGTCGCGCCCTTGCCCGGCTCCAGTTCGGCGAGCACGGCGGTCACGAACTTCTCACCGCCCAGCAGCTCCCGTTCGAGAGCTCTCTCCAGTCTTTCGCCGACGCCCGCGAGCTCGTCCTCCTCGTGCGCGGCCTCGCGGAAGGCTCCGAGGACGACGGCCGCCGTCTCGACCGCCTCGAGCCCCTTGCCCTGGACGTCGCCGACGATGACCCGCACGCCGCCGGGTGAGCTGACCACCTCGTAGAGGTCGCCGCCGATCCGGGCTTCCGCGACCGCCGACGTGTACGAGACCGCCACCCGCAGATGGCCCGCCGTGCGCGGCACGGGCCTCAGCAGCACGCGCTGCGCGACCTCCGCGATGGAGCGCACGCTGGCGAGTTCCGCCTCCCGCCGCTGCCGCATCACGGCCGCAGCGATGCCCGCGCCGGTCACGCCGGTGACGGAGGCCATGGCGGAGTACCAGCGGCGTTCACCGAGAACGCCGTCGTAGATGCCGAGGCCGAGGCAGAACCCCAGCGAGAGGACGCCGATCATCGCTGTACGCCGCCACCCGCCGACCAGTCCGGCGAAGGCGGGTCCGAGGGAGACGAGTGCGAGGAATCCCACACTCGATCCGGCTGTCACATCGACCAGGGCGACTATGCCCATCACCACGAAGGGGAGGGCGGAGAGCAGCCTGAAGCGCGACGGAATCTCCTCGGCCAAGTCGCACTCCAGAGGTCGGTCAGGGATGGCAGGGGTTGCCTCCGCCGGCCGCACGGCCGCACGGTCGCGCGGCGGCCGTCGGGCGGAGGCAGGGAGGCAGGGAGGCAGTGGCTCCGCCACCCCCGTCGACCTCGCCACCACTTTTAGACTATGCAAAGGTTGCACAGTCGAATCGTCCCGATCAGACCCTGTTACCGAATCGAGGCCGCTCTCAGAGAACTCTCAGATCCGCCGGACCGGGTCGAAGGCCCGCACCCTCGCCAACGCTCACGAAAGGCAGGTTCGTGACTGCTCCGCACACCCCACCACAGCGCCCGCCACTCCCCGCAGGCTGGAAGCGCTTCGTGGCCAGGCTGCCCGTCCACCTGTACCGGATCGGCCTCGGGCCCCTGTTCGGCCGGCGTCTGCTGCTGCTGATCCACACCGGTCGCTCGTCCGGGCTGACCCGCAAGACCGTCATCGAGGTCGTGGAGCACGACCGGGTGGGCGGGTCGTGGACGGTGGCATCGGGATTCGGTCCCCAGGCGCAGTGGTACCGCAACCTCCTCCACACGCCGCAGGCCACGATCCAGGTCGGCCGCCACTACTACCCGGTGACGGCGCAGCGGGTCACCCCGGAGGAGGGCGGCCGTCTCATGGCCCGTTACGCACCCCGCCACCCCTTCGCGGCGCGTCAGCTCTGCCGGTTCATGGGCTACGACGTCGACGGCAGCGAGGCGGCCTATCGGCGGGTGGGCGAGTCGGTCCCGTTCCTGCGGCTGGACGCGGCGCCGGGCAGCTTCTGACGGTGCGCCGTGGCGGGGGCACGGAAGCAGGTCGGCGTGCGGACCGTGAGGACGTGCACTGCTTCCGGGCTTCCGGGGCGTGAGCCGCCCATGTGTCCTGCTTCCGGGGCGTGAGCCGCCCGCGTGCCCTGCTTCCGGCGTGAGCCGCCCATGCGACCTTCCAGGCGTGAGCCGCCCAGTCCTGCTTCCGGGCGTGAGCCGCCCCGCCGCGACGCCTCAGGGCGTCGCGGCGCAGACAAGGAGGACGAAGGCGGCGAGGGCGAAGAGGGTGCGGACGGCGTGGAAGGCGTTCCACTTGGACTCGAACGCGGCCCTCGCCTCCCGCGCCGGAGTCCGGCCGGAGCTCTCGGACGCGGCGAGGGCGTTGTTCAGCGGCACGTTGCCGGCGCTGGTGATGAGATGTCCGACGATCGCGCAGACCAACGCGGCGATGACCAGCCACCGGTCGGTCTCGGTCCGGCCGTCGACCGGGACGAAGAGTGCCGCGACCGGAAAGCCGACGCTGCCGAGGAAGGCCAGCATGAAGGTGCCACGCGGCACCCTCTCGTTGATGCGGGCCATGGCGGGCACGAACTGGTCGTCGGTCAGGCGCGCGAGCGCGGGCATGATGCCCGTCTGGAAGATCACGAAGAAGCCCGCGTACAGACCTGTGGACACGACGGCGAGGGCGAGCAGAAGGGTGGCCATGCCGTTCATGATGTCGTGAAGCGACGGGTGGCGCGCCGTGTTTTCGGACGGCGCGGGGTGGTTCGAGGCCGGTTTCCCACCGCCGTCGAACCACCCGCGAACGTCCTTCGACTCACACTCGAGCGGGCCTCGGCCCGGGCTCAGTCCCTGGCCCTCCGGTTGGCCTGCGCGATCGCGTCGGCCAGGTCCTCGACGGCCTTGTCCTCCGTCGCCCCGGCCAGCCTTCGTGCCCGGTCCTCCAGTACCCCGAGGCCCGGCGCGCCCGGCAGCGCGCCGCCGCGCAGCGACTCGGCGAAGTACGCGGCCACCGCAGTGATCTGGAGCCGCTCGGACGAGGCGTCCCAGAGCGTTCCGTCGATCGCGTCGGTCTCCACGGAGCCGCTCTCCTCGTGGGGGGCGCGGGTCTTGGGGTCGAGCCAGCGTACGGTCGCGGTCGCGACATGGCCGCTCGCGCCGTCCTTGAGGCGTACGGCGTAGAGGGCCGTGACGGTGTGGCCGGGGCCCACCTCGCCACCGTCCACCCGGTCGTCACGGAAGTCCTCGTCCGCGACCTCGCGGTTCTCGTAGCCGATGAGCCGGAACTGCTTGACATTCCGCGGGTCGAACGCGACCTGCGCCTTGGCGTCCCGCGCCCGCAGTTCGACGTGGCGGGGCAGCTGGTCGACGAAGACCTTGCGTGCCTCCTCGTCGGTGGAGACGTAGGTGGTGTGGCCGTCGCCCTTGTCCGCGAGGCGTTCCATCAGGTCGTCCCCGTAGTCGCTGCCGACTCCGACGCCGAACAGGGTGATGCCGTGGTCTCGCCGGGCGCCGTCGATCCGCTCGAGGATCGCCTCCGCCTGTGTCTCACCAGTGTTGGCGAGGGCGTCGGACAGCAGAACCACACGGTTGGTGGCGCCCTTCCTGTGCCCCTCGACGGCCTCGTCGTAGCCGGTCGTGACGCCCGCCTCCACATTGGTGGAGTCGGTGGGTTCCAGCTCGTCGACGACGGAGTGGACTCGGTCGCGGTTGCCGGCGAGACGGGTCATGGGCAGCCGGGTCTCCGCCTCGCCGCTGAAGACCACGACTGCGATCGAGTCGTCGTCGCGCAACTGGTCGGTGAGCGTGCCGAGCGACCTCTTGACGAGGTCGAGCCGCCCGGTCTCGGCCATCGAGCCGGAGATGTCGATCACGAACGTCAGCGCGGCGGGCGGCCGGTCGCCGTTCTCCGCGGGACGGGTGGAGAGCCCGACGCGGACCAGTGACCAGTTGTCGCCCTCGTATCCCGAGGTGTCGCCGCCCGAGGACTTGATCTCGCCGTCACCACCGCCGGCACCACCGCCGTCCGGCCGCGCTCCGTCGACGGTCACGGAGAAGCCGTCGCCCTTGGGGCGCGGGTAGTCCTGGCGGAAGCTGTTGATGAACTCCTCCGGCCGGACCTGCCCCCGCGAGGGCGTCCCCCCTTCCTTGAGAACGCGGCGTGCGTAGTCGTAGGAGGCCGTGTCCACGTCGAGAGCGAAGGTGGAGAGGTAGTCGGCCGGCGGGGCGAAGTCCCGCTGCTCCTCCGCCGTGCCGTCCGGCGCGCGGGTCGCCGGGCCGCCGTCGGGCGCGACGGGCGCGGGAGCGCGGTCGGGCGGCGGCCTGTGTCCTTCGGAGCTGTCGGTCGTCATGTTGTCCGAGCCCGAGCAGCCCGCCGTCAGCAGCACACCGCCGGCCAGAAGGGCCGCGGCGAACCCCCTGCCCATCCTTGTGACCGGTCCTGTACGAATCCTCATCCGGACTCCCCCTCGTATCGTCGGCACTTGTGAATGTGACGTCCGAGGCGGCCGGTTGGACCGGTCGTGGGCGTTGCGGAAGGGTCTCGATGCGGCAACAGCACTGCTACTGGGTCCGCTGCCGCCCACTGTGGCCGCTGTGCCCGCTGTGCCCGCTGTGCCCGCTGTGCCCAGAAACGACCTACGACACGATGTCCTTGCGGGAGAAGTTCCGGAACGCGAGCGCGAACAGGACCAGTGCGTAAGTGACGGAGACCGACGCCCCCTTGAGCATCCCGCTCCACTCGAGCTGGGGCTGCAGCGCGTCGATCCAGGCGAACTGCCAGTGCGCGGGGAGGATTTCGCGCCAGGCACCCAGCGCCGTGACGGCATCGAGCACATTGCCGATGATGGTGAGCCCCACGGCGCCGCCGACAGCGCCCAGCGGGGCGTCGGTCTTGGTCGACAGCCAGAACGCCAGGCCCGCGGTGACCAGTTGAGAGACGAACACGAACGCCACGACGAGCCCGATCCGGCCCAGCGTCTCGCCGGCCGCCAGTGATCCGCCGGTGGGAAGCTCGAGCGGCCCCCAGCCGTACGCGATGGTCCCCGAGACCAGCCCGACCAGTGGCAGCAGCAGCATCGCCGCCGCGCTGAAACCGAGCGCCACGGCCAGTTTCGACCACAGCAGCCGGGTGCGCGGCACCGGGGCGGCCAGCAGATAGCGCAGGGAGGACCAGTTGGCCTCCGAGGCCACCGTGTCGCCGTGGAACAGCGCCACGGGCACCACCAGCAGAAAGCCGGCGGACACGAACAGGCAGGTCGCCGCGAAGTTCGCGCCGGACGCGGTGGCGGTGTCCATCAGGGTGATCCGGCCGCCCTCCCGGCCGCCCGGGGTGCCGCCGATCGCGAAGGCGACGATCAGGATCAGCGGCAGCGCACCCAGCACACCGGCCATCACCAGCGTCCGGCGGCGCTTCAGCTGCCGCACCGCCTCCACCCGCAGCGGCAGGGTGTGCCGGGCGCGGTAGCCGGGGGCGGACTCGACGAGCACGGCACTCGACGTACCGGTCTCCACGGGCACGCTCATGCGGAACCTCCGATCAGGGTGAGGAACGCGTCCTCCAGGCGGCGGTGCGGGCCGACGCCCGTCAGCGGCACGTCCAGGCGCACCAGTTCGGTGATCATCGCGGTGGTGGTCACTCCGTCGAGGCGTACGAGCAGTCCGTCGTCCGTGCGCACCGCCGAACCGATCCCCGGCAGCGCCGCGATCTTCTCGACGAGCGGTTCCGGCACCTCGCCGTCGGTGGTGACGAGCACCGTGTCGCTCCCGCCGGTGATCTCGGCGACCGGTCCGGCCTGGACGAGCCGGCCGCGGTCCATGACCACCAGATGGGTGCAGGACTGCTCGACCTCAGAGAGGAGGTGGCTGGAGACGATGACGGTCCGGCCGTCCGCGGCGTAACGGATCATCACGTCGCGCATCTCACGGATCTGCGGCGGGTCGAGACCGTTGGTCGGCTCGTCGAGGATCAGCAGGTCCGGCATGCCGAGCATTGCCTGGGCGATGGCGAGCCGCTGCCGCATCCCCTGGGAGTACGTGCGCACCGCGCGTGCCAGCGCGTCACCGAGGCCGGCGATCTCCAGGGCCTCCTCGATGTGCGCGTCGGCGGCGGGACGGCCGGTGGCCCGCCAGTACAGCTCCAGGTTGTCGCGCCCCGACAGGTGCGGGAGGAAACCCGCGCCCTCGACGAACGCACCGACCCTGGACAGCACGGGCGCGCCGGGCCTGATCGCGTGGCCGAAGACCCGGATCTCGCCCTCGTCGGGCCGGATGAGGCCCATCAGCATGCGCAGCGTCGTCGTCTTGCCCGCGCCGTTGGGACCGAGGAGACCGAGCACCTGGCCCTTCTCGACACGGAAGGACAGGTCCCGTACGGCGTACCTGTCGGCCGACTTCGCGTACCGCTTGGTCAGGGCGGTGATCTCGAGCGGCACGTCGGCGCGCTCCGGGTCGGGGGCCGGTGCGACGGTGCGGCGGCGGGCGGTGAACAGCAGCGCCCCCGCCACGACGACACCGGATGCGGGCAGACCCCACACCCACCAGGGCATGCCGGCGGCCTGGGTCCGGACAGCGGGGGCGGTGGGCACGGAGAGCTGCCCGGCGAGGGAGACGGTGTAGGTGGTGGGCGCGGCCGGGGAGGCGTAGCCGAGGTCGGTCGCCGACAGCACGAGACGCAGCCGGTGCCCGGCGTCGAACTCGTGATCCACGGCGGGCAGGGTCAGCGCGATCTCCTTGCCGGCCTTCGCGTCCTCGACCCGCACCGGGGCGACGAGCTGCGAGGGCAGCACCTGTTGCCGGCCGTCCGGTCCGACGTCGTAGATCTTGCCGAACAGGACCGCGTCACCGGAGGCCGCGGCCACCTTCACCCTGACGGTGGGCGAGCCGGTGACGCGGACGGAGGAGCCGAGCGGCTCCGACACGAAGCTCGCGAACTGGCCGGGGAAGTCGAGGGACAGGCCGACGCCGAGGGAGGACAGCGTGCCCGCGCCGCCGCTGAGCCCCGGCACGGCCGAGATGGCCGGCGGGGTGCCGCCCGCCGGGTTGGAGAAGCGCTGCTCGCGGCCGGCGAGCGTGAACTGCCGGGCGCCGTCGGTGAGACCGGGGTAGACCGGGCCGGTCGCACCGCGCAGCAGTGCCTGGCCGTCGGTGGAGTCGACGCCGCCGGTGCGGCTCACGCGGAACGCGGGGCCGGTGTCCACGCCCTCGTCCTGCTTCAGATACCGGTCGAACCAGTCGCCGATACGGGCCTCGACACGGTCGGTCTCCCGGTCACCGCCGTCGTGGCCTCCGGCGATCCAGTCGACCGCGACCGGCGCGCCGTTGGCACTGATCGCCTTCGCCATGGCGTCGGCGTGCGAGAGGGGAAAGAGCGAGTCGGACTGGCCCTGCACGATGAGGGCGGGCGTCCTGATGCGGTCGCCGACCGCGGAGGGGCTGCGGCTCTCCAGCAGTTCGAGCGCCTCGGCGTCCGGCTCCCCCGCGACCGCGACGCGTTCGTACATGGCGCACAGCACGGGCTGGAAACGGCCGCACCCCGCCGGGTTGGCGGGCGTGGGCGCGGCGGTGCGGCCGGAGGCCGCGGCGACGCGCGTGCCTGCATCGGCGGGGGGCGCGTCAGTGGCGGCCGCGGCGCCGGTCCGAGCGCCGGGAGCGGCCGCGTCGGACGCCGCACGGCCGGCGACGGAGGTGACGGAAGCGGACTTGGCGCCGCTTGTGTCCGCTGCCGCGGCGGCTCCGGTGTCGCTGTCACTGTCACTGTCGGGAGCCTGCCCGGCGGCCGGACGGTCCTGACCGGCCGGCGCCTCGCCCGCGGGCGGGTCGGCGGGGGTGTCCGGGTCGGCGGGGGTCTCGCCCCCGGGCGCCGTGCCCAACGACGCGGCGGAGCCGGTCGAGAAGAAGATCCCGGCCCAGAGCTTCTTGAAGACTCCCTGGGGGAACAGCGCGTCGGCGAAGTTCCAGTAGGTGATCTGCGGTGCGATCGCGTCGACCCGCTGGTCGTACGCCGCGCCCAGCAGGGAGACCGCGCCGCCGTACGAGGAGCCGCTCATGCCGACCCGCGGATCGCCGTCGGCGTCCAACCGCACCTCCGGCCGCGTCGACAGCCAGTCGATCAGCCGGGAGACGTCCTCGACCTCGTGCTCGGGGTCGTTGAGCCCGATCTGTCCGGTGGACCGGCCGAAGCCGCGGGCCGACCAGGTCAGCACGGCGTAGCCGTCACGGGCCAGCTTCTCGGCCTGTGCGCGGACGTCGTCCTTGCTGCCGCCGAAGCCGTGCCCGAGGAGGACGGCGGGCCGCCGGCCTTCGCCGCCGCCGGTGAAATACGAGGTGTCGATCTTCGCCCCGGGCATCTCGTGCACCCGGTCCTCGCGGTGCACGGCGGGCGCGGCGTCGTCGGCGACGGCGGTCCACGTACCGGCGCCGGCGAGGACGGCGAAGGCGGCGACGCCCGCGAGCCATCGGCCCCGCGGCCGGGGAAGTCGGATCTGCATGGTTGAAACCCTAAGCGCACGGCGGCCGGCCGGCGGCTGCCGCCAGGTGGAACCGCCGCGCCTCCTCGAGTAGTACGCGGCACGGTCCTCGTACACCGCACGCGGTACATGCCCACTTCGCGGCCGTCGTCACGACGGCACGCCGGCACCGGACATTTGAGACCCGTGCAGGGCGCACACAAGATCCACACCTGCTGATTCCGCCTCAGCGGGTGCATATTTCCGGCCAGTTACCGATCAGTCGCACTCTTGTGACGCAGGTCACATCGCGAGACCCTGGCTCTCACAACCGCACGTCCTGGCACCATGCACGACCGTACTTGCCCGTAACAACCGGTCAACGAAAGGTCAGGTGCACGAGATGAGAGCCACTGCCCGTCGCGCCGGGGCGCTGATAGCAGCAGCCGCCGCCGCGACCGGTCTCCAGTTCGCCGTCTCCCCCACCGCGCACAGCGCGATCATCGGCGATCTTCGTCTCGCTCCCACTGCAACTGCCATCTCCGACAGCTGGATCGTCGTCCTCAAGGACGGCAGTACCCGTGCCGCCGATCTCGGCGTCACACCGAAGCACACCTACAGCAACGTCCTCTCGGGCTTCTCCGCCGCGATGCCGGCCTCCAAGGCCAAGGCGCTCGCGGCCGACCCACGGGTCGCGTACGTCGAGCAGAACTCAACTGTCCGGCTGAACGACACCCAGTCGAACGCCACCTGGGGCATCGACCGCGTCGACCAGCGCGATCTGCCGCTGTCGAAGACGTACACCTACGACACGTCGGCGTCGAACGTGAACGCCTACATCATCGACACCGGGATCCGCACCTCGCACAGCGAGTTCGGCGGGCGTGCCAGCGTCGGCACGGACACGGTGGGCGGCGGCCAGAACGGCCAGGACTGCCAGGGCCACGGCACGCACGTCGCCGGCACCGTCGGCGGCAAGACCTACGGGGTGGCCAAGAGCGTCAACCTCATCGCCGTTCGCGTCCTCGACTGCGACGGCTCGGGAACGACCGCCGGCGTGATCGCGGGCGTCGACTGGGTCACCGCCCACGCGCAGAAGCCTGCCGTGGCCAACATGAGCCTCGGCGGCAGCGCGAGCGCCTCGCTGGACGACGCCGTGAAAAGGTCGATCGCCTCAGGCGTCAGCTACTCCCTCGCGGCGGGCAACGGCCTCCCGATCCTGGGCATCCCCGCCAACGCGTGCAACTACTCGCCCGCCCGCGTCCCCGAAGCCATCACGGTCGGTGCGACGGACTCCGCGGACCGGCGCGCGTCGTTCTCCAACTACGGAACGTGCCTCGACCTGTTCGCGCCTGGCGTGGACATCACCTCGGCCTGGAAGGACAACGACACCGCCACCAGCACGATCTCGGGTACGTCGATGGCGGCCCCGCACACCGCGGGCGTGGCCGCGCTCTACCTCGCGTCGAACCCCACGGCCACCCCGGCGCAGGTGCGGGACGCCCTGGTGAACAACGCGACCCCGGGCAAGGTCCAGAATCCGATGACCGGTTCGCCGAACAAGCTGCTGCACTCGCTGTTCTGAGCCGCTGACCCACTGGGCCGGCTGACCCACCGAGTCACCGAGTCACCGAGTCACCGAGCGCGAAGCGGTGCGCGGCCGGCAGGCCGCGCACCGCTTCGCGTCATCAGTGGTTGCGGGGGAATCCCAGGTCGACACCGGCGGGGGCGTCCGCCGGGTCGGGCCAGCGGGTGGTGACGACCTTGCCGCGGGTGTAGAAGTGCACGCCGTCGTTGCCGTAGATGTGGTGGTCGCCGAAGAGCGAGTCCTTCCAGCCGCCGAAGGAGTGGTAGCCCACCGGCACCGGGATCGGCACGTTCACACCGACCATGCCGGCCTCGATCTCCAACTGGAAGCGGCGCGCCGCGCCGCCGTCGCGGGTGAAGATCGCGGTGCCGTTGCCGAACGGGGAGGCGTTGATCAGCGCCACGCCGTCGTCGTACGTCTCCGCGCGCAGGACACACAGCACCGGGCCGAAGATCTCGTCGCGGTACGCGTCGGAGTCGGTGGAGACCTTGTCCAGGAGGGAGAGGCCGATCCAGTGGCCGTCCTCGTAACCGTCGACCGTGTACCCGGTGCCGTCGAGGACGACGTCCGCGCCCTGGGCGGCCGCGCCCTCGACGTACGAAGCGACCTTGTCCCGGTGGGCGGCGGTGATCAGCGGACCCATCTCGGACGTCGGGTCGGTGCCCGGACCGATCTTGATCTTCTCCGCGCGCTCACGGATCTTCTCGACCAGTTCGTCGGCCACGGCACCGACCGCGACGACCGCGGAGATCGCCATGCAGCGCTCACCCGCCGAGCCGTACGCCGCCGAGACGGCCGCGTCGGCCGCCGCGTCGAGGTCGGCGTCCGGCAGGACCAGCATGTGGTTCTTCGCTCCGCCCAGTGCCTGGACGCGCTTGCCGTTGGCCGAGGCGGTGGTGTGGATGTACCGGGCGATGGGAGTGGAGCCGACGAACGAGACCGCCGCGACGTCCGGGTGCGAGAGCAGTGCGTCGACGGCCACCTTGTCGCCGTGGACGACGTTGAGCACGCCTTCGGGCAGCCCGGCCTCGTGAGCGAGCTCGGCCAGGAGGTTCGCCGCGGACGGGTCCTTCTCGCTCGGCTTGAGGACGAAGGTGTTGCCGCAGGCGATGGCCAGCGGGAACATCCACATCGGCACCATGGCGGGGAAGTTGAACGGCGTGATGCCGGCGACGACACCCAGCGGCTGACGGATCGAGGACACGTCGACCCGGTTCGAGACCTGGGTGGACAGCTCGCCCTTGAGCTGGGTGGTGATCCCGCAGGCGAGCTCGACGATCTCGAGGCCGCGCGCGACCTCACCGAGCGCGTCCGAGTGGACCTTGCCGTGCTCGGCGGTGATCAGGGCGGCGATGTCGTCCCGGCGGGCGTCCAGCAGTGCCCGGTAGCGGAACAGGACCGCGGTGCGCTGGGCCAGCGACGAGGTGCCCCAGGTCGCGTACGCCTCGCGTGCCGCGGCGACCGCCGCGCCGACCTCGTCGGCCGAGGCCAGGGCGACTCGGGTGGTGACGGCTCCCGTCGCCGGGTCCGTGACCGGGCCCCAGTTGCCCGACGCACCCTCGACGGTCTTGCCACCGATCCAGTGGTTGACGGTCTTCGTCATGACGAAACGCTCCTTAGAGATGGCGGCGTCGGGCTCCGGCCTGCCGGTCGTACTCCTCGCGGGCCTTGACCGCCGACGGGCGGGTCGCGGTCTCGGCCACTGGAACATCCCACCACGCCTGTGCTCCGGGCGGGCCCGACACAGTGTCTGCCGTTTCGGTCTCGACGTAGACACATGTGGGCACGTCCGCGGCACGGGCCTCGGCCAGCGCTTCACGCAGGTCACGGATGCTTCGGGCGCGGATCACCCGCATTCCCAGGGACTGGGCGTTGGCCGCGAGGTCGACGGGAAGCGGAGTGCCGGTGAAGGTGCTGTCGGCGGCCCGGTGACGGTAGGCGGTGCCGAAGCGCTCGGAGCCCACCGACTCGGACAGGCCGCCGATGGACGCGTACCCGTGGTTCTGAAGGATCACCATCCTGACCGGCAGGCCCTCCTGCACGGCGGTGACGATCTCGGTGGGGTTCATCAGATACGTGCCGTCCCCGACGAGCGCCCACACGGGGCGGCCGGGGGCGGCCATCGAGACGCCGATCGCGGCCGGGATCTCGTAGCCCATGCAGGAGTAGCCGTACTCGACGTGGTACTGGTCCGCGGACCGGGTGCGCCACAGCTTGTGCAGGTCTCCGGGGAGGGAGCCGGCGGCGTTGATCAGGATGTCGTCCGCCGTCACAAGGGAGTCGAGGGCTCCGAGGACCTGCGACTGGGTGGGCGGCAGGCCGGGGTCGGGGGCGGCGAAGGCCGCGGTCACCCGCTCCTCCCACGCCGTTTTGGCGCTCCCGTAATCCTCCTCGTAGTGCGCGTCGACCCGATGGCCCTCGACGGCGGCGGTGAGTTCCCGGAGCGCGGCGCGGGCGTCGGCGACCAGCGAGAGGCCGGACATCTTGTGGGCGTCGAAGGCGGTGACGTTGATGTTGACGAAGCGCACCTGTCCGGCCCGGAAGAGGGTCGAAGAGGCGGTGGTGAAGTCGGACCAGCGGGTCCCGACACCGATCACCAGGTCCGCGTCGCGGGCCAGTTCGTCCGCCGTGGCGGTGCCGGTGTGGCCGATGCCGCCGACGTCGCAGGGGTGGTCGAACGGCAGTGATCCCTTGCCGGCCTGGGTGGAGGCGACCGGGACGCCGGTCGCGTCGGCGAAGGCCCGCAGAGCGTCCTCCGCCTCGGAGTGGTGGACGCCGCCGCCTGCCACGAGCAGCGGGCGGCGGGCCGCGCGCAGCGCCGCCGCGGCCTGCGTCGCCGCCTCCGTGTCGGGGCGCGTCCGGGGAACCCGCCAGGTCCGCTCGGCGAAGAACTCCTCCGGCCAGTCGTACGCCTCCGCCTGCACGTCCTGCGGCAGCGCCAGCGTTACAGCGCCGGTCTGAGCCGGGTCGGTCAGGACCCGCATGGCACGGAGGGCGGCCGGGATCAGCGCCTCCGGGCGGGTGATCCGGTCGAAGTGGCGGGAGACGGGGCGCAGGCAGTCGTTCACCGAGACGTCGCCGGCGTACGGCACTTCGAGCTGCTGGAGGACGGGGTCGGCGGGGCGGGTGGCGAACGTGTCGCCGGGGAGCAGCAGGACGGGAAGGTGGTTGATCGTGGCGAGGGCGGCGCCGGTGACGAGGTTGGTGGCGCCGGGGCCGATGGAGGTGGTGACGGCGTGGGCGGCCAGCCGCCGGGACTGGCGGGCGTAGCCGACCGCGGCATGCACCATCGCCTGTTCGTTGCGGCCCTGGACGAACGGCATGTCCTGCGCGGACTCGAGGAGCGCCTGGCCGATGCCGGCCACGTTTCCGTGGCCGAAGATGCCCCAGGTAGTGGGGATCAGCCGCTGCCGCCGACCGTCCCGTTCGCTGTACTGGCGGGACAGGAAACGCACCAGCGCCTGGGCCGTGGTCAACCGTGTCACCGGTAGCCCTCCGTGTGGTCGGGGTGGAAGCGGATCAGCCACTCGCGCTCGGCGCCGGGCCCCGCCATCACATTGAGGTAGTACATGGTGTGGCCCGGTTCGGCGATGGACGGGCCGTGCCAGCCGTCCGGCACGAGGACGGCGTCGCCGGTGCGGACCTCGGCGAGCAGGTCGCAGCCGCCCGGGCGGGACGGGGAGACGCGCTGGTAGCCGAGGCCTCCGCCGTCGATCTCGTAGTAGTAGATCTCCTCGAGTTCGCTCTCCTCGCCGGGGCGGTGCTCGTCGTGCTTGTGCGGCGGGTAGGAGGACCAGTTGCCGCCGGGGGTGAGCACCTCGACGGCGATCAGGCGGTCGCAGTCGAAAGCGCCCGCGGCGGCGAAGTTGTGGACCTCCCGGGCCTGGCTGCCGCTGCCGCGGGCTTCGACGGGTACCTCCGGCGCGGGGCCGTAGCGAGCGGGGAGCCTGCGCTCGCACCTCGCTCCTGCCAGGGCGAAGCGGCCTCCCGCACCGGAGGCGATCTGGGCATGGGCGTCACGCGGCACATAGGCGAAGTCGCTGACCTCGCCGAACACGCTCTGCCGCCCCTGCAGTTCGAAGGTCTCGCCTTGCGTGTGCACGGTGCAACCGCCGGCGAGCGGCAGCACGATCCACTCGCTGTCGCCGGCGGCGAGCAGGTGCACACCGCCCGGTTCCAGTTCGAGCACACGCAGGGCGGAGTAGTCCCAGCCGGCCTGCTCCGGTCCGACGGCCAGGGCGTACGGCGCGTTCGCGGCGCTGCCCGCCGGGACGTGAAGGCCGTACGACGTGCTGTTGTCGTCCATGTCCATGCCTTGTCCCTACCCCTGGAGCAGTCCGACGGCCGTGTCCACCGCGCCCGAGACGTCGCCGTCGACCGGATAGAGCAGCGAGCGCCCCACCACGAGTCCCCGGACCGTCGGCAGCCGCAGCGCGCCGCGCCACTTCTCGTACGTGACGTCCTGGTCGTGCCCTGTGTCGCCGCCGAGCAGCACCGCGGGCAGCGTGGAGGTCTCCATCACCGTCCGCATGTCGTCGGGGTTGTCGGTGACGGGCACCTTCAGCCAGCTGTACGCGGACGTACCGGCCAGTCCGGAGGCTATGGCGATGGCCCGGGTGACGGCCTCGGCCCCGAGATCGTTGCGGAGCCGGCCGTCGGTCCGGTGACAGATGAACGGCTCTATGAAGACGGGGAGCTGACGCTCCGCCATCTCGTCGACGGCACGGGCCGCGGCGTCCAGGGTGTCGAGGGAGGCGGCGTCGTCGTAGTCGATCCTCAGGAGCAGCTTGCCGGCGTCGAAACCGAGCCGCTCCAGGTCGCGTGCGCGGTGGCCGGTGAAGCGGTCGTCGAGCTCGAAGGAGGCGCCCGCGAGCCCTCCGCGGTTCATCGAACCCATGACGACCTTGCCGTCGAGGGCGCCGAGAAGCAGGAGGTCGTCGAGGATGTCGGCGGTGGCCAGAACCCCGTCGACGCCGGGCCGGGAGAGCGCGAGGCAGAGCCGCTCCAGCAGGTCGAGGCGGTTGGCCATGGCGAGGCGGCGGTCCCCGACGGCGAAGGCGCCGCGGGCGGGGTGGTCGGCAGCGATGATCATCAGACGCCCGCTGTCGCCGACGAGGCGTGGGCGTCGCCGCCGGCGCACGGCCGCCTCGGCGACCGCTTCGGGGTGGTGGGTCCGGATCCCGACGAGCTCGGTGATGTCGACTCTGCTCACGACCGCTCCCCGCGGGCCTCGCCGGAGGCCGGCTCCGGCGCCGGCGCACTGGGGTCGGACGTACTCGGGTCCTGCGTACTCGGGTCCGGCGGGGGCGGGCCGCCCGCGAGGACGGTCTCCACCTCCCGTGCGTAGGGCATCGCGGTCGAGCACGCGAGCCGCGACGCCACGATCGCCCCCGCGGCGTTCGCGTAACGCATCGTCTGCTCCAACTCCTTTCCGGCGAGCAGGCCGTGACACAGCGCCCCACCGAACGCGTCACCGGCTCCGAGTCCGTTGACGACATCGACAGGAACCGGCGGCACCTCGGCCAGGGTGCCGTCGCGGTGCAGGGCGAGCACGCCCTTGGGGCCCTGCTTGACGACCGCCAGCTCGACCCCGGCCGCGAGCAGGGCCCGGGCGGCCGCGTGCGGCTCCCGCTCGCCGGTGGCGACCTCGCACTCCTCCAGGTTGCCCACAGCGACGGTGGCATGGGTCAGGGCCTGCGCGTAGTACGGCCGCGCCGATCGCGGGTCCGACCAGAACATCGGCCGCCAGTCGAGGTCGAACACGGTGACACCGGATCTGGCACGGTTCGCCAGCGCCGCCAGCGTCGCCGAGCGGCTCGGCTCGGCGCACAGACCGGTACCGGTCACCCAGAAGACCCGTGCGTCGCGGATCTGCGGCAGGTCCAACTCGCTTTCCCGGATCTCGAGATCGGGCGCCTTCGGCCGGCGGTAGAAGTACAGGGGGAAGTGGTCCGGCGGGAAGATCTCGCAGAAGGTGACCGGTGTCGGATACTCGTCCACCGGTGTGACCCAGCGGTCGTCGACGCCGAACCCGGCCAGCGCCTGGTGCAGATACTCCCCGAACGCGTCGCGCCCCGTCCGGGTGATCACCGCGGTCCGCCTGCCGAGCCTGGCGGCGGCGACGGCGACGTTCGTCGCCGAACCGCCGAGAAACTTCCCGAACGTGTCGACCTGTGCCAACGGGACCCCGGCACGCAGCGGATAGAGGTCGACCCCGATCCGGCCCATCGTGATCACGTCATACGGCTGAGGCATGCGCGTCCCTTCGGTTCGACCCGCCGGTGCCGGCTGACACCAGGTCTAGCCCTCCCCGGCGAACCCTGTCAACAATTTGTCCTTACATTCGGACCAACCCTTGACACCTTTCTCGGACGGCCGGAAAGCTGGCCGGCATGACCTCCTCCGTACCCGCCCTGAACCGCATCCGGGTCGGCTCGGCCCCCGATTCCTGGGGGGTGTGGTTCCCCGACGATCCCCGGCAGGTCCCCTGGCAGCGCTTCCTCGACGAGGTCGCGCACGCCGGCTACGAATGGATCGAACTCGGCCCTTACGGCTATCTGCCGACCGATCCGGCCCGCCTGGCGGACGAGACCGGGCGGCGCGGTCTCAAGGTGTCCGCCGGCACCGTCTTCACCGGGCTGCACCGCGGCCCCTCGGTGTGGGACGACACCTGGGCCCACGTCTCCGACATCGCGGCCCTCACCCGGGCGATGGGTGCCTCGCACCTGGTCGTGATCCCCTCCTTCTGGCGCGACGACAAGACGGGCCGGGTGCTCGAGGACCGCACCCTGACCCCGGAGCAGTGGCGCGATCTGACCGTCCAGACCGAACGGCTCGGCCACGAGGTACGCGAGCGCTACGGGCTGGAGATCGTCGTCCACCCCCACGCGGACACCCACATCGACACGGAGGAGAACGTCGCCCGCTTCCTCGACGCCACCGATCCGGACCGGGTCTCGCTCTGTCTCGACACCGGCCACTACGCCTACTGCGGTGGCGACAGCGTCAAGCTCATCGAGACGTACGGGGAGCGGATCGGATACCTCCACCTCAAGCAGGTCGACCCGGCGATCCTCGCCCGAGTCGTCGCCGACGAGGTCCCCTTCGGTCCCGCGGTGGGCCAGGGGGTGATGTGCGAACCGCCGGCCGGTGTACCCGCGCTCGAGCCCGTACTCGCCGCGGCCCGGTCGCTGGACGTCGATCTCTTCGCCATCGTGGAGCAGGACATGTACCCCTGCGCCCCGGAGAAACCTCTTCCGATCGCCGAACGGACACGCGCCTTTCTCCGCTCCTGCGGCGTCTGACGGACTGCATCACATCTGTCACTGTTGTCGCCCGCGCATCACACATGTCTCCATTACGCGGTTCTTCCGTCACAGAGCCTCAACAGCCGTGCCCCCGGAGTCACCCGGTGTCGTTCACCGGGCACAGGCTCTGTGATCGCCAGCGTCCGCGCGGCAGCTCTCCCGACGGCATACCGACCGCCTCTGCTGCGCACGCAGGGAGGTGCCACACACATGACGGACAGAAGGCTCTGGTCCTACAAGGACATCGCCGCGCACATCAGGGTGCAGCCGGACACCGTCCGCTCGTACCGCAAGCACGGCCTTCTGCCGCCGCCCGACCAGGTGGAGGCCGGTAAGCCGTACTGGTACGCGGACACGATCCGCATCTGGGTGGCCAACCGCCCCGGAAACAGGGGTCGTAGAGAGTGAGGCACTGACGTACGCGCGCGTGGGAAGGGTGGCCCCGCACCGGTGACGGTGCGGGGCCACCCGCACAAGGCGGACGGCGTGCCCGTCAGACCTTCACCTCGTCCCGCCGACCGGCCACCGGGGCGGGGCCATCGGCCGTCCCACCCGACCGCTCCGGTATCTCCTCCATCTCCTCGCCCTCACTCAGCCCGAACCGCTCGTGGAAGCGGCGCAGTGGCCGTGGCGCCCACCATGTGGCGGCTCCCGTCAGCTTCATCACGGACGGGACCAGCAGGCTGCGCACCACCATGGCGTCCATCAGGACGGCAAGCGCGATCCCGAGTCCGAGCATCTTGGTGTTGGTCACGCGGGAGGCGCCTATCGCGACCATCACGACCGCGAGGATCACGGCCGCGGCGGTGATCAGCCCCCCGGTGCGCTGCAGCCCGAACCGGACGGCGTGCTCGTGGTCGCCTGTGCGGTCGTGCTCCTCCTTGATCCGGGAGAGCAGGAACACCCCGTAGTCCATGGAGAGTCCGAACGCGATGCAGAACATCAGCACCGGCAGGGTCGTCTCGATGTCTCCGGTGGAGGTGAAGGAGAGCAGCCCCGACAGATTGCCGTCCTGGAAGACCCAGACGACGGCACCGAACATCGCCGTCAGGCTGAGCGCGTTGAGCACGACGGCCTGGAGGGGGATCAGCACGCTTCCCGTCAGCAGGAAGACCAGCAGCAGCGTCACGACGACGATGATCCCCAGCGCGATGGGCAGCCGGTCGGCGATGGCGCTCTTGGAATCCTCCAGGACCGCGGCTCTGCCTGTCACCGACGTCTCGAACGGCGCCGGGACATCGCGCAGTTCATGGACGAGCCGCTGCGCCTCCTCCCCGACCGCTTCCCCGTCCGGGAGCACTGTGAAGTAGGCCGAGGTGCCCGAGGTGACGGGTCCGTCGACCCTCACGACGCCCGGCAGGGCGGCGATCCGCTCGCGGTACTGCGCGTATTGCGCGGCCGTCGGCTCGGAGGCCGTGCCTCCGGCCGGCTCGGTGAAGACCTCGAGGCCGCCGGTGGGGCTGCCGGGGAAGCCGTCCCGTATCTGCTGCTGGACGATGTGGGACTCGGCGTTCGACGGCAGTTGACGGTCGTCGGGCGTACCGAACTTGACGCCGAGGAAGGGCAGCCCGAGGAGGATCAGGCCGGTGACGGTGGCGAAGGCGAAGAGCGGGGCCCGGCGCATCACCAGTCCGGCGAACCTCCCCCATCCGGCACCGCCCACCGGGAACGCGGCCTCCACCGCCGCGGCGCCCCCATCGTCACGGCGGTCCCGGCCTCCGGAGCCCCTGCGGAAGAGGCGGCGCAGGTCCAGTGCGTTGACCCGATGGCCCAGGATCACCAGCGCGGCGGGCAGCAGGATCAACGCGGCGGCGGCAGCGAGCAGGACGACCGCGATCCCGGCGTACGCGAAGGAACGGAGGAAGTACTGCGGGAAGACGAGCATCGCGGCCAGTGACACGGCCACCGTCAACGCGGAGAACAGGACCGTGCGTCCCGCGGTACGCAGCGTGCGGCCCACCGCCTCGCGCACCTCAGCGCCGCCGGCCAGCTCCTCCCGGAAGCGGCGCACGATGAACAGCGCGTAGTCGATGGCGAGTCCGAGGCCGAGCGCCGTGGTGAGGTTCTGGGCGAAGACGGACACGTCGGCGAACTCGGTGATGCCTCGCAGGACGGCGTTCGTCCCGAGGATGGCGACGATGCCGACGCCGAGGGGCAGAAGCGCCGCGACCGCGCTGCCGAAGACCATGACCAGCAGCACCAGTGTCACCGGCAGAGCGATCATCTCGGCCCGGAGCAGGTCCTCCTGGATGATCGTCGTCATCTCGTGCTGCACGGCGACCGGGCCACCGATGGAGACGTCCACGGGGCCGTGCTCGCCACGGAAGCCGGGGGCGATTCGGTCCAGCACCTCCGCGGCCGTCTTCTCGTCACCCTCGATGCGGGCGGCGATCAGTGCCTGCCGCCCGTCCTCCGCGCGGAGCGCGGGCGCCCGGGTCTGCCAGTACGAACCGACGCCGGTGACGCCGTCCTCCCCTTCGAGCCGTTCCGCGAGCCGGGTGGCCTCCGCGGCGACCGCCGGGTCGTCGACGCCCGCCCGGCCGGCGTCCACGAGCAGCAGCAGATTCGGCTGGGAGGCGGGGAACGCCCGCTCGACGGCCTCCGTCGCGTACGTCGACTCGGCGGCCGGGTCCTCCCAGCCTCCGCTGCCCATGCGGTCGGCGACGCCACTGCCGGCGAAGACGGCGAGCGCGGTCAGGACCAGGGCGGCCAGCAGGGTGAGACGCGGCCGCGTCGTGACAAGGCGGGTCCACCCTCCGACGTGTACCGGCTCGCGGCCGCACGGGCTCTCGCGCGGGTGCTGCTCGCCGCCCCGCGCACGCCGCTCACCGTCGTGAGGGCCGTCGGCGCGCGTGGCGCTCGCGCGGCCGGGTGGCCTGTTGACTTCGGACATGGTGCGGTGTCCCCTTCACCGTGACCCGTGCGCAGGCTTCCCGGCAGGCAGCATGGGTCGAGTCGTTGCCATAAGCTGGCAAACACGAGTCATCACTCGCATTACTCAAGAATGCGAGTGACCGCTCGCGTTTGTCAACCGTTCCAGGAAGCTGGGGAACCACGTGCCGGAGCAGACCAAGCCGGAGCCCGCCGACACACCGGGGCCTGACACACCGGGACCTGACACACCGGGACCTGGCACGCCGAGCGCCAGACCGCGACGCCGTCAGGCCCGCGGCGAACGGCGCATCGCCCAGCTCCTCGACGCCGCCGCCAGCGTCTTCTGCACCACCGGCTACACCGCCGCCAGTACCAACGCCATCGCCAGGGAGGCCGGCGTCTCACCCGGCACGCTCTACCAGTTCTTCCCGAACAAGGAGGCCATCGCGATCGAGCTCGGAGACCGCCTCCTCCACCAGTGGCGCGACTCGCACGGCGAGGCACTGGCAGCCGCCACCCAGGACCTCCCGCTCGAGCAGCTGCTCGAGGCCGTTCTCGACCCGCTGATCACCTTCAATCAGGAGCACCCGGCTTTCGCCGTCCTGATGCACGGCCCGGACATCCCCGGACGCGTCACCCAGGAGTTCGACACCGTCCACGCGGGTCTTCTGGAACGGATCGAGGAGATCCTCGCGGGATACCTCCCGGACGCCGCCACCACGGACGTACACCGGATCTCGACCATGACCTTCGCCGTCTTCAAGGCGGGACTCGACCTGATCCTCGCCCACGAGGGCGCGGAGCGGGCGGCGTACACCGAGGAGCTGAAGACGATCATGTTCCGCTACCTGCAGCCGCTTCTGGACGAGTCCCGCCTCTGCAATTGATACCCCCTAGGGGTATAGTGGTTCTCGTGCTGGAAGGACGCGGCGGCTCGTCGCGCTCTCCTGGCGCACCATGTCTGTACGCCCCGCGTGTCACGCGACGCGCGCACGCAGGGCGTCGAAGCCGTCGAGAAGGAGAACGTCATGACCGCCGAGACCAAGACCGGCATCGAGATCGAGGCCACCCAGGCGACCGGTTCCTGCTGCTCGCCGACCGGCTCCTGCCACGACACCGCGGCGGACCAGCAGGCCGGCGGCGTCACCACGGTCTACCAGGTGACCGGCATGACCTGCGGACACTGCGAGGGCGCGGTCAGCAGCGAGATCTCCGAGATCCCCGGCGTCACCTCGGTGACGGCAGTCGCCGCGACCGGCCAGGTCACCGTCGTGTCCGAGGCGCCCCTCGACGAGGCCGCCGTGCGCGCGGCCGTGGACGAGGCCGGCTACGAACTCGCCGGCAGCGCCTGAGCATCGAGGCAGGAGCCGGGCCGCTGCCCGCCGGTCGGATACTGGTGGAGTACGGCCCGGCCCAGCTGCGTGGAGTCCCGACGTGGAAACATCCGAGGTAGAGCTCACCATCGGCGGGATGACCTGTGCCTCGTGCGCGGCTCGCGTCGAGAAGAAGCTGAACCGCATGGACGGTGTCAGCGCCACGGTCAACTACGCGACCGAGAAGGCGCGCGTCAGCTACCCGGTCGGCACCGAGATCGCCGATCTGGTCGCGACCGTCGTGAAGACCGGCTACACGGCTCACGAGCCACCGCCACCGGCCCCCGAGCCGGCCGCCGGCGCCCGCGGGGAAGCCGACCAGGAAGCCCGCCCGGACGCCTCACGGCCCGGCCGGCCCGACGGACTGCGGCAGCGGCTCGTCGTCTCGGCGCTGCTCGCGGTACCCGTCGTCCTCATGTCGATGATCGGTCCGCTGCAGTTCGACAACTGGCAGTGGCTCTCCCTCACCCTTGCCGCTCCGGTCGTCGTATGGGGCGGGTTGCCGTTCCATCGCGCCGCCTGGACCAACCTGCGCCACGGTGCGGCCACCATGGACACCCTGGTGTCCATCGGCACGCTGGCCGCCTTCGGCTGGTCCCTGTGGGCCCTGTTCCTCGGCAACGCCGGCATGCCGGGCATGCGCCACGGCTTCGACCTCACGATCGGCCGCGCCGACCCCTCGTCGTCGATCTACCTCGAGGTCGCCGCCGGGGTGACCGTCTTCATCCTGCTCGGCCGCCACCTCGAGGCCCGCTCCAAGCGGCAGGCCGGCGCCGCCCTGCGAGCGCTCATGGAACTGGGCGCCAAGGACGTCGCCGTACTGAGGAACGGCGCGGAGGTACGGATCCCCGTGGACCGGCTCGCGGTGGGCGACCGCTTCGTCGTACGGCCCGGCGAGAAGATCGCCACCGATGGCACCGTCGTCGAGGGCAGCTCGGCCGTCGACGTCTCGATGCTCACCGGCGAGTCCGTGCCCGTGGACGTGACGCCGGGCGACCCGGTCACCGGCGCCACCCTCAACGCCGCGGGCCGGCTCGTCGTCGAGGCCACCCGCGTCGGTGCGGACACCCGGCTGGCGAGGATGGCGCAACTGGTGGAGGAAGCCCAGAACGGCAAGGCGCAGGTGCAGCGGCTCGCCGACCGCATCTCCGCGGTCTTCGTCCCCGCCGTGCTGCTGATCGCTGCCGCCACGCTCGGCGCGTGGCTGGCGACGACCGGTGACGCGACGGCCGCCTTCACCGCCGCCGTGGCCGTACTGATCATCGCCTGCCCCTGCGCTCTCGGTCTCGCCACCCCGACGGCGCTGATGGTCGGCACGGGGCGGGGCGCCCAGCTCGGCATCCTGATCAAGGGTCCAGAGGTGCTGGAATCCACACGGAGGGTCGACACGGTCGTCCTCGACAAGACCGGAACGGTCACCACGGGCCGGATGACGCTACAGGGTGTGCACCCCGTGGAGACCGCCGGCGCGGAAGAACTGCTGCGTCTCGCGGGAGCGCTGGAGCACGCCTCCGAGCACCCCGTCGCGCGCGCCGTCGCCGAGGGGGCGGCAGCCCGCACACAGGGCCCGCTGCCGCCCGTCGAGCGATTCGTGAGCGAGCCCGGCCTCGGGGTCCGCGGCATCGTCGAAGGCCACGCGGTCCTGGTCGGGCGGGCGCGGATGCTGGAAGCAGAAGGTGTCGAACTGCCGGACGAGCTTCTCGCGGCAGCGGCGGGCGCGACCGGCCGCACGGCGGTGTTCGCCGCGCGGGACGGCAAGGCGCTCGGCGTCCTGACCGTGGCCGACGCGGTCAAGAGCGGCAGCGCGCAGGCGGTACGGGAGCTCCGGGCGCTCGGTCTCGATCCGGTGCTGCTGACGGGCGACACCAGGGCGGTGGCCGAGTCGGTGGCGACCGAGGTCGGCGTCGACAAGGTGTACGCCGAGGTGCTGCCGGAGGAGAAGGCAGGGGTCGTCGCGAGGCTGCGGTCCGAGGGCCGCACCGTGGCGATGGTGGGCGACGGGGTGAACGACGCGGCCGCACTCGCCACCGCGGACCTGGGCCTGGCGATGGGCACCGGGACCGATGTGGCGATCGAGGCGGGGGATCTCACACTCGTGCGGGGCGACCTGCGTGTGGCGGCCGACGCGATCCGTCTCGCACGGCGGACTCTGGCCACGATCAAAGGCAATCTTTACTGGGCCTTTGGCTACAACGTCGCTGCCCTGCCACTCGCGGCATCGGGCCTGCTCAACCCCATGATCGCCGGTTTCGCCATGGCCTTTTCGTCCGTTTTCGTAGTGTTCAACAGCCTGCGGCTGCGCTCCTTCTCGTGACTACAAACAGGTCACAAGACCTTCACAACGAGACCTAGATCACAGATATTTGGGGGTAACCATTCAGGCTCCTCGCGAGTCTGAATGGGCGATGCCGAGAACGTCTTGGGGGACGTTCATGGGATGTCTTGGGGGACGTCCCAGGCAAGCGTTGGCCGGGGCACGTGCCCGGGGAGCTTTGAGCGGCCCTCCCGTGCGTACGTACCCCGGCATACCGCGGGCCGCAGTGCACCGCAGACGCCCGGCCGGATCCCGTGGGGGGAATCCGCTGTCGGGGATATGGGAAGCGCCCCGCCCGTCGACCCGTGGGGGGATCGGCAGCGGGGCGCTTTCCGCTCTACGAACTTCAGGGCTCCGACGGCGCTCATGGGCCCGGTGCGAGGCTCGGGGCCTCCCAGCACGGACTCAGGCTTCCGGTACGGGCCCGGGCTTCCGGCGACGGCTTCATGAACCCGACGCAGGGCCCCGGCGTCCGGCGCGGGCCCCCCGGCCTCCGACGCAGGGCCCCGGCCTCCGGCGCGGGCCCCCGGCGTCCGGCACGGGCCTCATGGGCCCGGCGCGAACTGCCGGGGCCGGGACCGGCGCGGACTGCTCGGACCGGCGCGGCCGTGACGTCAGCGGGCCTCGACGGGGACGAAGTCGCGCAGGACCTCGCCGGTGTAGATCTGGCGCGGGCGGCCGATGCGGGAACCCGGCTCCTTGATCATCTCGTGCCACTGGGCGATCCAGCCGGGCAGCCGGCCGAGCGCGAACAGCACGGTGAACATCTCGGTCGGGAAGCCCATCGCGCGGTAGATCAGACCCGTGTAGAAGTCCACGTTCGGGTAGAGGTTGCGCGAGACGAAGTAGTCGTCGGAGAGCGCGTGCTCCTCGAGCTTCAGCGCGATGTCGAGCAGCTCGTCGGACTTGCCGAGCGCCGAGAGCACGTCGTGCGCCGCGGCCTTGATGATCTTCGCGCGCGGGTCGAAGCTCTTGTAGACCCGGTGGCCGAAGCCCATCAGGCGGACGCCGTCCTCCTTGTTCTTCACCTTGCGGATGAAGGAGTCGACATCGCCGCCGTTGGCCTGGATGCCCTCGAGCATCTCCAGCACCGACTGGTTGGCGCCACCGTGCAGCGGGCCCCACAGGGCGCTGATGCCGGCGGAGATCGAGGCGAACATGTTCGCCTGCGAGGAACCGACCAGACGCACGGTGGACGTGGAGCAGTTCTGCTCGTGGTCCGCGTGCAGGATCAGCAGCTTGTCGAGCGCGGAGACCACGACCGGGTCGAGCTCGTACTCCTGCGCCGGGACCGAGAAGGTCATGCGCAGGAAGTTCTCCACGTACCCGAGGTCGTTGCGCGGGTAGACGAAGGGGTGCCCGATCGACTTCTTGTACGCGTACGCCGCGATCGTCGGCAGCTTCGCGAGAAGTCGGATGGTCGAGAGATGCCGCTGCTTCTCGTCGAACGGGTTGTGGCTGTCCTGGTAGAAGGTGGACAGCGCGCTGACCACGGACGACAGCATGGCCATCGGGTGGGCGTCGCGCGGGAAGCCCTGGAAGAAGCGCTTGACGTCCTCGTGCAGCAGCGTGTGCTGCGTGATCTCGCCCTTGAAGGTCGCGAGCTCGTCGACGGTCGGGAGCTCACCGTTGATCAGCAGGGACGCCACTTCGAGGAAGGTGGAACGCTCGGCGAGCTGCTCGATCGGGTAGCCCCGGTAGCGCAGAATGCCCTGCTCGCCGTCGAGGTATGTGATCGCGGATTTATAGGCGGCTGTGTTGCCGTATCCGCTGTCCAGGGTGACCAGACCGGTCTGGGCTCGGAGCTTCCCGATGTCGAAGCCCTTGTCACCGACGGTGCTGTCGACCACCGGGTAGGTGTATTCACCGTCCGCGTACCGCAGTACTACAGAGTTGTCGCTCACGTCATCCCTCACCGACGTAGTGCCTCTTCTTCGAGGTGCCCTGACTGTCTCTACCATCCCCCATTTGGCTGAGGAGAGTGCACTCGGGGTCGCCATTGGGGCCATTGGCGGCACTCAGTGCCGCCAACCTGCTCATCTTGCCCCCTTCGCCCCGGTTCTGAAAGCCGGGACGGGGCCAGGGTGGTGTTTCCCACCTCCGGGTGCCCCCGAACCGTCCGTCCGCACCGCCCCGGGCGGTACGGGATCACGCCGACAGCCGGTACGCGAGCGCGGTGCATCGCCTGCCTGCGGAAACCGTCCGGACCGCCTGGCCTATCGCCTTGCGCGACCCGACCAGCACCACGAGCTTCTTGGCCCGGGTGACGGCCGTGTAGAGCAGATTCCGCTGGAGCATCATCCATGCGCCGGTGGTGACGGGGATCACCACCGCCGGATACTCGCTGCCCTGCGAGCGGTGGATCGTCACCGCGTACGCGTGCGCCAGCTCGTCCAGCTCGTCGAAGTCGTACGGAACCTCCTCGTCCTCGTCCGTCAGCACCGTCAGCCGCTGGTCGTCCGTGTTCAGCGAGGTGACGACCCCCACCGTGCCGTTGAAGACGCCGTTGCGCCCCTTGTCGTAGTTGTTGCGGATCTGGGTGACCTTGTCGCCGACGCGGAAGACGCGGCCGCCGAAGCGCTTCTCCGCGAGCTCCGGCCGGGCCGGTGTGATCGCCTGCTGGAGCAGTCCGTTGAGCGTCCCCGCGCCGGCCGGGCCGCGGTGCATGGGCGCCAGCACCTGCACGTCACGCCTCGGGTCGAGGCCGAACCTGGCGGGAATGCGGCGTGCCGCCACGTCGACCGTCAGCCGCCCGGCGTCCTCGGTCTCGTCCTCCACGAACAGGAAGAAGTCGGGAAGCCCTGTGGTGAGGGGCTGCAGACCGGAGTTGATCCGGTGGGCGTTGGTGACGACGCCGGACTGCTGGGCCTGCCGGAAGATCCGCGTGAGGCGCACGCTCGGTACGGGCCCGCCGTCCGCGAGCAGATCACGGAGCACCTCCCCCGCGCCGACGCTCGGCAGCTGGTCGACGTCCCCCACCAGCAGCAGGTGGGCGCCCGGCGCGACGGCCTTGACCAGCTTGTTGGCCAGCAGCAGATCGAGCATCGACGCCTCGTCGACGACGACCAGGTCCGCGTCCAGCGGCCGGTCCCTGTCGTACGCGGCGTCCCCGCCGGGCTTGAGCTCCAGCAGCCGGTGCACCGTCGACGCCTCCGCTCCGGTGAGCTCCGCGAGCCGTTTGGCAGCCCGCCCGGTGGGCGCCGCGAGCACCACCTTCGCCTTCTTCGCGCGCGCCAGCTCCACGATCGAGCGAACGGTGAACGACTTGCCGCAACCGGGGCCGCCGGTCAGCACGGCGACCTTGCTGGTCAGCGCCAGCCTGACCGCCGCCTCCTGCTCGGGCGCCAGCTCCGCGCCCGTACGGTCCGCGAGCCAGGACAGCGCCTTGTCCCACGCGACGTCCTGGAACGCCGGCATCCGGTCGTCCGGCGTGTTCAGCAGCCGCCGCACCTGTCCCGCCATGGACAACTCGGCCCGGTGGAACGGCACCAGGTACACGGCGGTCACCGGTTCGTCCCCGCCCGGCCCGGGGACCCGCTCCTGCACGACGCCCTCCTCGTCGGCCGCGAGTTCGGCGAGGCACTCGATGACCAGGCCGGTGTCCACGGCGAGCAGCTTCACAGCGTCCGAGATCAGCTGCTCCTGCGGCAGGAAGCAGTGCCCCTGGTCGGTCGACTGGGAGAGGGCGTACTGCAGGCCCGCCTTGACCCGCTCCGGGCTGTCGTGCGGTATGCCGACCGCCTGTGCGATGCGGTCGGCGGTGAGGAACCCGATGCCCCACACGTCGGCCGCCAGGCGGTACGGCTGGTTCTTCACGACGGAGATCGAGGCGTCCTCGTACTTCTTGTAGATCCGCACGGCGATGGACGTGGAGACGCCCACGCCCTGGAGGAAGACCATGACCTCCTTGATGGCCTTCTGCTCCTCCCACGCGGCGCCGATCAGCTTCGTCCGCTTCGGGCCGAGTCCGGGCACCTCGATGAGCCGCTCGGGCTCGCTCTCGATGACGTCGAGGGTGTCCGTGCCGAAGTGGTCGACGATCCGCTCGGCGATCTTCGGGCCGATCCCCTTGATCAGCCCTGAGCCGAGATAGCGCCGTATGCCCTGGATCGTGGCGGGCAGCACGGTGGTGTAGTTCTCCACGGTGAACTGCTTGCCGTACTGCGGATGCGAGCCCCAACGACCCTCCATCCGCAGCGACTCACCCACCTGCGCGCCGAGCAGCGAGCCGACGACGGTGAGCAGATCCGCGCCCCGCCCGGTGTCGACGCGGGCGACCGTGTATCCGTTCTCCTCGTTGGCATACGTGATCCGCTCGAGGACGCCCTCGAGCACGGCGGGTTGGAACACGACCGGATTGGACATGCCCCGACGTTATCGCCGCGGTCCGACATCCCGGACGCCCTGTGGACAACCCGATCACATCTCGGCGGGCAGGGCGGCTTCCGCCCCGGAAGCTGAAGGGGCCCGGTCCAGGACCGGGCCCCGCACGCGCCCCCGTCGTCGAAACCCGGTGCTCCCCCGGATGCGCTCCCCCTGAGCCCGACGACACATACGACTCCGGTCACTCAGAGATGGTTGCACGGTCGCAGGGAGTAGTTTCCGCCATGTTCTCGTACGGTTCAGGCCACACCGATCCGTCCCACCCGCCCCGCCTGCTTCATCCCGGGGACGCCACGACCCCGAAGTGACGCTCCACCAGTACAGAGCCGTCCGCCGCGTACGCGGTCACCGTCCAGCCGCCCTCGGTGTCATGGCCGACGGCGCCGAAGGCGTAGTACGTGCCCCAGTCCCCGGCGTCCGGAAGTCGCAGCATCCGGGCCGGGAGCCGCTCGCCCGATTCGAGACGGACCTCCATCCTGGCCGGGGCCGTGCCGGTGCGGAACGCGCCCTGGAAGAAGGAGGGTTCCCCGGCATCGGTGTCCCGACCCGAACTGATGCTGTCCGGAGGGATGCTGTCCCCCGAGTACGCGCGAGACTCCTCCACGGACGCGCGGATGTCGCCCCTCCCCGCGACGTAGTTCTGCCGGCCGTCCGGCAGCAGCGCCATGCTGTAGCCGTGTCCGACCGCCACCGGCTCGTACGGGCGGACCGTACGGATCTTGGGCGGCGGGGCGGGGGCCGGTGGGGCCGTGGCCGGGGGTGCCGTGGCCGGGGGTGCCGTGGCCGGGGGTGCCGGGTCCTGGGCGGGCGACGGCACACCGACGGTCCCGAAGGCCAGCAGCGCGGCCACCGCCGTCGCCGCTCCCGCCACCGCGGCGGTGCGGCGACGGCGCGCCCTGCGCCCCCTTAGCACCACGTCCTCGACCGGTGCCCGGCCCACGGGAACCGTGTCCGCCTCACGACGCAGGGCGTCCACGAGTCGCATGTCGTCGTTCACCGCTGCCGCTCCCCCGCCGCGCCGACCTGAACGATCGCCGGCTGCTCCCGCAGCTTCTTCAGCGCCCGGGCCGTATGACTGCGCACCGTACCCACGCCCGTGCCGAGCAGCCGTGCCACCTCGGTCTCACTGCGGTCCTCGAGGTAGCGGAGCACGACCACCGCCCGTTGCTTCGCCGGCAGCCGCCCGAGCGCCTCCATCAGTGCGCTGCGCTCGGCGACGGCGTCGGCCCGGTCCGGCGCCGCCGACTCCGGGAAGCGGGTGGTCAGCCATTCGCGGAGCCGTAGTCGCCGCAGTCTGTCGACGTTCGCGTTGATCATGATGCGCCACACGTAGGAGTCTGGGTCATCGGCGCCTTGTATCCGCTCCCACTTCACGTAGGCCTTGGCGAGAGCAGCCTGCACCAGGTCCTCCGCGTCGTGGTGATGTCCGGTCAGGAGATGGGCGGTACGGAGCAATCGCGGCCAGCGGTTGACCACGAACGCCCGGAATTCAGCCTCCGCGCTGCTCTTCAATCGAGTCCTCGTGTCGACCGTCCCATGGGGCATGTGCCGCGCTGTCGTGCCGCTCCCTCGTCACCGGCACGACAGCGTGGCATGGCCGCCCGCGGGCGGTTCTGTCGTCAGCGGCCGGAGGGGAAAGGCTTGAACGACAGCGTCGCCAGCACCGCTCCGTCGGCGCCGTACGCGGTGACCTCGGTGATGTCCTTAGGAGCACCGGCCCCGGCGGCGTCGAGGTAATACGTGCCCCAACCGGGTTCGCCCGGCAGTACGAGCACACCTGCGTCCTGCTCGGGGCCGCCGTCGACACGGACGGTGACGCGCGCGGGCACCGCGTCCGTACGGAACGCGCCGGTGAACAGGGCGTCCTCGCCGTCGATGCTCAGCCCGCCGCTGAGGCTGTTGGGACGGATGCTGTCGCCGACGTACTGCTTGGCCTGCGCGACGGACTCCGCGAAGTCGTCCCAGGCGACCACGTAGTTCTGCCTGCCCTGCGGCAGAAGCCCCATCCAGGCGCCCTGGCCTATGGCCACCGGCTCGTAAGGCCGCACGACACGCGGCCCGGAGGATTCCACGGCCCCGGCGGGTGCGGCATCGGCGGGTGCGGGCATCGCCGCGCGCACCGTCCCGGTCGTCCCTCCGGCCCTCTTCTCGGCGGCCGTCGCCGTGGTCCCGGGGGTCCCGGCCGCAGCCGCGGTCGGCTGGGCCGGGCCGCCGAGGGCGAGCGCCGTACCGGCGCCGCCCGCGAGAGCCATCGCCATGACCCCTGCCATGACGAGCCTCTTCGTCTTCATGTGTCCTCCGCTGATCGGGGCTTGCCTTCACGTCTCAGACGCAGGGCGGCCTCGGTACCTATGTCATCGCGGAGGGCCTTTTTCTCGCGGGCCCGAAGCAGGGGCGGCTCAGAAGGCGTGCCGCAGGAAACGTGCCGCCGTCTCCTCCAGCACCTCCACCCCGTCCCGCGCCCACAGCCCATCGTTGAACAACTCCACCTCGATCGCGCCCGTCCGGCCCGCCGCCTCCACGCGCTCCCGCCACAGGCGCAGGTCGACCGCGCCGTCGCCGAGCTGGCCGCGGCCGTTGAGGACGCCCGCGGGCAACGGGGTGGTCCAGTCGGCGAGTTGGAAGGAGTGGATGCGACCGGCGGCGCCCGCCCGTTCCACCGCTGCCGGGGCGCGGTCGTCCCACCAGATGTGGTACGTGTCCACGACGACGCCCACCTGGTCCGCCGGGAAGCGTTCCGCCAGCTCCATGGCCTGGTCGAGAGTGGAGACCACGCACCGGTCGGCGGCGAACATCGGGTGCAGCGGCTCGATCGCCAGCCGTACGCCCCGCTCTCCCGCGTACGGCGCGAGGGCCGCCAGCGCGTCCGCGATGCGTTCCCGCGCCGCCGCCAGGTCGCGGCTGCCGGCGGGAAGGCCGCCGGAGACGAGGACCAGCGTGTCCGTGCCCAGGGTCGCGGCCTCGTCGATCGCGGCGCGGTTGTCGTCCAGTGCGCGGGCGCGTTCCGCCGGGTCGGCCGCGGTCAGGAAGCCGCCCCGGCACAGGGAGGTGACCGTCAGCCCCGCGTCCCGTACGAGCTTCGCCGCGGCTTCGAGCCCGTACGCGGCGACCGGTTCGCGCCACAGGCCCACGGCCGGGATGCCGAGCCGGGCGCAGGCCTCCGTCAGCTCGGGCAGGGTCAGCTGCTTGACCGTCATCTGGTTGATGCTGAAGCGCGTCAGGTCGGGACTCACCGCGGGACTCCGTACACGTCGAGCAGGGACTTCATCCGGGATTCGGCCAGCGCCGGGTCCGGGAACAGGCCGAGCCTGTCGGCCAGTTCGTAGGCCCGTGCGAGGTGGGGAAGGGGGCGCGCCGACTGCAGGCCGCCGACCATCGTGAAATGAGACTGGTGGCCGGACAGCCAGGCGACGAACACGACGCCCGTCTTGTAGAAGCGGGTCGGCGCCTGGAAGAGATGGCGGGACAGTTCGACGGTGGGGTCGAGGAGCTTGCGGAAGCCTGCCGTGTCGCCCGTGTCAAGGACGCGTACGGCGTCCGCCGCCAGGGGGCCCAGCGGGTCGAAGATGCCGAGCAGGGCGTGGCTGAACCCGTGGTCGTCACCCGCGATCAGCTCCGGATAGTTGAAGTCGTCGCCGGTGTAGCAGCGCACTCCCTGAGGCAGGCAGCGGCGCAGCTCGACCTCTCTGCGCGCGTCCAGGAGCGAAACCTTGATGCCGCCGACTTTGTCGGGGTGCGCCGCGATGACCTCCAGGAAGGTTTCCGTGGCCGTGTCCAGGTCGGGCGAGCCCCAGTAGCCCTCCAGGGTCGGGTCGAACATCGGGCCGAGCCAGTGCAGGATCACAGGCTCCGACGCCTGGCGCAGCAGGTGGCCGTAGACGTCCAGGTAGTCGTCGGCGGACGCCGCAGCGGCGGCCAGTGCCCGTGAGGCCATCAGGATCGCCTGCGCCCCGGTGGACTCGACCAGGGCGAGCTGCTCCTCGTAGGCCGCGCGCACCTCGTCGAGCGACGCCGGGCCGGTCAGCTGATCGGTGCCCACGCCGCAGGCGATGGTGCCGCCGACGGCCTTCGCCTCCGCGGCGGAGCGCCGGATCAGCTCGGCGGCGCCCACCCAGTCCAGGCCCATCCCGCGTTGCGCCGTGTCCATCGCCTCCGCCACGCCGAGCCCGTGTGCCCACAGATGGCGGCGGAAGGCGAGCGTGGAGTCCCAGTCGACGGCGGCGGGGGCGTCCGGGCCGGCGTCCGCGTAGGGGTCGGCCACCACATGGGCGGCGGAGAAGACCGTACGGGAGGTGAGCGGGGCGCCGGGGGCGAGACTCAGGGGCTCGGCACGCGGCTCGTACGCGGTCAGGGTCCCGTCGGCGCGTGGCAGTCGGATCGTCACAGCGTCAGCTCCGGTACGTCGAAGCGCCGGCCCTCCGCCGACGAGCGCAGCCCCAGCTCGGCGAGCTGTACGCCGCGCGCACCGGCGAGCAGGTCCCAGTGGTACGGCTCGTCGTCGGCGACATGGCGCAGGAAGAGTTCCCACTGGGCCTTGAAGCCGTTGTCGAAGTCGCGGTTGTCCGGGACCTGCTGCCACTGGTCCCGGAAGGACTCGGTGACCGGCAGGTCCGGGTTCCACACCGGCTTCGGCGTGGCGGAGCGGTGCTGGACGCGGCAGTCGCGCAGGCCGGCGACGGCAGAGCCGTGGGTGCCGTCGACCTGGAACTCGACGAGCTCGTCGCGGTTGACCCGCACCGCCCAGGAGGAGTTGATCTGGGCGACCGCGCCGCCCTCCAGCTGGAAGATCCCGTACGCGGCGTCGTCGGCGGTCGCCGCGTACGGCTTGCCCTGCTCGTCCCAGCGCTGCGGGACGTGTGTGGCGACGTGTGCGCTGACGGAGGTGACCCGGCCGAACAGCTCGTGCAGGACGTACTCCCAGTGCGGGAACATGTCGACCGTGATGCCGCCGCCGTCCTCCGCCCGGTAGTTCCAGCTCGGCCGCTGCGCCTCCTGCCAGTCGCCCTCGAAGACCCAGTAGCCGAACTCGCCGCGCACGGACAGGATCTGCCCGAAGAAGCCGCCGTCGACGAGGCGCTTGAGCTTGAGCAGCCCCGGCAGGAAGATCTTGTCCTGGACGACGCCGTGCTTGATGCCCCGGTTCTCGGCGAGGCGGGCCAGTTCGAGGGCGCCGGCGAGGTCGGTGGCGGTCGGCTTCTCCGTGTAGATGTGCTTGCCCGCCGCGATGGCCTTCTTCAGGGACTCGACGCGGGCGGAGGTGACCTGCGCGTCGAAGTAGACATCGATGCTCTCGTCCGCGAGGACTGCGTCGAGGTCCGTGGAGAGCTCGGTCAGGCCGTGCCGCTCGGCGATCTCGCGCAGGGCGTGCTCACGCCTGCCGACGAGCACGGGCTCCGGCCAGAGCACCTCACCGCCGCCGAGGTCGAGGCCGCCCTCTTCACGGATCGCGAGGATGGAGCGCACCAGGTGCTGGCGGTGGCCCATCCGCCCTGTGACGCCGTTCATGGCGATCCGCACTGTCCTGCGTGTCACGAAGTGCCTCCATCTTTCATCTCGGTTCTCCCGAGTTCCCTCGATATGAGCGTAGCAAGCGCTTTCTACGCGATAAGAAGCTAGCCTGCCGACAGCGGCCCGGACAAGGGGGCCGCTCCATCTCCCGCGGAGGAAAGCGATGACAGTCACCCTGGCGGATGTGGCGGCCCGCGCCCGGGTGTCCCCGGCGACCGTCTCCCGCGTGCTGAACGGCAACTACCCGGTTGCCGCGTCGACACGGGAGCGGGTGCTGCGCGCGGTGGACGAGCTCGACTACGTCCTCAACGGGCCGGCGAGCTCACTCGCCGCCGCCACCTCCGACCTCGTCGGCATCCTGGTCAACGACATCGCCGACCCCTTCTTCGGGATCATGGCCGGAGCGGCCCAGACCGAGATCGGCGGGCAGGAGGGTACGGGGCGGGCAGGCGGCGAGAAGCTCGCCGTCGTCTGCAACACCGGTGGCTCACCCGAACGGGAACTCACCTACCTCACCCTGCTGCAGCGTCAGCGGGCCGCGGCCGTGATCCTCACCGGCGGCGCGCTGGAGGACGCGGACCACATCGCGGCCATGACCGCGAAGCTCACGAAGCTCGCCGACGCAGGGACACGGATCGTGCTGTGCGGCCGTCCGCCGCTGCCCGGCAGCGACGCCGTCCTCGCGTCACTCGCGTTCGACAACCGCGGCGGCGGACGGCGGCTCACCGAGCACCTGATCACGCTCGGCCACCGGCGCATCGGATACGTCGCCGGCCCCAAGGAACGGACCACGACCCGCCACCGGCTCGAGGGCCACCGGGCGGCGATGGCCGCGGCCGGTCTCGGCGGGGACGCCGCCGAGCAGGACCGGCTCACCGTGCACGGCCCGTACGACCGCAGGTCCGGCTACGACGCCACCCTCGAACTGCTGCGCAGGGCCCCCGACCTGACGGCGGTCGTCGCCGCGAACGACACCGTCGCCCTGGGCGCGTGCGCGGCGCTGCGGGACCAGGGCCTGCGGATACCAGGAGACATCTCGGTCGCGGGCTTCGACGACCTCCCCTTCTCCGTCGACGCGGTCCCCGCTCTCACGACGGTCCGGCTACCGCTGTTCGAGGCGGGCGCCAGGGCGGGGCGGCTGGCCATGGGCAACGAGGATCCGCCGCCGGGAGGCATCGCGACGATCGCCGCGGAACTGATGGCCAGGGACTCGACGGCGCCGCCGCGCGAGGGGTGACGCGACGGCGGGCCCGGTCCGGGCGCCCGCGCGTCACGCTTCGCCACGGAACTGGGCGCCCGCGCGTCACGCTTCGCCACAAAACTGGGCGCCCGCGCGTCACGCTTCGCCACGAACCCCGGCGCCTCAGGCTTTCGCCGCCGTGCTCGCCCCCGGCGGGCGAACCATGCCGACGTCGTCGACCGGGTCCTCGGCCTCCACGACGAATCCGTGACGCTCGTACAGCCGACGGGCAGCACTGCCCTGCGGCACGTTCAGGGCAACGGTCGCGCGCCCCGTGCGCCCGTCCGTCCCAGCAGGGCGCGCGGGGCGGTGGATCCACGCCCTCGGCCCTACCGGCCCGCGGCCCGGCCCGCGCGGCCCCCGAGCCGGGCGCGCCGCGCGGCCGACCGGCGCGCCCGTGATTACGCTCGCCGGGCCGGGTACCGGCACATGGTGTTGTGAACCCGTAGTCGTGGAGCCGCACCGCTCGTACGGAGCGGGCCGGCCGGTCGGAGCCGGTGCCGGCGGCGGTCACCGCAGGAAGGAACCACCGATGAAGTTCGCCTTCTCGACCCTCGGCGTGCCCGGCAGGCCGGTCACCGAGGTGGCCCGCCTCGCCGCCGACAGCGGTTATCAGGGCGTGGAGCTGCGCGCCCACCCGGAGGAGCCCGTGCATCCCGGCATCGGCACGACCGAACGGGCGGAGACGGTGCGGGAGTTCCAGCGGGCGGGAGTCGAGATCCTCACAGTCGCGGGGTACGCGCGCATCGCGGCATCGGGCGACGACGGCCCTGTGATCAAGGAGATGGAAGCTCTCTGCCGCCTGGCCAAGGACCTCGGCGCCCCCTTCGTACGCGTCTTCCCCGGCGGCGGGGACCTGGACGCGGCGGAGGCCGACGCGATCGCCGCCCGTCGGCTCGGGGCCGCCGCGGAGACCGCCGCGGGGCTGGGCGTACGGATTCTGCTGGAGACGCACGACTCGCACCGCACCGGTGCCGACGTGACCCGCGTCCTGGGCCTCGTCGGCCACCGGCACGCGGGGGCCCTGTGGGACGTGATGCACCCGTGGCTCGGGGGCGAGGCACCGGAGGCGACTCACGCGGCGCTGAGCCCGTTCCTCGGATACGTGCAGGTCAAGGACGTGGCCTCGCGTGACGACCTGACACCGCTCCCGCTGGGGCAGGGGGTCCTGCCGCTCGCCGAGTGCCTGGCGCTGACCGACCCGGACGGCTGGGTGTGCTGGGAGTACGAGAAGCGGTGGTATCCGACCGCACCGGAACTGCCGGGCCTGCTGACCGCGGGGAGGGAGCACCTGCTCGCCGTGGCCGGGAAGGGCCGGGACGGTTCGGCCGGTGCCGAACCGTCCGGCTCGTAGGGTCCTTCGTACGGATCGGGCCGGATGAGCGCGTGCGACGGCAACGCTGAGGAAGGAGCCCACCCGCAAGGGCTGTACGGGGGAGTCGGCGACCGCCGACACCGCGGCGTGGGGGTACCTCCCGTGCCGAAGGCCGCCGGGGGGTGCGGTGCCGGCACCCGAGCCCGGCCTGATCCGAACGAGAGGCCCTGGCCTGCGGGAACCACCCACGAAGGAGTCGTCCATGTACGAGCGCGAGTTGGCAGCCCGGTTCCGGCAGGTCAACGGCGACCATCCGATGTCCCCGGCGGACGACGCCTACGTCAGCGCCCAGTTCGCCGTCCTGGACGATCTTTGCCTGACGACCGGTCACGACTCCGGCGAGGTACGCCTGATGATGCTGGCCGGGCTGCTGCCGCTGCCCGGATATCTGCGCTCCGACGGCGCGGAGATGGTCCCGAAGGACCTTTTCGCATTGGCGGAGGCGGCCGGCGGCACGGAGAGGCTGGAAGCCTGGTTCGTCGCGCACTGGGCGGATCCGTCGACGGGACGGCAGGAGTGGGAGGCCTACCTGAGCGGCCGGTACGTCTGCCTGCACTCGGTCGGCCCGGCGACGATCCGGCGCAAGGAGCAGCTGACGGCCGCCATCATGGCGGCGCCCCACGACCCGGACGCCGGGTCTCCCGAGTGGTCGGCCGGGCTGCATGCGGCGATCGACGAACTCGACGCGCTGGAACCGGCCTTCACTCCTTACGACCGGCTCCGCTTCGGCGGCCCCACCTCGCGCGACCTGTGCATCGACGCGATGCGGGCCCGTTTCCCACGCGGTGCTGCCGCTACCGCCAGGGGACGGTGAGCCAGGGGCGGTCGGGATCGCTGGTGAGGATGCGGTTCATGTCCACCGGCTCCGTGTTCCAGGGGCCGAACTCCTCCTCGTCGAAACGCGGGCAACGGCCCAGCGCGTAGCCCGCCCCGAAGTCCTCCCACGAGCGGTACGTCTCCTGGCTCGACTTCGCCGCGCGGAGCACCGCGCCCTCGCCGGTGGGCACGTCGCAGAAGCGCGCGCCCACACCCCAGCGGGCCGTGTTGACCGCCCGGTCGAGGTCCCGGGCGAGGGCTTTCGGCGGGGGCACTGGGACGTCAGGTCCTGCCCGCGGTCAGCGGCTCCTCGTGCCGCACGGCGGGCCGCGGCTTGCGCCCGCCCGGGAGGGTCGTGAGGGCTACGCCGCCGACCAGCAGCGCCGCCGCGCACCATCGCAGGGGGCCGACCGGCTCGTCGAGGATCAGGTACGCAGAGGACATGCCGAAGACCGGTACGAGGAGGGAGAACGGGGCGACCGAGGACGCCGGGTGGCGGCGGAGCAGCAGGCCCCAGGCGCCGAAGCCGAAGATCGTGGTGACCCAGGCGACGTAGAGGACGACCCCGACGCCCGTCCAGTCCAGGGAACGCAGTGCGGCCAGGTCGCGGCCCGGGCCCTCGAGGAGCAGGGAGAGGCCGAGCAGCGGAAGGACGGGGACGGCACTGACCCACACCATGAAGTTCAGCGCGTCCGGCGGGGCCGCCTTCCGGGTCAGGACGTTGGAGACGCCCCAGCAGGCGGCCGCCGCGATGACCAGGGCGAAGCCGAGCAGGGGGCCGGAGGTGCCTTCGTCGACGGCGGCCACCGCGATGCCCGCCAGGGCCACGGCCATGCCGGCGAGCCGCAGGCGGCCCGGCCGCTCGCCGAGGACGGCGCAGGCGAACAGGGCGGTGAAGACCGCCTGGACCTGCAGGACCAGGGAGGAGAGACCGGCGGGGGCGCCGACGTCCATGCCGGTGAAGAGCAGACCGAACTTGGCGACGCCCAGGACCAGGCCGACTCCGACGATCCACTTCCAGGCGACCTTCGGCCGGCCGACGAAGAACACGGCGGGCAGCGCGGCGGCGAGGAAGCGCAGGGCGGAGAAGAGCAGCGGCGGGAAGTGGTCGAGCCCGATGTCGATGACGACGAAGTTGACTCCCCAGACGGCGGCGACCAGGGCGGCGAGGGCGATGTGGGCGGGGCGCATGGTGCCGAGCATCCCGCCGAGAGACTGTGCAGCACCAGCGCGGATTCCTTCATGGTTGGATGAAGTGCTGCTAACGGGACAAGGGAGGAGAGCCGCATGCTCGATCTCGGTCGGCTGCGCGCCCTGCACGCCGTCTCCGTCCACGGCACGGTCGGCGCGGCGGCGGCCGCGCTCGGTTACACGCCGTCCGCGGTCTCGCAGCAGATCGCCAAGCTGGAGCGGGAGACCCGCACCACGCTCCTCGAACGCGAGGGCCGCGGCGTCCGGCTGACCGACGAGGCGGCGCACCTGGCGGCTACGGCGCAGCAGCTGCTGTCACTGGTCGAGGAGGCCGAGGTGCGTCTCGAGGAGCGGCGCGGCGAGCCGACCGGACGGCTCTCCGTCGCCTGTTTCGCCAGCGCCGCCCGCGGGCTGATGCCGTACGTCCTCGCCGACCTCGCCCGCCGCCATCCCGACCTCGACGCCCGGCTCCACGAGGTCGACCCGCACCTGTCCGTCGACCTCGTCGCCCGTGGCGCGATCGACCTGGCGGTGGCGCACGACTGGGACATCGCCCCGCTGCCGACCCCGCCCGGCGTCGAGCAGGCCGTCATCGGCGACGACATGTGCGACGTGCTGGTGCCGGCCGACCACGCGCTGGCCGCGGTGGACTCCGTACGGCGCGAGGACCTCAAGGACGAGCGGTGGATCACCCAGCCGCCGGGCACGGTGTGCCACGACTGGCTGCTGCGCACTCTGCGCGCGGCAGGCTGTGAGCCGCTGATCGCCCATCAGGCGGAGGAGAACCACACGCAGGTGGCCCTCGTGGCCGCAGGGCTCGGCGTGGCGCTGGTGCCCCGGCTGGGCCGTGGGAAGCTGCCGCCGCAGGTCGCGGCCGTACGGCTGGCCCCCGTGCCGACGCGCCGGCTGCACGCCCTGTGGCGTTCCGGGGCGGCGAGGCGGCCCGCGATCACCGAGACGGTGCGGACGCTGCAGAAGCTCTGGCCCGAGGTCTCCGCCGCGCCGTGGGAAGGGTCACGCCGAGGGGCGTGACCACGCCCGTCACCTGCGCCCGGGGGCGAACCGAGGACACGTCCGCGGTCCGGGCCGGCGGCGACGTCGGTGCACAGGGCTGCGGCTACCCGCCGTGCGGGACCGCCCTCTCAGTCGCGACTGCCCGGCTCCGGGGGCACCCGGAGCGCGGGGCGGAGCACCCGCCGCACGGCCGGTGCACTGCTCCGCGGGCCGCGGCACGACATGGGCTGCCCGTGATCCTGGCGGACCGCCGGTCCCGTGCGGCAGGCGCGCGCCGCGGGCCGCGGCACCGATCGGCCCCGGACGCCGCCGGGTCCGGACCCGGCGCAGCCGCCCGAACGCAAACCTCAGCCGGTCCCGTCACGCAGGCGCGCGCCCCGCGGGGCGCCGGGAGGCATCCGTGGCGTGCCCGCGGCGCACGCCCCCGCAGTCCGGGTGGACCGCCCGTTCCGTCACGCAGGCGCGCGCCTCGCGGGGCGGCGGCAGGCCCCCTGGCCGTGCCCGCAACGCACGCCCCCGCCCCGCCGGTCCGGTGACGGTTGTGCGCGGGGCCTTGACCTGGCAGTTAGTTTCCGGATATCCGTGACACCTTGGCAGTTTCCTTCAACTCCGTTGTGCAACACACCTGTCGAGTATGTAGAGCATGCAGAGCAAGGCCGGAAGGAGCACCAGTGCACGACCGGAACCTCTCCAGACGCACTCTTCTCACCGCGACCGCCGTGGCCGCGGGCGCGATCGCCACGACGGCGCCCGGTTCAGCGGCAGCCGCCACCGCGTCCCGCGGCACACGATCCAGGCTCGAGCGGCTCATCTCGAAGATGAGCATCGAGGAAAAGGTCGGCCAGCTCTTCGTGATGCGGGTCTACGGGCACTCCGCCACCGAACCCGACCAGGCCGACATCGACCTCAACCTCGAAGAGATGGGCGTGCGCAACGCCGCCGAGCTGATCGCCGAGTACCACGTCGGCGGCATCATCTACTTCGCCTGGGCGCACAACACCCGTGAGCCGCACCAGATCGCCGACCTCTCCAACGGCATCCAGCGGGCCGGACTCGCCCAGCCGACCCCGCTTCCGTTGCTAATCTCCACCGACCAGGAGCACGGGATCGTCGCCCGTGTCGGCAAGCCGGCCACCCTGATGCCGGGAGCGATGGCGCTCGGCGCGGGCGGGTCGGCCTCCTCCGCCCGCAGAGCCGCGCAGATCGCCGGCAGCGAGCTCGCCGCGATGGGCATCGTCCAGAACTACGCGCCCGTCGCCGACGTCAACGTCAACCCGGCCAACCCGGTGATCGGCGTCCGGTCCTTCGGCGCGGACCCGGCCGCGGTCGCCCGGATGGTCGCCGCCCAGGTCAAGGGCTACCAGAGCGCGGGCATCGCGGCGACGTCCAAGCACTTCCCCGGACACGGCGACACCACCGTCGACAGCCACACCGGCATCCCGGTCATCACCCACACCCGCCAGGAGTGGGAGGACATCGACGCGCCGCCGTTCAGGGCCGCCATCGCCGCCGGGATCGACTCGATCATGACGGCGCACATCCAGTTCCCCGCCCTGGACGCGAGCAACGACCCGGCGACGCTCTCCCGCCCGATCCTCACCGGCATTCTGCGCGAGGAGCTCGGCTACGACGGTGTGGTGGTCACGGACGCCCTGAACATGGAGGGCGTCCGCGAGAAGTACGGCGACCACCGGGTGCCGGTGCTGGCGCTGCTGGCGGGAGTGGACCAGCTGCTCAACCCGCCGGACCTCGCCGTCGCCTGGCACGGGGTGATGGACGCGGTCAGAAGTGGCGAGGTCACAGAGGCACGGCTGGACGAATCGATCCTGCGGATCCTCCTCCTCAAGGAGAAGCTCGGTCTGTTCCGCGACCCGTTCGTCTCGCGACGGGACGTGGACCGCACCGTGGGCACCCGCTCGCACCTCGCCGCCGCCGACCGGATCGCCGAGGAGACGACCACGCTGCTCACGAACCCGGACGGGCTGCTGCCGCTGAGCCGCCGCAGCCACGGCGACGTCCTGGTCGTCGGCGCCGACCTGGCGTCGCCCAGCGGCACGACCGGGCCGCCGACGACCGTACTCGCGAACGCCCTCGGCGAGCTGGGCTTCCGGACGACCGCGCTCCCGACCGGGACCGCGCCGAGCAGCGCGAAGATCGCGGAGGCGGTGGCCGCCGCCGACGGCAAGGACGTGGTCGTCGTCGGCACGTACAACGTCTCGGCGACGAGCTCCCAGCGCACGCTGGTCGCCCGGCTGGTGGCGACCGGCGTGCCGGTGGTGGCGCTCGCCATCCGCAACCCGTACGACATCGCCCGGCTCGAGGGGGTCGCCGCCGCGCTCGCGGCCTACTGCTGGACCGATGTCGAACTGCGCGCCGCGGCGCGGGTGATCGCCGGACAGGCGGAGCCGGAGGGACGTCTGCCGGTGCCGGTACGACGGGCCGACGACCCGTCGCAGGAGCTGTTCCCGGTCGGCCACGGGCTGTCGTACCGGTAGGACGCCCGAAAGGGCCGTGCACCGCCGTTCGCAGGGAACGGCGGTGCACGGCCCTTCGGTGCCGCCGGTCCGCTACGGACGCAGCAGCGGCTCGCGCTCCAGGTCGCGCTTGTCGAGCTTCGCGTCGGCCTTGGCCAGTGGCCTGGCCTTCGCCGGGTCCTCCTGGACCGCGGCCGGGGCGACGCCCGCCCAGCGCAGGATCGCGGCGGTGGCCTCGGCCTTCTCGTCCGCCACCAGACCGGCCACGTTCGCACCGTGGTTGGCGCCCGGCGCGGTGTAGACGTGGCTGTCGCGGGTGTACTTGCCGACCCGGAACGGCTCGGCGCCCCACGGGTCGTTCTCTCCGTAGACGAACATCATCCGGTCGGCGTTGTGCCGCACCCAGGTGTCGATGTCCTTCATCACCCACGGCTTGAAGCGCATCGGGATGTCCTGCGGCACGAAGTTCCGCGGGGGCTGGTAGCCGTAGCGGCTGAGGCCGTCCAGGTGGGGCTGCGCGATGTCCGGGGAGCCCAGCTCGGTGCCCGCCTGGTAGTAGTACGGCGTGTAGTTGGAGAGCCCCTGGTCGGCGTAGGCCGCGAAGCCGGCGATCGCGTCGACGGTGTCGAAGATCTCCTGGTCGGACGCGGTGGCCGCGACCGGGATCGTCTCGCAGTCGGACAGGTTGCTGTACTGCCAGAACGCCCACACGAAGTCCATCACGACGGCCTCGTACGCCTTGTCGAGGCTGCCGACGGTGTCGAACGTGTACCCGTTGTCCGCCGCGTACTTCGTGTAGACGGCCTTCAGCGGCTCACGGCGCACCAGGGCCTCGCGCTGGACCGCGTTCAGCTTGTCGCGGCACTCCTTGGTGCCGACGTTGGCGAGGAACCGGTCGTATGCCGCGTCCTCGTTGTTCACGACGTCGTTCGGCGCGACGTACGCGACGACGCCGTCCATGTCACGCGGGTAGTGGCGCTCGTAATAGGTGGCGGTCATGCCGCCCTTGGAGCCGCCGGTGGAGATCCAGTTCCTGTCGTAGATCTTCTTCAGGGCCTTGAAGACCCGGTGCTGGTCGCTCGCGGCCTGCCAGATGTCCAGCTTGGACCAGTCGGCGGGCGCGGGGCGGGACGGCGTGAAGTAGCGGTACTCCAGGGAGACCTGGTTGCCGTCGATGATGGCCGTGGGCTCACTGCGGCGCGGCGTGGTGGACACGTGGTAGCCGGAGGTGAAGAAGACGGTGGGGCGGCTGGTGTCCTTGTGCAGCAGAGTGATCCGCTGCTTGAACGTGCCGGTCCACGGGTGCCGGTGGTCGACCGGCTGCGTGTAGTTCAGTACGAAGAATCGGTAACCCGGATACGGCTTCTCCTCGATGAGGCTCATGCCCGGGATCGAGAGAATCCGGTCCTTGATGTCCGTGCCGGCCGCCGGCCCGGCGGCGGTAGCCGCGTTCGCCGTGGCACCGGCCGCGCTCACGGTGCCTATGAGCACCACGAGCGACAGCAGCCATCTGAGCGCCTTGCGCATTCACCCTCCCGTTTGATCAAAAGCGGACGCGGGTGAACCTAGCGGTGGTAACACCGCCGCCGCCAGACCTGGTTGGGCTCAGTGGCGCATCAGCACAGGATCCATCCGGTGGAGGCGAAGACCCCGGAGACCGAACCGGTGGCGCGGACACAGCGATTGAGAGCGTGCACGGTGACGGGACCGGCATGCCGGGTGAACCTTCCGCTGTCCTTGGCGGCGCGTCCGCCACGGGACTGGAGGGAGACTGACATGGACCGCTGGGTGCCCGGCCGCTTGGCGAGGGTCACGGCGCAGGCGTAGTCGCCACGCTCGTAGACGCGCAGTTCACCGGTCGAGAAGGAGACCGACTTCACCAGCCGGCCGGGGCAGGGTGCGGCGGCCTCGGCCTGCCGGACGCCGGGGGCGGCGACGGTGAGCACCGCGACCGCCGCGGCCACGGCGAGCCCCCGCGCCGCGAGACGCCGCGGCCACTCCCTGCTGCTGCCCGCCGCCCCACCGAACACCCGTAACCCCCACTGACACTGTCCCCGTACATGCGTACGACGCAGCAGGGCACCGGACGGTTGCGTGCGAGCAGTGACTCCCGGGTGCGTGCCGGGGCACGCGAGCCGTGGGCCGGGGCACGCGAGCTGTGTGTGCCGGGGCACGCGAGCCCGGCACGGCCGGAACGCCGGCCCTCAGACCCAGTAGGTCGCGATCATCAGCAGTGTGAGGCATTCGAGCCCCAGCTGCGTCCGGTAGGCGACGGTGCGCACCGAGTGCGAGACCGCCCCGCGGGCCGGTGTGAGCAGCGCGACGGCCCAGGCGAGGACGACGCCGAGCAGTGTGATCAGCAGCGGCTGTGCGGAGTTGCCGGAGCAGCCCTCCCCGTACGTGAGGCAGCGGCCCGCGCTCTCGGAGGTGAGAGCGAGAACCACCGCGATCACGCTCGCCGGCACCAGCGCGAAGGCGGCCAGACAGGAACGGACCCGGATCCGGGCGGCGTTGCCGGAACGGGGCCCGGCAGCGTGGTCGGTGCTCATGACCCGTATTCCATCGCGGCCCGCGACCGCCGGACATCGTCTCGCGTACTCAGTTCCGTACGGTCGCGGGTGCGCCTATGTACTCAGGGGCGTCGATGCGCTCAGGTGCGCCGGTGCACTCAGGGGCGTCTGCGCTCGACAGCACCGACGTGCTCGACAGCGGCCGGGCGTCACACAGCCGCCGGCGATTCCTCCCCTATTCCCTCCATGCCCTCCCCGATGAACGTGCGCCACAGTGCGGCGTACCGGCCGTCCAGGGAGAGCAGTTCGTCGTGGGTGCCGTCCTCCACGACCCGCCCGTGGTCCATCACGACCACCCTGTCGGCACGGGCCGCCGTGGTGAGCCGGTGGGCCACGACGAGGGTGGTGCGCCGGCCCGTGAGCCGGTCCGTGGCCTGGTTGACCTGTGCCTCCGTCGCCAGGTCCAGAGCGGCCGTCGCCTCGTCGAGCAACAGCACGTCCGGGTCGACGAGTTCCGCGCGGGCCAGGGCGATCAGCTGGCGCTGGCCGGCGGAGAGGTTGCGGCCGCGCTCGGAGACCTCGTGGAGGTAGCCGCCGTCGAGGGTGGCGATCATGTCGTGCGCCCCGACAGCCCTTGCCGCGGCCTCCACCTCGGCGTCACTCGCGCCGGGGCGCCCGTAGGCGATGGCGTCACGGACCGTGCCCGCGAAGAGGTACGCCTCCTGGGGGACGACGCCGAGCCGGTGCCGGTACGCGGTCAGGTCCAGCTCCCTCAGGTCCCTGCCGTCCGCGGTGACACGGCCACCGGTCGGGTCGTAGAACCGTGCCACCAGCTTGACGAGCGTCGACTTGCCGGCGCCGGTCTCGCCGACGAAGGCGACCGTCTGACCGGCCGGAATACGCAGGTCGACGCCGGTCAGCGCCTCCTCGTCGTCGCCGTACGCGAACGACACGTCCTCGAAGGCGATGTCGCCGCGCAACTCCCGCACCCGCTGCGGTTCCTGCGGCGCGGCCGTCGACGTCGGCTCCCGCAGCAGCTCCTGCACGCGGCGCAGCGACACCGCGGCCTGCTGGTAGCCGTCGAAGACCTGCGACAGCTGCTGCACCGGGGCGAAGAACAGCTCGATGTAGAGGAGATAGGCGACGAGCGCGCCGGTCGTCAGCGTGCCGGCCTCGATCCTGCCCGCTCCCACGATCAGCACGGCGGCCGTGGCGACCGAGGCGAGCAGCTGCACGAAGGGGAAGTAGACCGAGATCAGCCACTGGCCGCGGACACGGGCCTGACGGTAGCTGTCGCTGCGGGCCGCGAAGTTCTCCCGGCCGGACCGCTCGCGGCGGAACGCCTGCACGATCCGCAGTCCGGACACGGACTCCTGCAGATCGGCGTTGACGACGCTGATGCGTTCACGGGCCAGCTCGTAGGCCTTCACGCTCTGCCTGCGGAAGAAGTACGTGCCGACGATCAGGACCGGCAGCGTCGCGAAGACCACCAGGGCGAGGTCCACATCGATGACGACGAGGGCCACCATGATCCCGAAGAACGTGACGACAGAGACGAACGCGGTGACCAGACCGGTCTGAAGGAACGTGGACAGGGCGTCCACGTCCGTCGTCATACGGGTCATGATCCGGCCGGTCAGCTCACGCTCGTAGTAGTCGAGACCGAGCCTCTGGAGCTGGGCGAAGATCTTGAGGCGCAGCGAGTACAGGACGCGTTCGCCGGTGCGGCCGGTCATCCGCATCGAGCCGATCTGACCGGCCCACTGCACGACGACGGTGGCCAGTGCCAGGAGCGACGCGACCCACACCGCGCCGAGCGCCGCCTGCTCGACACCCTCGTCGATGCCGTGGCGGATCAGCACGGGAAGCAGCAGGCCCATGCCGGCGTCGACCGCGACCAGGGCGAGGCTCGCCGCGAGCGGCACCCCGAAGCCGCGCAGCACGCCCCGCAGCCGGCCGCCCTCGCCGGCCGCCGCACCGGCCGGTTCGGGGCGGGTCGCCCGCGCCTCGTCGATGTCAGGGGTGTCGGTGGCCGGGGGCAGCGCCTCGACCTGCGCCAGCAGTTCCGGGGTGGCGGCCGGGTCCTTCGCCGCCTCCTCCGCGTTCTCGTCGCGCACCCACAGCCGCGGCGTGATGCCGCGCTCGACGTCGAACTCCGCGTCCAGCTCGTCCCGTACGGTGCGGTCCTCGTCCGGCTCGCGCACGGCCTGCGGCACGACATGGCCGGGCGAGACGCCGCCCAGCTCGTCCGGGTCGGTCAGCAGCCGCCGGTACAGCGCGGAGCGCCGCTCCAGCTCCTCGTGCGTGCCGATGTCGGCGAGCCGACCGCCGTCGAGGACGGCGATGCGGTCGGCGAGGCCCAGTGTCGAACGGCGGTGGGCGATGAGCAGCGTCGTACGCCCCGCCATGACGCGTGCCAGCGCCTCGTGGATCTCGTGCTCCACACGGGCGTCGACGGCGGAGGTCGCGTCGTCGAGGAGCAGCAGCCGCGGGTCGGTGAGGATGGCCCGGGCCAGCGCGATCCGCTGGCGCTGACCGCCGGAGAGGGTGAGACCGTGCTCGCCGACCGTGGTGTCGTAGCCGTCGGGCAGTTCCGAGATGAACCGGTCGGCCTGGGCGGCGCGGGCCGCCGTCTCGATCTCCTCCTGCGTCGCCTGCGGATGGCCGTACGCGATGTTCGCCCGGACCGTGTCGGAGAACAGGAAACTGTCCTCCGGTACGAGGCCGATGGCGGCGCGCAGCGAGTCGAACGTCAGCTCGCGCACGTCGTGGCCGCCGACGAGGACGGCGCCGCGGGTGGCGTCGTAGAAGCGCGGCAGCAGCAGCGAGACGGTGGACTTGCCGCTGCCGGACGCGCCGACGACGGCAACCGTCTCACCGGCGGCGATCTCCAGTGAGAACCCGTCGAGGACCGGCTTGCCGTCCGCGTACTCGAAGCTCACGTCGTCGAACTCGACGGTGGCCGGGGCGTCCGCCGGCAGTTCCTTGGTCCCGTCCTTGATGCCCGGCTCGGTGTCGATCAGCTCCAGGACCCGCTCCACGCCCGCCCTGGCCTGCTGTCCGACGGTCAGCACCATGGCGAGCATCCGGACCGGGCCGACCAGCTGGGCGAGGTAGGCGGAGAAGGCGACGAACGTACCGAGCGTGATCTCGCCCTTCGTCGCGAGCCAGCCGCCCAGCGCGAGCATCGCGACCTGGCCGAGAGCGGGAACCGCCTGCAGGGCGGGGGTGTACTTCGCGTTGAGCTTGATCGTCCGCAGCCGGCCCGCGAAGAGCTTCCCGCTCACGTCGCGCAGCTTGCTGGTCTCCTGCTCCTCCTGGCCGAAGCCCTTCACCACGCGCACACCGCTGACCGCCCCGTCGACGACCCCGGCGACGGCCGCGGCCTGGCTCTGCGCGTACCAGGTGGCGGGGTGCAGCCGGGTGCGGCTGCGCTTGGCGATGATCCACAGGGCGGGGGCGACGGCGAGGGCGATCAGGGTCAGGGGCAGCGACAGCCATGCCATGACGGCGAGCGAGATGGCGAAGAGAAGGAAGTTCCCGATGGTCATCGGGAGCATGAAGAGCAGTCCCTGGATCAGCTGCAGGTCGCTGGTCGCACGCCCGATGACCTGGCCGGTCGACAGCTCGTCCTGCCGCCGGCCGTCGAGCCGGCTGATCGTCCCGTACATCTCGGTGCGCAGGTCGTGCTGCACGTCGAGGGCGAGCCGTCCGCCGTAGTAGCGCCGGATGTACGTCATGACGTACACGGCGACGGCGGCGGCGATCAGCAGCCCGGTCCAGGTGTCCAGCGAGCGGGTCTTCGCGGTGATCACATCGTCGATGACGACCTTGATGATCAGCGGCACGAGCGCCATGACGGCCATGCCGCCCAGCGACGACCCGAGCGCGAGCACGACATTGAGCCGGTACCGCCATGCGTACCCGGACAGCCGCCGTGCCCATCCCTGCGCTGCTGGTGCCGCCTCCACGTGGTGCCTCCCCGTCGAACCTGATCTGCCGGAAGTCACCAACGCGGCAGATGGCGAATTTCATCCCGCAACGACGAATCCCGGTCCCTGGCCCTAGGACCACCGGCCGCGCCCGGGGCTCGACCCCTGTCCACGCGAAAGCGAGTCTTCACTTCATCTCCACACGAACGCCCTTCGGGCGCTACGGTGCACACAGTGCGCACGGAGAGTGCGAACGACGTCACAGATCGACGCATGACGGCAGCTTCGGCGTGCCCTGATGCGACTGCATGTCTGGGGGGCTCCATGCGGGAGATGGCCAAGGGATCCAACGTCGGCCTGGCGGCCCTCAGCGAGGACGTCGACTCGGTCGTCGTGAGCCTGAGATGGAACAGTGCGACGGGCGACGGGGATGCCGATGTCTCGGTACTGCTGCTCGACCCCGACGGCAAGGTCCGCAGCGACGCCGACTTCTTCTTCTACAACAACCCGGCCGCACAGGACGGCAGCGTGCAGTTGCTGGGTAAGACGCCGACCGACGACGGCAGCGAGGACCGCATCAGCCTGGATCTGTCCGCCGTATCGGCCGATGTCGACCGGATCGTCGTAGCCGCGAGTCAGTACGGCGGCTCGACGTTCGGGGAACTGAACGACCTGAGAGTGATCGTCTCCGACCGTGCGGGGGAACCACTGCTCGGCTTCTCGATCACTGACGCGAGTGTCGAGAGCGCGTTCATCTTCGGTGAGCTCTACCGGCGGGCCGAGGACTGGAAGTTCCGCGCCGTCGGCCAGGGGTACGAGACCGGGCTGGCTGGTCTGGCGACGGATTTCGGCATCACCGTGGACGAGGAGGGCGAAGAGGAGGAGAACGAAGAGGAGGGGACCTCCACGGCGGCCTCCGACGGGTCTCCGACGGTTTCCGGCCCCCTCCCGGCGCCCGGGCCGGCGGACGCCCCACAGGCTCGGCCGACCGTGATCCTCCCCGAGCAGTCCGGTCCCCTACGCCGGCCGGCCGACGAGGCGGCGGCCGCCGCGTCGACGCGCGGCCGCGGCCCCCGTACGAGCAAGAAGAAGGTCACACTGCCCAAGACGGTCAAGCCGTCGCTCGCCGAGAACGACTCCTGGACCTCCGCCCGGCTCTTTCCCGCGTCGTCGTTGAAGAGCGACAAGGAACGCGAGACACGGGCCACCTCGGTTCTGCTGTCCGTCATGGCCGAGGTTCCGGAACTGGGGCGCCGGCTCACCGCGGCGTTCGGCGCGCCTGCCGGACGCATGCAGACGTTCACGGAAGTCTCCCTCCCTCACGGGGACACGCCGAAGCGCCCGGACGGCGTGATCCGCGTGGAGCGTGCCGGAAAGCTCTGGACGGCTCTGATCGAGACCAAGACGAACGGGAACTCCCTCAAGTCCGAGCAGGTCCAGAACTACATGGACATCGCGGCACGACGTGGATACGAAGCGGTGATCACGCTCTCCAACGACGTGGCACTCGAGGGCCGACCGCTCGTCGAGGTGCGGACCGATGGGCGGCGCAAGCACAAGGTCGCTCTCTGGCACCTGTCCTGGGCGGAGGTGGCACACCAGGCGCAGATGCTCATTCGCCACGAAGGAGTCAGCAGCGCCACGCACGCGTGGCTCCTCCAGGAACTACTGCACTACCTCCAACACGAGAACTCGGGCTGTCACGGCTTCCAGAACATGGGACCGGCCTGGGTGCCCGTACGGAACGGCATCGACGCGGAGACCCTCTGCCAAGGTGACCGAAGAGCACTGGATGTCGTGGAGAGCTGGGAGCAGCTCGTGCGCCAGGTCTGCCTTCGCCTGGGCGGTGAGCTCGGCCGCAAGGCCCTTCCCGTGCAGCGGGCCAGACGCGGCGCCGACCCGCACGCACGACGGCTCGCGCAGGCGGACCGGTTGTGTGACGACGGCCGGCTGACGGCGGAGCTGCGGATCGAGGACACACCCGGTGTCGTGGCGATCGTCGCCGATCTCAGGACGGGCAAGCTGCGCACGTCCGTCGACGTTCAGCCGCCGGAGGGCAACTACCCCCTCACATCGGTCAAGCGCCTCGTCCGGGCTCTGTCCGAAGCACCGGCGGATCTCCATGTCGAAACGTTGGTCGAGGACGGCAAGGGCCCACGCGGAACGCTCGAACGTCTGCGTCCCGAACCGGGCGACCTCCTCCCGAAGGACGGCGCGCGCATCACAGGCTTCCGGCTGTCCCTGTTCAAGGGCATGGGCGCTACGCGCGGGAACGCCGAATCCGGCTTCATCCGCAGTGTCGACGACGCGGTCGACCGGTTCTACGCCGTCGTCGTGGCGCAGGTGTCCGCCTTCGAGCGACGGGCGGCGAGCCGGTCCCGGGGGGCGCGGGCCGCGGCCACCGGCTGATCCGCGGCCGGCGCCGGCCGGACCGAGGGGGCGATGGCTGGGCGTGATGAGGTACGGGGATGCGAACTCCTCGACGGGCGGCCCGTGTCGCCGTACTCGGTCCCGACCGCTCGGTCTTTCTGTTCCGCTACGACAACGAGGAGGTCGGGGTCCACTGGGCGATGCCCGGTGGTGGCCTGGAGGCGGGCGAGGAGCCGCGGGAGGGGGCCCGGCGGGAGCTGCGGGAGGAGACCGGGTGGACCGACCTGGAGCCGGGGCCGCTGCTGTGCACGTGGGAGCACGACTTCACCCGGGCCGGTGTTCCCGTGCGGCAGCACGAGCACATCTATCTGGCCCGGGGTCCGCGGCGGGAACCGACGGGGGACGTGGCCGCCGCACACGCGGAGGACAGGATCCTTCGCCGGCGCTGGTGGACCCCCGATGAGCTGGCCGGGGCGGCGGAGGCCCTGTGGCCGCCGCAGCTGCCGTCGCTGCTGGCCGGGCTGCCCGAGGGGCGTCTGCTGCCGCCCGAACCGGTCAACCTCGGCTTCGTGGCCCGAGGGACGGCTCGCGGCTGAAGGCGTTCCGCCGCCCCGCGTCGTGGGAGTGACTCACGGCGTCGCCGGACGGACCGGTGGGAAGGGGGGCGATGACGGCCGACGCCCGGCCGGCCGCGGCCCACTTGTGCGGGCGGCTGCACACCACGCTGTGGGCGCTCGATGCCATCGAGGCGGCCCGCCCGCCGGTGGGGGCCTCCTCCGGTCAGGAGGAGAGCACCGCCCGCTTCCCCCGGGTCGAGATCGAGCAGCGGTTGGCGGCGACCGGTGCGCACATGATCCGGGCCAAGGGCCGGGGCGGTGACCGGGCGGAGGCCGCGACCGAGGTGTTCCGGGAGATACCGGAGCTGATACCGGCCGTGGGGCTGCCGCAGAAGCGGTACACCAACCAGGAGACGCGGGAGTTCAGCAGTGGCGCCGCGGCCCAGCTGACGGCCTGCCGGGAGAAGTACGGCCCGTTCCTCCAGTGAGTGGCGGGGCCGGGCGGCGGAACCCGGCCCCGCTCGCCCGGGGGAGAGGACGGCGGGGCCGGGTGGTCATCGGAGCGGTGGTCAGAGGTGGGTCGGGGCGAACATGCGCAGCAGTGCGGGGAGGACGACCACCGAAGGGCCGGGCTCGGCAAAGGCCTTGACCAGGTCCTCGGTGAGGGACTCCGGACTCGTACGGACCGCCGGGACGCCGAAGGACTCGGCGAGGGCGACGAAGTCCGGGCGGGACAGCTCGGTCGCCGTGGCCTCGCCGAAGGCGTCGGTCATGTACTCGCGCAGGATGCCGTAGCCGCCGTCGTCGACGATCAGCCAGGTCACCGGCAGGTCGTACTGGCGGGCGGTGGCGAGTTCCGCGATCGAGTACATCGCGCCGCCGTCGCCCGAAACGGCGAGCACCGGGCGGGTGCGGTCGGCGACCGCGGCGCCGAGCGCGGCCGGGAAGCCGTAGCCGAGGCCGCCCGCGCCCTGCGCCGAGTGCATGGTGCCCGGCCGCCGGGCGTCGAAGGCCGACCAGGCCCAGTACGCGAGGATCGTCATGTCCCAGAAGCTGGGCGAGTCGTCCGGCAGGGCCGCGCGCACGGCGGCCAGGATCCGCTGCTCCAGGGCGAGTTCCTGGGAGTCGATCCGGGCCCGGACGGCCGCGAGCACGTCCGCCACGGAGGACGCCGCCGAGGACGCCGCCGACGGGTCCTCGCGCTCCGGCACCGTCTCCAGCAGGGCGGACAGGCCGAGGCGCGCGTCGGCGTGGATGCCGAGGGCCGGGTGGTTGGACTCCAGCTTGCCGAGGTCGGCCTCGATCTGGATCACCCGGCCGCGCGGAGCGAACGTGTGGTAGTTCGAGGAGAGTTCGCCGAGTCCGGAGCCGACGACGAGCAGCACGTCGGCCGACTCGAGGAAGTCGGTGGTGTGGCGGTCCTCCAGCCAGGACTGGAGGGAGAGCGGGTGCTCCCAGGGGAAGGCGCCCTTGCCTCCGAAGGTGGTGACGACCGGCGCGTCGAGCTTCTCCGCGAGTGCCAGCAGCTTGCCGGAGGCGTCGGATCGGACGACTCCGCCGCCGGCGATGATCATCGGCCGGTTGGCGTTCGACAGCAGATCGGCGGCGAGCGCGGTCAGTTCGGGGCGCGGCACGACCTCGTCGGGTGTGGCGTCCATGGCGGTGACGACGGGCAGGGTGGTCTCCGCGAGGAGGACGTCCTGCGGGATCTCCACCCATACGGGGCCGTGCGGGGCGGTCAGCGCCGACTCCCAGGCCGCCGCGATCGCGGACGGGATCTGGGAGGCGGTACGCACCACGTGCACGGACTTCACGATGTCCCGGAACGACGCCTGCTGGTCGCGCAGTTCGTGCAGGTAGCCGTGGCGGCCACCGCCGAGCCCGGCAGAGGGGACCTGGCTGCCGATCGCCAGGACCGGCGCCGACGCCGCGGCCGCCTCATGGAGCGCGGCCAGGGACATCAGCGCGCCGGGCCCGGTGGACAGCAGCAGCGGGGCCGCCTCGCCGGTGACCCGGCCGTACGCGTCGGCGGCGAAGCCGGCGTTGTTCTCGACGCGCAGGCCGACGTACGTCAGCGGCGAGCGCCGCAGCGCGTCGAACATGCCGAGGGCGTGCTGGCCGGGCAGTCCGAAGACCGTCGTCGCTCCGAGCCCGTAGAGGGTCTCCACGACGAGGTCGCCGCCGTTGCGCCCCGCCGGGGGGTTCAGCGCGGCCTCGGTCTGCGCGGCGGTGGGCCGCAGCACCACGTCGTGGTCGTGGGTCACCGCGGCGTCCTCGCGGCCGCGATCTGGCGGGACATGATCGTGGTCAGCTCGTACGCCGTGTGCGATGCGGCGACGGACGTGATCTCGGCGTGGTCGTAGGCGGGGGCGACCTCGACGACGTCGGCGGAGACCAGGTTGCAGGAGGCGAGGCCGCGCAGGATCTCCAGCAGCTCGCGCGAGGTCATGCCGCCCGCCTCGGGGGTGCCGGTGCCGGGCGCGTGCGCCGGGTCGAGGCAGTCGATGTCGATGGAGATGTACAGCGGGCGGTCGCCGATGCGCTGGCGCAGCTGGTCGGCGACCTCGTCGGCGCCGCGGCGGTAGACGTCCGCGGAGGTGACGATGCCGAAGCCCATCTTCTCGTCGTCGGTGAGGTCCTGCTTGCCGTACAGGGGGCCGCGGGTGCCGACGTGGGACAGGGCCTCGGTGTCGAGGATGCCCTCCTCGACGGCACGGCGGAACGGCGTGCCGTGCGTGTACTCGGCGCCGAAGTACGTGTCCCAGGTGTCGAGGTGTGCGTCGAAGTGCAGCAGCGCGACCGGGCCGTGCTTCTTGGCGACCGAGCGCAGCAGCGGCAGCGCGATGGTGTGGTCGCCGCCGAGGGTCATCATCCGGGCGCCGGTGCCGAGCAGGTCGTCGGCGGCGGCCTCGATGGTGTCGACGGCCTCGTTGATGTTGAACGGGTTGGCGGCGATGTCGCCCGCGTCCGCGACCTGGGCGAGCGCGAAGGGCGAGGCGTCCTGCGCGGGGTTGTAGGGGCGCAGGAGCCTGGACGCCTCGCGGATGGCGTTGCCGCCGAAGCGCGCGCCGGGGCGGTAGGAGACGCCGGAGTCGAAGGGGACGCCGACCACGGCGACGTCGGCACGGCCGACCTCGTCGAGCCTGGGCAGCCGGGCGAACGTCGCGGGTCCGGCGTACCGCGGGATGCGGGAGGAGTCGACGGGGCCGCGCGGCTGCTCGTTGCTGCTCATGCTCATCTGGAATGCCTTCTTTCCTGCGCTCCGGGGCGCTTCGCTGCGCCTCCAGAGACGACGGTAGGTGGCAGCGAAGCGTCCCTGAAGTGTACGTTTTATCCATTCCCCTCACCACGGATGGATGGAACGTCCATGCCGGAGCCCGCGGCGGCCCCGCCCACCCCGCCCATCCCGTTGGCCGCGCTCCTCGCCGACGGGGAGTTGGGGCTGCGGCAGCTCGCGGGCCCGTCGGCGGGCGGCGGCGCGGTGGTCCACATGGTCCACACCTCGGAGATGGCGGACCCGTACCCCTATCTGCTGGGCGGCGAGCTGCTGCTCAGCGCCGGCGTGCTGCTGGACGACCCGGACCGCTACGTCTCACGCATCGTCGAGGCCGGGGCGGTGGCGCTCGGATTCGGCGTGACGCCCGTGTACGACAAGGTGCCCGCCGGGCTCGTCGCGGCCTGCGAACGGCACGGGCTGGCGCTGCTCGAAGTACCGCCCGCGACCACGTTCACCGCTGTCGCGCGAGCCGTCTGGCGGCTGATGGCGGAGGCGCGCCACCGTGAGCTGCGCCGGGTGACGCTGGCCCAGCAGGGCCTGGCGGCGGCCGCCGCCCGCCCGGACCCGGTCCCGGCGGTGCTGCGCCAGCTCGCCGCACGGCTCGAGGGCTGGGCGGCACTGTACGGCCCCGACGGCACCCGGCTCCACGCGGCGGGCCGCGAACCGGCGGCCGACGTGGCGGCGGACCTCGCCCGGCTGACGCGCGTCGTGAGCCCGGGTACCGCCGAGCGCCCCGCCGCCGCGCGCCCCGCCCCGGCCTCCGCGACGGACCGGGGAGCGGGCGGGCACCTCGCCGCCTACGCCCTCGGCGGCAGCCAGGGCCTCGTCCTCGGCCTGGCGGCGCCCGCCCGCGAGCCCGGTGACCACACGGTGGCCAGGGTCGCCGTCGTGCTCCTCTCGCTGCTCACCGCACCGCACCAGGACGCGGACGCCTCCGCCCGCGGCGCCGCCCTCGTCCGGCTGCTGCTGGGGGCCGCGCCGGCCGAGACGGCCCCGCTGCTGGGTCCGGGCCCGTGGACCGTCGTCCACGCCCGCGGCGACCGCTCACCCTTCGCGGCCACCGAACTCGGCGCGGCCCTCGGCAGCGCGCTCGTCGACCGGGACGCGGACGGCTCCGTACGGATCCTGCTCCCGGCAGACCGGCAGGCGACGGCCCGGCCCGGCTGGACGCTCGGTGTCAGCGCCCCCGCCCGGCCCGGTGAACTCGCGGCGGCCGACGTCCAGGCGGCGCGAGCCGTCCGCCGCGCGGTCGCCACCCGCAAGGCACTCGTCCACCACCGCGACGCCGACCCCCTCTCACCCGACGCCGCCCGGCTGCGCCTCGCCCCGCTCGTGGACTCCCCCGCGCTCGTCGAGACCCTGCGCACCTGGCTCTCCCTGCACGGCAGTTGGGACCGCACCGCCTCGGCGATGGGCATCCACCGCAACACGGTCCGCCAGCGCATCGGCCGCTGCGCGACCCTGCTGGAGTCGGACCTGGACGACGTGGACGTACGGATGGAGCTGTGGTTCGCACTGCGGCACGGGTGACACCGTCCCTCTCAGCGCGCGGCCGCCGTGCCGAACGGGTTGTCGATCACGTACCGCCACAGGCCGTCCGGCCCGCGCCGGGCCACGTCCGTGGCGGTCCCCTCGATGTGGACGTGCTCGCCGCCTGGACCGGGGCCGTCGATGACCCAGTCGACGATCAGCAGCGCGATGTCGTCGGCGACGTAGGAGTGGCGCGTACGGACCTCGATGGGCAGTCCCAGCGCCTGGAACTCGGCGTTGGCGGCCATGAGTTCCCCGCCGCTGACGGGGGTGCCGGGGCTCGGCACGAACACCGCGGCGTCTTCGTAGACGCCGGCGACAGCCTGCGGGCTGCCGGAGTTGAACGCGGCGGCGAAGACAGCCGGGTGTTGCCCCGCCTCGGAGGTCAGGGCGACAGTAGGGGCATGACCGTGCACGGGATTCCTGTCGATGCTCATGGCACCAGCCAAGCGAGGCCCGACGAGGCTCACCAAACGGAAACCCACGCCTGGGACATCGAGCTGGTGCCCTCCGCACCCGGCCGCACCGCCCGGCCGGAGGCGGAATGCCCGGTCGAGATCGCCCTGGCCGCGGTCGCCGGCCGCTGGACGACCCTGGTCCTGCGCGAGTTGCTGCACACCTCGCTCTCCTTCGGCGGACTGCGGGAGAGACTGCCCGAGATCAGCCCCAAGGTCCTCGCGGAACGTCTGCACACCCTTCGCGAACGCGGCCTGGTCACCCAGGAACGGCTCCCCGGATTCCCCGTCCGGACGCGTTACACGCTGACCCCGGCCGGACGGTCCCTGCGCCCCCTGCTGGTCGAGCTCTACCGCACGGGTACGGAGCTGAGCGATCTCGCCGGTCCGCGCCCGGCGGCCTCCTCGCCTCGGACCTGAACAGCACGCGCGCGTGCGCAGCATCACTATGGACACTTTCAACAACCGCCCGGTAACTTAGACTGAGCAAGCGCTTAGACATTGCATCGCAGCGTACCCACACAGTCACTGTCACGAGGAGGCGTCCGTGCGCCGTACCGTTTTCAACGAGGACCACGAGGCGTTCCGGGACACCATCCGCGCCTTCATCGAGGCCGAGGTCGTCCCCGTCTACGACGAGTGGTTCGCTGCGGGTCAGGCGCCGCGCGACTTCTACCACAAGCTCGGTGACCTGGGCATCTTCGGCATCAACGTGCCCGAGGAGTTCGGCGGCGCGGGCATGGACACCCACAAGTTCGAGGCCGTGCTCTACGAGGAGACCGCGCGCGCCGGTGTCTCCTTCGGCGGATCCGGCGTGCATGTGCTGCTCGCCCTCCCCTACCTCAAGGCGCTCGCCACCGACGAGCAGAAGAAGCGCTTCCTGCCCAAGTTCGTCTCCGGCGAGGAGATGTGGGCGCTGGCGATGACCGAGCCCGGCACCGGCTCGGACCTGGCGGGCATGAAGAGCACCGCCAAGCTCTCCGAGGACGGCACGCACTACGTCCTCAACGGCGCGAAGACCTTCATCACCGGCGGCGTCCACGCCGACCGCGTGATCGTGTGCGCCCGTACGGCCGCGCCGACCGCCGAGGACCGCCGCCACGGCATCTCCCTCTTCGCCGTGGACACCAAGGCCGCGGGCTACTCGGTCGGCCGCAAGCTGGACAAGCTCGGTCTCAAGACCTCCGACACCGCCGAGCTGGCGTTCGTCGACGTGAAGGTTCCGGTCGAGGACCTGCTCGGCGAGGAGAACAAGGGCTTCCACTACCTCGGCCAGAACCTGCCGTCCGAGCGCTGGGGCATCGCGTTCGGCGCGTACGCGCAGGCCAAGGCCGCCGTCCGGTTCGCCCAGGAGTACGTGCAGGACCGCACCGTCTTCGGCAAGACGGTCGCCTCCTTCCAGAACACCAAGTTCGAACTGGCCGCCTGCAAGGCCGAGGTGGACGCCGCAGAGGCCGTCGTCGACCGCGCCACGGAGGCGCTGGACGCGGGCGAGCTCACGGCCGCGGAGGCCGCGTCCGCGAAGCTGTTCTGCACCGAGGTCGCGCACCGCGTCATCGACCGGTGCCTCCAGCTGCACGGCGGCTACGGGTTCATGAACGAGTACCCGATCGCCCGCCTGTACGCGGACAACCGCGTCAACCGCATCTACGGCGGCACCAGCGAGGTCATGAAGATGATCATCGCCAAGGACATGGGTCTGTAAGTACCGTCACCGTCATGAGCTCAGCACTCGAGGGTCTGCTCGACCTGCTCGACCTGGAGCAGATCGAGCAGAACATCTTCCGCGGCCGCTCCCGGTCCGCCGTCGTCCCCAGGGTCTTCGGCGGGCAGGTGGCCGCCCAGGCCCTGGTGGCCGCGGGCCGGACGGTCCCCGCGGACCGCACGGCGCACTCCCTGCACTCGTACTTCCTGCGCATGGGCGACCCGGGCGCGCCGATCGTCTACACGGTCGACCGCATCCGTGACGGCAGGTCGTTCACGACCCGCCGGGTCGTCGCGGTCCAGCACGGACAGCCGATCTTCCACCTGTCCGCTTCGTTCCAGACGTACGAGGAGGGCCTGGACCACCAGGCCCGGATGCCGGCCTCCCCCGACCCGGATTCGCTGCCGACGGCGGAGGAGACGCTGCCGCGCTACGCGGACCTGTTCGTCGACCGCGGCGTCGTCGACCGGTTCCTGGAGGCGCGTGCGTCGGTCGACCTGCGCTACGTGGACGAGCCGCCGTACGGCACGGTCGGCGAACCGCGCGAGCCGCGCTCCCAGGTGTGGTTCCGCACGAACGGCAAGCTCGCCGACGACCCGCTGCTGCACGTCTGCCTGGCGACGTACGTCTCGGACATGACGCTGCTCGACTCGGTGCTGCTGGCGCACGGCCGAGGCGGCTGGGCTGTCGGGGACGTGGTCGGGGCGTCGCTGGACCACGCGATGTGGTTCCACCGGCCGTTCCGCGCGGACGAATGGCTGCTGTACGACCAGGAGTCGCCGTCCTCCTCCGGCGGACGCGGTCTGGGCCAGGCCCGGATCTGGACCCAGGACGGGCGCCTGGCGATCACGGTCATCCAGGAGGGCGTGGTCCGGGTCCCCCGCGACTGACGTGAGACGAACCCACGCCCGTTGCTCGGGCAGCGGGCGTGTGCGCGTTGAACGCCACGCATGAGCTGTCGCGCCGTCCGGTTCGACGCTGAGCGCCGCGTCGAGGGCCCGCGCCGGGCTGCCGGCAGCGGCAACGTCGGCATGGTGCCCGTCCCTCGCGAGAAGCGCCCCTTCGAGGGAAGGGCGACGTCGCGTTGACGGCCTGGGATCAGGGGGGCGTCACCGACGCTCCTGGCGTCGCCGGCACCGGCAGGGTCGCGGAGACGACGAAGCCGCCGTCCGGCGTCGGGGCCGCCGTGAGGGTGCCGCCGAGGGCCGCCGCGCGGGTGCGGAGGCCGGGGAGGCCGTGGCCGCCGTCGTCCGGGGACGTACAGGGAGCCGGCGGCGGGGTGTTGCGGACCGTGATGCGCAGTACGTCCCCGGTGCGGCGGACCGAGACGTCCGCCCGGACACCCGGCGCGTGGCGGCGGATGTTGGTCAGGGCCTCCTGCACGACGCGGTACGCGGTGTGCTGGACCGCCGGTGGGCAGTCGCCGGGGTCCAGATCCACCGATCGCACTATGTCCGCCGCGGCCTCGAGGAGTTCCGGCAACTGCGCCAGGCCGGGGCCGTCGTGGCGGATGGCCCGGCGCAGATCGGCCGCGGCCCGGCGCCCGAGCTCGCCCAGGGCGGCGGCCTCCTCCCGGTACGGGGCGGACTCCGCGGCCGCCGCGAGGGCACCGCAGCGCAGGCTGATCAGGCTCAGGTGGTGGGCGGCGGTGTCGTGGACGTCACGGGCCAGCCGCTCCCGCTCCCGCAGCGCGGCCTGCTCCTCGGCGTAACGGCGTTCGCGCTCCCTCGAGAGCGCCAGCTCGGCGAGGCGGGCGGCGAGTTCGGCCCGGGCACGGCCGAGGAGGCCCAGGGCGGCGGGCGCCACGGCGAGCAGTCCGGCGAGCAGGACGCCGAGGGTGATGTCCGGCAGCGACCAGACGTCCCCGCCGAGGTCGCGCCACGGGACGAACGCCAGGACCGCGACGGCCACGGCCCCCGCGACCACCTCTCGGCGGCGGCGTTCGGTCGCGGCGAGCGCGTGGAGCGCGCACATCCCGGGCAGCCAGAGCACCCCGGTGGCGAGCGTGGGGAGTGCGACGGCGAGCACCGTACGGGGCAGGCGCCGCCGCAGGGGCAGGACGCAGGCGACGACGAGCGCGGCCACCGTCATCCAGTTCTCCAGCCAGGGCCGGGTGGCCAGCACCTCGGCGACGGCGCAGGTGACGACGAGGGCTTCGACGGCCCACAGGCGGGCCCTCATCCGGTGCCCCCGCCGCCGGTGGTCCGGTGGACGACGGCGGCCAGGCCCACCCTGCTGTTCACGGCGAGCTTCCGCTTGAGCGCCCCGACGTGTGTCTTGACCGTGGTCACGCCCATGCCGAGGTGCACGGCGATGTCGGTGTTGGACAGCCCCGCCGCGATCAGGGCGAGTACCTCGCGTTCGCGTTCGGTGAGGCCGGTGAGGTCGTCGGTGGCGGGCGGCACGGCGACGGGGGCGGAACCGGCGTGGCGGGCGAGTACGTCGGCACTGCCCGGAGGGGTGCAGACCACCCCTCCGGCGGCGAGCAGCCGCACGGCGTCGACGAACAGGCGCGGCTCCGTCGTCTTGAGCAGGAAGCCGGAGGCGCCGTCCCGCAGAGCGCGTTCCACATGGTCGGCGGTGTCGAGGGCGGTCAGCATGGCGACCGCCGGTGGACGCGGCAGTTCTCTGAGGGTGCGCAGCACGTCGAGGCCGTGCGCCCGTGGCATGTCGATGTCGAGGAGGACCAGGTCGGGCGTGAGTTCGCGGACCGCGTCGAGGGCGTCGGGTCCGTCGCAGGTCCCGGCGACGGTGACTCCCTCGGCCCGGCCGAGGATCTGGCGGAGCGCGGTGCGCACGAGTTCCTCGTCGTCGACGATGAGCACACGCACCGGCCTCAAGTCGTAGAGCAAAGGTCGTCCTGTGGTCTGAGCGATGCGGCGGCGGCGACTGAGAGCCTGGGTGCAGATCCTAGGGACTGTCCGGAACGCATCCCCGCGCGCCCCACACGCGCGGGGCGGCGGGACTTCTCGGACACGACTGCGGAACGCCACAGGCGCTCCGTCGGATCCCCGGGGGACGGACCAACCCCCGGGACCATGCCGCCCGGGCCGCTGTGCCCGTCCCGAAGGTTGACCGATGAGTGCGGTTTCCCGAGCCGAGGAGGAACCGTCGTACGCCGATGAACCGGCGCACGACGCGGCCGGGACCGCCGGATGGGCGAACGCGTCCCCCCATGCCCGGGCGGCATGGGTCCTCGGCGGGGTCGTACTGATCATCGGCTCGGTGGTGCTCTTATTCGTCCTGCGCGACCGGGTGATCGAGCTCGGTACCGGCCGGCGGTACGGGCTCGGGCTCGTCCTGCGCGGTGCGCTGTCCCTGACGCTGTTCGTCGGGACGTACTGCGTGGTGCGCGGCCGCCGGCGCGACTGAGCCGAGAGCTCGTCCCGCCGTCCGGCCGAAGGCACCCGCGGCGGTGACACTCCCGGCAGGGCACCCGCCCCGGTCCCGGCCGAGGGGCTCGTACCGTGCACCGGACGCAGGCACTCGTGCCGCGGGCCGCGCCGCGGGCTCATGCCGCGGTCCCGGCCGACAGCACACACCGCGGGCCGCACGCGCCGCAGGACACACTCCGTGAGCGGGAGCGAACACGCGAGCCCGCCGGCCGGCCGGCCCGAGGGCTCACTCCGCGGGCGTGAGGCCCGCCGCGTCCAGCAGGTAGTCCGTCATCGGCTCGTAGAAGCGCGGGTCGGTGACGTGGTCGTCGAGGGGGACGGTCACCTGGAGGGTGCCCTCGGCCTCGCCGATGAACAGGGCGGGGTCGTTGCAGTCCGCGTAGCCGATGGAGTCCAGGCCTCGCTGGCCCGCGCAGCCGGCCCAGCCGTGGTCGGCCACGACCAGGTCGGGAAGTGGCCTGCCCTCACGCGCCAGGCCGTCGAGGATCGCGGCCATCGGCGTCGGCGAGTGGGTGTGCCACAGGGTGGCGCCGTGCTCAAGCACCGCGACGTCGGCGAACTGGAAGACCATGCCCTCCTCGGTCATCAGCCCGCCCGGGATGCGCACGATCTCGCATCCGGCCGCCCGCAGTGCCGCCGCGGTCTGCCGGTGCACGTCGAGGAGTCCGCCGGGGTGCCCGGTGGCGAAGAGCACGCGCTCCTTGGCGTCGGCCGCCTTGCGGAGCCGTGCCGCCATGCGCTCGAGGGCGTCGACGGTGAGCTCGGGGTCGATGGTGTCCTGGCCGTGCCGGTGTTCAGGGTCGTCGCTCACGCCGCACCGCTCGGCCATGACTGCCAGCACGTCCTGCTCGTCGCTCCAGCGGTTGCCGAGTTCGAGACCGAGCCAGTAGTGCCGGTCGCCGTTGGCCAGCTTGCGGTAGTGGGAGAGGTTGTTGTCGCGGGGCGTGGCGACGTCTCCGGCGATACGTGAGCGGACGAGGTGGTCGACAAGAGCGGCGCGGCTGGGTATCGGCATGGACCCATTGTGCCGTGGGGTGCGCGGAGCGTGTCGACCGTATTGCCCGCTGGGACCCCGGGCGGCGGGGCCCGCCGCCCGGTCAGCCGGCCAGTGAGGCGAACGCCCCGTGCGCCAGGCGCCTGAGCAGCGTCTCTGTCGCCGCGCGGCCCAGTGGCCCGCCGCCGTTCGCCCCGAGGTGCGGGGTCGAGTTCAGCAGGCCGAAGACGGCGTGGACCGCCGTCCTGGCCTCGGACTCGGCGACCTCGGGGTGCAGCTCGCGCACCACCGTCACCCACAGTTCCACGTACTGCCGCTGCAGCTGCCGCACCAGTTTGCGGTCACTGTCGCGGAGGCGGTCCAGCTCCCGGTCGTGCAATGTGATGAGCGGGCGGTCGTCCAGCGCGAAGTCGATGTGGCCGTCGATGAGGGACTCGAGCAGGGCCTCAGGTGCTGCTCCGGCCTCCTCGACCCGCAGCCGCCCCCCGTCCAGGAGGCGCTCGCTGATGCCGACCAGCAGCTCCGCCAGCATCGCGTCCTTGCCCGCGAAGTGGCGGTACAGACCGGGGCCGCTGATGCCGACGGCCGCTCCTATCTCGTCGACGCCCACGCCGTGGAAACCGCGCTCGGCGAAGAGGCGGGCGGCCGCCTTGAGGATCTGCTCACGGCGGGTCGGGGCCGCGGTCCTGGTGCTCATGAACATTCATTCTAGACAGCCGGGTTAGCGGTCGTTAACCTGGACGCAACACGTTAACGCTCATTAACCGAGCAAGGGAGCTCGATCGATGCAGCAGGCACCAGTGCTGACGAGCGCCGCGGACCCGGCGTCCGAGGCCTGGCAGGCCAATGAGGCAGCACACCAGGAGCTCGCCGACGGCCTGCGGTCCCGCCTCGCGGCGGCCCGCCTCGGCGGCGGCGAGAAGGCGCGCGCCCGTCACACGGCGCGCGGCAAGCTGCTGCCGAGGGACAGGGTGGACAACCTTCTCGACCCCGGCTCGCCCTTCCTGGAGCTGGCCCCGCTGGCGGCCGAGGGGATGTACGAGGGGCAGGCGCCCGCCGCCGGTGTCATCGCCGGCATCGGCCGGGTCAGCGGCCGTGAGGTCGTCGTCGTGGCGAACGACGCGACCGTCAAGGGCGGCACCTACTACCCGATGACGGTGAAGAAGCACCTGCGGGCGCAGGAGGTGGCGCTGGAGAACCGGCTGCCCTGCGTCTATCTGGTCGACTCGGGCGGCGCGTTCCTGCCGATGCAGGACGAGGTCTTCCCCGACCGCGAGCACTTCGGGCGCATCTTCTACAACCAGGCCCGGATGTCCGGCGCGGGCATCCCGCAGATCGCGGCCGTCCTCGGCTCCTGCACGGCCGGCGGCGCGTACGTCCCCGCGATGAGCGACGAGGCGGTGATCGTGCGCAACCAGGGCACGATCTTCCTCGGCGGTCCGCCGCTGGTGAAGGCGGCGACCGGCGAGGTCGTCACCGCGGAGGAGCTCGGCGGCGGCGAGGTCCACTCCCGCGTCTCCGGCGTCACCGACCACCTCGCGGAGGACGACGCGCACGCGCTGCGGATCGTGCGCAACATCGTGGCGACGCTTCCGGAGCGCGGCCCGCTGCCCTGGACGGTCGAGCCCGCCGAGGAGCCCAAGGTCGACCCCGCCGGGCTGTACGGCGCGGTGCCGGTCGACTCCCGCACCCCGTACGACGTCCGCGAGGTCATCGCCAGGATCGCGGACGGCTCCCGCTTCTCGGAGTTCAAGTCCGAGTTCGGCCAGACCCTGATCACCGGCTTCGCACGGATCCACGGCCATCCCGTCGGCATCGTCGCCAACAACGGCATCCTGTTCGCCGAGTCCGCCCAGAAGGGCGCGCACTTCATCGAGCTGTGCGACCAGCGCGGCATCCCGCTGCTCTTCCTCCAGAACATCTCCGGCTTCATGGTCGGCAAGGACTACGAGGCGGGCGGCATCGCCAAGCACGGCGCCAAGATGGTCACCGCCGTGGCCTGCACCCGTGTGCCCAAGCTGACGGTCGTCGTCGGCGGTTCGTACGGCGCGGGCAACTACTCCATGTGCGGCCGGGCGTACAGCCCCCGCTTCCTGTGGATGTGGCCCAACGCCAAGATCTCGGTCATGGGCGGCGAGCAGGCCGCCTCCGTGCTGGCCACCGTCAAGCGGGACCAGCTGGAGGGCCGCGGCGAGCAGTGGTCCGCCGAGCAGGAGGAGACCTTCAAGGATCCGATCCGCGCCCAGTACGAGACACAGGGCAACGCCTACTACGCGACGGCCCGCCTGTGGGACGACGGCGTGATCGACCCGATGGAGACCCGGCAGGTGCTGGGGCTCGCTCTGACCGCGTGTGCCAACGCACCGTTGGGAGACGCCGGCTTCGGCGTCTTCCGGATGTGAGGGACCTCAAGACGATGACGATGTTCGACACCGTTCTGGTGGCCAACAGGGGCGAGATCGCCGTACGGGTCATCCGCACCCTGCGGTCCCTCGGCGTGCGCTCCGTGGCCGTCTTCAGCGACGCCGACGCCGACGCCCGCCATGTGCGCGAGGCGGACACGGCCGTCCGCATCGGCCCCGCGCCGGCCGCGGAGAGCTACCTCTCGATCGACCGGCTGCTGGACGCCGCGACCCGCACCGGCGCCCAGGCCGTCCATCCGGGCTACGGGTTCCTCGCGGAGAACGCCGGCTTCGCCCGGGCCTGCGAGGAGGCCGGTCTGGTCTTCATCGGCCCGCCCGCCTCCGCGATCTCCCTGATGGGCGACAAGATCCGCGCCAAGGAGACCGTGAAGGCGGCCGGCGTCCCGGTCGTGCCCGGCTCCTCGGGCAGCGGTCTGAGCGACGAGGAACTGGCCGCGGCGGCCCGTGAGATCGGCATGCCGGTGCTGCTCAAGCCCTCGGCGGGCGGCGGTGGCAAGGGCATGCGGCTCACCCGCGTCGAGTCGGCCCTGATGGACGAGATCGCGGCGGCCCGGCGGGAGGCGCGCGCCTCCTTCGGCGACGACACGCTGCTCGTCGAGCGCTGGATCGACCGCCCCCGGCACATCGAGATCCAGGTGCTGGCCGACGGCCACGGCAACGTGGTGCACCTCGGCGAGCGCGAGTGCTCGCTGCAGCGCCGCCACCAGAAGATCATCGAGGAGGCGCCGTCCGTCCTGCTGGACGAGGCGACGCGTGCGGCGATGGGCGAGGCGGCCGTGCAGGCCGCCCGCTCCTGCGGCTACCGCGGCGCGGGCACGGTGGAGTTCATCGTCCCGGGCACGGACCCCTCGCAGTACTACTTCATGGAGATGAACACCCGTCTCCAGGTCGAGCACCCGGTCACCGAGCTGGTGACGGGCCTGGACCTGGTGGAGTGGCAGCTGCGGGTGGCGGCCGGCGAGCGGCTGGTGTTCGCCCAGGACGACATCACGCTCACCGGGCACGCGGTCGAGGCCCGGATCTGCGCCGAGACTGTGTCTTTCAAAGCGGGCGCCCGCGGCTTCCTGCCCTCCGGAGGCACGGTCCTGCGGCTCCAGGAGCCGCAGGGCGACGGTGTGCGCACCGACTCCGGCCTCACCGAGGGCGCGGAGGTCGGCAGCCTGTACGACCCGATGCTGTCCAAGGTCATCGCCTACGGCCCCGACCGCCCGACCGCGCTGCGCAAGCTGCGCGCCGCCCTCGCGGACACGGTGACGCTCGGCGTCCCGACGAACGCCGGGTTCCTGCGCCGGCTGCTGGCCCACCCGGCGGTGGTGTCCGGCGAGATGGACACCGGTCTGGTGGAGCGCGAGGCGGACGACCTGGTGCCGGACGGCGTACCGGACGAGGTGTACGAAGCGGCGGCGGCCGTGCGGGCGCAGGCCCTGGCGCCCGCCGCCCACGGCTGGACCGACCCGTTCTCGGTGCCGAGCGGCTGGCGGATGGGCGGCGCACCCGTGCCGCTCGCCTTCCCGTTGCGGATTCCGGGGACGGAGCCGGTCACCCATACGGTGCGCGGGCAGTCGACGCCCCGGGTGGAGGCCCACACGGTCCGCGTGGAGATGCACGGCGTCACGCACACCTTCCACCGCGCCGGCGACTGGCTCGGCCGGGACGGCGACTCCTGGCACGTCACGGACCACGACCCGGTCGAGGCGTCGCTCGGCGGAGCCGCCCACTCCGGTGCGGACACCCTGGCCGCGCCGATGCCCGGCACGGTCACCGTCGTCAAGGTCGCCGTCGGCGACGTGGTGGCGGCGGGCCAGAGCCTGCTCGTGGTCGAGGCGATGAAGATGGAGCACGTCATCTCCGCCCCGCACGCAGGGACGGTCACCGAGCTCGACGTCACCGCGGGTTCGACCGTCGCCATGGACCAGGTGCTCGCCGTCGTCACTCCCGAGGAGACGGACGAGGCCGGCGGGACCGACGAGGAGGCCCGGCGATGACCGGCACGGAAGGCCTGCCCATGACGGTCCGCGCCAAGGGTCTTCCGGCGCGCGTCCGCATCCACGAGGTCGGCCCGCGCGACGGCCTGCAGAACGAGCAGTCCACCGTGCCGACGGAGGTCAAGGCGGAGTTCATCCGCCGCCTCGCCGGCGCCGGGCTGAGCACGGTCGAGGCGACCAGCTTCGTCCACCCCAAGTGGGTGCCCCAACTGGCGGACGCGGAACAGTTGTTCCCGCTCGTCAGTGATCTCACGGGGGTACGGCTGCCGGTCCTGGTCCCCAACGACCGGGGCCTGGACCGGGCCCTGGGCCTCGGGGCCCGTGAGGTGGCCGTGTTCGCCAGTGCCACCGAATCGTTCGCCAAGGCCAACCTCAACCGCACGGTCGACGAGGCCCTCACCATGTTCGCGCCCGTCGTGACCAGGGCCGTCGAGCACGGGCTGCGGGTCCGCGGCTATCTCAGCATGTGCTTCGGCGACCCGTGGGAGGGCGCGGTCCCCGTCGAGCAGGTCGTCCGTGTCGTCCGGCGCCTCGCCGACATGGGCTGCGACGAGCTGAGCCTCGGCGACACCATCGGCGTCGCCACGCCCGGCCATGTCGCCGCCCTGCTCACCGCGCTGAACGAGGCCGGGGTGCCGAGCGGCCGGCTGGCCGTGCACTTCCACGACACCTACGGCCAGGCACTCGCCAACACCCTCGCCGCGCTGCAGCACGGAGTGAGCGTCGTCGACTCCTCCGCCGGCGGCCTCGGCGGCTGCCCGTATGCGAAGAGCGCGACCGGAAACCTCGCCACCGAGGACCTCGTGTGGATGCTTCACGGCCTCGGCATAGAAACCGGGGTCGATCTCGGCCGGCTCACCGACACGAGCGTGTGGATGGCCGAGCAGCTGGGCCGCCCCAGCCCTTCCCGTACCGTCCGTGCCCTCTCCCACAAGGAGTGACCCCCTGATGTCCCTGGACCACCGGCTGTCGGCCGAACACGAGGAACTCCGCCGCACGGTCGAGCAGTTCGCGCACGACGTGATAGCGCCGAAGATCGGCGACTTCTACGAGCGGCACGAGTTCCCTTACGAGATCGTCCGCGAGATGGGCCGTATGGGCCTGTTCGGGCTGCCGTTCCCCGAGGAGTACGGCGGCATGGGCGGCGACTATCTCGCCCTCGGCATCGCCTTGGAGGAGCTGGCCCGCGTCGACTCGTCCGTGGCGATCACCCTGGAGGCGGGTGTCTCGCTCGGCGCGATGCCGATCCACCTGTTCGGCACCGACGAGCAGAAGCAGGAGTGGCTGCCCCGGCTGTGCTCCGGAGAGATCCTCGGGGCCTTCGGCCTCACCGAGCCGGACTGCGGTTCCGACGCCGGGGGCACGAAGACCACTGCCGTGCGCGACGGCGACGAGTGGGTCATCAACGGCTCCAAGTGCTTCATCACCAACTCGGGCACCGACATCACCGGTCTGGTCACCGTCACCGCGGTGACGGGCCGCAAGGCGGACGGACGGCCGGAGATCTCCGCCATCATCGTCCCGTCGGGCACCCCCGGCTTCACGGTCGCCGCCCCCTACTCCAAGGTCGGGTGGAACGCCTCCGACACCCGCGAGCTGTCGTTCGCCGACGTCCGCGTCCCGGCCGCCAACCTGCTCGGCGAGGAGGGCCGCGGGTACGCGCAGTTCCTGCGGATCCTCGACGAGGGCCGTATCGCCATCTCGGCGCTCGCGACGGGTCTCGCGCAGGGCTGCGTGGACGAGTCCGTGAAGTACGCCGGGGAGAGGCACGCGTTCGGGAAGCCGATCGGCGCGAACCAGGCCATCCAGTTCAAGATCGCGGACATGGAGATGAAGGCCCACATGGCCCGCGTCGGCTGGCGTGACGCGGCGTCGCGACTGGTGGCGGGTGAGCCGTTCAAGAAGGAGGCGGCGATCGCCAAGCTGTACTCGTCGACGGTCGCGGTGGACAACGCCCGTGAGGCGACCCAGATCCACGGCGGATACGGCTTCATGAACGAGTACCCGGTGGCCCGGATGTGGCGGGACTCCAAGATCCTGGAGATCGGCGAGGGCACGAGCGAGGTTCAGCGGATGCTGATCGCAAGGGAGTTGGGCCTCAGCTACTGATCGGGCGGAACACACGGCGCGCGGCACCCTCCGGGGGCCGCGCGCCGTCGCGTGTGCAAGGTCACGTCCGGCCCGGACAACGCGAACGAGGGCACCCCCTGGACTTGTTCTGAGGTTAGGCTAACCTACCTTCGAAACCTGCCAGTGGCCGAAACGGCACCTGTACGAAAGCGGACACCACCATGCCCAACGCCCGAGCTTCTCATTTCACCCGCCGCGGTCTGCTCTCCGCCGGCGGCGCCCTCGGGCTCGGCGTGGCGCTCGCCGCCTGCGGCCGGGAAAGCAAGAACGACAAGACCGGCGAGGCGGGCAAGGCCGCCCCGGAGACCGGCCCCTGGTCCTTCAAGGACGACCGCGGCCAGACGGCGGAGTCGAAGTCCGCGCCCAAGAACATCGTCGCCTTCACCGGCACCGCCGCCGCCCTGTTCGACTACGGCATCGAGGTCAAGGGCGTCTTCGGCCCGACCAGGACGGCCGACGGCAAGCCCGACGTCCAGGCCGGCGACATGGACATCAGCAAGCTCGAGATCCTGGGCAACGTCTGGGGCGAGTTCAGCGTCGAGAAGTACGCGGCCCTCGCACCGGAGCTGCTGGTGACGGACATGTGGGAGAAGAACGCCCTCTGGTACGTGCCGGACCAGTCCAAGGACAAGATCCTGGGGCTGGCCCCGAGCGTCGCCCTCTGGGCCGCCCAGATCAACATGCCGGGCGCGCTCCAGCGCCGCGCGGACCTCGCGGAGTCCCTGGGCGCCGACATGAAGTCCCAGAACGTCACGGACGCCAAGGCCCGTTTCGAGAAGGCCGCGGAGCGTCTGCGCCAGGCCGCCAAGGCCAAGCCGAACCTGAAGGTCCTCATCGGCTCCGGCAGCCAGGACCTCTTCTACGTCTCCGTACCGAAGATGTCCGCGGACACGCTCTACTTCCAGGAGCTCGGCGTGAAGTTCGTCGAGCCCGAGCCGAACGCCCAGGGCTTCTTCGAGGAGCTCAGCTGGGAGAACGCCGCCAAGTACGAGGCCGACATCATCATGCTCGACAACCGCACCGGCACCCTGCAGCCCGAGACCCTCGAGGCCAAGCCCACCTGGGCCGGGCTCCCGGCGGTGAAGGCCGGTCAGGTCGTCCCGCGCGTCACCGAGCCGATCTACTCGTACGACAAGTGCGCGCCGATCCTCGAGGATCTCGCCAAGGCCATCGAGACCTCCAAGAAGGTCTCCTGACGATGACGACCGCGGCCGAACCCGCCCCGTTCCGCTTCTTCGACCTGCGGGTGGCGCGGACGAGGCGGCTCGGCCCGTCGCTCGTCCGCATCACCTTCACCGGGCAGGACGAAGACGGCATCGAGGACCTCGCGGCCGGCGGCCGCGACCAGTCCCTGTCACTGTTCCTGCCGCACCCCGGCCAGGACGCGCCGGTGGTCCCCGTCGACGCGGGCGACCTCTCCGCGGTGCTCGGCGCCTACCGGGCGCTGCCCGGCGACGTGCGTGCCGTGATGCGCTCCTACACGGTGCGGGAGCAGCGCGCCGAGGCGGGCGAGGTGGACATCGACTTCGCCGTCCACGAGGACGGCGGGCCGGCCTGCCGCTGGGCCCTGGCCGCCGAACCCGGTCACAGGGTGACAGTGCTCGGCCCGGCCGTCGCCGACAACACCGGCGTGCGCTGCCGACCGCCGCAGGACACCGACTGGGTGCTGATCTGGGCGGACGAGACGGCTCTGCCGGCCGCCGCGGCCATCCTGGAGTGGCTGCCGGCCGGCCGGAAGGCCAAGGTCTGGTTCGAGGTCCCCCGCGCCGGGGACAGGCTGCCGCTCGAGAGCGACGCCGATGCCGACGTCACCTGGCTCGTCCGCGAGGAGAACGCGCCCTCCGCCGTGGAAGCCGTCGCCGCCGCGAAGCTGCCCGAGGGCGTCCCGTACGCGTGGATCGCGGGCGAGTCGGGAAGCGTCAGGGCACTGCGGCGCCACCTGGTGAACGACCGCGGGTTCGACCGCCGGAAGGTCACCTTCGTCGGCTACTGGAAGCGCGGCCTGAGCGAGGACGGTCTGCGCGAGGAGGCGGCCGAAGAGGCCGTCTAGCGCTGTGACCGGCGAGGACGGCACGGTGTCGGCCGGCGCCGGTGTCGGCCCGCGCGTAAACGGCCGGTGCCCGGCGGGAGCGACCTCTCCCGCCGGGCACCGGTTTCTCAGATCACTGTGCGGGCCACGGCACCTGCGGCGAGCGGTAGTAGTCGATCCCGAGGGCCGACAGCCGCGGCCCCTGCGCGGCGAGCCGCACCTTGTACGCGTCCCAGTCGTGCGTGGACGCCGGGGACCAGCCCAGCTCGGCGACGCCGGGCAGCCGCGGGAACGCCATCTGGTCGATGTGCGCGTTCGTGGAGATGGTCTCCGTCCACAGCGGCGCCTCGACACCCTTGATGGCCTCGGCAGGGGCGCCCGGCAGGTAGTTCCCCGGGTCCCAGTCGTAGGACCGCTGGACCTCCACGTAGCCGGCCCAGGCGAGACCCAGCTTGGTCTCCTTGTTGTACTTCATGTCGAGGTAGACCCGGTCGGCCGGCGAGAGAACCAGTCCCGTGCCGTTCCTCGCGGCCGCCGCGACCTGTTCCTTCTCCGCCGGGTTGGTGCGGTCGAGGCCCCAGTACTGGGCCAGGGCGCCCTTCTGCGGCGTCGCGCCGGTCAGCTGGTGCCAGCCGATGACGGTCTTGCCGTACTTGGCGACGATCGGCTGCACCCGGTCCATGAACGCCACGTAGTCCTCGTGGCTGGTGGAGTGGGCCTCGTCGCCACCGATGTGGATGTACTTGCCCGGGGTGAGGGCGGCAAGCTCACGGATCACGTCGTCCGCGAAGTCGTACGTCACCGGCTTGGGCACGCACAGCGAGCTGAAGCCGACGGCCGTGCCCGTGTAGAGCGGCGGGGCCACGCCGTCGCAGTTGAGTTCGGCGTACGAGGCGAGGGCGGCGTTGGTGTGGCCCGGCATGTCGATCTCCGGCACCACCTCGAGGTAGCGGGAGGCGGCGTACCGCAGGATCTCCCGGTACTGGTCCTTCGTGTAGAAGCCGCCGGGGCCGCCGCCGACCTGCGTGGAACCTCCGTAGGTGGTCAGCCGGGGCCACGAGTCGATGGCGAGGCGCCAGCCCTGGTCGTCGGAGAGGTGCAGATGCAGTTTGTTGATCTTGTACACGGCCAGATGGTCGATGTAGCGCTTGACCTGCTCGACGGTGAGGAAGTGCCGTGAGACGTCAAGCATCGCGCCGCGGTAGGCGTAACGCGGGCTGTCGGTGATCGTGCCGCCCGCCACCTGCCACGGACCGCTCTGCCGTGTGTCCTTCTCGACGGAGGCGGGCAGCAGCTGCCGCAGCGTCTGAATGCCGTGGAAGAGGCCCGCGGGCCGTCGGGCGGTGATGGTGACACCGCCGGGAGCGGACTGCAGGCGGTAGCCCTCGTCACCCAGGGCGCTCTCCCCCGCCCGCAGCCGGAGCCGGATCGACTGGGCCCCGGGCCGGGTGGTGACGGGCAGGGCGTAGCCGGTCGAGGGGCGCAGCACCTCGGCGAGGCGCTCCCCGACGGCGCGCGCCTCGGGCGAGGCGTCCGTCTGGATGCGGGCCTTGGAGGTCAGGGTGTAGGGCGCGCCGCCCGGTAGTACGGAGGCGGGCGCGGGGACGATCTGGCCGAGCGGGCGGGCCGTGGGGGTGGATTCGGCGCCGGCGGACGTGGCCGCCTGGCTGGATGCTGTGGCGCCGGAGAGGGCCGCCGCCGTGACGAGCAGCAGCGAACCGAGAAGACGGGGAAGCGGTCTGGACTGACTCACAGGCTGGGGTCCCTTCGACGGGTCTCGTCTGTGGCAGAGCGCCGGGCTCACCATGCGTACCGCGCGCCTCAACTACGGTCAAGGTGTAGACCACTTACTCGTTCCGCCGGTGAAAGAATCCCCTCATGGCGGAAATCATCCAGAAGGACGGGACATGGACGTTCGACGGGGACACGATCCGTGTCGTGCCGGGCAACGACAGGAGCGTGAGTCCGCTGCGCCGTGCCCTCGGCGAAACGACGCTTCCGCTCGAGGCCTTGGCGGGCGTCTCGTTCGAGTCCGGCAGGAAGGCGGGCCGTCTGCGGTTGCGGCTGCGTGACGGCGCGGATCCCCTGCTGCAGATTACCGGAGGCAGGCTGGACGACGCCTCCTCGCCGTACCGGCTGGCCGTGGAACCGGACCGCTTCGGGGTGGCTGAGTACTTCGTGGACGAGGTGCGTCGCGCACTGCTGCTGGAGCAGACGGGGTCCGGACCCCTGGCTGCCTACGCGCTGCCGGGACCGCCGATACCGATCACGGTCGGAGCAGGCGACGGCACGGTCACGTTCGACGGCGAGCGGATCCGCCTGGAGTGGAACTGGAAGGCGTCCGAGTCGAAGCAGGCGGGCGGTGCGCGCACGCTGGCGCTGGCGGACGTGAAGGCGGTGGAGTGGCTACCCGCCGCCGGGCTGGAGAACGGGTACCTGCGCTTCCGCACGGCCGCGGCGCCCGCCCAGAGCCCGCCGAAGCACGACCCGCACGCGGTGGAGCTGTGGGGCTTCCGCAAGGACCCGCTGATGGCCCTGGTCGCGGCGGCCGTCGTGGCGCGTATGCCGCATCCCTACGCCGCCGGCCCGGCACCGGCGGCCGCCCGGCCCGCGGAGCTGCCCGCGGCCCGCGTCGCAGGGACCGCCACCACCCCGGCCCCCGCCCCCGCTCCCGGTGGGGACGATCACGATGCGCTGCTTCGCCGTCTGCGTGAGCTGGGCGAGCTGCGTCAGGCGGGAGTACTGACGGAGGACGAGTTCAGCATCGCGAAACAGGCCGTCCTGAAGCGGATGTGAGCTATCTCCTGCCCGGATTCGGGCAGGATTCTTGCGGTGAGGGGTGCACGACCTCCAATATCTACGGGTGCTCGAACCTCGCCAGTCAGTGCGCCCACCGCACGACGACCTTGTCGAACACCTGGTGCGCAGCACCGCGCTCCAGCGCGGCGAAGCGGCCCGGGTGGTGCTCGACGTGCTGGCGTACTTCGACGAGACGACCGAGGAATTCGTCCGCCGCCGCCACCGTGAACTGCAGTCCGGTGGTGCGGTGAACGCCGAGATCTTCGAGCGGATCGCGGCCGAACTGCCGCACCGCGCCGTGGCGCCGCCGGAGCTCTCGCTCCGCCAGTTGCGCCGCATGGTCTACGGCTGACAGCCCTCACGGGCCGGGCACACATCTGATCCATGGAGGGGTAGAAACTTTATGTGCGGAATTGTCGGATACATCGGCAAGCGTGATGTCGCTCCACTGCTGCTGGAAGGCCTGCAGCGGCTGGAGTACCGGGGATACGACTCGGCGGGCGTGGTGATCAACAGCCCGAAGTCGGCCGCCCTGAAGATGGTGAAGGCCAAGGGTCGCGTCCGTGACCTGGAGGCCCGCGTCCCCAAGCGCTTCGCCGGCACCACCGGCATCGCCCACACCCGCTGGGCCACGCACGGTGCCCCCAGCGACGTGAACTCGCACCCGCACCTGGACCCCGACAACAAGGTCGCCGTCGTCCACAACGGCATCGTCGACAACGCGGCCGAACTGCGCGCCAAGCTCGAGGCCGACGGCGTCGTCTTCGCCTCCGAGACGGACACCGAGGTGATCACCCACCTGATCGCCCGCTCCCAGGCCACCACCCTGGAGGAGAAGGTCCGCGAGGCCGTCAAGCTGATCGAGGGCACGTACGGCATCGCCGTCATGCACGCCGACTTCGCCGACCGCATCGTGGTGGCCCGCAACGGCTCCCCCGTCGTCCTCGGCATCGGCGAGAAGGAGATGTTCGTCGCCTCCGACGTCGCCGCCCTGATCGCCCACACCCGCCAGGTCGTCACCCTCGACGACGGCGAGATGGCCACCCTCAAAGCCGACGACTTCCGCACCTACACGACCTCCGGCGCGACCACCACCGCCACCCCGGAGACCGTGGAGTGGGAGGCCGCCTCCTACGACATGGGCGGCCACGACACGTACATGCACAAGGAGATCTCCGAGCAGCCCGACGCCGTCGACCGCGTCCTGCGCGGCCGCATCGACGACCGGTTCTCCACCGTCCACCTCGGCGGCCTCAACCTGGACGCCCGCGAGGCCCGCACCATCCGCCGGATCAAGATCCTCGGCTGCGGCACCTCGTACCACGCCGGTCTCATCGGCGCCGGGCTCATCGAGTCCATGGCCCGTATCCCGGCCGACGCCGAGCCCGCCTCGGAGTTCCGCTACCGCAACCCGGTCGTGGACCCCGACACCCTCTACATCGCCGTCTCCCAGTCCGGTGAGACCTACGACGTGCTGGCCGCCGTCCAGGAGCTCAAGCGCAAGGGCGCCCGCGTCCTCGGCGTCGTCAACGTCGTCGGCTCGGCGATCGCCCGCGAGGCCGACGGCGGCATGTACGTCCACGCCGGCCCCGAGGTCTGCGTCGTCTCCACCAAGTGCTTCACCAACACGGTCACCGCCTTCGCGCTGCTCGCCCTGCACCTGGGCCGCATCCGCGACCTGTCCGTGACCGACGGCAAGCGGATCATCGAGGGCCTGCGCAGGCTGCCCGCGCAGATCAGCGAGATCCTCGAGACCGAGGACGAGATCAAGAAGATCGCCGCAGAGTACGCCGGCGCCCAGTCGATGATGTTCATCGGCCGCGTGCGGGGCTATCCGGTGGCGCTGGAGGCCTCCCTGAAGCTCAAGGAGATCTCCTACATCCACGCCGAGGCGTACCCCGCCTCCGAGCTGAAGCACGGCCCGCTCGCCCTCATCGAGCCCGCCCTGCCGACGATCGCGATCGTCCCCGACGACGACCTGCTGGAGAAGAACCGCGCCGCCCTCGAGGAGATCAAGGCCCGCAGCGGCCGCATCCTCGCCGTCGCGCACCAGCCGCAGGCGAAGGCCGACCACACCATCGTCGTGCCCAAGAACGAGGACGAGCTGGACCCGATCCTCATGGGCATCCCGCTCCAGCTCCTCGCCTACCACACGGCACTGGCCATGGGCCGCGACATCGACAAGCCGCGCAACCTGGCCAAGTCCGTCACGGTCGAGTAGGCACGGCCCCCGGATCCGTCGAGAACCGCCCCCTTGATGCGCGCCACCTGCGCACAAGGGGGCGGTCCCCTTTCACATGGCCGGCGCGCAACCCTTCACGCCGGCCTCTGAGCTGCCGTGAGACCCCGGCGGGCCTCAGCCGGTGGCCGTCACCCCCCGGCGGCCGGCAGCGCGCCCGGTGAAGGTCGGCCACTTGGCGAGCGCTGCCGTCGCGCCGTACCAGGCCACCAGGCCCGCGACCGCGCCGACCCAGCCGCCGGCCTTGGCCAGCCCGTCGTTCCCCGCGAAGGCGGCCACCGCACCCAGCAGCAGCGCGAGGGTGAGCAACGCGTACACCCCCTGACCGAGCACACCGCTGCCCGAGGCCGCGGCGGTCAGCGTCAGCGCCAGCAGCGCCCACAGCAGCAGGAAGAGCCCTGCCGCCTCGGCCGAGGTCTCACCGCCGACAGCGGTGCCCCAGGTGAACCAGAACGCGCCCAGTCCGGCGAACGCCGTACCGGATCCGCCGTTTCCCGCCCGGAACTCGAGCAGACCGACGATGAAGAGCGCCACTCCGCCGACCCAGGTCGCGAGCGCGGCCGAGTCGGCCGCCGTCACGTTGTCGATCACGCCGGTGTTGCCGACGCCGAACGCCAACAGGGTCAGTCCGAGGGCGAGATGGCCGAGAGTCGAAGTAGAACCAGCGCTTCCCGCAGAGACGTCGTTGTCCACGGCGGGCTCCCTTCCTGTCCTGTGCAGTTGTGCTGCAGGCACTGCTGTCCTGCTGTCCCAGGACCGTTATGTACCCTTCACAAGCGCACAATCCACCTGCTACGGGTGAGTAGATTTCCCTGCACGCCTGCGCGGAAAGGAAGTTGGCGGTCGCTGACGCCGCCTCAGACGTCACTCCGGCCCGGGTGCACGCGGTGCGTCCCGCGCGAATCGTCCGTCGGGATCAGGCCGGGCTGGGCATCACGAGGATCCGAGCGAGAGTTTCAGGGGACGACGACCACCGGGCGCTGAGCGCGCTTCGCGAGCCGCCCCGCGACCGAGCCGAACAGCCGGCCGACGATGCCGTGCGTGGATCCGACCACGATCGCGTCGGCCGAGTACTCACGGCCGACCTCTTCCAGCTCATGGCAGATGTCGCCGCCGCGCTCGACCAGGATCCACGGGACCTCCGCGAGGTAGTCCGCACAGGCCAGCTCGAGGCCGAGGACCTCGGTGCGGTGGTCGGGCACGTCCACGAAGACGGGCGGCTCGCAGCCTGCCCAGACGGTGGTCGGCAGCCGGTTGGCCACATGGACGATGATCAGGCCGGAACCGATCCGTCTCGCCATACCGATGGCATAGGCGAGCGCTCGCTCGCTGGAGGTCGATCCGTCGAAACCGACGACGACTCCGTGCCGGAAGGCGGGATCGCATGAATGGCGTGCTTCTTCCACCGCCCGCAGGTCCGACAAGGGATCGGCTACCTGCTTGCGGTCCGCGGGTTCGGGGATTTCGTGACCGGCCATCGGTGTCTCGGCGAAAGAGGTCCTCTTGAGAGGGATCGACTCAGGAAGGTACGTCGTCGGCTGGAGTGACGGGGGAGCTGTGTCCGGGAATCATCTTCCCAACCCCATACCCCCAAGGGTACGGCGGCACTCCTCTCCTGCCCAGGGCGTGCTGCCCCCGTGTGCGACGTTCCAGGGAGCATGCCCGAGCGCGCGCAGGATCGCAATGCCGCTTGGCCACTACAGCCGTCTGCGCGCCAACGGTGACCGGATGACTCCGGTCCTCGTTGGCCAGCCGGACGCACCCCCGCGGCCATCCGCCGGAGGGCGCACCGGAGGCCGGTCGCCGACCGGGCCGGCCCAGAGATCACCACGCCGCCCCCAGGAGCATCCGTGCCCGCACGATCGTCCCCCCGCCCCTCCGCCCACTCCGGCCGATCCGGCCACTCGGCCCACTCCGGCCGATCCGGTCACTCGGCCCGCTCCGGTCCCCGGCCCTCCGGCCGGTCCGCGACCCGGCTCACCACCCGGCCCTCCGGGCGGTCCTCCGACTCCGCGGGCGACGTCATCCGCTGGGGCGCCTTCAGCTGCCTGCTGGTACCGGTCGTACTGGTCGTGTACGGGACATCCGTCGGTGGCGCGGCCGCCGCGGCCCTCGGTCTCGCCGCCGTGACCGCCGCCTGCCGGGCCCTGCTGCGCCGCTCCGAGCGGACCGCGGCCCGCGACCGGGAGGCCGAGGGCGGAGCGACGGCCGGAGGGCATCGTTCCGGTACTGTCCCGGGGGCCCGGCACGGCGCACGGCGGGGAACGAGCGGCCTGTCCGGCGACTGACGGTTTTCCGTGCTCGCACCCGTATGTTTTCAGCCAACTTCTCGACACAGGGCCAACCTTGTCGAAATGGCCTGCGAACCCCCTTGCCACCAGGGAAGAAAGGGCCACAGGCACCGCTCGCACCCTACGGGGACGGGCCATGCCGGTGACGCGCACTTCCCTGTGGGCCCCCTGAGTGGAACGCTTCGTGATCGAATGCATCGCGCCAAGTTGCCATGTCGACATAGCGGGGCATCCCGAACTTGTCACGCCGGCGCCACGGGACGCAGTAGATTCGATCATGAGTATCGACGGCCGGGGGACTCGTGCAGAACCGAGGGGAAACGTGCAGGAGCGAAAGGCCCGAAAAGAACGGGGAGACGCGCACTTCGAGGGGGGTTTAGCGTCATGAGTCAGGACTCCGCCGCACCGGAGACGGCACGGAAGCTGTCCGGGCGCCGACGCAGGGAAGTCGTCGCCGTGCTGCTGTTCAGCGGCGGCCCTATATTCGAAAGTTCCATCCCGCTCTCGGTGTTCGGAATTGACCGTCAGGACGCCGGAGTTCCTCGCTACCGCCTGCTCGTGTGCGGTGGTGAGGACGGACCGCTGCGCACCACCGGCGGTCTGGAGCTGACCACGCCTTACGGCCTGGAGGCGATCAGCAGGGCGGGCACCGTCGTGGTGCCGGCCTGGCGCTCGATCACGTCGCCGCCACCGCCCGAGGCGCTCGACGCACTGCGCCGGGCACATGAAGAGGGCGCCCGCATCGTCGGCCTGTGCACCGGGGCGTTCGTCCTGGCCGCGGCCGGCCTGCTCGACGGGCGTCCGGCCACCACCCACTGGATGTACGCGCCGACCCTGGCGAAGCGCTACCCGTCCGTGCACGTGGATCCGCGTGAGCTGTTCGTCGACGACGGCGATGTGCTCACGTCCGCGGGCACGGCGGCCGGAATCGACCTCTGCCTCCACATAGTGCGCACTGACCACGGCACGGAAGCAGCCGGAGCTCTCGCCCGCAGGCTCGTCGTCCCGCCCCGCCGCAGCGGCGGTCAGGAGCGCTATCTCGACAGGTCTTTACCAGAGGAAATCGGCTCGGACCCGTTGGCCGAGGTCGTCTCCTGGGCGCTGGAACACCTCCACGAGCAGTTCGACGTGGAGACGCTGGCCGCGCGTGCGTACATGAGCAGGCGCACCTTCGACCGGCGGTTCCGCTCCCTCACGGGGTCGGCCCCGCTCCAGTGGCTGATCACCCAGCGGGTGCTGCAGGCACAGCGGCTGCTGGAGACCTCCGACTACTCGGTCGACGAGGTCGCGGGCCGCTGCGGCTTCCGGTCGCCGGTGGCCCTGCGCGGCCACTTCCGGCGGCAGCTCGGCTCGTCCCCGGCTGCGTACCGGGCCGCGTACCGGGCCCGTAGGCCCCAGGCGGAGCCGGACCGGGCGTCGATGGTGGATGCCGTGGTTCCCGCGCAGACGGGGCCGGGCGGCAGACGCGGTCCGGTGGGACCTGCCGGTCCCTCCGTGATGGCTTCGGCCGCCGCCGAGCTGGGCAAGCCGGTTCCGGAGGCGTACGTGGCAGGTCACGGCCGGGCGAGCCTGCCCGGCCAGCGAAGCGCGCCGTAACCGGCGTCCGCGAAGAGCACGGTCCGGCCCGGCCGGGACAGCGCCTGCGAAGGATGCCGTCCCGGCCGGGCCGTACTCGTGCGGCGCTCGCGGCGTACCCGTGCGGCACTCGGGCCCCGCTCGGGCCGTGCCAGTGCCGTGCCGATGCCGTGCACGTGCGGTACTCGGACCGGCCTCCGCCCCGGACCCGGGCGGCCTTCGTACCCGGAGCCGGGGCGGACGAGTTGCACGAGGCCGGGAACGCGGCACCGGCACCCCCGTAAGGTAGGTCGCATGAACGATCGCATGGTGTGGATCGACTGCGAGATGACCGGGCTCTCGCTGACGGACGACGCACTCATCGAGGTGGCCGCACTGGTCACCGACTCGGAACTGAACGTACTCGGCGACGGGGTGGACATCGTGATCCGCCCGCCGGACGGGGCGCTCGAGACGATGCCCGAAGTGGTGCGCCAGATGCACACCGCCTCCGGCCTCCTCGACGTGCTGGCGGGCGGCACGACCCTCGCGGACGCCGAGGAGCAGGTCCTCGCCTACGTCCGGCAGCACGTCAAGGAGCCCGGCAAGGCCCCGCTGTGCGGCAACTCGGTCGGCACCGACCGCGGCTTCCTGCTGCGTGACATGCCGACGCTCGAGGGCTACCTCCACTACCGGATCGTGGACGTCTCCTCGATCAAGGAGCTGGCCCGCCGGTGGTTCCCGCGGGCGTACTTCAACAGCCCGGAGAAGAACGGCAACCACCGGGCGCTGGCCGACATCCGCGAGTCGATCGCCGAGCTCCGCTACTACCGCGAGGCGGTCTTCGTCCCGCAGCCGGGCCCCGACTCGGAGACGGCGAAGGGCATCGCGGCCAAGCACGTGCTGCCCGCCGTGTAGAACCGGCGGCCGGTACCCACGGAAAACCCCCCGCGACCACCCGCCGGAAACCCTGGCGCGAGCACCCTCCCGGACCCTGTACACTTTTTCTCGGCCGGTCGGGAAAAAGGACCGGTCGTGGTGGGTATAGCTCAGCTGGTAGAGCACCTGGTTGTGGTCCAGGATGTCGCGGGTTCGAGTCCCGTTACTCACCCTGATCAAGAGCCCCGGTCCGCGGACCGGGGCTCTTGTCGTACCAGGGTCGTATGCCGGGGCTCTTGTCGTATGCCGGCTCTTCCCGGCGGATCGTCCCCCGCCCTCCCGGGCGGGCGGTCGTCAGGACGAGTCCCGCACCACCAGCTCCGTGGGGAGCACGATCTGCGGGCGCTCCGGTGACGGCTGCGCGATCTCCTGCAGCAGCACCCGGGCCATGGTGCGGCCCATCTCCTCCGTCGGCTGGCGGACGCTGGTGAGCGCCGGGTCCATGTGCCGTGCCACCGCCGAGTCGTCGAAGCCGACGAGTGCCACGTCGTCCGGGATCCGGCGGCCCGACTCGCGCAGCACATGTCTGGCGCCGGACGCCATGACGTCGGACGCGGCGAACACCGCGTCGAGGTCGGGACGGTGTTCGAGCAGGGTGCGCATCGCGGCACGGCCGCCCTGCTCGCTGAAGTCGGCCACGGCGGTCAGCCGTGGGTCGGTGCCGAGCCCCGCTCCGGCGACGGCGGCACGGTAGCCGTCCAGTCGGCGCTGTGCGCCGTAGACGTCCAGCGGGCCGGCGATCGTCGCGATGGTGCGGCGCCCGCGGGCCGTCAGATGGTCGACGGCCTGCCGCGCTCCCTCGAAGTTGTCGGAGTCCACCGCGGCGAGTGTCTCGTCCGCCGAGCGGCGACCGCTGATCACCACCGGGATGGACAGCTGCTCCAGCAGGTCGGGCAGCGGGTCGCCCGCGTGCATCGAGACCAGGAGTACGCCGTCGACACGGTGCGCGGCCAGGTACTGGGCGAGCGTCTTCCGCTCGCGGTCGCCTCCCGCGAGCGTGAGAAGCAGCTGCATCTCGGTGTCGGCGAGGGCCGCTCCGACACCGCGCACCATCTCGGAGAAGTACGGCTCCGTGAAGAAACGGTCCTCCGGCTCGGGGACGACGAGCGCTATCGCGTCCGTACGGTTCCCGGCGAGGGCGCGGGCGGCGCGGTTGGGTACGTAGCCCAGCTCCGCGACGGCGGCCTCGACCAGCGCCCGGGTCTCCTCGCTGACCCGCGGCGAGCCGTTGATCACGCGTGAGACCGTGCCGCGTCCGACTCCCGCGCGCGCGGCCACCTCTTCCAGGGTGGGCAGGCCGGTGGCCCGCCCCCCGTTCCCCGTGCGGATGGTCCGAGACATCGTGTCCGCCTCCCCAGACTGCCCAGGCGGAGAACATAACGTGTCAGCTGCCTTGACACCCCGGTTCCGAAGCGACGAACCCGACGAATTTGAGACTGGGAGCGCTCCCATGCCCTCCTGTCGCGTGTCGCCGGGAATCCGCAGGTCACCGCCCTGCCGTGGGCCCCCACCGACGTGCTAAAAGTACGGTTCCCGAACAAAAACGGCCAGGGGCCACCGGCAGCGGACCGGGCGAGCGGCAGCGGGCTCCCCGAGTCGCCCCGCCCGGCGAAGGAGGACGCGATGCGCAGGACGGCAGTCCTCGCGGTCGTCGCCGCGCTCTGCGCCGGGCTGCTCACCGGCTGCGCCGAGGACGGCAAGGAAGCGGACGGCAGGGCACGGACGACCATCACCGTCGGGGTCTTCGGAGCCTTCGGTCTCAAGGAGGCGGGCCTGTACGACGAGTACGTGCACCATGGCCCCGATGCATCGAGGGCTCGTACATGCCATGGCGTGGTCGCTGTCCACCGGCGCGGCGGTGACGCTGTCGTGGTGGGGCGTCCACACGGTCATGGCCGGAACCGCGTACGACCGGCCGCGCGCACTGCCCATCACCGCGCAGCACTCGACGACCGAGGCGGCGAAGCCGCAGGCCTCGTCGACGGCCCGTCCGCCGAGCCCGTCCCCCTCGCCGAGCAGGCGCCCGGCCACCACGCCCCCGCCGGCGTCCCCGAGCAGAACCGGCCCTCCCCCGGACTCCCCCTCGCCGTCGGCCACTTCGGGCCCGGGGAACGTGAAGGGCTACAACGTCGAGGGCGGCCGGGTCGTCTTTGACATCGGCGACCACTCCGCGGAACTGGTCTCCGCGACGCCGGCGTCCGGCTGGCAGATGCAGGTGTGGAAGCAGCCGACGTGGATCCGGGTCACGTTCACACGGGACGGGCACGAGGTGTCGGTGTTCTGCACCTGGAACGGGCGTCCGCCGATGGTCCAGTTCGACGAGCGCTGACGCGTCCGGGCCTCAGCGGAACACGGCCGGCGGCGGTACGGGCGACGGTTTGGCGCTCGCGTCCGTCACGGGAGCGGCCCCGCCCGTGAAGTCGGCCAGTGCCCGCCCGTGTTCGACACGGCCGGCGTACGGATCGCTCGCGACGCGGCGGGTGAGTTCGACGACCGGCAGCGCGAGGTCCGACGCGAGCAGCACGGCGTTGCCGAAGCGGCGGCCGCGCAGCACGGTCGGGTCCGCGGCCAGCGCCAGCTCGGGGAAGACGGCGGCGACCGTGGCGATCTGCGCCCTGAGGTGCGCGAGCGGCGGCCCGTCGGCGATGTTCGCGGCGTAGCAGCCGCCCGGCCTCATCGCCCTGCGCACCTCCGCCACGAACTCCGTGCTGGTCAGATGGGCGGGGGTGCGGGCACCGCTGAACACGTCCGCGATCACCAGGTCCGCCCAGCCGTCGGGCACCTTGGCGAGCCCTGCCCGCGCGTCGACCGACCTCACCCGTATCCGGGCGCCGGGGTCCAGCGGGAGCTGGGTGCGTACGAGTTGGACGAGCGCCGCGTCCACTTCGACGACCTGCTGGGTGGAGCGGGGGCGGGTCGCGGCGACGTACCGGGCCAGGGTGAACGCCCCGCCGCCGAGGTGCACGACCTGAAGGGGGCGTCCCGCAGGGGCCGCGAGATCCACGGCGTGACCCAGTCTGCGCTGGTACTCGAAGGAGAGGTGGGCGGGATCGTCGAGATCCACGTGCGACTGCGGGGCGCCGTCGATGAGCAGCGTCCATCCGCGAGGGCGGTCCCGGTCGGGCATGAGCTCGGCGAGTCCGCCGTCCACTGCCGCGACGAAGGGCTCAGCCCCACCGCCACCACGTCGCCTGCTCTTCGCCACGCGACCATTATCGCCCGGCGGCGGACGGCCTGCGTCCGGGCACGACCGGGATGCCTCCGGGCACAGCCGGGTACGTACGGTCACCGGAAGTGTCCGGACGGCGGCCTCAGCGGCAGTTGTCCGCGGCCTCGATCAGCCGGGCCGCCTCGCCCAGTGCCTCACGCAGCACGGCCGGGTCCGTGACCGAATCGGAGTCGTCGCCGGGCGGCAGAAGCCATCCGGACCCGGTGACCGGTGGTTCCGCCGGGACACGGAGGCCGCGTCCCGAGGTCTGCGTGCACGCGCTGCCCGGCACGTCCCAGGCGTCGGCGGTACCCGGCGGGACGAGAAACCCGAGGGTGTCGCACGCCCCGTCGTGGAGCACCGGTCCCACCGCCGGCGCGGCGGAACGGCGCAGGATGTCGACCGCCTCGAGCCCCTGCCGGGCGGGAACGGTCACCAGATCGCAGGGCCGCGCGGGCCCGGCCGGCACCACCATGTCGCGAGCGGGCGGTGCACTGCTGTCCGGGCTGGGCCTGTGCCCGGCCGTGGTCGAGGGCGTCGCACTGGTCTCCATGCCGACCTCCAACAAGGGGATCCCCTCCTCGCTCGAGTGGAGACACGTGACGCGGCTCCGTACGGTTCAACGCCCGCGCGCGTCAAGGGCTACGGCGGCACGCCGCCGCAAAGGATGGCAGTTCATGGCAGATCACCGGAGAGATGCCCCTTTTGTGGTCAATCCCCGGGTGAAAGGCCTGTCACAGCGGGTACGTTCTTGCCCCGCCGGAACACGGCCGCACCAAGAGAGGCCACGGCCATGGCGTCATCGTCACAGGCATCACGGGCAGTTCGCGCCCCCGTACCCAACCTGGCTTTCCGCCGGCTGCGCGGACACCGCTCGCCGGGCGAGTTCGCGACGGCCGTGCGCCGGGCCGCCCGCGAGATCGGCGAGCAGGTCTCCTGCGACGCCCGCTACATCGGCCGGGTGGAGGCGGGCGAGATCCGCTGCCCGAACTACGCCTACGAGCGGGTGTTCCTGCACATGTTCCCCGGCCTCGCGCTCACCGATCTGGGCTTCACGGCCCGGGAGCGCGTACGCGGTCGGGGACGGGGGTCCGGCGCGCCGGACCGGGACGGTTCCGCGTCGCCGCCGGGCGAGGCGGAAAGCCCGGCCGGCCAGAACCGACATCATCCCTGCCGCCCCTTCCCCATGGTCGGCAGCGCAAGTGACAGCGACGAGGAGAGCGACGTGCTGCGTCGCGCATTCATGACGAGCGGCTCCGCCACGATGGCGGCCGCATCCCTGGGGCTCGTACCCGGATCCGTACCCGACCTGCGGAGAGTCGGCGAGACAGAGGTCCACGCCGTCGAGGAGGCCGTACGCCGCATCCGCCTCCTCGACGACCGGCACGGCGCCGACGGCCTCTACAGCCGCGCCGCCCAGCCGCTGCGGGCCGCCTACGCACTGCTCGACGCGGGCGCGACTGCACGCGGGTCCACGGCCCGGAGACTGCACGCGGGCGCCGGTGAACTCGCCATCTCGGTGGGCTGGCTGGCCCACGACTCCGGCCGCTTCGAGGACGCGCGCTCGCACTACGCGGAGGCGCTGGCGACCGCGCGCGTGGCGGGCGACGCGGCCCTGGAGGCCCACGCTTTCTGCAACACGTCGTTCCTGGCCAGGGACGCGGGACGACACCGCGAGGCCGTGCGCACCGCGCAGGCGGGCCAGCAGGCCGGCCGGCTGATCGCCTCGCCGCGGCTGCTGTCGCTGCTCGCGCTGCGTGAGGCGGGCGGCTGGGCGGGACTCGGCGACCGCGCCAACTGCGAGCAGTCGCTGGCGAGAGCACACGAGCACTTCGGGCGCGGAGCGTCCGGGGCGGACCCCGAGTGGATGTCGTTCTTCGCCGAACCCGAACTCGAGGCGCTCCAGGCGCAGTGCTGGGCGGCGCTCGGCGAGTGGTCCCGCGCGGCCCGCCACGCACAGCGCGCGGCGTCCCTCCAGGACCGCCGCTTCACCCGCAACCTCGCGCTCTACCGCGCGGAACTGGCCGCCGACCTGGCACGGGCGGGAGCTCCCGACGAGGCGGCGGCAGCGGGTGAGCAGGTGCTCGACCTGCTGGGCGAGGTCCGGTCCTCCCGCATCCAGTCGATGCTCGCGGACACGGCGAAGGTACTGCTCCCGCACAGCGGGGTGCCGGGGGTGGCGACGTTCCTCCGCCGCCGGGCGTCGTCGGCGACGGCCGAGGCCTGACGCGGTCCGCGGCGGGCGGCGCCGCCGCGCGGGGCGTTTCCCCTCCCCGCCCTCCTTCCTGTGACCTGGCGGCCATGGGAGGGAGCCCCATCCCGAACCGGGGCCGACCCCGGACCCCGGCGCCCGCCCCGCGGGCGGCGTACCGCGCTTCGCGCGGTGGCCTCAATCGCCGGCCGGGCTCCAAGCAGCCGCACGGGCGTTTGCGGCGCGGGGGTACGGGGGCAGAGCCCCCGCGCGGCGGAGCCGCACATCGGTACAGCGGGAAGGGGCGGGCAGCGGTACGGGCACGCCGCAGGCGCCAACCGCCCCCACCGTCACCCCTCCTGATGCCCCGTGTCGTTCCACCGCTCGATCGCCGGCTCCCCGTACGCCCACCCCAGCACCGACAAGCTCGTCGGATCCAGCCGGACGCGCGCCCCGAAGGAGATGTCCTCGCCCAGCCACCGCGCCCCGAGCGAGCGGAGGATGTGGCCGTGGGCGAAGACCAGCACGTCGCGGTCGGCCGAGCGCGCCCACTCGACGACCTCGTCCGCGCGGGCGGAGACGTCCGCGAGGCTCTCGCCGTCACGCGCGCCGTCGCGCCACAGCAGCCAGCCCGGCCGGACCGCCTGGATCTCGGGCGGCGTCATCCCCTCGTACGCCCCGTAGTCCCATTCCATCAGCGCGTCCCAGGGCCGTGCCCGGTCCCCGAAGCCCGCGAGCGCGCAGGTCTCGCTCGCCCGGATCAGCGGACTGGTGCGGACCTCCACCCCCTCGAGACCCGACCACGGCGCGCGGTGCAGCCGCTCACCGAGCAGCTTCGCGCCGCGCCGGCCTTCCTCGAGCAGGGGGATGTCCGTCCTGCCGGTGTGTTTGCCGAGCAGTGACCATTCGGTCTGGCCGTGCCGGGCGAGCAGGATCCGCGGTGCCATGAGTGGTTCCCCTGAAGTTCACGATCGGATGTCGTCCCATCATCCCGCACCTGAACGGGAGGCAACCTCCGCAACGATCCCGGCGTCCCCCTCCGAGTACGGATGCCGACGATCACGAACATCCGCGGCCGAACCCGACGACGAAGACGGAGGCAGCGCCCGATGCCGCAGACCGCACCTCACCGGCGGCCCCGCTGGTGGACCGAGCTGCTGCTGATCACCGCCGTCTACGCCGCGTACTGCGCCGGCCGGCTCCTCGCCCGCGGCGACGTCTTCACCGCGGTCGACCACGGCCTCGCGATACTCCGGGCCGAGAAGGCACTCCTGCTCGACGCCGAGCATCCGCTGAACCGTCTCTTCACCGATGTCCCCGCCCTCGGCATACCCGCCGACTTCGTCTACGCGTCCCTGCACTACCTGGTCACCCCGGCCCTGCTGCTGTGGCTGTTCCACCGCCGGCCACGTGGCTACCGCGCGGCCCGTACCTGGCTGATGCTCTCCACCCTCCTCGGCCTGGTCGGCTTCACGCTGATGCCCACCTGCCCGCCCCGCCTCCTGGACGCGTCCTACGGTTTCGTCGACACGATGGCGCAGTACAGCTCGTACGGCTGGTGGGGCGCGGAGGCGAGCGCGCCGCGCGGGCTCGGCGGGATGACCAACCAGTACGCGGCGATGCCGAGCCTGCACGTGGGCTGGGCCCTGTGGTGCGGTGTGGTGCTGTGGCGGCACGGCCGTACGCCGCTGACGCGGATCCTGGCCGTCGCCTATCCGCTGCTCACCACGGTCGTGGTGCTGGGCACCGCGAACCACTACTTCCTGGACGCCGTCGCCGGTGCCGCCGTGATGGGCGTCGGCGCGCTGCTGACCGGCCCCGCGACGCGCCTCGCGGACCGGGTGCGCGACCGGTTCGGGCCCGCCCGGACCGCCTCGGGGACCACCGTTGTCGGTGGCGGATGCGAGACTTCCGCGGGTGAGCGAATCCCTGGACAGCGGACCCTCCCCGCAGGCGCCGACGACAGCACTCCGGCAGCGGCTCGCTGAGCTGCGCGGGCCTGCCGCGCAGCCCCATCCGCTGGATGCCCGCGCCCTGGCGGCCCTCGCCGCCAATCCCGGGTGCAGGCGCCGGGCGCTGCTGGACGGCGCGGGGGTGGACAAGGCGGCACTGGCCTCCGCGCTCGGTTCGCCGGGGACGTTCGGACAGTCGCAGTTCGCTTTCATGCGGGGCAATGCCTTCGAGGCGCGGGTGAAGGCCGACGGGGGCAAGGAGCTGCTGCGGCTGCTCGGCCTGGACGACCCGGCCGGCGCCCTGGTGCCGGACCTGACCGCGGCAGGGCCCGAGGGCCGGGCCGCGCGTACGGCGCTGGCGCTGCGCGAGGCGACGGCGGCGGACGCGTGGACGCTGCTCGATCACCCCCTGCTGGCCCTGGACGTGGCGGGCTCTCCCGCCTATCTGGAACCGGACGCGGTGGTCGTGGGTCCCGACGGCCGGTGGACGGTCGTGGAGATCAAGTCGTTCCCGATGGTCGACGCGTCGGCGGACGCGTCGAAGGTCGGCGCGGCCGCCCGGCAGGCCGCGGTCTACGTACTGGCGCTGGAGCGGATCGCCGCCGTCACGGACGGCGCGCAGGTCGCGCACGGCATTCTGCTCGTCTGCCCCAAGGACTTCTCCAACCTGCCGACCGCCTCCGCGGTGGACGTGCGCAAACAGTTGTCCGTGACCCGCCGTCAGCTGGCGAGGCTCACCCGTGTCGAGGACATCGCCGCCGCGCTGCCGGAGGGGGTCACCTTCGACCTCGAGAGCTGCTCGGCCGACGAGCTGACCGCCGCGGTCGAGTCGGTCCCGCACGCGTACGCCCCCGAGTGCCTGGCCGCCTGCGAGCTCGCGTTCCACTGCCGTGACCGTGCCCGGCAGGCCGGAGCGGTGGAGACTCTGGGCCGGCCCGTCCGCGGGGAGCTCGGCGGTCTCACGACCGTCGGCGACGTGCTGGCGGCGGCACGCGGCGAGGCGGGCGACCCCGCCGACCCGGCGGTCGCGGCGCTCCGTCGGGCCGCGGCGCTTCGGGCGGAAGCCCTGGAGAGCGCGGCCGTGGGACGGGGGTCGGTCGTATGTCGCTGATCGGGACACTCGCCCGGCTGGAGGCCGTGGAGACGGGCCGGGCGCAGCCGCTGGCGACGGTCCGCCACCGGCACGTCTCTGAGCGCCCGCTGGTGTTCGTGCCGCTGACCACCGCCGGTGAGGCGGGGGCTCCGCTCGGCGCGCTGGTGGGGACGGACCCCGAGGAGCCGCGGCTGCTGGTCGTGGCGCAGCCGCGCGACCGTGACCTGCGGTCGGCGTTCCTCGCCGAGCTGGCCGGCGTGGTCCTGCCGTATCTGGACGGCTTCGGGGACGACGTCGAGCTCGTCGAGCGCAAGGAGACCGACGCGGAGACCGGCAAGAAGGTCACCGTCGAGGTGGAACTGTGCGCGGACGCGCCCCAGTTGATCGTGCCGAGCCGTGCGGGCGTGGATTTCGTACGGCTGCTGGGGCGTTCGATGCGGTTCCGGCGCACGGCCGAACAGGACCCGGACACGCCGTATCCGGCGCCGCCGCGGGTCCCGCTGCTGGGCCGCTGGCTCACGCACTACGGCGAGCGCGCCCGCGTCCCCGGTTCCTCGCTGCTGCTCGCCGCGACGGATCTGCTGAACCGCCACTGGGCGACCGGCCAGTCCTCCCTGGAGGACCAGCATCTGGGCGCGCTGCTGGCCTGGATCGACGCGTCGGACGGAGAGCCGGGGGCGGCCGCGGCGCTGCGCGCGGAGCTGGGCCGGGACCGCGAGGGCATGCTGATCTGCCCGCCGGCCGGTCCTGCGACCGATCCCGTGTTCGACAACCGGCGGCTCGCGCCCGCGATGGAGCGCTACGACCGCGCCCGGCAGTTGCTCGCGACGGCCGAGGAAGGGGCGAGCGCCGACGAACGGCTTGGCGAGCTGCACCGTGCGGAGCAGGAGGTCCGACGCCTTCTCGCGGACCAGATGCGGCCCACTTGGCGCGCGGTGTGGCGTGCCGTGGAGCTCGTGCGCGAACTGCCGGAGGGCTCACGGGTGGAGGACCGCTGGACCCGCGACCGCTGGTCGTTCACCGCGCACCGCGACCGGGTCCGGGCGGGCGAACCGCCCCAGCCGCGGCGTGACGACGCCGTGACCGCGGCGCAGAAGCTCGCCGCCCGCGAGACGGCGCAGGCGCAGTTGGAGGCGCAGGAGTCGCTGGACGATCCGCTGGTGCTGGCGGGTCGCCGGCTGTCGGGCGAGGCGTTCGTGTCGGAGGTGCTCGACGTGGAGATGAGCTGGTCCGAGTCGAAGAGGCCGAGCCCTCGTCCGCTGCTGACGGTCCGCACGGACGACCGCCCGCACCTCGACGAGCGCGCCAAGGTGTACCGCTCGCTGGACGGCAGACCGCAGACGGCGGAGTTCGTACGGTACGAGGAGGACGGGACGCTCGTGCTGCGGGTCACCGACCGGATGGGCCGCGCCAAGGACCCGGCGGAGGGGTCCGTACCGGTCAAGGGCGACCGGATCGCCTGGACCCTGTTCGAGCACGACCAGCGGGGCGGGCCGAAGCTGCCGGACCCGGAGGAGACTCCGTGGACGCACGGCGGGCCCCCGCGGTCCGACGTCGCCGAGATCCCCGACCTCGTCACCCCGGAGGACCTGCTGTGACGTTCGACCCCGGCGCGGCGGCGGCCGCCGCCACCGCCGGCATTCTGCGCGACACGCTCCACGGCTTCGCCAGGGGCGTCGTCGTGGACTCACCGCCCGGCGCGGGCAAGTCCACCCTCGTCGTGCGCGCCGCGCTCGAACTGGCCGCCGCCGGCCGCCCCTTGATGGTGGTCGCGCAGACCAACGCGCAGGTCGACGACCTGGTTCTGCGGCTCGCGGAGAAGGAGCCCGAGCTTCCCGTGGGGCGTCTGCACTCGAACGACTCCGATCCGTACGACAAGGCTCTCGACGACCTGGACAACGTCCGCAAGTCCGCGAAGGCCGGGGACCTCGCCGGTCTGGACGTCGTCATCTCCACGGCCGCGAAGTGGGCGCATGTGCAGGGCGTCGAGCCCTGGCGGCACGCCATCGTGGACGAGGCGTACCAGATGCGCTCCGACGCGCTGCTCGCCGTCGCCGGCCTGTTCGAACGGGCGCTGTTCGTCGGCGACCCGGGCCAGCTCGACCCGTTCTCGATCGTCGGTTCCGAGCAGTGGGCCGGCCTGTCGTACGACCCGTCCGCCAGCGCGGTGTCCACCCTGCTGGCACACAACCCGGACCTGCCGCAGCACCGGCTGCCCGTCTCCTGGCGGCTGCCGGCGTCCGCGGCGCCGCTGGTGTCCGACGCCTTCTACCCGTACACGCCGTTCCGCAGCGGCACGAACACGGGCGACCGGCGGCTCGGTTTCGGTGTGCCTTCCGACGGCTCCGGGCCCGACCGGGTCCTCGACGTGGCCGCCGAGTCGGGCTGGGGCCTGCTGGAGCTGCCCGCGCGCCACACTCCCCGTACCGACCCGGAGGCGGTGCGGGCGGTGGCCCTGGTGGTCCGGCGGCTGCTGGACCGCGGGGGCGCGGCGGTCTCCGAACGGTCCCCCGAGCCGGTGCCGCTGACCGCCGACCGGATCGCCGTAGGCACCGCCCACCGCGACCAGGCGGCGGCGGTGCGGGCCGCGCTGGCGGAGCTGGGCGTGACCGGTGTGACGGTCGACACGGCCAACCGTCTCCAGGGCCGGGAGTACGACGTCACCGTGGTGCTGCATCCCCTGTCCGGCCGACCGGACGCGACGGCGTTCCACCTGGAGACCGGCCGCCTGTGCGTCCTCGCGTCGCGGCACCGGCACGCGTGCGTCGTCGTGTGCCGCGAGGGTGTGGGCGACCTGCTGGACGAGCATCCGTCGACGGAGCCGGTGCAGCTGGGCGTGACCGTGAAGTTCCCCGACGGCTGGGAGGCGAACCACGCGGTGCTGGCGCATCTGTCGGAGCACCGCGTTCCGTGGCGCCCGGGAACGGCCTGAGGCGGTCTTGCGCGGCGCGGGACAATGGATGGCGGTCCGGAGCGCGGGCCGTGACGCGAGGAGGAGTACGCACATGGCGGAACCGGAGCGGACGACCGAGCGGAGGGTGCGGCCTGCCCCGCTGCTCTTCGAACCGTCGGAGGCCGCCTCCGACCCCGACCACTTCTTCGGCCTGGAGTCCATGACGGACCCGCGGGAGTTGCTGGACCGCGCTACGGAACTGGCACTGGCCTTCCGGGCGGCGACGGACCGCGCGGTCGAGTTCCAGGCCGTCGCGGCCGCCCAGCTCGCGGACCCCCGCCGCTTCGACCGCCTGACGCCCGCGGACATCGCGGAACGGGCGGGCTGGACGGAGGACTACGCCCGCAAGATGATCGACTTCGGCACCGACCTCCTCCGCGGCGCGGTCTCTTAGCCGGGGTGCCGGTGGCGCCTGACCCGAGGACCGACCCATACGTTCCAGGCTCCTCCGGACGGGCCCTGCTTCCGGCCGGTCAACAGCAGAACGCATATGCCGGTGGCGGAAGATACTCCTCTCCGCCCCGTCCTGTCCTCGTTTCGCCCAACCAACTGAAATTGCAGTATCACCCCGGGTAAGCATGAGGACATGACCGCATGGCTTCGCGACCTGTCCCCGCTGCCCTACGCCGCGCTCGACGACCCGGACCACCTGGCGGCCCGCGTGACACTCCCCGGTGCGGGCTGGCTCGTCTCCGCCGAGGCGCACCCGCGTTCGGCGCTCGCCCAGTGGGAGGCCCGGCCGACCGCGCCCGCCGTGCTGCCGTGCGGCACGGTGTTCGATGTCGTGAACGTGCCCGCGATCTTCGGGCGGCGCATGCTCGACGAGCTGTGGTCGGAGGGCCCCGGCTCGGGGCCGGTGGCCATGCACCGTAGCCGGATGATGCTGTTCGCCGCGCCCGGCACCGCGCAGCGGCTGCCGTCGCTGCTCGACTGGGAGGAGTGGGGCGAGGCCGTACCGCCGCTGCTCTGCCACGGCTCGGGTGACGCGGTGACCGTACCGCCCCTGACCCCGGCGGACAGCGCCTGCGACCCGCGCTGGCTGGTGGCCCCCGACACCCGGCAGCCGTGGCTCCCCGGCCCCGAGGTCCTGCTCTGGGCGTGCGTACGGGCGGTGCGCGCGAAGGCCTCCGCAGGGGACCGGGTATCGATTTTTCCTCCCGCCGATCAGGGTGCTAAGGTCTACGACGTCAGCAGGCGCCGCTAGCTCAGTTGGTTAGAGCAGCTGACTCTTAATCAGCGGGTCCGGGGTTCGAGTCCCTGGCGGCGCACAGACTGAAGAAGGTCCCTCGCGAAAGCGGGGGACCTTCTTCGTGTCGGCACGGCCCTACACGGTGGTGATCTTCACCGTCCATGCCCCCGACCGCGTCCGTTCCGTGACCTCCACCCGCGCCCGCCCTCCCGGCGGCCCCGGCAGGGTGAACGTCTCACCGACCCGCAGGGGCGCGTCCGCGAGCGGCGGGTAGACCGACTGCTCCCAGCAGGCGTCGGTCCGCGGGTGCGTGTCGACGACCTCGACGGGACCGCCGCCCGACGCCGTCTCGGCCCGCACGTGGTAGAGCAGGACGCCTTCCGTGCAGGTGTACGCGTCGTTGCCGGTGGCCGCGCGGGCCTCGACGGCGAGCACGCTGTCGGGCCCTGTCCGTACGACCGCCAGCCGGGTGCCGACGCGCCCGCCGCCCACGGGGGCGGCCGCGACGGGTTCGAGGGTCACCAGGTCGCCGCCGGGCTCCGCGGTGACGCACCGCACCTCGGCCCGGCCCAGCCAGCCCAGCTTCCATTTGTGCCAGGCGAACAGATCGGGGGCCAGTCCGAACTGGCTGCCCATGACGTCCCAGTCCCCCACATGGGTGTCCCAGTCGCCGTGGCCGTCCACCGGCCGGTGGTAGAGGTCCGGCAGGTCGAAGACGTGGCCGGTCTCGTGCGCGAGCACGTTGCGGTCCGGCGGGTGGCGTTCGAAGACGGTGACGACACGGCGGATGTCGGTGCCGTCGGCGCGCAGCGGCCGGTCGAAGTTGACGACCTTGGTCGCGTCGGAGTCGACGCCCGGGGCATCGGGGTCGGCGACGAGGTAGACGATGTCGTAGTCGGAGAAATCGACCTCGGCGTCGGCCACGGCGACGGCGTCGCGCAGGTAGGCGGCGCGCCGCTCGGGTTCCCAGTCGCGCTGTATCCCGTAGGCGACGGACGGCCGGGGCATCGGCAGCCAGTCGGCCAGCGGGTGGGCGCGGAGGGCGAACTGGCCGTAGGAGGCGCGCCGGAAGAAGTCGCTGGTGGCGGGGAAGTGGTCGGCGGCGAGTTGCTGCGGCGAGTTCAGCGGCACGGAGTCCGGGAACGACAGGAAGACCATGACGGCGTCGAGGTCGGTGGCCGGCCGGGTGTAGGCGGCGTTCCAGGTGTCGAGTCCCAACGAGTGGTGGGCGGCGGTCCGGGGCAGTGCGCAGGGGCCGCCCGCCGTCTCGGCGACCGCGGGGCCGGCCACGAGGGAGGTCGCCGCGAAGGCCATGAGAGAGGTGAGGGCGGCCGCGGCACTCCGCAGACGCGCTCTTTCCACTCTCTCGGGTGTTCCCTCGGGCGACTGCTGACCCTCCACGTAGACCTCCGGCTCCGGATTGCGGGGATGCGTCACCCACCCTGTGATGTTTTCAGGTGGTATGCCCTGTTCCGGTGCCCCACTCGGGTGACCGACCCGACACCCGCCCGACGCCGGGCCGAGACCCGGCGACACTCCGATGGCTCACGGAAAGTCACAATCGGTCAGGGGTCGGCAGAGCCCGGTTCAGAGCCGTGCAGAAACGATCGACCGTTGCCCCGGGAGGCCCTGTCGCATGATGGTCACGCTGGAACGGCCTCCTCCGCAGCCTCTATGATCGGCACACTTTCCCCGAGTTCTTGCTGGATTTCTTCGCCGACTGCCTTGGCGGGCCATCCCCCGACCACATTTGTACGAGCCTGTACGACACAACTGCACTGCGGGAGTGAGCGGTGAGCGGAACCTTCGAAGGACAAGGGCCCGCGGGCGTCGCAGTCCCCGGAAGCATCCGACCGTCGGTCACGGAGCGTCACACCTTCGGTCGGAGCTCCACCGAGCTGCGCGACTACCGGGCCGCCTTCAACGCGGCGCAGCTGGCCATGGCCGTGATCGACCACGAGGGCAGGGTGGCGAGCGCCAACGAAGCGCTGGCCTCGCTGCTGGGCACCCGTCCCGCCGAGCTGCGCGACCAGTACGCGGCCGACCTCATCGACCTCGCCTCCGATGCCCGGACCTGGCACGCCTACGGCGAGGTGCTGCGCGGCCGGCGCTCACGATTCCGCTGCACCCGCCGCCTCAAACACCCGGACGGCCGAGCCCTGTGGGCCGAGATCACCGTCACGCCGGTGCCCGACAGCGGCAGCGTGCTCCTGTCGGTCTCGGACATCAGCGACCGGCGTGAGCTGCGCGCCCGGCTGCGGCACCTTCAGATGCACGACCCCGTGACCCGGCTGCCCAACCGGACGCTGTTCTTCGAACGGCTCACCGCCGCACTCGAGTCCTCGCCGTACGACCGGGGCTCCACCGGCCGCATCGGCCTGTGCTACCTGGATCTCGACGGGTTCAAGGCCGTCAACGACACCCTCGGACACCGGATCGGCGACCGGCTGCTGGCCGCCGTCGCGACCCGGCTGACCGAGTGCGCGGGACCGGGTGGCGGCGGACGCGGCGGCGGGCACCTCGTCGCCAGGCTCGGCGGCGACGAGTTCGCGATCCTCGTCGAGGACTCCACCGGCACCGAGCAGGTCGCCGACCTCGCCAGGTCCGTACTGTCAGCGCTCCAGCAGCCGTTCGACCTGGCCGGCCGGCGGCTGTCGGTGTCCGCCTCGATCGGCGTGGTCGAGCGCGCGGTGACGGGCACCAGCGCCACCGGCCTGATGCAGGCCGCGGACACGACGCTGTACTGGGCGAAGGAGGACGGCAAGTCCCGCTGGACCCTCTTCGACCCGGAGCGCAACGCGCACCGGATGACCCGGCAGGCGCTCTCCTCGATGCTGCGTCCGGCCGTGGAACGCGGCGAGTTCACGCTCGAGTACCAGCCGCTGGTGGGTATGGCCGACGGGGTGACGCGGGGTGTGGAGGCGCTGGTGCGCTGGAACCACCCGCAGTTCGGAACGCTCACGCCGAATCGGTTCGTCGGCATCGCGGAGGAGGACGGCTCGATCGTGCAGCTCGGGCAGTGGGTGCTGCGTACGGCCTGCCGTCAGGCCCGGCAGTGGCAGCTCGACCACCCCGACGTGCCGCCGCTCTTCGTCAGCGTCAACGTCGCCGTACGGCAGGTCTGGGACTCCGACCTGGTCGCCGACGTCGCGGAGATCCTGGCGGAGACGGGGCTGGCCCCTCACCTCCTGCAGCTGGAACTGACCGAGTCCGCGGTGATGGGCTCGGCGGGGCGCCCGCTGCAGGCGCTGCAGCAGCTCAGCGACATGGGTGTGCACATCGCCATCGACGACTTCGGGACCGGTTACTCGAACCTCGCGTACCTGAGCCGGCTGCCGGTATCCGTACTGAAGCTCGACGGAACGTTTGTCCGCGGCTTCCAGGACGAGGCGCACGCCAACCCCGCGGACGAGACGATCGTCCAGGCCCTGGTCGAACTGGCCCACCGGCTGGGCCTGACGGTCACCGCCGAGTGCGTGGAGACCTCCGGCCAGGCGTCCCGGCTGCGACGGATCGGCTGCGACACGGGGCAGGGCTGGCTGTACTCACGGGCGGTGAGCCCGGACCGCATCGCGGAGATGCTGGGCGCGGGACCGCCGCGTGCCCGCGCGGGCACGTCGGGCTGACGCCGCGCCTTCCCTGACCGGGCTCCGCCCGGGCCCGGTGTCGCCCTGCGGGCCACGCCGTCGCGCATCGCCCTGATGGGCGGCGCACCGCGCTTCGCGCGGTCTCCTCGGTCTTCCCCCTGAGGCCTGGCCGTGAGTGGGCGCACGTCCCACGCCGCCAGGCGTAGGGCGAGCCCTCCAACCGGGAGCCGGCATTGCCGCCGCGAGGCACATCCAGCCCCGCCGACCCTAAAACGCCGGGATCCGGGTGGAGGCGCTTCCCACGCCGCCAGGCGTAGGGGGCAGGGCCCCGGAAACACCGCGCGCAGCGCGGTGAACGGGTCCGGGCGGAGCCCGGTTGCGGGATGGCGGTACCTCCATGGCCGCGAGGCCATGGAGGAGGGCGGGTAGGGGAACGGCCCGCCGCAGGCGCCACCCGCGGGCGCCCCCGCACCCGCTTACGCCGCCGTACCCCCCGGCAACCCGTACACGTCCGCGATCAACCCGTAGCTCCGCAGCCGCGCCTCCCCACCGTGCGCGTTGGCCGTGATCATCAGTTCATCCGCGCCCGTGCGCTTCTGCAGGTCGTCGAGCCCCGCGCGGACCGCGTCCGGCGTGCCGTGCACCACGTTCCCCAGCCAGCTGTCGACGAACTCACGTTCCATCGGGCTGAAGTCGTGCGCCTCCGCCTCCTCCGGCGTCGGGATCAGCCCCGGCCGGCCCGTCCTCAGCCGCACCATGGACAGTGCGCCGGTGAGGACCTGGCGGCGGGCCTCGCGTTCCTCGTCCGCCGCGAGCGCCGAGACGCCGATCAGGGCGTAGGGCGCGTCGAGGACCGCGGAGGGCCGGAAGGACTCGCGGTACAGGTCGAGCGCCGGAATCGTGTTCTGGGCCGAGAAGTGGTGCGCGAAGGCGAACGGCAGGCCGAGTACGCCCGCCAGCCGCGCGCTGAAGCCGGAGGAGCCGAGCAGCCAGACCGGCGGCCGGCCGGGCGACTGGACGCCGCCGGGCGAGGTGGCCTGCACCGGGCCGGGTACGGCGTGGATGCGGGCGTACGGGTGCCCGTCCGGGAAGTCGTCGTCGAGGAAGCGGGTCAGCTCCGCGAGTTGCTGCGGGAAGTCGTCGGCACCCTCGTTCAGCCGCTCGGTGCGGCGCAGCGCGGCCGCCGTGGCCCCGTCCGTGCCGGGCGCCCGTCCGAGGCCGAGGTCGACGCGGCCCGGGGCGAGCGCCTCCAGGGTGCCGAACTGTTCGGCGATCACCAGCGGCGCGTGGTTGGGCAGCATGACGCCGCCGGAGCCGAGGCGGATGCGCTCGGTGTGGGCGGCGAGATGGGCGAGGATCACGGCCGGGGACGAGGAGGCGACGCCGGGCATGGAGTGGTGCTCGGCGACCCAGTGCCGGTGGTAGCCGCGGCGCTCGGCGAGGCGGGCGATGTCCACGCTGGTGCGCAGTGCATCGGTGGCGGTGCGCCCGCTGCCGACGGTGACGAGGTCGAGCACGGACAGGGGTACGGGGGCGGTGCCCGCCGTCGTACCCCGGATCTCGTCCCTTGCGTCCACTGCGTCTGCGTTCACCGGTGGGGCCCTCCTGGGTCTGTCGTGCGTGTCGCGTGCGTGTCGCGTGCGTTCCGCGTGTCCCGACCCGTAACAGGAGGCTTTCTCCGTTTATTCCGCGGCGCTCAGTCCACGAGGTCCGCCACATGGTCCGGTCGCGCGAAGAGCCTGCCCAGCCCGTCCCCCCAGGCACGGCGGTCCGCCAGCCTCAGCCCCTCCCACACGGTCACCTGGTTGGCGGTCAGCACCGGCTTGCCCAGTACGGTCTCCAGCTCGGTCAGGTGCGCGGCGGTGTGCAGGGCGGTGTCCGGCATCAGCAGCACGTCGGCGTCCGGATGATCGGCGGAGCGCGCCAGTTCGAGCACCTCTTCGCGGCCCCAGGTGGCGACCTCCGCCGCCGTCAGGATGCCCGCGTCCCGGCCGGAGACGACCACGGCGCCGGACTTCTCGAGGAAGCCCGCGAAGTGTTCCGTGACATCGGCGGGATAGGTCGCGGCGATCGCGACCTTCGGCGCACCCAGGTGACGTACGGCGTGAACGAAGGCGAACGAGGTGCTCGACGCGGGCATGCCCGCCGCCCTGGCCAGCTCCCGCACCTGCGCGTGGGCGCCTTCCCACCCGAAGACGAAGCTTCCGCTGGTGCACGCCCACACCACCGACTCGGCGCCCTCGAGACGCAGCGCCTCGACACCGGCGGCGAGCCGCTCCGGTGAGCCCATCGTCAGCAGCGCGTCGACGCGGTGCGCGTCCTCCCCGATGTCGGTGTGGACGATGGGCAGCCTGATGTCGCTGTCGAGCAGTACCTCGAGCCGTGGGTAGTCGTCCTCCGCGGAATGTCCCGGGTAGAGAAGTCCGACCGTCGTCATGTCCAGCCTTCCTGTTCTTCGGGCTGTGTCTCCGGCGGCGCCTCCGGCAGCGGCAGCGGCCGCGCCAGCGCCTCCGGCTCCATCAGAAGTGCCTGGTAGGGACCGACGGCCCGGACGCCGAGCGTGCGCAGCGCGGCCCACATCGTCACCTGGTTGGCGGAGAGCACCGGCATCCTCAGCTCCGCCTCCAGCTGCGGGATCGCGTCGTACGTCGGCAGGTTGGTGCAGCTGATGAACAGCGCGTCCGCCGCGCCGACCACCGCCTGTCGTGCCATGTCGACCACCGCCCGGTACGGGACCTTCCAGATGTGCCGGGTCAGGCCCAGAAAGGCGCGGCCCGTCACCGTCACTCCAGCTTCTCCCAGATACTCCTCCAGTGAGCGGGTGACCGACTCCGTGTACGGGGTGAGCAGGGCGATGCGGTGCGCGCCGAGCTCCTCGAGCGCCTGCAGCAGCGCTCCGGAGGTGGTGAGGGAGGGCACTTCACCCGCGGAGTTCATCACCTCGCACATGGCGCGTTCCCCGGCGATGCCGCCGACAAAACTGCCCGAGGCGCAGGCGTAGGCGACGACCTCGGGTTCGGACGCCCCCAGCGCCCGTACCGCCTCGCGCAGTGTCTCGTGCTCGCTCACCAGACGGGCCAGGTCGAGGGAGACCCCGACCGGCACGAAAGGGGTGCGCGTGAGTCGCAGCGAGACGTCGTCGGGCACCCAGCGCCACAGCTCACGATCCAGAGCGAAATCGAACGGGGCGACCACGCCGACGCCATGCTGCGGCTGCGGTCCACCGAGAAAGGAGACGTCCATGCTGGCCCCCTTGGTGTCTTGTTGACGACGGTAGGTTCGGGTGCGAGCGTGGTCAATCCGTACAAGTCAGACGTCAGGAAGCGATTTCCGACCGATGTCCGAAGCGAAACTTCTCGTACTGGCCGCGGACCCTCCGCCGCGGCTCGGCAGGCTGACCGGACAGGTCCGTGTGACATACGCGGACGAGGACACGCTCGCCGACCAACTGCCTTTCGCGGACGCCTTGTTGGTGTGGGACTTCACTTCCGACGCGGTCCGCCGGGCCTGGCCGGGAGAGGGAGCGCGGCCAAGCTGGGTGCACACCCCGAGCGCCGGCGTGGACCGGCTGCTCTGTCCGGAACTGGCCGAATCCGACACCGTCGTCACGAACGCCCGCGGGATCTTCGAGGCGCCGATCGCCGAGTACGTGGCGGCGCTGGTCCTGGCCATGGCCAAGGATCTGCCCGGCACGCTCGAGCTCCAGCGGCAGCGGCGCTGGCGTCACCGCGAGGGGCTGACGGTCGCCGGCACACGGGCCGTGGTGGTCGGCGCGGGCCCCATCGGCCGGGCGGTGACCCGCACCCTCCGGACGCTCGGGATCGCCACCGCCGTCGTCGGCCGGACACCGCGCACCGGCATCCACGGCGCTCGCGACCTCGATCCGCTCCTGGCCCGTGCGGACTGGGTGGTGTGCGCGGCGCCGCTCACCGAGGACACCCGGGGCATGTTCGACGCACGGCGGTTCGGCCTGATGCAGCCGTCCGCGCGCTTCGTCAACGTGGGCCGCGGGCCGCTCGTCGTCGAGTCGGACCTCGCGGCCGCGCTCGACAAGCGGTGGATCTCGGGAGCGGCCCTCGACGTGTTCGAGCACGAGCCGCTCGCCCCCGACAGCCCGCTCTGGGACGTGCCCGGCCTGATCGTCTCCCCGCACATGAGCGGCGACACGGTCGGCTGGCGCGACCGGCTGGGCGAGCAGTTCGTCGAGATGTACGAGGTGTGGGCGGCCGGAAAGCCGCTGCCGAACGTGGTGGACAAGAAACGTGGGTACGTCCCCATGCATGACGAATCGCCTGACTGACCTCACCGCACGTCAACTGCTGGCCGGCTACGAGAGGGGCGACTTCTCCCCCGTCGACGCGACCCGCGAGACGCTGGAACGGATCGAGGCCGTCGAACCGCTGGTCAACGCCTTCGTCCGGGTCGACGCGGAGGAGGCCCTGGCCCGGGCGGAGGCCTCGGCCCGGCGATGGCACAAAAGGGAGCCGAAGGGGCTGCTCGACGGGGTGCCCGTCACGGTGAAGGACCTCCTCCTCCAGCGCGGCGGCCCCACGCTGCGCGGTTCGAGGACGGTCCGCGAGGACGGCCCCTGGGAGGAGGACGCGCCGTCGGTGGCCAGGCTGCGGGCGCACAACGCGGTGTTCCTCGGCAAGACGACAACACCCGAGTTCGGCTGGAAGGGCGTGACCGACTCGCCGCGGCACGGGGTGACCCGCAATCCCCACGACCCCTCGCGCACGGCGGGGGGCTCCAGCGGCGGGAGCGCCGCGGCCGTCGCGCTGGGCGCCGGCGCGCTGTCGCTCGGGACGGACGGCGGGGGCTCGGTGCGGATCCCGGCCTCCTTCTGCGGGATCTTCGCGCTGAAACCCACGTACGGGCGGGTGCCGATGTACCCGTCGAGCCCGTTCGGGACGCTCGCGCACGTCGGGCCGATGACACGGGACGCGGCGGACGCGGCACTGATGCTCGACGTGATCAGCGGCGACGACTGGCGCGACTGGTCGCACCTGGGGCCGGCGAGCGAGGTACGGGCGGGGCTCGCCGACGGCGTGAAGGGGCTGCGGATCGCGTACTCGCCGTCGCTCGGCGGGCAGGTGGCGGTCGATCCGGAGGTCGCGACGGCGGTACGGCGGGCGGTGGGCGCGCTGGCGGAGGCCGGCGCCTACGTCGAGGAGGCCGACCCGGACCTCACCGACCCGGTCGACGCGTTCCACACCCTGTGGTTCAGCGGTGCGGCCCGGCTGGTGCAGCACCTCGGCACGGACCAGCGGGAGCTGCTCGACCCCGGGCTGCGGGAGATCGTCGAGGCCGGGGCACGGTACTCCGCGCTGGACTATCTGGCGGCGGTGGACGCGAGGATGGCACTCGGCCGGCGGATGGGCCGCTTCCACACGACGTACGACCTGCTGGTCACGCCGACACTGCCGATCACGGCGTTCGAGGCGGGGGCAGAGGTGCCGGCGGGGTCGCCGCACCACCGCTGGACGGGATGGACCCCGTTCACGTACCCGTTCAACCTGACCCAGCAGCCCGCGGCGACGGTGCCGTGCGGGGTGGACCGGGCGGGGCTGCCGATCGGTGTGCAACTGGTGGGGGCGCGGCATGCGGACGGGGTGGTGCTGCGGGGCGCGGAGGCGTTGTACGCGGCGGGGGTGGCGCGGTAGCGGGGTGACCGGAGGGCGGCACGCCGAACCGAGGCCGGGCGGGGCGGATCCGCCACGCCCGGCCTCGGTTCGGTCCGTCGTGGGCGCACCCGCACACCCGGCGCGAGGGACGTCAGGCCCGGCGGAACGAGAGCGTCTCCCCTGCCGCACCCGTGCGCCACAGGTCCTGGCACGCGTCGGCCATCGCGCCGAGCCCCTCCACCACCTCGCCCCAGACGATGCCGGGCACCCACCCCGTGTCCCCGTTCAGGAGCAGGTTGTTCCGTTCGTAGAACAGGGCGAGGTCGACGACAGTCCTGCGCCCCTGGTGCGCGGCACCGGACTCGTAGCCGTACGAATCCGTGCCCAACTGCACGTCCGTGAAGGTGAAATAGCACAGATCACCCGGAATGGGGGTTACTGTCGGGTTCTCCAGTGGGGGTTCCTGCTCGGCGAAGGGCGGCAGCAGTGCATAGATCTCATTACGCGCATACTTCGCGTGGTACACATCTCCGGCGAGTGGCAGTGCGTCCCACACGGCAGCGCAGGTCAGCGGCGCTTTGTCGAAGAGCAGACGGGCGGTGCACTCCACTTTGCGCTTGCTCAAGGCAACGGTCAGGTATCGGTCGGCCATTTGGTACGCATACCCCGCGGACGCACGGGTAGCCGCGCGGCCATGGCTCGTACAAGAGAACCAGGATCGATCGGCAGACGCGCCCTGCTGCTCGGCACGGCAGCTGCCGGCGCGTTGACCGTCGCGGGTGCGGCGGGGTGCAGCCGGGTGTCGTCCGGCGACGCGCTGGCCCGGCTGAAGTCCCAGGGCACCGTGCGCCTCGGCATCGCGGGCGAGGTGCCGTACGGCTATGTGGATGCGCAGGGCGAGTTCACGGGCGAGGCCCCTGAACTGGCCCGGGTCATCTTCAAGCGGCTCGGCGTCGACAGTGTCCAGCCGGTGGCGACGGACTTCGCCTCCCTCATCCCGGGTCTGAACTCGCAGCAGTTCGACGTGGTCTCGGCCGGGATGTACATCAACAAGGAGCGGTGCCAGCAGGTCATCTTCTCCGACCCCGAGTACCAGATGCTCGACTCGTTCATCGTCCGCAAGGGCAATCCCAAGAACCTGCGCAGCTACGAGGACGTGGTCCGGGCAAAGGCGAGACTCTCCACCGGAACGGGCTACGCGGAGATCGGTTACGCGATCGCCGCCGGCATCCCGGAGAACGAGATCGTCATCCTGCAGGACCAGGTGGCCGGACTGAACGCCGTCGAGTCCGGACGAGTCGACGTCTTCGCCGGCACCGCGCTCACGACCCGTGAAGTGGTGCGCAAGAGCACGAAGGCCGAGGCGACCGAGCCGTTCGCGGCCGTCGTCGACGGCGAGAAGCAGGTCGACGGCGGCGGCTTCGCCTTCCGCCCCACCGACACCGAACTGCGCGACGCGTTCAACGTCGAGATCCACAAGATGAAGAAGAGCGGTGAGCTCTTCCGCATCCTGAAGCCGTTCGGCTTCACGAAGGACGAGATGACCACCCTCACTGCCGAGGAGCTGTGCCGATGACAGCCGGACTCTGGCAGAACTGGGTGCTCCCCGGCATTTGGATCACCATCCAACTGCTCGTCTACAGCGCCGTCGTGGCCGCCGTCGTCGCCTTCGCCGTCGGCATGGCCCGCACCCACCGCTCGCGGCTGGTCCGCTTCCTTGCGGGCTTCTACACCGAGATCTTCCGCGGCACCTCGGCGCTGGTGCTGATGTTCTGGCTGTTCTTCGTCGTGCCACCGCTCATGGGCTGGCAGCTGGTCCCGATGTACGCGGCCGTGCTCGCGCTCGGCCTGTCCTACGGTGCGTACGGCGCGGAGATCGTGCGCGGCGCGCTGAACTCGGTGCCCCTCGCTCAGCGCGAGGCGGGCACAGCGCTCAGCTTCACGCCCTGGCAGCGGATGCGCCTGATCATGCTGCCGCAGGCGGTGCCCGAGATGATGCCGTCGTTCTGCAATCTGCTGATCGAGCTGCTGAAGGGCACCGCCCTGGTGTCACTGCTCGGCGTGGGTGACGTCTCCTTCGCCGCGTACCTCGTGCGGCTGGCCACCCAGGAGAGCGCCCAGATCTACACCATCAGTCTGGTGATCTACGCCGTGCTCGCCCTCTTGGTGACGCGTTCCATGAAGGCGCTGGAGCGGAAGACGAAGCGGAACGTCGGCATCGATCCGGGACCCGGACTCTTCGGCGGGCTCTTCCGCCGGCGCGCCCAGGACAAGGTCGCCGGTACCACCGTGCCGGGAGGTGCGTCCTGATGAGCTCCTTCGACTGGTCCGCGGTGTCGGACTTCATGCCCGAGTTCTGGGACGGCGTGCTGGTCACGCTGCAGGTCCTGGTGCTCGGCTCGCTGATCTCGTTCTCGCTCGGTCTGGTGTGGGCGATCGCGTTCCGCGCGCCGACCCGGTTCGTGCGGTGGCCGGTGAACGTCTTCACCGAGTTCATCCGCACCACCCCGCTGCTGGTGCAGCTGTTCTTCTTCTTCTTCGTCCTGCCGGAATGGGGCATCCAGTTCTCCGCGCTGACCACCGGCACGGTCGCGATCGGGCTCCACTACTCGACGTACACCGCACAGGTCTACCGGGCCGGAATCGAAGCCGTGCCGAAGGGACAGTGGGAGGCGGCCACGGCGCTGAGCCTGCCGCCGCACCGCACCTGGATGGCGGTGATCCTGCCGCAGGCCTTCCGCCGTGTGATGCCGGCCCTCGGCAACTACGTCATCGCGATGCTGAAGGACACGCCGATCCTGCTCGCGATCGGTGTGCTGGAGATGCTCAACCAGGCGCGCCAGTTCGGTGGCGAGACCTTCCAGTACACCGAGCCGCTGACCGTGGTCGGCGTCGCCTTCATCCTCATCGCCTACCCGGCTTCCCTTCTCGTACGAGCCCTGGAGCGCCGCCTTGTCCGCTGACACCCCTGCCGGCACCGCCGCCGGCGCCACGCCCGACGCACTGATCCGGTTCGACAACGTCACGAAGAGATTCGGCGACAACACGGTCCTGGACAATCTCTGCTTCTCGGTCCGCCCGGGCAAGCACGTCACCCTGATCGGCCCGTCCGGTTCGGGCAAGACGACGATCCTCCGGCTGCTGATGACCCTGGAGCGCCCCGACGAGGGCACCATCACGGTCAGCGGGAACAAGCTCTTCCCGGCCGGCGAGAAGGAGCGCCGCGAGGCGCGCAAGCAGATCGGCATGGTCTTCCAGCAGTTCAACCTGTTCCCGAACATGACGGTCCTGCGCAACCTGACCGAGGCGCCCGTGCGGGTCCTCGGCATGTCGCGGGACGAGGCGGAGGCACGCGCCAAGGATCTGCTCGAGATGGTGGGGCTGGCCGACCGCTGCGACGCGAAGCCGACACAGCTGTCCGGCGGTCAGCAGCAGCGGGTGGCGATCGCCCGTGCGCTCGCCATGCGGCCGCAGGTGCTGCTGCTGGACGAGGTGACCTCCGCGCTCGACCCCGAGCTGGTCGCCGGCGTGCTCGACCTGCTGCGCGACATCGCGCGCACCACGGACATCACGATGCTCTGTGTGACGCACGAGATGAATTTCGCCCGTGACATCTCGGACGACGTGCTGATGTTCGACGCCGGCAAGGTGATCGAGTCGGGGCCGCCGGAGAAAATCTTCTCGGATCCGGAGCACGAACGTACTCGCGAGTTCCTCGGTGCGGTGCTCTGACCTCTCACTCCACCGGTTAAAGATTCCTCTGGCATATGCCAAGGTGATGCGCCCCAGCTTACGCGCTGGGGCGCATCGTCATTTACGCCAACAGCCGCCCCTCAAACGGCCCTTGACCGGTATCGTGGTACTGAAGCATGCGGTAACAACCTGCTAGGGGGAAACCGTGGCGCTGAAGCCCGAGCCGACCGCGCCGTTCCACTCGGTGCAATACGTCTTGCGTGTCCTCGAGACGATCTCCAAGCACGGTGGCGGAGTCACCGACGTCCAGATCGCACGGGAGACCGGCCTGCCGACCGGCCATCTCGCCCCCATGCTGTCCATGCTCCGCCGCGAGGGGTACGTCGAGCAGGTCTCCGACGGCGCGTATGTGATAGGCGACTCGCTGGTCCTGCTCGGCTCGGGCGCCACCCGCAAGGAGGCACTCGCGGCCAAGCTGCAGGACACCCTCACCGAGCTGCGCGACTCGGTCGGCGCCGCCGTCTACATCAGCCGTTACATCGACGGCGAGGTCAAGATCACCCAGTTCGCCGACGGCCCGCGCACTCCGAAGGTCAACGAGTGGGTGGACTTCCGCTCCGCGGCCCATGCGAGCGCGGTCGGCAAGTGCCTGCTCACCCAGCTCGACGTGAACGGCCGCCGCGACCACCTCGCCCGCCACAGGATCGCCCGTCTGACGTCACGCACGATCACCAGCGAGCGACTGCTCTTCTCCAAGCTGGACAGCCAGCCGCCGACCGTCCCCGTTCTGGACCTCCAGGAGTACGCGGTGGGCACGGTCTGCGCCGCCGTGCCGCTGACGGCCGGCTCAGCGGTGGGCTGCCTCGCGCTCTCCCTCCCGATCGAGCACGCCCACCGGCTCCGCTCGGCCGCCGACACCCTGAACCGCCGGGCCGCCCCGGTGGTGCTCTCGCTCGCGATCTAGGTCCCGTCTCCCCGGCCGGTCCGGGGCCCGCGCGGCGTTCTCTGCGCCTGGTTCGGAGCACCCCTCCGGACCAGGTACTATTTATGAGTCAGCCGCCGAGCGGCAGACGAAAGAGGCGCCGCTAGCTCAGTTGGTTAGAGCAGCTGACTCTTAATCAGCGGGTCCGGGGTTCGAGTCCCTGGCGGCGCACAACCAAACCCTGTGGGGCATCACGGTCATCCGTGATGCCCCACAGGGCTTTGTGTGGTGCGTCTCACTCCGCGGCGGCCCCAGGCGGAAGGGGGCGCCGCGGAAGTGACCGGCCCGAGGTCAGAACTGGACGTCGGAGCAGGCGTAGAACGCGTTGGCCGTGTCGTGCACCGTCCACACCGCCAGGATCATGTGGCGGCCCGACCGCTGGGGAAGGTTGCCGGAGTGGGACAGCGTGGCCGGCGGCTGCTGACCGCCGTACGGGATGGTCAGGAAGGGCTGTGACTCCAGCGCCGCCCTGGTCAGCGGCTGGCTGGGGTTCCAGCCGGCCTTGGTGATGAAGTACTTGAAGTCGGTGGTGCGGTGCCTGGCCGTGAACTGCCAGCGGAAGCTGTAGTTCTGGCCGGAGCTGACCTTGGTGGTGGGCCATGTTCCGCCACGCGGGTCGTCGAGTTCGGCGAACTGGCCGTTGCCGCCCGCGCAGATCCTTCCGTCGGCGGGGCCCGCGGCCGGGAAGCCCTTCGGGCCCTCGACACTCTGCGGCTCCCACTGGATCTGGCCGCAGTTGCTCACCGTCTTGTTGGCACAGAGCTTCTGGCGGCTGATCGGCGAGTCTGTGTAGCCGTGGCTGCTCGCGCTGCCGGTGGCGAGCAGGGTCGCCCCCGTAACGGCGAGGCCGACCACGGCCGCGCCCATCTTTTTTCGCATGCTGGCTCCTGTGAGAACGTGGGGGAGTTCCGAGGCACTTGCTGCACGCGTGCGGTACTGCGTCTTCCGGTCTAGACCAAGTTCCAATGTATTGACACCCGTTGACGTTGTCCAGACCAATCACGGAGCCTCGACGGCACCGGCCCGACCCGTGTAGAAGGCAACCGTGAGGTCCTTCACCAGCGCCTTGCGCTCGTAGTCGTCCAGCTCGACCAGCCCGCGCGCCGTCAGCCTGCCCACCGTCTCCTCCACCGCGTCCACCACCGAGGTCAGCACGGTGTCCCGGTGCTTGGCGTCGATCGCCGCGACCCGCCTGCGCCGCATCGCCTCCGCCACCTCCGGCGCGTACTCGATGGCCACGGGCTGCGCGGAGAAGACCTCGATCCCGACGGCGGCGCACTCGGCCGACAGCGCCTTCGTCAGCCTTTCCCCGACCGCTTCCGCGTTGCGCAGCGTCGGCACGGAGGGGAGGAAGGCGTCGGCGGGCAGCTGGGAGAGGACCCGCACGGTGGCCGCCTCCACCTGCTCCCCCAGGTACGCCTCGTGGTCCGCGACGCCAAGTGCCGCGCGCACCGTGTCCTTGATCCGCCACACCACCAGCACCACCACGCGCAGCGGCGTGCCCTCCGCGTCCACCGCGGCCATCGGCTCGCTGCGCCAGTGCCGCAGCCGTACGTCGACCCGCCGGCGCAGCACCAGCGGGCTCACCCACACCAGCCCCGTACGCCGCACCGTGCCCCGGTAGTCACCGCAGAGCGTGAGCACCCACGCCCGGCCGACCTGTCCGCGGCCGAGCCCGCCGAGGGCGAACAGCGCAAGGACCACCCCGAGCGTGAGCAGGCACCACAGCCAGATCCCGATGCCCTGGTACGGCGGCGGGGTCAGCCCGAACATCTCAGCGAGCGCGCCGGGCACCGCCCCGGTCCCCCAGAGGACGGCGCCGATCCCGGCGAGCGAACAGCCACCGGCGACCAGTGCGGTCCAGCCGGGCAGCACCGGCCCCGGGCGCTCGGCGAGCCCGTGGTCGGCGGGCGGCACGGGCCGGGTCCCGGCGGCGCCCTTCCCGGTGGCCGACCGTTCCGGACCCTGCGTGGCCGGCCCTGCCGGGCCGGGCTTCCGCGAGGCGGCCGGCTCGGACTGCCCGACCTTCGGCTGCTCCCCCGTGCCCTGGCGCCGGGACACGACGGACGGCCGCAGGGCGTGCGGCCGGTCGTCGTCCCGGAACAGCAGGTGCACCGGGATCTCGGTCGTCGTCTCGCTTGCGATGACGAAGTTGCGCCGCGGGCTCTCGGACGGCACGGTGCCCTCCGGCTCCGACGTCGTGGTGTTCATGCCTGCCGCCTTCAGCTCGTCGCTCTGCTCTGTCGTCGTGCGTGTCGGGGTGCGCTGTCCGCTTCTCGGTTCGGGCCTTGGCTTCTTGGTCCAGGTCCGGCGCCGTCGGCCGCGGACCCGGTGTTCAGGAGAAGAGCCGCCTCCAGGTCTCCGGCCCCGGATAGCCGTCGGCCGCCGCGCCGCGCCAGCCCTGGGCCCGCTGGAACGCCTCGACGTTGCGCCGGTCCGCCTCGCGCCAGCGCGGGCCGGGCCCGACGGTGTAGTGCTTGCCGTAGCCGCGTTCGACCAGCCGTCTGCCGAGCCGGGTGATGTGCTCGCCGGTCCGGCCGGGACGGAAGTGGGCCCGCCCGGGGAAGGCCGGCACCGCGGCGCCGGGCCCGTTCGAGACCGCCGGTTTCGCGGCAGGGATGTCCTTGCCCTGCTTCTTCACCAGCAGCCGCCAGGTGTGCGGGCCGGGCAGGCCGTCCGCCTCCTTGCCCCGCCAGCCCTGGGCGCGCTGGAATGCCTGGGTGGCACGGCGGTCGGCATCCGTCCACCGGGGGCCGGGGCCCTCCCGGTAGAAGCGTTCGCCGCCGCGCGCGACGAGCATCCGGCCGAGCCGGGTGACCGACGCGGTGTTCGCTCCCGGACCGAACTCCGCCCCGCCGGGGAAGGGCACGGTCGCGCTCTCGCCGCCGCCCGTGCCGGTGACGAGGCCCTTGTACCGGTAGGCGACGTACGAGGCGGAGTTGTTCCAGTAGGCCATGGGGGTTGCCTGTTTACGGGTGTGCGGCTTGGTCTGCTCGTAGGCGGTGTAATACGTGTGCGTGATGTCGGTCCAGCCACCGAAGATCGTGACGTGCGAACCGCCCGTCGGGTCGGCGGGATTGTGGAAGAGCAGGATGTCGCCCGCCTGCAGGTCGTCGCGACTGATCCGGTCGCCGAACTGCGCGAGGCTGCCGGTCCACTCGTTCTTCGAGAGGTTCCAGGCCATGGACACGTAGCCGGAGCAGTCCTGGCGGTATCCGTCGGACCAGTACTTCGACATGCTGTACGGAACCTTGGCGCTCACCCAGCCCTTGGCGCGGCCGATGATGTCGGCCCGGGTCGCGGCGCGCAGCGGTGTCTGCGCGGAGGTCGACTCTCCCGTCGAACCGTGCAGGGGCGAGGCCGGGCCCTGTTCCGTCGGGGGGCCGGGCTCCGCGAACGCGGCGCCGGTCCGGTCGGGGGGAGGCACGGTGCTTTTCGCCCAGGCGCCCTGCCCCGTGGCGCCGAGGACGACTCCGGCTGTGGTGACCAGCACGAGCGCCCTGCGGCAACCCCGTGTGGAGGGGTGGTCGCCGGTGGCGAGCGCGCGGCGCCGGTGCGAGCAGCCCGCGCAGTCGCAGTCGGCGGCGGGCTCGAACTCCTCGAAGGTCGGTACGGCGGTCATGTCTGCCCCCTCCGCGCTCATCAAGATCTTCTGACGATGTTTCACGGGCGTCAGTGTCCCAGCGGTATGGATATAACGCATTTTGACGTATTAAAGGTAAAAAGCGATGACCTGAAGGCCTCGTGGCGCGTCACCGGCGCGGCGCGGCAAAGGGCGGTCCGGCGCGGAGCACCCCTGGTGTTCGGGTAAAGTTCTCCAGGTCAGCAGGCGCCGCTAGCTCAGTTGGTTAGAGCAGCTGACTCTTAATCAGCGGGTCCGGGGTTCGAGTCCCTGGCGGCGCACGCGGAACCGAGGCCCCTCGCCACAGGCGAGGGGCCTCGGTCGTATCGCCGGATTCTCGTGGACGCACTGTGACGGCGGCCTGCGAACCGGGCCTCAGGCAGCGGAGACGTCCGTCAGATACGCGTAGACGACGACGTTCGCCGTGTAGGTGCCGCTCGCCCGGTCGAAGGTGCCGCCGCAGGTGATCAGCCGCAGTTCGGCCCGGCCGGGCTGCCGGGGGCCGTAGACCTTCTGCGGGTCGAACCGGTCGCGGCCGAAGACCTGGACGTCCTCGATGGTGAACTCGGCGACGGAACCGTCGGCTCGGGTCACCTCGATCTTCTCGCCCGGCCGGGCGGTGCTCAGCCCGTAGAACACCGCCGGTTCCGTCTCGGTGTCGACGTGTCCGACCATCAGTGCCGCTCCGGGCTCCCCCGGTTTCGTGCCGCCGCCGTACCAGCCGACGGTCTGCGGCGTCTCCAACGGCGGCGGGTCGACCGCTCCTTCGGCGTCGAGACCCCGTGCGACGACGGGCGCGTCCACGCCGCCGGCGGCGAGCGCCACGTTGCGGGGTCGCGCGGCGTCGAGCGGATGGTGCGCGGGCGGCATCGGAATGCCGGGCGGGCGGCCCACCGCGGCGATGTCGCCGGTGGTCGGCGCGGAGCTGCCGCGGGCTCCCGGCGCCTCGCTCCCCCACAGCCACAGCCCGAGAACCAGCACCGCCCAGGCCACTCCGGTCACCAGCCGGCCGTTGCCGGGGGTCGGGGCAGAGCCGGCGGGACGATCCGTACGGTCGGCGCCGGACATGTCAGTCGGTGCCCGTACGGCGCCGTCGCCGGGCGCTGCGCAACGCCGCCGCGACGGCGGCCGCACCCGCGAGCAGCAGGCCGATCACGGTCTGGGAGGTACTGGGGCCGGCGTCATGGGCGTCGACGGTCGAGACCGGGGCGGCGAGAACGGCGGTGCCGCCGCCTCCTGCCTTCACCGGGGCGACCGGCGATTCGTGCGGCCGGGGCGGCGGAGTCGGACGGGAGTCACCGGGGCGGGTCGGCTCGTCGTGGCGGTGGGTCTTCGACGGTGCCGGCTCGAAGGGCCGGTGCGACGGATCCGGCTTCGAAGGGTCCGGCTTCGAAGGGTCCGAGGGGTGCGGCTCGTGCGCGCGACGGTCGATCTTGACGGTGCCCGCCCCCGGGTGGTCGCGGAGATCGCACCGGACCCGGAGGTCGTACGTACCCGGCTTCACGTCCCGTCTGACGAGCGCCGCCCCCGCGAGCCAGCCGTCGTGTTTTTTCGCCGACAGCTCGGCGTCCGCGACGAACACCTCCGACATGGCGGTACCGGATCCGTCCCGGCAGCCCACGACCCGGATCTCGACCGTGCCGCCGGGGGCGCTCGCGGCCGGCGTCACCGTGGCCTTCACGGAGCTGCCGGCGAATGCGGCGGTGGCGGGCGCCATGACCAGCACGGCGGCCACCCCTGCCACACGGAAAGCTATGGAACCAGTACGCATCGTGAACCTCCTGATACCGCAAGAGTCACGCGCGTGGGTCGTTTCCGCATCCGCAGGGCGGGCCGCCGATTCGCCGCGACGCCGCTGAGCTGCTCAGATCCGGTCGACGAGGTCCGCGATCGAGTTCACGACCGTGGACGGCCGGAACGGGTAGCGGTCGACGAGAGCCGGCGTCGTGGAGCCGGTGAGCACCAGGAACGTCTCCATCCCGGCCTCGAGTCCGGCGAGCACATCGGTGTCCATCCGGTCGCCGATCATGGCACTGGTCTCGGAGTGCGCGCCGATGGTGTTCAGGCCCGTGCGCATCATCAGCGGGTTGGGCTTGCCCGCGAAGTACGGGTCCTTGCCGGTCGCCTTGGTGATCAGCGCCGCCACGGAGCCGGTCGCGGGCAGCGGGCCCTCGGCGGACGGGCCGGTGTTGTCCGGGTTGGTGCAGATGAACCGGGCACCGGCGTTGATCAGCCGGATCGCCTTGGTCAGCGACTCGAAGCTGTAGGTGCGGGTCTCGCCGAGGACCACGTAGTCGGGGTCGTGGTCGGTGAGGACGTAGCCGATGTCGTGCAGGGCGGTGGTCAGCCCGGCCTCGCCGATGACGTAGGCGGTGCCGCCGGGCCGCTGGTCGTCGAGGAACTGGGCGGTGGCGAGCGCCGAGGTCCAGATGTTCTCCACCGGCACGTCCAGGCCCATGCGGGCGAGGCGTGCGTGCAGGTCGCGGGCCGTGTAGATGGAGTTGTTGGTGAGGACCAGGAACGGCCTCCCGGTCTCCCGCAGTTTCCTGATGAACGCGTCGGCGCCGGGAATCGGGACGCCCTCGTGGATGAGGACACCGTCCATGTCGGTGAGCCAGGATTCGATCGGCTTGCGTTCTGCCATCAGACGGACTCCTGCCGTACGGGTCGTGCGTGCTGGGCGCCGCGACTGCGCTGTGGCGACGCCCCCAGCGTAATCAGGAAGTCTCGATCTTGACCCCACCGTTCGCCGACCGGACGGCCGCCGTGCCCGGACTTCAACGCGCCGACGCGGGCGGGGGTGTTCCCGTCGACGCTCCGGCGGTCCCGCGCGCGAAGACGTCGATGCCCGCCGTCGTCGTCGGGGGACGCTCAGCGGCGGCCGGGTCCGGGGCGCAGGCGCCGGGCGACGAACACGAGGAGTCCGGCGCTCATCACGATGACGGCGGCACCGACGCCGATGCGGGCGAGTGCGCCGGAGCCGGTGGTGGCGAGCTGCTCGGAGGAGCTCGGCCGGGGCTGTTCCGCGGGCTCGGTCGCGGCCGGCGACTCGGCGGCGGGCGACTCGGCGGCCGGGGTCGAGCGGGCGGGGGTCGAACGTGCGGGGGTGGGCGCGTCGGGCTCCGCACCGCCGCCCGCCACGACGGCGAAGCGGTAGTCGCCCGACTCCCCGACCCAGTCGCCGTCGTCGCCGTCCCGCTGAACGACGGCGGCGTTGACGGTGATCGTGTTCGCTGCCGTGCCGGCGGCGATCGAGAGCCGCGTCCGTACGGTGACGGTTTCGCCGGCGGGTACGACGAAGCCCTGGAAACCGTCGTCGAAGGCGCCGACGAGCTCGTCCCGCGTGGTCGCCTCGAGTGTGACCGGGCGCCAGCGGTCCGCCCGCTCGTCGTGGAACTCCAGCGTGACGCGGTCCGCGGCGAAACCCCGCTCCCGGGCGGTGAGGACGAGCACGGGATGGATCCGGTCGCAGTTCTCGCGGGTGCCGTTCCGCAGGTCGATCGACCAGGAGTGGAAGCCCGAGCCGGCCCGGACGGTGTCGGGGCCGCCGTGGACACGGGTCGTGATGGGGAAGTCCGGGTCGGACGGCTTGCCGCAGGTGGGCGCGCGGTCGGCGGGGCGGTCCGCGGGCCTGTCGCCCGGCCGGTCCTCCACGGGCAGCGCCCGCGCGACGTCCGACGCGACGGGAACGGGTCCGTGGGAGGAGGTACGGGCGGTCACCGCGGCGGCCGCGGTCTCGGCCGAGGCCGCGGCCGCCGAGCCGCTGATCACCGCGGGAACGATCAGCGCCGCGGAGGTGGTGAGGGCGAGGGCGTTGCGCGTTCGCATGAGGGGCCTTTGCTTGCTCGCGTACTGCCGGATCGCCCGGGCCGTGGCCCGGGACGTCGCCATGTGTGCCCGGCAGCGCCCGCACCGCCGGACCCGTACGGCCGATCAGCGGCGCAACGCCCCTCGTGTCAGCGTATTTCCGCGATCTCGTGACTGGTTTCCGGCTCGGCCGGGGACGCGGCCGAGCCGGAAACGGCCTCCGCCCGGCCGAACACCGGCGCGAGTACGAGCTGCGCGGCGCCGTCGGCGACGGTGTGGTCGCCGCCCTCCGCCGCGGCCACCGGGACGGTGGTGCGCGCGGCGAGCACCGCGGCCACTCCGCGTACGAACTCGTCCTGTGCGGTGGCGATCACGCGGCCGCCGAGAAGCACCCGGTCCATGTCGAGCAGGGCGACGAGGTTGGTGGCGCCGGTCCCGAGCACTCGGGCGGCCTCCGCGATGTCGCCCCGTTCGACGGCGGCCAGGCAGAGAGCCTCTATGCAGCCGCGCTTGCCGCAGGTGCATTCGGGGCCGTCGAGCTGGACGACCTGGTGGCCGAACTCACCGGCTCCGGTGCGCGCGCCGCGGTACAGCGCGCCGCCGAGGACGAGTCCGGCACCGAGGCCCGTGCCGAGATGGAGGTAGGCGAAGGACCCGCCGGAGCCGCCGAGGGCGAGGCCGAGAGCGGCGGCGTTGGTGTCCTTGTCGAGGACGACGGGCAGCCCGAGGCGCGCGGCGAGCGTGTCCCGCAGCGGAAAGCCCTCCCACTGGGGGTATCCGGTGACGCGTTGGGTCACGCCGTTGAAGTGGTCGAGCGGTCCGGGCATGGCGACCCCGACGCCCAGCACACGCAGTCCGCCGCCGACGGCCTCCGAGGCCGGCCCGGTCAGCAGGCTCTCGACCTCCGTCGCCGCCAGGCTCAAGACGGCCTCGGCGCCGGCGCCGAGATCGAGCGGGACCGTCCGGGTGTCGACACGGGCGCCGGACAGGTCGAGGAGGACCACCGTCAGCTCGTCACGGTCCAGGTGGAGACCGATGGCGTGGCCCGCGGACGGCACCAGTGCGAGTACCGTCCTTGGTTTTCCACCGGTCGACGCCCGGCGGCCGGCCTCCTCGACGAGGCCCTCCTCCCTCAGCCGGGCGACAATCTTGCTGACGGCCTGCGGCGTGAGCGCGGCGGCCTCGGCCAGTTCGAGCCTGCTTATGCCGCCGTCGCCGGCCGTGCGCAGAAGGTCGAGGACGAGCGCCGCATTGTGGCTGCGCAGCGCGGGCAGATTGGCTCCCACTCCCGCCATGCTCCCGTTCATCTCTCCATTGTCCCCCGCGCTTGCACTTTCGCAACAGCGTTGTTTAAGTGGAGGGCATGACTGGTACCGGCTCCCCCCTCCGCGTCGCGCTCATCGGCTACGGCCTCGCGGGCTCCGTATTCCACGCCCCGCTGATCGGCGCCACGGAGGGCCTCGTCCTCGACACGGTCGTCACCTCCAGCCCGGAGCGGCAGGAGCAGGCCCGCAACGAGTTCCCCGGGGTCCGCGTCGAGACGTCCCCCGACCGGCTGTGGGCCCGTGCCGACGAGCTCGACCTCGTCGTGATCGCCTCTCCGAACAAGACACACGTCCCGCTCGCCCGCGCCGCCCTCGAGGCCGGCCTCGCGGTCGTCGTCGACAAGCCGATCGCCGGCACCGCCGCGGAGGCCCGCGCGCTGGCCGCCCTCGCCGCCGAGCGCGGTCTCGTGCTGTCCGTGTTCCAGAACCGCCGCTGGGACAACGACTTCCTGACCCTGCGGAAACTGATCGACGACGGCGCACTCGGCGACGTGCAGCGGTTCGAGTCCCGCTTCGAGCGCTGGCGTCCGCAGCTCAAGGGAGGCTGGCGCGAGTCCGGCGACCCGGCGGAGATCGGCGGCCTGCTGTACGACCTGGGCAGCCATGTCGTCGACCAGGCGCTCACCCTCTTCGGTCCCGCGGCGCGCGTGTACGCGGAGTCGGACGTACGCCGGGAAGGCGCTCGGGCCGACGACGACACGTTCATCGCGATCACCCATGCGAACGGTGTCCGCTCGCATCTGCACGTCAGCGCGACGACGGCACAGCTCGGCCCGCGATTCCGGGTTCTGGGCTCCACAGGCGGGTACGTGAAGTACGGCCTGGACCCGCAGGAGGACGCGCTGCGCGCGGGCCGCCGCCCCGTGACCGGGGAGGAGTGGGGCGTGGAGCCGGAATCGATGTGGGGCCGGGTCGGTGAGGGAGAGTCGCCGCTGACCGGCGGAGGCGTTCCCGTACGGACCGTGCCGGGCGACTACCCGGCGTACTACGCGGCGGTCGCCGCCGCGGTGCGCGAGGGGACCGCTCCGCCGGTCACCGCGGAGGAGGCCGCCGCCGCGCTGGACGTACTGGAGGCCGCCCGCCGTTCCGCCCGTGAAGGGATCACCGTCACCGTGGAGGTCACCGCATGAACACGATGGACACGATGAAACCGGTCCCCCACCTCACCGTCGACGAGATCGTCGAGCAGGAGCGCCGGCTCACGCTGCGCCGCTTCACCCACTCCGACGCGTGGGCGCTGGGCAGCATGCTGGTGGAGATGGCGCATCTGCGCGAGGCGCCGGTCGCCATCGACATCCGCCGGGGCGCACAGCAGTTGTTCCACGCCGCGCTGCCGGGTTCGAGCGCCGACAACGACTCGTGGATCGACCGCAAGCGCCGGGTGGTCGAGCGGTACGGCGAGAGCTCGTACCTCGTCGGGGCGCGGCACCGCGCCAAGGGCACGACGTTCGAGGAGTCCTCGCGTCTGGACCCGGACCGGTACGCGGCGCACGGCGGCTCGTTCCCGATCACTGTCGCCGGGGTCGGCGTCGTGGGCGCCGTCACCGTCTCCGGACTGCCGCAGGCGGAGGACCACGCGATGGTGGTCGAGGCGCTGGAACGCTTCCTCGCCACCTGAGCCGACCACGTCGGCGCCCGGGCGAGTCGGGGGCACTCCGGCGGCCGGCCTCGCGGTATGTCGGCCGCGCCGCGGGCGGGCGGGCGGGCGGCCCAGTGAGCGGTCACGCCCCGGTGCCGGTCACGCCCCAGTGCCGGTCACTCCCCGCCCCGGGGCAGCACACAGCCCGGGCGGGGCCGGGCGGGGCCGGTCAAGCCCCACGCGGCCCCGGAAGCCGCGCGCTCGCGCGCTACGCGTCCTTGAGCTGCTGACGCTGGCGGCCGAGACCGTCGATCTCGAGCTCGACCACGTCACCGGCGCGCAGGAACGGCTTCGGCTCGGGCTGCCCGAGCGCGACGCCCGCCGGAGTGCCGGTGTTGACGACATCTCCGGGGTAGAGCGTCATGAACCGGCTGACGTACCGGACGACGTCCGCGACCGGGAAGATCTGGTCCGCGGTGCTGCCGTTCTGCTTGAGCTCCCCGTTGACCCAGAGCCGCAGCCCGAGAGCCTGCGGGTCCGGCACCTCGTCGGCGGTCACGAGCCACGGCCCGAGCGGGTTGAACGTCTCGCAGTTCTTTCCCTTGTCCCAGGTGCCGCCGCGCTCGATCTGGAACTCGCGCTCCGACACGTCGTGGGCGACCGCGTACCCGGCGACGTACGACAGCGGGTCCTCGTCCGCCTCGATGTAGCGGGCCGTGCGTCCGATCACCACCGCGAGCTCGACCTCCCAGTCGGTCTTGCGGCTGCCGCGCGGTACGAGCACGGTGTCGTCCGGCCCGACGACGGTGTCGGCGGCCTTGAAGAAGACGACGGGCTCGGCCGGGGTCTTCGCCCCGGTCTCCGCGGCGTGGTCGTGGTAGTTCAGCCCGATGCACACGACCTTTCCGATCCGGCCCACCGGCGGTCCGACGCGGAGCCCGGACGGGTCCAGCACCGGCAGATCGCCGGCGTGGGCCGCGGCCCTGATCCGGTCGAGGGCGGCGGCGTCGGCGAGCAGCGCTCCGTCGATGTCCGTGACGAGTCCGGACAGGTCGCGCAGCGTCGTCCCGTCCTCGTCGAGCAGCGCGGGGCGTTCGGCGCCTGCCGTTCCGACACGCAGCAACTTCATGGTCAGTCTCTCCTCTGGTCGAGTGCGAGCCCGGCCCGACCCGACAGGTGCGGCCATCGGAGGATCGGAGGATTGGCTGATCCTCCAAGACCTCCGACCACTCCACAAGACCCTGTTCACAACCTGGACCTTTACGGGCGGGTAGCAGGCAGCCCGCGCGATCCCGCCGCGTAAGGTCCGGTGCCATGTCCGTCGCACGCTCCGTCGCCCTGTTCCTCGTCGCCGCCGTCTTCGAGATCGGCGGCGCCTGGCTGGTGTGGCAGGGGCTGCGCGAACACCGGGGGTGGGTCTGGATCGGCGCGGGTGTGATCGCGCTGGGCCTGTACGGGGTGGTCGCGACCTTCCAGAGCGACGCGAACTTCGGCCGCATCCTGGCCGCTTACGGCGGTGTCTTCGTCGCCGGGTCCATCGCCTGGGGGATGGTCGCGGACGGCTACCGGCCCGACCGTTACGACATCACCGGCGCGCTGATCTGCCTCGCGGGGATGGCCGTGATCATGTACGCGCCGCGCGGCCACTGACGGACGCCGTCCGGGCGGCGGCCACCGACGGCCGCGCCCGGGGCCGGGGCCGGCGTGGCGGCCGAGGTCGTCCGCTGAGAGGCGCGGCCACCAGGGCCCGCCGACGACCACGGCGACCGCGGCCACGGCCCCGGTCGAGCGCACCGTCCGGCCTCCGCCCGTGCGAAGCGCACCGTCCGGCATCCACGGCCCGCGTCGAAACACACCTCCGGCATCCACGTGTTGAGCACACCTCCGGCATCCACGGCCTCTCCGGCGGCCCGCCCCAGAGCACGCGGGCTCACATCTGCGCCGCCAACGGCACCGGCGTGTCCCGGTAGAGGAACACCCGCTCCACCGCGGCCCATGTGGTGGAGGTGACGACGTACAGCGCGGCGGCCAGCGGCACGACGGCGACGGTGGCGAGCGTGAGGAACGACAGCAGCGGCATGACCTTGGCCATCGCCCCCATGCCGGGGAGCTGCTCCCCGGCGGCCGGCGCCGCGGCCATCTGCTGCTTGGTGCGCCGGTAGTTGAAGGTGGCCACGGCGGCGACGAGGGCGAAGAGCGCCAGGTAGACGAGCCCGGCGCCGCCGATCACCCCGCCGTCCGCCAGGGCGTCGGTCCAGCGGCCGCCGAGGGGTGCGTCGAAGAGCGAGTGCACAAGCAGCCCGTTCGGCTCGCCACCGATCTCGGCGTTCGAGAACAGGTGGTACATCACGAAGAACGCCGGCAACTGGAGCAGGCTCGGCAGACAGCCGGCCAGTGGCGACACCTTCTCCTGCGCGTACAGCTCCAGGGTGGCCTTCTGCAGCCGTTCCGGATTCTTGCCGTGCTTGGTGCGCAGCTCGGCGAGCTGCGGCGCGAGGCGGGTCCGGGCCTTCTGGCCCCGGGCGGCGGCTCGGGAGAGGGGGTGGACGGCGAGCCGTACGAGCGCGGTGAAGACGACGATCGCGCCGGCGGTCGCGGACGCGGCGAACAACGGCTGGAGCAGGTCGGCGAGCTGCTCGACCAGGGTGGCGAAAACGGACATGGGTGAGCCCTCCGGGGGTCTCGTCGTGCCGGGAAACGAAGACATGACGGCATGACGACCCACGAGGGGACCGCGCGGCCGGCGACGCCGGCAGCGGTGGCAGCGGTGGCAGCGGTGGTGCCTAGAGGGCCGTCAGGAGGGGACGGCCGGGCGCTCGGGGCCTGCGACGCCCGCGGGCGTCGGGGTCGCGCTGCGGCAGGAAGGCAGTGCGTTTCTCGCGGTCGCGCAGGGCTGTCCGTACGCGGGTGCGTGGCACGGCGGGTGCGCAACGCGCGCTGACGAGCGCGCAGATGACGAGCGCGGAACCGGCGGCAGCGGTGGCGGTCGCGGCGAGCGCGAGCGTGGCGAAGACGCTGCCGCCGTCGACGAGGAGGATCTCGACGAGAAGAAGGAGCAGCAGCGCGGCGGGCCGGAGCAGCCGTGCCGTACGACCGGTCATGCGCCCTCCCCCTCGGCTCGTGTTCCCGCTTCCCCGACGATCTGCCTCGAGTATACGAGCGCAGCTGTTGAACGCTTGATTACAGAGAATCACGTTGCGATCACGTTAGCGGAGCACCTCTTGACGCTTTCTCGACCACAGAGTTGGCTTTCGGCCACCTTGGCTGCAAATGATGCAGCCTGTCAGGGAGGTTCGATACAACCAATGAACGCACTCCTGCGTCGTGCCGCCGTCGCAGCCGCCGCCACCACCATGGTCATGTCGCTCTTCGGATGCGGGACCACCGAGGAGCCCCGGGTACGACTGACCGACGACATCGTTGTCGGTCTGCTGCTCCCGGAGAACCAGGCTGCCCGCTACGAACAGTTCGACAAGCCGGTCATCGAAGAGCGCATCGCGCGGCTCACCAACAGCAAGGGCAAGGTCCTCTACGCCAACGCGAGGCACGACGCCGATCTGCAGTCGCAGCAGCTCGCGTCCATGATCGAGGACCAGGTCGACGTGCTGATCGTGGACGCCGTGGACGCCAAGGCCATCGCCGACGGGATCGAGAGGGCCGACGAGGCCGGCATACCCGTCGTCGCCTTCGACCGGCTCGCCGAGGGCCCGATCGACGGCTACGTCTCCTTCGACAACGAACAGGTCGGCCACATCCAGGGCAAGGCCCTGCTGGAGGCTCTCAAGGACGAGGCCGGCTCCGGCGCGGGCAAGGTCGTGATGATGAACGGCGCCCTCACCGACCCGAACGCCGCCATGTTCAAGAAGGGTGCCCACACCGAGCTCGACGGCAAGGTCGAGATCGGGCAGGAGTTCGACACCAAGGACTGGAAGCCGGAGAACGCCAAGGCCAACATGGAGGTCGCGATCGCCTCCCTCGGCAAGGACGCCATAGCCGGCGTCTACTCCGCCAACGACGGCATGGCGGGCGGCATCATCGCCGCTCTCAAGTCCGCCGGCCTCTCCGACCTCCCGCCCGTGACCGGGCAGGACGCCGAACTCGGCGCGGTGCAGCGCATCGTGGCCGGTGACCAGTACATGACCGTCTACAAGCAGTACGCGCCGGAGGCCGCTGCCGCCGCGGAGATGGCCATCCTGCTGGCGAGGAACATGTCCCTGGGCGCGGCCGCGCACACGGACATCGACACCCCGACCGAGAAGTCCGTCCCCACAGTGCGCATCCCGGTCATCGCCCTGACCAAGGAGAACATCAAGGAGACCGTCATCGCGGACGGCGTCTACACGGTGGAACAGATCTGCGTCCCCGAGGTCGCGGCCGCGTGCGAGGAGATCGGGCTCACCTCGTAACCCCGCGTACGGGGCCGCCGGGGCCGGGCCCCCCCCCCCCCCCGGGCGGGGCCGGCGCGCGCGCCCGCCCCCCC
>NZ_JBIAPL010000006.1:331438-486960 GCF_042888225.1 Streptomyces sp. NPDC003023
GCTTCCGCGCGGGCGGATTGCCGGTGGCCCAGAGGTGCGCGCCCGCGCGCGGGGGGGGGGGGGGGGCCGCCGGCCCCCCCCCCCCCCCCCCCCCCCGGCCCCGCCCCCCCCCCCCCCCGCCCTCACCGGGGCCGTACGGCGACCAGCCGCCCCCACACCACCAGCCGGTACCGCGAGCTGAACTCGGGCGTGCACGTCGTCATCGTCAGATAGTGGCCCGCCGCGTCGTAACCGGCGGCGGGCCGCACCGCGCTGCGCGGGACGGGGCCGATCACGCCGACGTCACCGGGCACGGTCCTCGGCAGCGTCCTGTCGACGGCGTAGACGAAGACGCCGTCACGGGTACCGATCTCGACGGTGTCGCCCGGGCGGAGCCGGTTGATGTACCGGAAGGGCTCGCCGTGGGTGTTGCGGTGCCCCGCCACGGCGAAGTTCCCGGCCCGGCCGGGCTGCGCGGTCGCCGGGTAGTGCCCGACGTACCCCTTGTCGAGTACGCCGCGCTTGCCCACGCCCTCCGCGACGGGCGCGACCACTCCGAGTCGGGGGATGCGGAGCACGGCGTACGCCTGGTCCCAGCGCGGCTCGTCCGGCTCCTCACCCGCGACCTCCGACGCATCCGGCCCGGGGGCGGGGTCCGCCTCCTGAACCGCCTCGGAGGCGACCGGGTCCGGAGCCGCTGCCGGTGGCCGATCCCGCTCCCATGTCCGCTCCAGGGCCTGCACCTGCCGCTCGGCGCCCTCCCTGGCCTCACGATTCGTCCACCACAGCTGGTGCACGACGAGGAGCAGCACGACGATCCCGAACGTGACGGCGACCTCCGCGGAGGTCCACAACCCGCGCGCGAGCCACACCCGCCCGCGGTTCCGCCCCCGTCCTTCCTGCCGTACCCGCCGCCGTACCCGCCGCTTCAGCACGGGCGCAGGGTAGGTCCGCGACCGTCAACTCACCAGCGTTCCGACCGCCTCCGCGCCCGTGAGCCGAAACGGGTCGCCCTCCTTCCGTACCCCGTACAGCAGTACGGTGTGCTGCATGCGCCCCGACACGCCTGCTGACCACATCGCCGAAGCCGAGCGCCTGCTGCGTACCGCCGAGCAGTATCCAAAGGACGCCGAACCGCTGCTCCTCCAGGCCGCAGCCCACCTGGAACTCGCCGGTGAGCGCGGCCGAGCGTCCACCCTCTACGACCGCCTGCTGGCGTCCGAACAGCCCGAACACCCGCAGCTCGTCAAGGCATTGCAGGCCGCCAACCTCTGGGAGTACGGCCACGAGGCCGAGGCCCGCGCCCTCATCAACGGCGTCCGCACCGCCGCCCCGGCCGAGGCCGCGCCGTGGGAGATCATCGCGGAGACGCTGGAGAACCACGACGAGCTCGAGGCGTCCCACGAGTCCTTCTCCACGGCACTGTCCATCCTCCTCACCGAGGGCGACGACGACGTCCCGTACGCGACCCGGTCCCTCCTGTCGGGCCGCCACCGCGTCCGCCGCCTGCTCGGCCTGCCGCACGACGAATGGGACTCCACGGCGGACCGCGTACACGCCTCCCACACCCCCGACGTCACCCTCGACGAGCTCCACGACCCGAAGCGCCTGTGGGCCCTGGGCTCCGACAACCCGGCCGAACTCAAGGCCGAGATCGCCCGCCTCCGCTCCGAACTGGGCTCCTACCGCTCGGCGCTGTCCCGCCCCTTCCCGGTCGCGGTCCTGCACTGGCCGGAGGCGGAGCTGACCGAACTCCTCGAGGCGTACCCGCACCTCGAGGCCGAGTACCCGACCCACGCGGCCCACCTGACGGACATCGAGGCCTCGCTGCGCGACCTGTCCGCGACGGGGACGGAGAACCTGGGCATCGTGACGGCCACGGTCCCCTCGTACGAGGCCTTCGCGGCCTCCGAACAGTCCTCCCCGTCCAACGCGGACCTCCTCCCCCAGTACGCCACGACCCTGGCGGCGCGGGGGCGGGCGGCGGCGTGGCCGCCGGCGAAGGGGGCACCGTGCTGGTGCGGATCGGGAACGGCGTACCGGGACTGCCACGGGGGATAGGCCCCGTCCCTTCGGCCTGTCAGTGACGCCTGATATCACTGGCAGTCCTAAAGGGGAGGGAATGCAATGTCAGGTCCCATCAATGCCGATCAGCCTGTCACCGGCCTGTACGAGCAGTTGATCACTCTGCGGCTCGAGCAGCAGCTCAATAGTCTGAGTAGTGATCGGTGGCATGCCATCGACGACGCGGTGGGACCCGAGTCATCGCCTCACGTCATCGCGCGACACGTGGCGGAGACAACGCGGCACGTGCTGGAAGGTCTGCCGGCAGCTGAACGTGTCCATGCTGCGAACCACATCCTCGAATCGATGAGCACCATCGAGGGAGCTCGCGAGTGGGTCGACCTCGTTGCTGATGGGCCGCGTCAACTGCTCGCGATCGCCGAGCAGGAGGCGAAGGGCGTCTACAAGATCCGACCAGTGACGCCCCTCTCCGATACCGCGCTCATCACCAACTCACCAGGAGACCCGAGCTTCGGCTTTGAGCTTCGGGCCGAGTTGGCGACCGCCGACAGCGTCGACCTGCTCTGCGCGTTCGTGAAGTGGCACGGACTTCGGGTGATAGAGCAGTCCCTCGAAGCTGCGCACGCCCGCAACGTTCCGATGCGCGTGATCACGACGACCTATATCGGTGCTACCGAGCGCCGAGCTCTGGACAAGTTGGTCGAGAAGTACGGCGCCCAGGTGAAGGTCAACTACGAGCTGCGGTCGACGCGCTTGCATGCGAAGGCATGGCTGTTCCGGCGGAACAGTGGCTACAACACCGCTTACGTTGGTAGCTCCAACCTGTCGAAAGCCGCGCTACTCGACGGCCTCGAGTGGAATGTCCGGCTCTCGTCCATCGCAACCCCTGAGGTTCTGCGTAAGTTTGAGGCGACATTTGACTCTTACTGGAGCGAATCAGCTTTCGAAGTGTACGACCCAAAGCAGGACGGGTCACGTCTCGATGCGGCTCTACAGCAGGCTGGTCGCGGTACCGCTACTGGCACCGACGGTCGAGGCATCACGCTTTCAGGTCTCGAGGTGCGCCCTTACCCCCACCAGCGAGACATGCTGGAGCGACTGGAGGTAGAACGTGCGGTCCACAACCGCCACCGGAACCTGCTCGTAGCTGCCACCGGCACAGGTAAGACGGTGATGGCTGCCCTCGACTACAGGAGACTCGTGGCCCAGCACGGCCGCAGGCTTCGGCTCCTCTTTGTTGCTCACCGCCAGGAAATACTGCGGCAGTCGCTGCGCACCTACCAGGACGTGCTGGTCGACGCAAACTTCGGCGCAGAGTTCCACAGCGGCACTGTGCCCGACGATTGGACGCACGTCTTCGCGAGCGTCCAATCGCTCAACAACCGCTCGCTGGAGCGCTTCGCGCCGGATCATTTCGACATTATCGTCATCGACGAATTCCACCACGGAGTGTCACCGACCTATCGGCGGATCATCGATCACTTCAAGCCCATTGAGCTGCTGGGCCTGACCGCTACTCCAGAACGCATGGACGGTCGCAACGTACAGGATGAGTTTTTCGATGGACGCATCGCGGCAGAAATGCGACTATGGGAAGCACTTGAGAACGAGCTGCTCAGCCCTTTCCATTATTTCGGTGTAACCGACAACACCGACATGAGCGCCATTACGTGGAAGCGCGGTGCTTACGAAACCTCCGCGCTCAGCAGCCTTTTCACGGGGAACGACGCACGAGCCCGCCTCGTCGTGCAGGCTGTACGGGACAAGATCACCGACCCCGGCTCAATGCGCGCACTTGGGTTCTGCGTCTCTGTGGCTCACGCAGATTTTATGGCTGACTTCTTCCGCCGAGCTGGCCTCAACGCGGTCGCTGTGTCTGGTGAGACACCACGCAACCAGCGCAAGGCAGCGCTGGACGCTCTACGAGATGGTGAGTTGCAGGTCATCTTCTCCGTAGACCTCTTCAACGAGGGACTGGATGTTCCGGACGTCGACACGCTCCTTCTGCTACGTCCCACATCGAGCGCGACTGTCTTTCTCCAGCAACTCGGCCGTGGCCTGCGACGCAGCGAAGGTAAGGCAGTGCTCACGGTCTTGGATTTCATTGGCCAGCATCGCAAGGAGTTCCGCTTCGAGGATCAGTTCAGAGCTCTCACAAACCTCACACGCAATCGACTGCTCTCCAACATTGAGCACGACTTTCCACAGTTGCCATCTGGCTGCCAAATCATCCTTGAGCCCAAGGCCAAAAAACTGATCATTGACAACATCCGTAGCCAGATCGGCGTCAACGTCACTCAGTTGGCGCGCGAGGTGAGTCAGTACGCCGAGTCCCGACTCTCGGCCTACCTACGCGAGAGCAGGCGCGAACTGAAGGAGCTCTACCGAGGCAGCGGCAACTCTTGGACTGGCCTTCTGCGCCGCGCAAAACTTCTGGACACTCCAGCCCCTGAAGGGGAAGCGGCACTACTCAAGAGAGTCTCGGCGTTCTTGCACGTCGATGACCCGCAACGAGTCGCTGCGTACTCCGCGCTTCTGGCGGATGACGTACCGGCATACGATGACCTGAGCGAACGGGAGCAGGCCTACGCCCGCATGCTCTACTTCTCACTCTGGCCGCTTGGCGGCTTCGCTACCTACCAAGACGCGTTGCAATACCTCCAGCCGCAACATGCCTTCCGTAACGAGCTTCGCCAGGTCTTGGCTCACAACCTGGAAGGCACGGACCATGTTCCGGTGCCACTCACAGGCGAGTTGGCCAGCCTGCCGCTCACAGTGCACGCCTCGTACAGCCGTGAAGAGATCCTTCCTGCCTTGGGCCAATCCACCATCGGCGGCTTCATGCCAGGGCACTTCCGCGAGGGCGTGAAGTGGTGCGAGAGCATCCAGACCGACGCTCTGTTGATCACGCTAGAGAAGGACGAGAAGGACTTCTCCCCGCAGACGCGCTACCGCGATTACGCCATGAACAACTTCCGCTTCCACTGGGAGTCCCAGAATCAGACGTCGGATCACTCCCCCACTGGCCTGCGCTACCAAACGCACAGAGAACGCGGCACGAACGTCCTCCTGTTCGTGCGCCGCTATAAGAACACCGACATCGGCGGACCGCAGCCGTGGATGTTGCTTGGCCCCGCTGACTTCGTCGAGCACAGGGGCAGCAAGCCCATGAGCATCACATGGGAGTTGCGGCACGAGATCCCTGCGGATGTGTGGACTTACTCAGCCATCGCCGCGAGCTGACCAAGTTGTCCTCTGGCTCCCTGCGCGCTCGGCTGTCGCCGCCTTCGACAGTCCGCACTATTCGACCAACCTATCGGTCAAAGGTCGCTTTCCACCCGCGACTGGGCCTGGTCTAGGGCCTCGTCCGAATCGCAGCCGTGGGCGCGGAGCCACAGGAGGAGGTCGGTGATCACGTCGATCGCCGACTCCTCGGCCGTGACGATGCGCAAGCGGCTGCGGTCATCCATCGCAGGGTGTCGGACGGAGGTGTAGAGGCCGATCAGCGCCTCGGCGCGTGTGACGCCCGGGTCGCTGAGATGGCCATTGGGCGCCGTCAGACCCGTGGCCATCTCGCACCAGGTGACTTTGCTCTCCGGGCGGAGGATGACGCCCCAGCGGTCGGCCACGGCGTCCACCAGGGCCATGCCACGGCCGGCCTCGTCTTCAGCGCGGGGCGAGAGCAGCGTGGGCAGGACACGGGTGTCAGGGTCCCGGACTTCAAGGCGGAGGAAGGTGCCGTTCATCGACACCGCCAAGGTCGTGGGAGTCAGGTCCCCAACATGGCGAATCACATTCGCCACCAGTTCCGTCACGCAGAGCCGCACTGCATCCGTGAGGTGTGGCAAGCCCCATTGGCGCAGGTGCAGTTCCATGACGCGACGTAGCGCGGCGAGCTCCCGAGCCTCGGCCAGAAACGGCAACTCCCACGTCTGTCGCCGCACTTCGCTTCGACACGCGTTCACGTCCATCAGTCCGCTCCGACTTGTTCACCGTGTGCCGCCCGACACTCGAGCGCGCTAACGTTCAGTGAACAGCCACACACGGCGGGTGGGTATTGCTTGTGGCTGGCAGGGAGTTGAAAGTCCTGAATTTCGGGGAAGGCAACGTCATGAGTGTCCGCACACCGAACCGTGCCCTCGCTGCCCTCCTCACCGAGGCCCGCTGGACGAACGGCGAGGTCGCCCGCGCGGTCAACAAGGTGGGGGCAGAACTGGGGCTGTTCCTGCGCTACGACGACTCCGCCGTGTGCCACTGGCTGACCGGGACCACACCGCGCAAGCGGGTACAGCCAGCAGTCGTGGAGGCATTCTCGCGGCGGCTGTCACGGCCGGTGACGCCGAGGGATCTGGGGTTCGACGACAACGCGGACCCCACGGCCCAAGCCCCGGATACGGTGACGGGACTGGTCGAACTGGGGAGCGTGGACATGGACCCATCCCGCAGAGCGGTACTCGGCAGTGTCGGTCTCTACTCCATCGCGGCGCTGATCCCAGGATTCACTGATCTCGTGGGCCGTTTCGAGGCCTATCGACGCAATCCACACCTACGCATCGGCCAGGGCGAGGTCAACGCCGTCATTGCCATGTCCGAGCGAATCAGCGAGATAGACGACATGTTCGGGGGGCGGCACGCGCGCCCTATGGCGGCGGCATTCCTCGTGAACACCGTCGCTCCGTACCTCAAGGCCGACGGTCCTCAATCCATTCGCAGAGCGATGCTGTCGGCAGCCGCCGACCACTGCTACCTCACCGGCTACATGGCCATGGACGAACGATCCGACGGACTTGCCCAGCGCTATTACACGAAGGCACTCGAGCTGGCCGGGGGCGCGGACGACCATCTCACGTACTGCACGACGCTACGCGGCATGAGTGTCCAGGCCGTGGACCTGGGGCATGGCGCCAAGGCACTCCAACTGGCCGACGCCGCCGCGGCCGCGACCCCGCAGGCCGGCCCTCGCATGCTGGCCTTCCTCGCGGGTCAGCAGGCTCACGCGGCAGCTCGGACCGGCGACCGGTCAACCGCACTGCGCAGGATGCACGAGGCCGAGTCGGCGATGGACCGAGCCGAGTCGCGCGTGACGGCATTCCGTTCGTACGACCCTGCCGCGTTGAACTACCACATAGGGCAGGTCCGCTACGAACTCGGCGACGTCGCAGGTTCGGTGGCGTCTTTGGAGGAGTCGAACCGGCTGCGCGCGCCCGTTTACCGGAGAATCCGCGTCCTTCGCGAGGCAACGCTCGCCGAGCGGAAATTGCGGCTGGGGCATTTGGAAGAGGCCTGCGGCGGTTGGCACCGGATGCTGGACGACTACGAACATGTCCAGTCGGGCCGCTGCGACGACCGTTACCGGGCCATGATGGCCGCCATCCGGCCCCACCTGCGGAACGCGCACGCACGCGAACTGCACGAGCGATCCCGCCCCTTGGCGCCGGGCAGACCTGGTTTCGGGCAATAGGAGAATGATCTGACGCCGGTGTGCCGTCGGCCGGTGCGGGGACGCCTTCTCCGGCGGGAAACGCGCGAGGAGTCCAAACGGGCATTGGCGCGCGGCGCGACCGCAGCCGGGCTCAGACGCCCGTCGGGCCCTCCAGGGAGGTCTCGATGCCCGCTTCCTTCAGCGCGGCGAGGTTGTCGCTGCTCAGTGCCGCGAACGCCGCCGCCTCGTCCGCGAAGGTCTCGCGCTCGTGGGCGATCGGGCCCTCGCCCAGCAGCGCCGCCGGGTCGAGTTCCGTGGCGTAGACCTTGGTGCCGTTGCCCTCGAGGACGGGCTGCCACCGGTCGCCGTCGGTCTGCATCCAGCTGCGTGCCACGCCGCCGGCGTTGCGGATGACGACCGGCTGCCCGGGCTCGGCCCTGCCCAGGCGGGAGAGGACCGCGCGGGAGGCGGAGTTGCCGGAGCCGCAGGACGGGGTGAGGCCGGCGCCGCGCTCGAAGGTGCGGACGAAGGCCTCGGTGTCCGTCAGGGGGCGTACGAAGGACACGTTCGCGCCGATCGGGAAGGCGCCGGGAGCAGCCGCGACGCGGCTTCCCGTCTCCACGAGCTCCGCCTCGTCGTAGGCGTCGTCGAGCACGGTGATCAGGTGCGAGTTGGGTACGGCGAGGGCCGACACGCGTCGGGAGGCGTGGTAGGCGGGCAGCCGCTGGTCCACGAAGGGGCCGTCGGCCCCGGCGACGATGGGCTCGGCCGGGGTGAAGTCGACCGGCGGGAGCGCCACGGACACCTGGCGTACGCCGTGCGGGGTGGTGTCGGCGGCACGGACGGTGAACGAGTACGGTCCGGTGCGCATCACGACCTGATCCGCCTGGTAGCGGTCGAGCAGCAGACGGCCGGCACCGCGCATGCCGTTGCCGCAGAGGAGCGACGCGGAGCCGTCGGGGTTGTAGAAGTGGGCCTGGGCCGTCCCGTCACCGTTGTCGGCGATGAAGTACACGCCGTCGCCGCCGAGCCCTCGGCCGCGGTCGCAGAGCGTCCGCACGGCACGCGCGACGTCCGCTTCCGCGAAGTGGTCGGTGGGGGCGCCGTCGATCACGAAGATGTCGTTCAGGCTGCCGTGCGTCTTGATGATCGAGAGAGCCATCGTGTTCCGTCCGTCGTCCAACCGGCCCTCTCGCCGGGACCAGCTTGATCCTCCCAGTCTAGGCGGTATGGACAGATCGCCGTCGGCGTGCGTCCTGGTGCCGGTCGGCAAGGGGCGCGAAGGCAGGGGCGGCCCTCACCGACAGAGGCCTCGCCGGGGCCGGGCCGCCCGGCACGCGGCCTCGGAGTGAACGGGTGAACCGGGCGGACCGGCAGAGTGTCGGATCACAGCCCGTGCGGCTGCCGCCGACCATGAGGCGCATGAATGCCGTCAGCCAGGTCTTCGCCCTGGTCGCCGCCGCGATCCACGTCGTCGTGTGGCCGCTGGAGAGTTTCCTCTACGGCCGGCCCCAGGTCCGGGTGCTCCTCACCGGCAGCACCGCTGACGCGCCGGAGGTCCGGCTGTGGCGCGTCAACGTCGGCTTCTACAACCTGTACCTCGCGCTCGGTCTCGTCGCCGGGTTCGTGGCCCTGCGCCTGGGCCACGAGTCCGTCGGCCGGACACTGATCGTCTACATCTCCTTCTTCATAATCGCGGGCGGGATCACGCTCCTCGTCTCCGCCCCCGGGCTGTGGCGTGGTTCGCTCGGGCAGGCGCTGCCCCCGGCCGTCGTGCTGATCGCCGACCTCTTCTGACCGCTTCCGCCCGAGCTGCCCTTCCGCTCGAGCGGCCCTGCGGTCGAGCGGCCCTCCGGTCGGCATCATGGGGCGAGCCGTCGGCGGCGCACCGGCCGCGGCCCGCAACGACCGAGGAGCAGCTGAGCCCGATGTCCGCAGACGCGACGCCCGCAAGCCACGACGATGCCGCACCCGTGATCCTCGGCAACGAGCCGGGATCGTTCGCCTGGAGCGTGCTGGCCAAGCGCCACCCGGCGCTCATCCGGCAGGTCCGCGACGCGTTCCCGTTCGGGCCCGCGCAGCACGCGGCGCTCGACGCGCTTCTCGCCGAGACCACCGACGGGGTGATCGAACCGCTCCCGGCGGACGCTCACGACCGCGAACGGTGGGCGGCGTGGGGGGACGGGTGCTTCGGGCGGTCGTGGTTCGACGTGCCGTTCCTGTGGGCGGAGAGCTACTTCTATCGCAGGCTCCTCGGCGCGGTCGGACACTTCACGCCCGGCCCGTGGCAGGGGATCGAGCCCTTCGCGCCGTTCAAGGCCGCCGAGCTGCGCGGCTCGACCGTCGACGACGAGCTCGCCGCCCTCGACGAACTGTCCGGGCGGCCCGCCGACGTCCAGGCGCCCGCGCTCCTCGGCGCGTCCCTGTGGGGCAACCGGGCCGACCTCGGCTTCCGTCTCGATTCGGGTGGTCCGCGGTCGACGTCACCAGGCGCCGAAACCGGGACCAGGACCAGGACCGGCACCGGAATCGAGACCGGGACCGGCACCGGCACCGGGCTCGTCGCCGACGACAGCGCGGCTCTGTGGTCGCTGCTGCCGGCCGGCGGCGCGGCGGCCTCCGTGCACCTCGTCGCGGACAACGCCGGGCGCGAGCTCATCCCCGACCTCGTGCTCATCGACCATCTGCTGCACGCGGGCCGCGCCTTGCGCGTGGTGCTGCATGTGAAGCCGTACCCGTACTACGTGTCCGACGCCACCATGTCGGACGTCGTCGACAGCGTGCGCCGCCTCACTCAGGCGGCGGCACCAAGGGCGGCGGGATACGCCGCGGAGATCGGGCGGCGCCTGTGGAACGCGATGGCCGACGGGCGGCTCGAGGTCCGCGCGCACGACTTCTTCCGCGCACCGTTTCCGTACGCCGCGATGCCCGACACCCTGCGGAAGCAGTTCGCCGAGGCCGCGGTGACGATCGTGAAGGGCGACCTGAACTACCGCCGTCTCGTCGGAGACCGGCTCTGGGAGCCGACCACGCCCTTCGGTGAGCGGACCGCGTATTTCCCGGGACCGGTGGCGGCGCTGCGCACCCTGAAGTCCGACGTGATCACCGGCCTGGAGCAGGACACCGTGGCCACCCTCGACGCGAGTGGGCAGCCGTGGCGCACCAGCGGGACGCATGCGCTGGTCCAGGTAGCGGCAGGAGGCCGGTGACAGAAGCCGGCCGGGGGCACGAACCAGCTGAGGTGTACGGGTTGTCGTTGGGCTGCGGCATCCTGCCGTGCATGACCCCATCGACGCTCACGGACCTGGAGAACGCCCTGCGCGCCTGCTGGGCTGCCGACACCTGTTCGCCCGACGATCTCGATCGGGCCGGGTGGCACGCCGACAACCCGGCGTGGGGGCACTGCGACATCACGGCCCTCGTCGTGCACGACCTCTTCGGAGGCGAGCTGGTGCTCGGCGAGGTGCACCTGGCCGGCGAACAGCACGGCTTCCACTGGTGGAACCGGCTGCCCGACGGTACCGAGGTCGACCTCACCCGCGACCAGTTCCGGCTCGGCCAGGCCGTCACCGCAGGTCGTGCGGTCACCAGACCTTCCGGCCGGCCCCGGCGGCGTGCGCAGGAGTACGAGCTGTTGCGCCACCGGGTTCTGGCGCGGCTGGCCCGCCCCGGCGGGTGAGGCGCGCGTACGCGGCATGTGGCCGCGTCCCACGCGACGGCTCAGCCTTCGCCGCACCACCTTCATGCACACAATTTGATCACAACTTCTCCATACCATCCCCGAGTTGCTCACCGGAGTGCCACGATCAGCTTTCGTTTTCTGTTCAACGGCCTTGGGGGGCTCACATGGCAAGAAGCGCGATACGCACGCGGGTTGTGCCGGTCGTCTGCGTGATCGGGATGGCCGCCGCGCTCGTCGGGTGCGGCGGGGAGGACGACGGCGCCGACGCCAAGCCGGTCGCCGCGTCCTCGAGCGCCGCGCCCACCCCGTCACCGACGGCGCCGCCGAAGCCCGCGCTCAACCTCGACGACGACGAGGCGGGCGCCGGCACCGGAAAGGAGATCGTGGTGGAGGTACTGGCGAACGACTGGGTCACCCCCGCAGGAGCCTCCGCCCAGTCGCTCGAGAACGCCTGGCCCGCCGGGGAGTTCACGCTCACCGTCGACAGCGCGCCGGGCAACGGGACCGCCGTCGTCGACGGCACCGGCATCACGTACACACCCGCCGACGGTTTCGGTGGCGAGGACGAGTTCACGTACCGCGTCGCGACGGACGGCACGGACAGCGTCTCGGCCACCGCTGTCGTGCGGATCACGGTCACCAAGCCGACCCCCACCCCGACTCCCACTCCCACCGCCAAGCCGAAGCCCAAGCCCACTCCCAAGCCGGTTGCGATGTACGAGAACTGCGACGCCGTACGCGCCGCCGGTGCCGACCCCATCCACGAGGGAGAAGCCGGGTTCGGCCCGCACCTCGACCGCGACGGGGACGGCGTCGGCTGCGAGCCGTACTACGGCGACGGCGGCTCGAGCGGCGGCGGCAGCGGAAGCGGCGGTACGACCGGGGGCGGGTCGGGCAGCACGTACTACGCCAACTGCTCCGCCGCACGGGCCGCCGGGGCCGCGCCGGTCCGCGTCGGAGATCCCGGGTACGGGCGGCACCTCGACCGCGACGGAGACGGCGTCGGCTGCGAGTGACGCGGCCGCCGGGGAGCAGGCCGGGGGCAGGAGGGGGGAGGCCGGTCAGGCCTCGGTCCTGATCAGTTTGCCGTCGGCGGCGATCACGAACCACTCGCCGTCCAGGCCCTGGCCGTTCACGTCGCCGGCCGTCACGTCGCCGACGTAGTAGTACAGCGGCCAGTCGCCGTAGACCGCCTGCTCCGCGCCCGCGCCGAGCTTGACCTCCTCGAGGAGTGACGCGTCGGCCCCGCCCTGCGCGGTCACGTCCTTGGCCGAGATCAGCGCGGGCCAGACGGCGATGCAGTCGGCGTCGCAGTCGGCCCGGCCCGGCTTGTCCTTGGTGAAGCCGTACAGGGTGCGGCCCTGGTCGTCGACCAGGATCGTGCCGAGCTCCGTCTCTGCCGTGCGGACCGAGATGGAAGGGGCCGGTGCCCGCTCGGGCGGTGCGGTGGGGGCCGGCTGCTCGCCGGTGGACGGGTCGGCCTCGGCCGGTGCCCCGGCTCCGGCGTCGGCCGGGGGCTGCCGGTCCGCCTGCTGCCCGGCGGCACCCGCGCCGTACGACGAGCCGGAGCCCCCGGAGTCCTCGCACGCGGTGGCGGTCAGCAGCGCCAGGGCCGTCAGCGAGGCTGCGGTCAGGGCCTTGATGCGGCCACGGTTGCGGGTGCTGCGCATGGTGGGGTCCCTCTGCTTCCGGTGCGGTGGGGGGCGGGCGTACGGCGGGTGGTACGGCGTCAACTGACCGGCTGTTCAATCGGATTCGACGGATCTCTCGTTGAACGAGCCGCGCGGGCGACGCGTACCAGTCCCCGACCGGCCACGACCGGGCCGGCCCCCGAGGAGAGGTTCATCCGCAATGCACAAGCGCACTCTCGCCGTGTCGGCCGCCACCCTCGTGCTGGCCGTGGCCGGTGTCGTCCCAGCCGTCGCACACGACGGCCACGGAGGGGGGCGAAGTACCGCGCAGTCCGCGTCCGCGTCCGCGTCCACGTCCACGTCCACAAAACCCGGCCACGGCAAGGCCGTCACCTACGCCGTGATCCTCACCGGCGCGCACGAGGTGCCCGACGAGAGCGGGGCGGCGGTGAACGACCCCGACGGGAAGGCGGTCGCCCTGATGCAGGTGAAGGGCGACCGGGTGGTCTTCGCGATGCAGTGGGAGGGGTTCGTACCGAGCCAGGGCCACATCCACCAGGGCGCAGCGGGACAGAACGGCGACGTCAAGGTGGCGCTGTTCGGGACGCCGATGCCCGACTCGCTGCACTCGGCCGCCGGGCACACGACGTTCACGGACGCCGCGCTGGCGAAGCGCATCGTCGAGCACCCGTCCGGGTTCTACATGAACCTGCACAGCGAGGAGTTCCCGGGCGGTGCCGTGCGCGGGCAGCTCAAACAGCTGCACAAGAACATCAACCCGCTCCACATCATCAAGGGCGGCAAGCTGCGGGCCCTGGCGAACGGCGCCCAGGAGGTCGCCGACAACGACGCGACGAAGGTCAACGACCGGGACGGGAAGGCAGTGACGTTCCTGCACCCCAAGGGCCGGACCGTCGACTTCTCGCTCGCCTGGGCCGACATCAAGGCGCCCAGCGCCGCGCACATCCACAAGGGCGACTTCGGCAGGAACGGCGACGTGGTGCTCGGCTTCTTCGACAAGCCTGTGCCGGAGGGGCTGTTCGCCGTCTCGGGGCGGCTGAACCACCAGCACGCCGGGCTGGTGAAGGAGATCCGCGACAACCCGTGGGCCTTCTACTCCAACATCCACACCGAGGAGTTCCCGGACGGGGCGGTCCGTGGCCAGCTCTTCCACTGACTGGGAAGATTCACAGGAAGCAGCGACAACGGCGGGACCGGGCAACGGCGAGAACGGCAACGGCCCGGCCTCGGATACGACATGACAGCAACGGAAGCAAAAACGCGAAAGGCGGCAGCGATGGCCAGGGTTCCCGCAGCGGCGGTGGCGGCAGGCGGACTCGTCGGCGGGTACGGGGTCGCCCGCTGGACCCGGAAGCAGCCCCTCGGCGGGCCGGCCCTCGCCGCGGCCGGAGCCGTGGCGGCCCGGCAGTGGCACCATGACGCCGGGCCCAAGGCGGCGGCCGGGCTGAGCGCCGCGTACGTCGCCGCGTTCGCCGGGTCGCATCCGCTCGCCAGGAGGATCGGCGCATGGCCGGCGGTGTTCACGGTGGCCGCCGGGGTGGCACTGGCCTCGTGGACGGTCACCCGGCGCGGTCACTGACCGGGGCCGGAAGCCTTCTCGTCCCGGATCCCCGAGTTCGGCTGAACGCTTCCGGCACTGCGCACGTATTCATCCGTACCTCCCCCAAGAGGCGCTGGGCGCGTGACTGTCGGGCAGGGACCGGTCACGCGCCCAGCGCATGGGCGACGGTGTAGATGACCAGGCCGGCCAGCGCGCCGACCACCGTGCCGTTGATCCGGATGAACTGCAGGTCGCGGCCGATGTGCGCCTCGATCTTCTTGGACGTGTGCTCCGCGTCCCAGCTCGCGACGGTGTCCGAGATGAGCGAGGTGATCTCGCCGCGGTACGTGCTCACCACGTACACCGCCGCGTCCTCCACCCAGCCGTCGACCTTCGCCTGCAGCCGGCTGTCCGTCGCCAGGCGCGAGCCCAGGGAGAGCAGGGAGGCGCGGGCCCGCAGACGCAGTTCGCTGCGGTCGTCCTCCGCCGCCGAGATGATCATGGCTCGTACGGAGGCCCAGGCCGACGCGATCACGTCCTGCACCTCCGAGCGCGACAGCAGCTCCGACTTCATGCGCTCCACGCGTGCGCGGGTGTCCGTGTCCGACTGGAGGTCCGAGGCGAAGTCGCCGAGGAAGCGGTCGATCGCCCCGCGCGCCGGATGGCCCGGCATGTCACGCATCTCGGTGACGAAACGCAGCAGCTCCTTGTAGACGCGCTCGCCGATCTTCTTGTCCACGAAGCGCGGGGTCCAGCCGGGCGCACCGCCCTCGACCGCGTCCATCACCGAGTCGGAGTGGAAGACCAGCCAGTCGTGCGCACGGCTGCAGATCAGGTCGACGGCACGGTGATGTGCGCCGTCGGCGACCACCTTCTGAAGCGTCTTGCCTATGCCGGGCGCGATCTCGACCGCTTCCGCGCGGCGCGTGATCGCCTCTCCGACGACTGCCTGCACGTCGGAGTCGCGCAGCACGGTCAGCGCGCCGCGCAGGGCCGTGGACAGTTCTGCGGTGACCCGGTCGGCGTGCGCGGGCTCGGCAAGCCAGGCACCGAGCCGGCTGCCGATGCCGACGGCGCGGAGCCTGAGCCGTACGACGTCCGAGGAGAGGAAGTTCTCGCCGACGAACGAGCCGAGCGAGGCGCCGAGCTGGTCCTTCTTGTTCGGGATGATCGCGGTGTGCGGGATCGGGATGCCGAGCGGGTGCCGGAAGAGGGCCGTGACGGCGAACCAGTCGGCGAGCGCGCCGACCATGCCGGCCTCCGCGGCGGCCGCGACGTAACCGGCCCAGCCGCCGAGGCCCTCGTTCTTCGCCCAGGTGGCGAGGACGAAGACGAGCGCGACGAGCACGAGGAGACCGGTCGCCGTCGTCTTCATACGGCGCACTCCGCGCCGCTTCTCCTCGTCGGCCTCGGTGTACGCGAAGGGCGGCAGCACCGTCGAGGGGGCGGGGCCCGCCTCGGCCCGGCGGCCCGGTCCGGGCCCGGGGCCGGGCCGCGGCGCCTGCCGCTCCCCTACGGCCCGGTCGCCGCCGGCCGGCTCATCCGGTTCTGTACGTTCCATCCACTCCACCCGTCCACGCCCGCGCCCACATCCGCGCCCACATCCGCGTCCGCGTTCACGTCCGCGTTCACGTCAGCACCGCATCCGTACGCAATGTCCGTACCACTCGTCCCTACATCAGGTACTCCTGGGCGGCACATCGAGTTCCCGGACCGTGCCGGATGTGATGTGTCCATCCCTCTCTTCGGAGGGAATCCTCGCCTTTGGGCGGGGAGGGAATCCGATCTCATGATTGCTCTGACCCGCAGGTCACGAGGGGCGTTTTTGCTGCTCGATGTACTGCTTGACGATGCTCAACGGTGCTCCGCCACACGATCCGGCGAAGTAGGAGCCGGACCAGAACCGGCCGTGCATGATGAAGCGGTTGACGTGGCCGGTGAACTCCTGGCGCAGGTACCGGGAAGAGACGCCCTTGAGGGAGTTGACCAGGTTCGACAGGGCGACCTTCGGTGGGTAGTGCACCAGGAGGTGCACGTGATCCTCTTCGCCGCTGAACTCGATCAGCTCCGCACCGAAGTCCGTACACACGTTCCGCATGATCTCCTCGCAGCGCGTAAGCATCTCGTCGTTGAAGACCCCGCGCCGGTACTTCGTCACGAACACCAAATGCACGTGAAGGTTGTAGACGACGTGGCGGCCCCGTCGAATATCGGTATTTGGTTCCCAGCGTGGTGACATGAACCAAGCGTTGTATGTTCGACGAACCCGACCGGAAGGGGGTGGGCCGGATGATCCGTGCGTACAAGTTCCTCATGCGGCCCACCGTGGGCCAGACAGCCGCGCTCGGCGAGATGCTGCGGGATCACTGCTCCCTCTACAACGGGGCGTTGCAGGAACGCCGTGATGCCTACCGGCACGTCTCGAAGACGAGCATCAGGTACGGGCAGCAGTCCGGGCAGCTCAAGGAGATCCGGGCGTTCGACCCGGAGCGCCAGGGCCGGTGGTCCTTCTCCTCGCAGCAGGCCACACTCCGCCGTCTGGACAAGGCGTTCGCCGCGTTCTTCCGTCGGCTCAAGGCCGGTGACACGCCCGGCTACCCACGATTTCGCGGGGTGAACTGGTACGACACGGTGGACTTCCCGAAGGACGGGGACGGCTGCCGTTGGAACAGCACGCCGCACGACCCGGTGACCCGCGTCCGCTTCCAGGGGGTCGGGCACGTCAAGGTCAACCAGCACCGTGCGGTGGTGGGCAAGGTCAAGACCGTGTCGGTCAAGCGTGAGGGCCGCAAGTGGTTCGTCGTGCTCACCGCCGAGCAGGAACAGCCCGAGCCGCTGCCCGCGACGGGCAGCGTGGTCGGTATCGACCTCGGCATCGCCTCGTTCCTCACCACCTCCAACGGTGAGCACGTCGCCAACCTCCGCCACGCCCGCAAGGCTGCCGCGAAGCTCGAAGCCGCGCAGCAAGCCCTGTCCAGGTTCCCGCGCCGCAAGGCCAAGGACCGCACCAAGAACCACCAGCACGCCGTCGAAAAGGTCGCGACTGTGCATGGCAAGGTGCGCCGGCAACGGCTCGACCACGCGCACAAGACCGCGCTGGGCCTGGTCCGTGAGCACGACTTCATCGCGCACGAAGACCTCAAGATCCGCAACATGAGCAAGGCCCCCGCGCCGAAGCCCGACCCCGAGCAGGCGGGCGCGTTCCTGCCCAACGGGGCCGCGAGCAAGGCAGGGCTGAACCGCTCGATAGCTGACGCCGGGTGGGGGGTGTTCCTCGCGATCCTGAACGCAAAGGCTGAGAGTGCCGGGCGGGAAGTGATGGCCGTGGACCCCCGCAACACCTCACGGCGGTGCCCCGAATGCGGGCACACCGCCAAGGAGAACCGGCCCACACAGGAGAAGTTCCACTGCGTCGCCTGCGGCCACACCGCGCACGCCGACGTCGTGGGAGCAACCAACGTTCTACGGGCCGGGCTGGTCCGTCGCAACGCCAACCCGGCATAGCGAGAAGCCACCCCGTTCACGGGGTGGAGGAGTCACAAGTACACATCAGCTGCGCCGCGCCGCTGCTGTGGCGGGCTGCGCCACCATTCCTGGGAGCCACTGGGCGTGGCGTGTTCCCCGCCCCGCCCTCCCCCTACGGTCTGGCGGCCATGGAGGTGCCCCCATCCCGCGACCGGGCTCCGCCCGGACCCGTTCACCGCGCTCCGCGCGGTGTTTCGGGGGCTCTGCCCCCAGACCCCCGCGCCTCAAACGCCGGCGAGGCTCCTTGGAGCCCGACCGGCGTTTGAGGCCACCGCGCGAAGCGCGGTCCGGGACCCGCCGGAGCGGTACAACGGCCCGGCGCGCAGGGCGGCACCGGGGCGCCGGGGCTCGTCCCGGTTCGGGAAGGGCGGGTAGGGGACCAGGCCCGCACCGGCCGTCACGCGCCGCCGAGCTCCTTGCGTCCCTCACCCTTACGGAGCCTGCGTTCCGCCTCCCGCTCCGCCTTGAGCTGCTGCTTCTCCGCCCTGGTGAGCTTGCGCTGCACGGCCACCCCGCCCATCAGTGCCAGCCCCCTGATGATCACGCGGGGCGCGTCCGGGTCGGGGGCCGCCTCCACGCTGCCGTGTTCGTCGAAGCCGCCCATCAGGCCGATGCCCCTGACCTCCACGTTCAGGCCGGGAGGCACGGTGACCTGGATCCCGCCCATGACGGCGACGCAGTCGATCACGGTCTCGCGGTCCTCGAACCGCGCCTCGCGCAGGTCCAGCTCACCGCCGCCCATCAGCGCGAACGCGGTGAACCTCCGTCCCACCGTCCACGTACCGCGGCGCCCGAAACCGCCCCAGAACGAGAACGCGCCCTTCGAGGTGGCCCGGCCGCCGACCCGGCCGGACCAGGAGCCGCGGGCCGGCGCGGCAGAAGAGGCGGATGACACGGAGGCGGGGCCGGACGTCGCCGGCAGATCCCGTACCAGCGGCTCCAACTCACCGCGCGTACGCGCCCGGTAGGCGATGTCCAGACGCTGGTCGAACTCGTCCATGTCGAGCCGCCCCTCCGCCACGGCATCCCGCAGGCGCTCCGCGACCTGCTCCCGTTCGGCATCGGAGGCACGCATCTCAGGGAGTTCGCTCGTCATACCGTCAGCCTAGTCAAACCCGTCAAGCAGAGGGGGTCAGGCCGAGCGCTCCGCGTACATCTTCGCGATCACCGCTTCGATGTCGGGCTCCCGCACCGACAGGTCCACCAGCGGATACCGCTCCGCCAGCGTCGCCACCAGCGGTGCCGCCGACACCGAGGCAGGAAAGGCCAGCCACTGCCGCGGCCCCTCCACCTTCACGGTGCGCGCCGACTCCAGCTCGATGGGCGGCAGTTCACGCTCCAGGTCCACCACCAGCGTCCGTTCGCTCTCACCCACCTCGTGCAGCCCGGCCAGCGCCCCGTCGTACATCAGCCGCCCGTGGTCGATCACCATCACGCGCTTGCACAACTGCTCGATGTCCGTGAGATCGTGCGTGGTCAGCAGCACGGTCGTGCCGCTCTCCGCGTTCAGGTCGCGCAGGAACCCCCGCACCTTCGCCTTGGAGACCACGTCCAGTCCGATGGTGGGCTCGTCCAGGTAGAGCACCTCGGGGTCGTGCAGCAGCGCCGCCGCGATGTCGCCCCGCATCCGCTGCCCGAGTGACAGCTGCCGCACCGGCACATCCAGCAGTTCCGCCAGATCGAGCAGTTCGACGCAGCGGTCCAGGTTCCGCCGGAACACCGCGTCCGGGATGCGGTACATACGGTGCATCAGCCGGTACGAGTCGCGCAGCGGCAGGTCCCACCACAGCGTGGTGCGCTGCCCGAAGACCACGCCGATCCGCTGCGCCAGCCGTGTCCGCTCACGCGAGGGGTCGATGCCCGCGACGCGCAGCCGCCCGCCGCTCGGGGTGAGGATGCCGGTCAGCATCTTGATCGTGGTGGACTTCCCGGCACCGTTGGGGCCGATGTAGCCGACCATCTCGCCGCGCGGGACGGTGAAGCTGATTCCGTCCACCGCCCGCACCTGGTGTTTCTCCCTGCGCAGCCGGCCCACCTTCCGCCGCACGTCGAAGACCTTCTCCACGCCGTCGAGTTCGATGAAATCCACTGTGTCCTCAGTTTCCGGTGCTGCGGTACGAACGGAGCCCGGTCCGCCAGGCCAGTGCGGCCAGCCCGAGACAGACCGCGGCGACGGCGGGCGGCAGCAGGGCGAACCAGTCGGGCAGGCCGATCGGGTCGTCGCGGCCCAGTACGTACAGCGACGGCACCCAGTTGACGAAGGCCAGCGGCACAACGAACGTCACGCCGCGCACCAGGTCCTTGGCGAAGATCGACGGCGGGTACTGCAGCAGCGTGTTCCCGCCGTACGTGAAGGAGCTCTGCACCTCGGCCGCGTCCTGCGCGAAGAACTGGAACGCCCCTCCCGCCACGAACACCGACGCGAATATGGCACCGCCGCAGAGCAGCATCATCGGCACCGCCGCCGCCTTCGCCACGGTCCACTCGATGTCGAGGGTCACCAGCGCGTACGTGAGCACCAGCAGCCCCTGCGTCACCCGCCCCAGGCGGCGCAGCGCGAACCGGTCCGCCGCGACCTGCGCGAGCACCGGCACCGGCCGTACGAGGAGGGTGTCCAGCGTGCCGTCCCGTACGCGGCGCCCCAGCCGGTCCATCGACCCCATCACCAGGTCGGCGAGGCCGAAAGCGGTGCTGGTGGTCCCGTACAGGAACGCGATCTCGGGCAGCGAATAGCCGCCCAGCGCGTCGACGTGCGAGAACATCAGCAGGATCGCGACGAAGTCGAACGCGGTGGCCAGAAAGTTCCCGAACGTCGTCATCGCGAACGACGCCCGGTACGCCATCGTCGAGCGCACCCACATCGCCACGATCAGCCCGTACGCCCGCAGCGCGTCACCCACCCTGGACCACCACCCTGCGGGTCGCCACCGACTGCAGCATCCGGCCCGCCGCCAGCAGCGCCAGCGCCCAGCCGCCCTGGAAGGCGTACGCCTGGACCAGCCCCCAGCCCGTGCTCCTGCCGAGGAACACGTCCGCCGGGACCTGCAGCAGCGACGACCAGGGCAGCGCCCGCGCCACGTCCCCCAGCAGTCCGGGGAAGAGGTGCAGCGGCAGCAGCATCCCCGAGAAGAACAGACCCGCCAGCCAGCACATCTGCATCACCCCGGCCCCGTCCATCAGCCAGAACGCCGACAGCGACACCAGGAACCGCACCGCGAAGCTCACCACCACGCCGAGGGCCACCGAGAACAGGAAGGCCAGCCAAGTGAGCGGCGAGGCGGGCAGTGCCAGATCGAAGGCCAGGGCGCCGAGCACCATCGGGACGATGCCCCGGCCCAGCAGGTGGAAGGCGGCCCGGCCCAGGTCGCCGGCCAGCCACCACAGTTGGAGGTCGGCCGGACGGTAGAGGTCGATGGCGATGTCGCCGGTGCGGATGCGCTCGATCAGTTCGTCCTCGAAACCGCCGCCCATCATGGCGCAGGTCATCAGCAGCGCCTGGCCCAGCCACACATAGGTGAGCGCCTGGGACTGGTCGTAGCCACCGAGATGCGGGCGCTCGTCCCACAGGGCGATATAGGTGTACGCCAGGATGAAGCCGAAAACGGTGTTGGTGAACACCCCCGCCGCCGTGGCCACCCGGTACGTCGCGTAGCGCCGGAACCCACCCGCGGCGACGACCGCGTAAAGCCGCACGCCCACTCCCCCTCCACACGCCCGCCCGGGCACCAAAGCGCACGACCCTAGCCCACCCGGACTGGCCACCGCGAGGGGTTTTACCGCCACGGAAGCATCCGAATACGTGGGATAACGGTACGAAAAGTGCAGTATGTGTTCATGAGCGACGAGCCGCAGCAGCAGGGCTGGACACCCCGGGACGCGACGGCAGCCGGCCGGTCCGACAAGGGCAGGCGCAAGGGTGAGGGCAGGGACGAGCACGAGCACGAGGGCACGGACGAGTCCCGTGAAGGCGAAGGCGAAGGCGGCGACGCGGATCCCGAAGCCGGTACGGAGCCCGACTCCGAGGACGAACCCGCGGCCGACGACCAACCCGCCGCCGACGAGGACCCCGACCCGGAAGCTGACCCCGACGCGGAAACGGCCCCCGACGCGGACGACGGCTCCGGGACCGACGAGGACGCAGCGACCGACCGGGAGTCCGACGACACCGGGACACCCGCCGCCGCCCACACCGCCGACTCCCAGAAGGCCCGTGCCACACCCGCCGCCCGCGACGCCGGCCAGAACACCTGGAAGCACACCCCCCGGCCCCGCCCCAAACGCACCGGCTGGCGCCGCGCCGTCCCCACCTGGCGCATCACCGCAGGCTCACTGCTCATCGCGGCACTGCTCGTCATCGCCGGCCTCGTCACCGGCTACCTGCTCGTCGACATCCCGCCCGCCAACGCCGCCGCCACCGCCCAGACCAACGTCTACCTCTACGCGGACGGCACCCACATCGCCCGCGACGGCGACATCAACCGCGAGAACGTCTCCCTCGAGAAGATCCCGCTCACCGTCCAGCACGCCGTACTCGCCGCGGAGGACCGCGACTTCTACAGCGAACCCGCCATCGACCCCCAGGCCATGGTCCGCGCCGCCTGGAACACCGTCACCGGCAAGGGCAAGCAGTCCGGCTCCACCATCACCCAGCAGTACGTCAAGAACTACTACCTCGGCCAGGAACAGACCGTCACCCGCAAGGTGAAGGAGTTCTTCATCGCGATCAAGCTCGGCCGCAACCAGAGCAAGGCCGAGATCCTCGAGGGCTACCTCAACACCAGCTACTTCGGCCGCAACGCCTACGGCATCCAGGCCGCCGCCCACGCCTACTACGGCAAGGACGTCCAGGACCTCGACATCGCCGAGGGCGCCTACCTCGCCGGACTCCTCAACGCCCCCAACGCCTACGACGTCGCCAGCCACCCCGAGAAGAAGCAGGCGGCACTCGCCCGCTGGAACTACGTACTCGGCGGCATGGTCAAGGAGAAGTGGCTCAGCGCGGACGACCGGGAGGCCATGAGCTTCCCCACACCCCGTCAGGCGAAGCCCTCCAGCGGCCTCGCCGGTCAGGGCGGATACATCGTCCAGGCCGTGGAGGAGTACCTCTCCGCACGCGACATCCTCGACGAGAAGACCCTCGCCACCGGCGGATACCGCATCACCACCACCCTGCAGCGACCCAAACAGGACGCACTCGTCGCCGCCGTCGACGACCGGGTGATGTCCAAACTCGACAGCGAGCGCGAGGCCGACCGCGACGTACGGGTCGGCGGCGCCTCCGTCGAACCGGACACCGGCAAGGTCGTCGCCATGTACGGCGGCATCGACTACACCAAGCAGTACGTCAACAACGCCACCCGCCGCGACTACCAGGTCGGCTCCACCTTCAAACCGTTCGTCTTCGCCTCCGCCGTCGAGAACCGCTCCACCACCCAGAACGGCCAACCCATCACCCCCAACGCCATCTACGTCGGCGACAGCAAACGCCCTGTCCAGGGCTGGGACGGCCCCCGCTACGCCCCCGAGAACGAGGACGACGTCTCCTACGGCCCCATCCCCGTACGCGAGGCCGCCGACAACTCCGTCAACGCCGTCTTCGCACAGATGGCCGTCGACGTCGGCCCCGCCCGCGTCATGAACACCGCCGTCGCCCTCGGCCTCCCCAGCACCACGCCCGACCTGAGCCCCTCCCCCTCCATCGCCCTCGGCCCCGCCACCGCCAGCGTCCTCGACATGGCCGGCGCCTACGCCACCCTCGCCAACCACGGCAAGCACGTCTCCCACACACTCGTCGAGAAGATCAGCAAGAACGGCGTCGACATCGCGCTCCCCGAGCCGCGCACCGTCCAGGCCGTCAGCCGTGAGGCCGCCGACACCACCACCTACGTACTGCGTGGCGTCGTCGACGGCGGCACCGGCTCCGCCGCCCAGTCCGCCGGCCGCCCCGCCGCGGGCAAGACCGGCACCGCGGAGGAGGACAGGGCGGCCTGGTTCGCCGGCTACACCCCCGACCTCGCCACCGTCGTCGCCGTCATGGGCCAGAACCCGAAGACCGGGGTCCAGACATCGCTGTACGGGGCCCTCGGCATGTCACGCATCAACGGCGGCGGCGCACCCGCCGAGATCTGGGGGCAGTACACGGCCGCCGCCCTCGAAGGGGCCGAGGTCAAGGACTTCGAGCTGCAACTCGCACCGGGTGCGGACGACCCGCCGCCGGACCCGCGCGACCTCCGCGACCCCGACGACCCCAACGACCGGGGCCGCTCCGGTGAGCCCGAGAACCCCGACCGGCCCCGCGAACCGGGCGAGCAGGCCGGCGACGGCCGCGACAGCGGCGGCCCCTACGGGCGCGGCGGGGCAGGCGGCAGCGGACGCCCCGGCACCGCACGGAGCCCCGGCGCCACCAAAGCGACGCCCGTGAAACCGGGACGAGCGGAACAGCCCGGCCGGCCCGGACACCCGGCTAGGTCCGAACAGCCCGGCCGGCCCGGCGCACCCGGCGCACCCGGCGCACCCGGCGCACCTGCCGCCGGCACAACCGCCGGACCGGGTACCGGCGCGGCCGGACCCACCCCCTCGCCACAACCGGAGCCGGCGTTCGCACCCGCAGCGGACGACGGCCTCCCTGCCTGGCCTCTTCAGTGACCCGAGGTCGCCTTCAGACCGACCACCGCCACCAGCAGCAGACACACGAAGAAGATCCGGGCAGCGGTCACCGGCTCGTCCAGCACCAGCATGCCGACAACGGCCGCGCCCGCCGCACCGATACCCACCCACACCCCGTACGCCGTACCGATCGGCAGGGACTTCGCGGCGTACGACAACAGCAGCATGCTCGACACGATCCCCGCACCGGTGAACACACTCGGCCACAGCCTGGTGAACCCCTCGGTGAACTTCATCCCGATCGCCCAGCCCACTTCGAGCAGACCGGCGACGACAAGCAGAACCCAGGCCATGACGGCACCTCCGAGACGCGCGACAACGCGCAACACGCGGACAACAACGGGGTGCGTCGTCTTTTCCTACCCGGTACGGCGCGTCTCGTCGGGGTCCCCCCAACGTAGCAAGCCCCCCGGCCCCGGACAGCACAAAGGGCCGGTGACCTCGGCCACCAGCCCTCTCGCGACACCTGCGAACAGCGGCGCCACCGCCGACACGGAACCACAGGTGCGGAACCACAGCTGTACGGAACTACAGATACAGCCCCGTGGAATCCTCCGACCCCTGGAAACGGTCCGCGGCCACCGCGTGCAGATCCCGCTCCCGCATCAGCACGTAGGCCACACCCCGCACCTCGACCTCGGCCCGGTCCTCAGGGTCGTACAGCACCCGGTCCCCCACCTCGACCGTCCGCACGTTCTGCCCGACCGCGACAACCTCGGCCCAGGCCAGCCTCCGGCCGACCGCCGCGGTCGCCGGAATGACGATGCCACCGCTGGAACGCCGCTCGCCCTCCGGGATGTCCGTCCTCACCAGAACCCGGTCGTGCAGCATCCGGATGGGCAGCTTGTCGTGCTGAGGGCTGTGCTTATGACTGTTGGCGCTCACCCGACGAACCTACCTGCCCGGACAGGCCCCATGCCCCGCAGGGTCACGAACGGCGCCTGCGCGCCGACACCGCCAACAGGCCCACCAGCGCCACCGCGACCACCGCGACGGGTACCAGCCGTTCCAGCCTCGGCGCCCCGTCCTCGGAGACGAACTTCTCCTTCACATCCGAGACGGACCGGTTCACCGCGACGAAAGCGCGTCCGGCCGTCCGGTCCACGGCTCCGGCGACCTTGGCCTTCGCTTCACCGATGACCGTCTTGGGGTGCACACGCACACCGATCTCGTCGAGCGTCTCGGCGAGCCGCTCACGCCTGCGGACGATGTCCGCCTCGATCTGCGCAGGGGTCCTGGCATCCGACACCGCGCTGCCTCCGTGGTCGTGTTTCTGTGGGTCCTTCGTCGACAGTCTGTCAGCTCGGACGCGACTGCACCCGACGGCACCCCCATTACGCTCGACGCCGTACGCACCGACCGCCCATCGAGGAGAACCATGAGCGAGCGACTTCAGCCCGGCGACACCGCCCCCGCCTTCACCCTTCCCGACGCCGACGGCAACGAGGTCTCGCTCGCCGACCACAAGGGCCGCAAGGTGATCGTGTACTTCTACCCCGCCGCCCTCACCCCCGGCTGCACCAAGCAGGCCTGCGACTTCACCGACAACCTCGAGCTGCTGGCCGGCGCCGGATACGACGTCATCGGCGTGTCGCCGGACAAGCCGGAGAAGCTCGCGAAGTTCCGCGAGAAGGAGTCCCTCAAGGTGACGCTCGTCGGCGACCCCTCCAAGGAGGTCCTGACGGCGTACGGCGCGTTCGGCGAGAAAAAGCTCTACGGCAAGACAGTGACGGGCGTGATCCGCTCCACGATCGTCGTCGACGAAAACGGGAAGGTCGAGCGCGCCCTGTACAACGTCAAGGCCACCGGCCACGTCGCCAAGATCATCAAGGACCTCGGCGTCTGAGCCCTCCCGGCACCGGAACGGCCCGCCCCGCCAAGAGCGGGACGGGCCGTTCCGTTTCACGGACGTAACTGTCCGATATTCGGTTCGTTACTCCGTACGAGACCGCGAACACGCGGCCGGGACGGAGGGGGACGATGGCTACGAAATACACGCGGGAGTTACTCACCGAGGCGGCTCGGGATGCGACCACCTGGGACGAAGCCGTGCGCAGATCCGGAGGGACTCCGACGCCGGGTACAAGGCGCTATCTGCGCCGCCGGATGGAGACCTTCGGCATCGACACCTCACACATCCGGTCCGGGTGGGCACGACACACCGAAGAGCGGTTGCGTGAACTGGTGGCACGATCGGCCAGTGTCCGGGAAGTTGTGCTGGGCCTGGGCATCGATCCCGTCGGAGGCAACCACGCCCACATCAGCCGCCGGATCGCCGCTCTCGGCATCGATACCTCGCATTTCACCGGCGCACGTCGGCGGGCACCGAAAGGATCTCGCGGTGACGTACTCACACTGCGGGATCCGAGCGAGGGACGGACTCCCGGCAGTCGACTCCGCCGGAGTCTCCTTCAGATGGGGCTGCCAGAAGTGTGCGCGGAGTGCGGCATCGGCACACGATGGCACGACAAGCCCCTGCGCCTCGAAGTAGACCACCGAAACGGCGACTGGTGGGACAACCGGCCCGACAACCTGCGACTCCTGTGCCCCAACTGCCATGCGGTGACGGACACGTATCGAGGCCGAAAGCGGAGGGCCGCACTGTGAGCGCCAGTTACCCCCGCGACCTCCTGGCCAGAACGGCAGCGGTCTCGACGAGTCTGGTCGATCTCATGCGCCGGGTCGATGCTCCCATGGGCAGCATCGCGCAGCGATATATCCGTCACCGGCTCAAGACGTACGCCATCGACACCTCCCATTTCGTCGACGAGCAGTTGCCACCGCGCGAGCGCCGCTCGTATTCGAAAGTGCGGCTGTCCGAAGCCGCTGCCCATTCGAAGAGCATCCGGGAGATGCTGGAGTATCTCGGCTACGCGCCGAACGACAGCCCCTACGGCCACATACGCAAGAAACTCGACCAGTTCGGGATCGACACATCGCACTTCACCCGCGGCTGGGGTTATGGCACAGAGACTCTCCGCCGCGAGGAACTCGTATCCGCCGTACGGGATTCCAACAGCCTGGCCGGAGTGCTCAGGCTGCTGAAGAGACCGGACAACGGCTCCTCGCGGAGGACGGTCCAGCGGAGTATCGAAGCCCATGGCCTGTCGGTCGAGCACTTCACCGGTCGAGCCCACGCCAGAGGCGTGAGATCTCCGTATCGAAGGGCTGCCGGTGACATCCTGCGACGCCAGGAATCCGGTTCCCCCCGCACGCGGACGGCCCTGCTCCGACGGGCGCTGGACGATCTCGGTGTGCCCCACGTCTGCGCCGAGTGCGGAATTGGCGATGCCTGGCGCGGCAGGCCGCTGGTCCTGGAGATCGACCACATCAACAGTGACCGGCTCGACAACCGGCGTGAGAACCTCCGGTACTTGTGCCCGTCGTGCCACAGCCAGACGAGCAGCTTCTCCAGGGGGACACCTGCACCACCTCAGGTCAGGGCACAGTACAGTGGCAGCCGCGGGTCCGTACCCCAGCTGGATAAGAGGGCGCCGGTTTAGGTCCGGTGTGTCGTGGGTTCGAGTCCCACCGGGCCCACAGAAGGGGCGTGGCACCAGGATCGGTGCCACGCCCCTTGTCGTGCGTCCACTCAACTCAGCAGTTCCCTGACCACCGGCACCAGGGCCCGGAAGGCCTTGCCGCGGTGGCTGATCGCGTTCTTCTCCGCCGGGGTGAGTTCCGCACAGGTACGGGACTCGCCGTCGGGCTGGAGGATCGGGTCGTAGCCGAAGCCGTTCGTGCCGTGCGGGGTGTGGCGCAGGGTGCCGGTGAGGCGGCCCTCGACGACGCGTTCCGTGCCGTCGGGCAGGGCGAGCGCCGCCGCGCAGGCGAAGTGGGCGGCGCGGTGCGGCGGATCGATGTCGGAGAGTTGGGCGAGCAGCAGGTCGAGGTTGGCCCGGTCGTCGCCGTGGCGGCCGGCCCAGCGCGCGGAGAAGATGCCGGGCGCGCCGCCGAGGACGTCGACGCAGAGGCCGGAGTCGTCGGCGACGGCGGGCAGGCCGGTGGCGCGGGCGAGGGCGTGGGCCTTGAGGAGGGCGTTCTCCGCGAAGGTGACGCCGGTTTCCTTGACGTCGGGGATCTCCGGGAAGGCGTCCGCGCCGACGAGGTCGTGGGTGAGACCGGCGTCGGCGAGGATGGCCCTGAGTTCGGTGATCTTTCCGGCGTTGCGGGTGGCGAGGATCAGTCGGGTCATGCGCTCGATTATCCGGGGGTCATCCGGGGGTGCAGACCTTGCCGATCTCGGTGGCCGCGTCGGTGACGGGGCTGATGTCGGGGGTGGCGTCGCCGCCTTCGATGGACTTGCGCACGTTGTCGACGCCGGCCGAGAGGTCGTCGACGGCCTTGCTGAGGTCGGCGTTGTCGGTTCTGTCGCCGAGGCTGTCGAGTTCGCGGTCGATGTCGTCGAGCGCTTCGCGGGCCTTGGTGGGGTCCTCGGTGGCGGTGGAGACGGCTTCCGTGAGCTTGTTGACGCTGGTGGCGATGGCGTCGGCCGTCTCGACGCAGTCGAGTGCCTTGTCGATGGCGCTGCAGCCGACGGCTGCGGGCACGATGAGGGCAGCGGCGGCGATGGCGAGTGCGGTGCGGCGGCGCGCGGACATCAGTTACGGTCCTCCCCGGGTACGGACGGGCGTACGGTTCGGCCCGTACGCCCGTGTCTGTAACGACGCCCCTTGGGGCGTTCTTGGTTGCTTCTTTACTCTGCGGAGCGGGCGAGGGCTTCGACCTGGAGTGCGGCGAGGTCGGCGCAGCCTCCGGTGGCGAGGTCGAGGAGGGCGTTGAGCTCCTTGCGGTCGAAGGGTTCGGCTTCCGCGGTGCCCTGGACCTCGACGAAGCGGCCGTCGCCGGTGCAGACGACGTTCATGTCGGTCTCGGCGCGGACGTCCTCCTCGTAGCAGAGGTCGAGGAGGGGGGTGCCGTCGACGATGCCGACGCTGACGGCGGCGACGGTGCCGGTGAGGGGTTTGCGGCCGGCTTTGACGACCTTCTTGTTCTGGGCCCAGGTGATGGCGTCGGCGAGGGCGACGTAGGCGCCGGTGATGGCGGCGGTGCGGGTGCCGCCGTCGGCCTGGAGGACGTCGCAGTCGAGGACGACGGTGTTCTCGCCGAGTGCCTTGTAGTCGATGACTGCTCGCAGGGAGCGGCCGATGAGGCGGCTGATCTCGTGGGTGCGGCCGCCGATCTTGCCGCGTACGGATTCGCGGTCGCCGCGGGTGTTGGTGGAGCGGGGCAGCATCGAGTACTCGGAGGTGACCCAGCCTTCGCCGCTGCCCTTGCGCCAGCGGGGGACGCCTTCGGTGAAGGAGGCGGTGCAGAAGACCTTGGTGTCTCCGAAGGAGATGAGGACGGAGCCCTCGGCGTGCTTGCTCCATCCGCGTTCGATGGTGACGGGGCGGAGCTGTTCGGGGGTGCGGCCGTCGATTCGAGACATGGCGCCGAGCCTATCGGCAGATGGGTGAGGGGCCTGTTCCGGTGGTTCGGATCAGGCCCCTGGGTGGTCCGGCGTTGGGGAGCGGACCTGGTGGTCAGGTGTTCACATCATGTCTTCGATGTCGGCGGCGATCGGGTCGGCGTCGGTGCCGATGACGACCTGGATGGCGTTGCCCATCTTGACGACTCCGTGGGCGCCGGCGGCCTTGAGTGCGGTCTCGTCGACGAGGCTGGGGTCGGCGACCTCGGTGCGGAGGCGGGTGATGCAGCCCTCGATCTCCTCGATGTTCTCGATTCCGCCGAGCCCGGCGACGATCTTCTCAGCCTTGCTGGCCATGTCTTTCTCCCTGCGTTCGGAGCGTTGAGCGCTGCCTCGGCCCATCGCCTCGGCCCACCGTAGGTCTGGTTTGTCACGGTAACGCACGGTTGGCCCATCTTCACGGGCGAGTAACCGTCTTGTACCCAAAGATGACGATCACCGGCGCCCTGTCTCGTGACCGGGCCCCAGGACCGTATCGCGACTGGTCTACACCAGTCTGCAACACCTGCCAAACCAGGCCTGTTCCGGGAGGACCCGATGAGCTCCGAGAGCGTGACCGCGCCGCGGCAGAAGTGGTGGAACGGACTCTTCCAGGGACTGCAGAAGGTGGGCCGCAGCCTTCAACTCCCGGTCGCCGTCCTTCCCGCGGCGGGTCTGCTGGTCAGCCTCGGCAACCTGTTCGGCGCCTATCTGGACGGCGCGTTCTGGGAGAAGACCTCGAAGGTCCTGATCATGGGCGGCACGGGCATCCTCGACGGTGCGCTCGGGCTCCCCCTGCTGTTCTGCATCGGTGTGGCGATCGGCTTCGCGAAGAAGGCCGACGGTTCCACCGCGCTCGCCGCGGTCGCGGGCTTTCTCGTCTACTACAGCGTGCTCAAGGCCTTCCCGGTCGAGGGCACGGTGACGGAGGCGCTCCCGGCGGGCACTCCGCAGAACCCGGGCGTGCTCGGCGGCATCCTGATCGGTCTGCTGACGGCGGTGATCTGGCAGCGCTACCACCGCACCAGGCTCGTCGACTGGCTCGGCTTCTTCAACGGCCGCCGGCTGGTGCCGATCATCATGGCTTTCGTCTGCTGCGTTCTGGGTGTGCTGTTCGGGCTCCTGTGGGATCCGGTGGGTGACGCGCTGACGGCCTTCTCGAAGCGGTTGATCGACCTGGGCGCGTGGGGCGCGGGCATCTTCGGCGTGGCCAACCGTCTGCTGATCCCGATCGGCATGCACCAGTTCCTGAACACGTTCTTCTGGTTCCAGGCCGGTGAGTACGACGACGAGGGCACGATGGTGCAGGGCGACCTGACGCGCTTCTTCGCGGGTGACCCCGATGCCGGTCTGTTCATGACGGGCTTCTTCCCGATCATGATGTTCGGTCTTCCGGCGGCCGCCCTCGCGATCACGCACTGCGCCCGTCCCGAGCACCGCAAGCGGGTCGCCGGTCTGATGTTCTCCGTCGCTCTGACGTCGTTCGTGACGGGCGTGACCGAGCCGCTCGAGTTCTCCTTCATGTTCGCCGCGCCTCTGCTGTACGGCCTGCACGCGCTGTTGACCGGTGCGTCGATGGCGATCACCTGGGCGCTGGGTGCGCACGCCGGCTTCAGTTTCTCCGCGGGACTGATCGACTACGTCGTGAACTGGCATCTGGGGACGAAGCCTTGGCTGATCCTGCCGATCGGCGCGTGTTTCGCGGTGATTTACTACGTGGTCTTCCGATTGGCGATCACTTTGTTCAACATTCCTACGCCCGGCCGGGAGCCGGAGGAGGTGCAGGAGGAGATGGAGCGGGAGGCGACGAAGTAGGCGGCTTCGGGCCCGTCGGGGCTGGTGGGCGGGCTCTCGGACCTCGGCGGTCCGGGGGCCTTCGTCTGCGTTGTCCGGATCGTTACCCGGACCGGAAAATTCGCAGGTTCCTTATCCAACCCTCACCGTGCTACAACAGGTCTACACCACTCAATGGTGTAGACCATGCGGTCCAGACCATAGGCCGCGTTCCCCGTACAAGACGCCGCCCTCCCCCGTAGTCATCCCTTCTGGCGGCGCCTTGCCCGCCCTCGGCCTTCGGCCGGGGGGACCCCCAGGAGGAAGTTGATGACCACGGCCGGCGCCGCCCCCGGGGCGGACAAGAAGAAGAGGGGCGCGGGTGCGATGGCTGTCATGCAGCGCATCGGCCGCAGCCTCATGCTGCCTGTCGCCGTGCTGCCCGCCGCCGCGCTCCTGGTGCGCTTCGGCCAGCCCGACATGCTCGGCAAGGAGTCGTTCCCGACCTTCGTCACGAAGATCGCCGGTTACATGTCCGCCGGCGGCGGCGCGATCCTCGACAACATGGCGCTGCTGTTCGCCGTCGGTATCGCGATCGGCTTCGCGAAGAAGTCGGACGGCTCCACGGCGCTGGCGGCCGTGGCCGGCTACCTCGTCTTCAAGAGCGTGCTCGGCACCTTCACGGACAGCAGCCTGCCCAAGAAGGAAGCCATAGTCGACGGCAAGATCGTCATGGTCGAGCAGGCGGTCGACGCCAAGGTCCTCGGCGGCGTCGTCATGGGCATCGTGGTCGCGCTGCTCTACCAGCGCTTCTACCGCACGAAGCTGCCCGACTGGGCGGGCTTCTTCGGCGGTCGCCGTCTGGTGCCGATCCTCTCCTCCTTCGCCGGTCTGCTCGTCGGCATCGTCTTCGGTCTCATCTGGCCGTGGCTGGGCACCGGTCTGCACAACCTCGGTGAGTGGCTGGTCGGCTCCGGCGCCGTCGGCGCGGGCATCTTCGGCGTCGCCAACCGTGCGCTCATCCCGGTCGGCATGCACCACCTGCTCAACTCGTTCCCGTGGTTCCAGGCCGGCGAGTACAACGGCAAGAGCGGCGACATCGCCCGGTTCCTCGAGGGCGACCCGTCCGCGGGACAGTTCATGACCGGCTTCTTCCCGATCATGATGTTCGCGCTCCCGGCGGCCTGCCTCGCGATCGTGCACTGTGCCCGCCCCGAGCGCCGCAAGGTCGTCGGCGGCATGATGTTCTCGCTGGCGCTGACCTCGTTCGTCACCGGTGTCACCGAGCCGATCGAGTTCACCTTCATGTTCATCGCACCGGTGCTGTACGCGATCCACGCGGTGCTGACCGGTGTCTCCATGGCTCTGACCTGGGCGCTCGGCATGAAGGACGGCTTCGGCTTCTCCGCCGGCGCGGTGGACTTCCTGCTGAACCTGGGCATCGCGTCCAACCCGTGGGGTCTGGCGCTCGTCGGCCTCTGCTTCGCGGCGGTCTACTACGCGGTGTTCCGCTTCGCGATCACCAAGTTCAACATCCCGACGCCGGGCCGTGAGTCCGACGAGGAGCTCGCCGAGCTGCAGAAGGCCGAGGCGAAGTAGCCCCGCCGCCTCTACGCTCGAAAGCCCCTGCCCTCCGCACGGAGGGCAGGGGCTTCGACCGTTTGGCGCGAAGGACGCGCGGGGCGTCAGATCTCGTAGACCGCGCCCGGGCGGGCGACCACCGTCGGACCGGAGTAGACGGCCGTCGCGTCGCGCAGGGTCTGCTGGGGATCCGTCCACGGGGGGATGTGGGTCAGGACCAGTCGGCCGGCGTTCGCGCGCCGCGCGTAGGCCCCCGCCTCGCGGCCGTTGAGGTGGAGGTCGGGGATGTCCTCCTTGCCGTGCGTGAAGGACGCCTCGCACAGGAAGAGGTCCGCGCCCGCGGCGAGGTCGTCCAGCCCGTCGCAGACGCCGGTGTCGCCGGAGTACGTGAGCGTCTTCCCGCCGTGTTCGATCCGGATGCCGTACGCCTCGACGGGGTGCGCCATCCTCTCCGTGCGTACGGAGAACGGGCCGATCTCGAAGTGGCCCGGCTTCAGGGTGTGGAAGTCGAACACCTCGCTCATGGAGGAGGCGGAGGGCGTGTCGGCGTAGGCCGTGGTCAGACGCTGTTCGGTGCCCTCGGGGCCGTGGACCGGGATGGCGGGGCAGCGGCCGCCGTCGTGGCGGTAGTAGCGGGCGACGAAGTACCCGCACATGTCGATGCAGTGGTCCGCGTGGAGATGGCTGAGGAAGATGGCGTCGAGATCGTAGAGACCGCAGTGGCGCTGCAGCTCGCCGAGGGCGCCGTTGCCCATGTCGAGGAGCAGCCGGAAGCCGTCGGCCTCTACGAGGTAGCTCGAGCAGGCCGATTCCGCGGACGGGAACGACCCGGAGCAGCCGACGACGGTGAGCTTCATGGAGCTGGAACCTCCGTGGACGGGGAGGGCTGGGGGAAGGTCGTGCGGTCCGTCGAGCGTAAGGCGCGAAAGCGCTGGTCGCTCCTCAGCCGCCCCGTGTTGTGGGTAACGTCACCCCCCGTCCCGGTGTCGGGACGAGGGGTGACATCGCCTGGTTCGTATGAAGTTGTGACCGGTGGCGCGGTGCGGGGTCAGGCCCAGAGCTGGCCCTGCAGGGTCTCGATCGCCGCTTCGGTGGTTTCCGCGGTGTAGACGCCCGTCGAGAGGTACTTCCATCCGCCGTCGGCGACGACGAAGACGATGTCCGCCCGCTCTCCCGCCTTGACCGCCTTCCTGCCGACGCCGAGCGCGGCGTGGAGCACCGCGCCGGTGGAGACACCGGCGAAGATGCCCTCCTGCTGGAGGAGTTCGCGGGTGCGGGTGACGGCGTCCGCGGAGCCGACCGAGAAGCGGGTGGTCAGGACGGACGCGTCGTAGAGCTCGGGGACGAAGCCCTCGTCGAGGTTGCGCAGCCCGTAGACGAGGTCGTCGTAGCGGGGCTCGGCGGCGACGATCTTCACGTCGGGCTTGTTCTCGCGGAGGTAGCGCCCGACTCCCATGAGCGTGCCGGTGGTGCCGAGGCCGGCGACGAAGTGGGTGACGGAGGGCAGGTCGGCGAGGATCTCCGGGCCGGTGGTGGCGTAGTGGGCGCCGGCGTTGTCCGGGTTTCCGTACTGGTAGAGCATGACCCAGGACGGGTTCTGTGCGGCGAGGTCCTTGGCGACGCGTACGGCGGTGTTGGAGCCGCCCGCCGCGGGGGACGAGATGATCTCGGCGCCCCACATCTTGAGCAGGTCCCGGCGTTCCTGGGAGGTGTTCTCCGGCATGACGCAGACGATGCGGTAGCCCTTGAGCCTGGCCGCCATCGCCAGTGAGATGCCGGTGTTGCCGCTGGTGGGCTCGAGGATGGTGCAGCCCGGGGTGAGGCGTCCGTCCTTCTCGGCCTGCTCGACCATGTGGAGCGCGGGGCGGTCCTTGATCGAGCCGGTGGGGTTGCGGTCCTCGAGCTTGGCCCAGATCCGGACGTCCTCGGAGGGGGACAGCCTGGGGAGTCGGACCAGGGGCGTGTTGCCCACGGCCGCCAGCGGGGAGTCGTAGCGCATCGGGGATCAGACCATCCCGCCGGCGACGGCCGGGAGGATCGTGACGCTGTCGCCGTCGGCGAGCTTGGTGGAGATGCCGTCGAGGAAGCGGACGTCCTCGTCGTTCAGGTAGACGTTGACGAAGCGTCGCAGCTGGTCGCCGTTGGCCTTGTCGACGATCCGCTCCTCGATGCCGTTGTGGCGGCTCTCGAGGTCGGCGAAGAGCTCGGCAAGGGTGTCCCCGTTGCCCTCGACCGCCTTGGCGCCGTCGGTGTAGGTGCGGAGGATGGTCGGGATGCGGACCTCGATGGCCATGACGTGGGCTCCTGTTGTGGTGATGGCGTAGGGCGCGCGGCTGTGGCCCCCGCGCGTGGGGGTCGTGCTGGCTGGTGGTGCGCTCGTACGTCGGTCGGGCTGCGCTGTTACGGACGGAGGAGGGCGCGGCCGGTACACATCGCGCTGGCGAGGCGGCACAGGTCGACGTGCAGCCGCGCCACGAGCAGCAGGGTGCTCGGCGTCTTGTCGCTCACGTCAGGGAGAACCATGCGCTCATCGTATCGATTCCCGGTCCGGATCCCGGAGTGTGATCTCGCATGATGGACTTCTGTTGCTCGGAATGCGGACAGACCGGGTGCGGCGAGGCTTCTGCCGGGGCATTTCCGCGCCCTCTGTGTGGTCGGCGCAGGCGGCAGGTCGGGTCCCGGCTTCGGGGCAGGGCCTGGTCGCAGTGGCGGGACGGCGCCGGGTTCGCGCCGGCTTCCGGGCCCTGCCGCCTCGGACGTCGACCGGTCGGGCTCAGTACGCGTCGACGACCTTCACATCCTCCTCCGTGATCACGCCGTCCACGATGCGGAACGAGCGGAACTGGAAGGGGCCCGCGTCGTCGGTGTCGGCGGTGGAGACCAGGACGTAGTGGGCTCCGGGCTCGTTGGCGTAGGTCACGTCGGTGCGGGAGGGGTACGCCTCGGTCGCGGTGTGCGAGTGGTAGATGATCACCGGCTCCTCGTCGCGGTCGTCCAGCTCGCGGTAGAGCTTGAGCAGGTCACCGGAGTCGAACTCGTAGAACGTGGGCGACCGGGCCGCGTTCAGCATCGGGATGAAGCGCTCGGGACGGCCGGAGCCCTCGGGTCCGGCGACGACGCCGCAGGCCTCGTCGGGGTGGTCCTCGCGGGCGTGGGCGACGATCTGGTCGAAGAGGGCCTGGGTGATGGTCAGCATGAGCCACAGGATAGGCAGACGGCCTCCGGACGCGAGATCCGGAGGCCATCAGGTGAGACGGGCGGTGGACACTCCGCCGCGCGGTCGTCGGTCGGAGGTCGTCGCGCACTCGTGCCGCGCGGCGCGCTCGGCGATCCGCGGGTTCTTCCGCTTCGGCACCTGTCGGCCGACGGCCGGTCCGGGTGAACCCGGACCACGAAGAGCGGGGCGCGGGCGACCCGGCGCAGGAGCGCGCCGAACACGTCCGGAAGCGGCTCCGCCCGCACCGGTGACGACCGGTGCGGGCGGAGCGGGGTGCGGCGGGCCCTCGAGGGTGCCGACCCTGGTCGGTCAGAGGGCCTTCGCGGCCTCCGGTTCATCGTCCTCGGACTCCGGCAGTTCGCCGGCGCGCCGTGCCCGGACGAACTCCAGGAAGTTGTCGAGCTCCCGCTTGACGATCGGCGCGAGCAGGTACAGGCCGATGATGTTGATCACCGCGAGCATGAAGAGCACCGCGTCGGCGAGCTCGATCAGCGTCTCCAGCGCGAGCAGCGAACCGGAGACGGCGATCAGGGTGTAGATCAGGTAGAACGTGGTCTCGCTGGCCTTGCTGCGGCCGAAGAGGTAGGTCCACGCCTTCAGTCCGTAGTAACCCCACGTGATCAGCGTGGAGAAGGCGAACAGCAGCACCGCGACGGTCAGGACGTACGGGAACCACGGCATCGCGGTCTCGAAGGCGTCGGAGGTGATGACCACGCCGCCGATGTTCTCACCGGCACGCGCCTCGGCCCAGCTGGCCGGGTTGGCGATGACGATCGTGAGCGCGGTCATGGTGCAGATGACGACGGTGTCGATGAACGGCTCCAGCAGGGCCACGAGGCCCTCGCTGGCGGGGTGCTTCGTCTTCACCGCGGAGTGGGCGATCGGCGCGGAGCCGAGACCGGCCTCGTTGGAGAACGCGGCCCGCTTGAAGCCTGCGATCAGGGCGCCCAGGACACCGCCGGTCACACCTTCGGGGCTGAATGCGCCGCTCAGGATGGTGCTGACGGCGGAGGGCAGCTCCGTGACGTTGAACGCGATGACGATCAGACAGGCGCTGATGTAGATGACGGCCATCGCCGGGACGAGGCGGCTGGTGACCGAGGCCACCGACTTCATGCCGCCGAGCAGCACCACGCCGACGAGGGCGGCGATGATCACGCCGAAGATCAGCGCGCCGGTGGACGAGCCGATGGCGCCGCCCTCGCCGCCGGTGACGGAGACGAGCTGGGCGTAGCTCTGGTTGACCTGGAAGAGGTTGCCGCCGAAGAGGCCGAAGAAGAGCAGCATGATCGAGGCGAGGACGGCGAGGACCTTGCCCAGCTTCCTGCCGCCGGAGCCGAAGCGCTCCCCGAGTCCCTTGGGCAGGTAGTGCATGGGGCCGCCCGAGACGGTGCCGTCGGCGTGCACCTCTCGGTACTTCACGCCGAGGGTGACCTCGACGAACTTGGTGGCCATGCCGAGCAGACCGCAGAGGATCATCCAGAACGTGGCACCGGGGCCACCGATGGAGACGGCGACCGCGACACCGGCGATGTTGCCGAGTCCGACTGTGCCGGACACGGCAGCGGTGAGTGCCTGGAAGTGGTTGACCTCGCCGGCCGACCCCTTCTCGTCGAACTTGCCGCGCACGACCTCCGTGGCCAGCCGGAACCTGCGGAACTGCACCAGGCCGAACCAGCTGCTGAAGACGAGGCCGGCGAGGACCAGCCAGGCGACGATGAGGGGTACTTCCGCGCCGTTCACTTTCACGGAATAGAAGACGATCTTCCCGAGCGCTGTGGCGATCGGCTCGACGAACTCGCTGACGGATTCGTCGATGGAAGTGGTGATGGACTCGAGTGACATGTGTCTACCTCGGGAGCGGGGAGGTGCTGGCATGGCGCAGCAGATCAGGTAGCGGGTTCCGGGCAGGCGCCGAAGTCCGGTCGGCGACCGCTTCCACCCTGCGGGTCCACGGACTCGGACGCGGGTGGCTCGGATGATGCTCCGGCGGGTGCCGGACTCGTCCGCGCTTGGATCGGAGAGGTCGCGGACGAGTTGCGAAGTTCTACCACGCAGCCTGCCGAGTGTTTAGTGACGCAGATCACACCGCATGGGCGGGCATGCCTCTGGGCAGGAGAATCACAGAAGCGTTGACGGGATCGTTATGCGGATTTGAGCATCCGCTGAGCGAACGACAACGATGAGTGCCGTATGCACTGATCTCAGGGCATCAGCGTTTCGACGAGAGTCTCCTGCAGGGCGCCGAGCCACAGATATGCCATGACCATCGGTTTGCGGGGATCGGAGTCCGGCAGGCGGTACAGGTCCTCGTTCTCGTCGTCCTCTCCGACATCGAGGCGGGTGCCGATGGTGAGCCGCAGATCGTTGAGCGCGCCGAGCCAGTGGAGGCATTCGCGGGAGGCGAGTTCCAGTACGGCGCCGCCGTCCCCGGCGGGCGTGAGCGCGTCGAGGCTCCGTACGACCGCGAGCGCGTCCTCACGCTTACGGGTGCGCAGATCGGTCTCGGTGAAGCGCCTGAACTCGGCGGACGCGGCACGCAGTTCCTCGTCCGGCGTTCCCGCCGCCGGATCGGCGTAGGCCTCGGGGAAGAGGCGTGCGAGCGCCGGGTCGGAGGGCGGCTCGCTCGGCCCCTCGGCGAACAGGGCGGCCAGCGGGTCCTCGCCCTGGGCGGGCTCGTCGCCGGGCCCGATGAGTTCGAGGAGCTGGACCGCGAGGGAGCGCAGGATCGCGATCTCGACCTCGTCCAGGGCGACGGCCGCCCCGCCGCCGTCGCGCGGCTCGAAGTGAGAGCTCATCAGCCGCGGTCCTGGGTGAGGGTGGCCCACAGTCCGTATCCGTGCATCGCCTGCACGTCACGCTCCATCTCCTCGCGGCTGCCACTGGAGACGACGGCGCGTCCTTTGTGATGGACGTCGAGCATCAGCTTGTGCGCCTTGTCCTTCGAGTAGCCGAAGTACGCCTGGAAAACGTAGGTGACATAGCTCATCAGGTTGACCGGGTCGTTGTGCACGAGGGTCACCCAGGGCACGTCGGGCTCCGGGACGACATGCGTCTCCTCGGCCGACTCCGGTCGTTCGATCTCCACGGGCACAGTCACTCCACCCATGCTGCCACCCGGGGGGCCGCATCGCACAAACGGCCCCGCCGGGTGCGGGCGACCTGCCCGTCGAGGATCTCGTCAGATTGACGAAATGGGGGTACGCTCACCGCATGAACGTTTCGGACCTTGGGCTGCCGGTGGACGTGCCGTCGACCGCGCTCTTCACCGACCAGTACGAGTTCACGATGCTCCAGGCGGCGCTGAAGGCCGGCACGGCGGACCGGCGCTCCGTCTTCGAGGTCTTCACCCGCCGCCTGCCCGAGGGCCGCCGCTACGGCGTGGTCGCGGGCACCGGCCGGGTCCTGGACGCCGTGGAGAACTTCCGCTTCGACGCGGGCGTCCTCGGCTTCCTGCGGGAACAGCGCATCGTCGACGAGCCCACACTCGAGTGGCTCGCCGGCTACCGCTTCAGCGGCGACATCTGGGGCTACCCCGAGGGCGAGGTGTACTTCCCCGGCTCGCCGATCGTCCGGGTCGAGGGCTCCTTCGCGGAATGCGTGCTGCTCGAGACCGTGATCCTCTCGATCCTCAACCACGACTCGGCGATCGCCGCCGCCGCCTCGCGGATGTCGGCGGCCGCGGGCGGGCGCAGGCTCATCGAGATGGGCGCGCGCCGCACCCACGAGCTGTCCGCCGTCGCCGCCGCGCGGGCCGCCTACGTCGGCGGCTTCGACTCGACGTCCGATCTCGCGGCCGGCTTCCGCTACGCCATCCCCACCGTGGGAACCAGCGCGCACGCCTTCACCCTGCTGCACGACAGCGAGCGCGGTGCGTTCCAGGCGCAGGTCGACTCCCTCGGGCGGGGCACGACGCTGCTGGTCGACACCTACGACGTGGCCGAGGCGGTCCGCACGGCCGTCGACATCGCCGGTCCGGAGCTGGGGGCCGTCCGTATCGACTCCGGTGACCTGCTGCTCGTCGCCCACCGGGTGCGCCAGCAGCTGGACGAGCTCGGGGCCGTCGACACCAGGATCGTGGTCACCTCCGACCTCGACGAGTACGCGATCGCCTCACTGGCCGCGGCGCCCGTCGACGCGTACGGGGTGGGCACCCAGCTGGTCACCGGCAGCGGCCACCCGACCTGCTCGATGGTCTACAAGCTCGTGGCACGCGCCCGGTCCGCCGATCCGTCGGCGCCGCTGGAACCTGTGGCCAAGAAGTCCCTCGGCGGCAAGATGTCGGTCGGCGGCCGCAAGTGGGCGGCCCGCCGCAGGGACGCCGACGGGATCGCGGAGGCCGAGGTCGTCGGTGTCGGCGACGTACCGCCGCGGCTCGCGGCTGAGCAGCTCCTGGTGGAGCTGGTCAAGGGTGGCGAGGTCGTCGCCCGTGAGCCGCTGGACGCGGCCCGCGACCGGCACATCGTGGCGCGGGCCGGGCTGCCGATGTCGGCGATCCAGCTGTCGCGCGGCGAGGCCGTGATCCCGACCGAATACGCATGAACCCGCCCCGATCGGGCAGGTGACGGCCGCGACCCGCGGGCTGTGCCGCACGGGCCCGCGGCCGTCCCGCTCGACCGTGGGGCCGACTGCAGGCGCCGCCCCCTCCCGTGCGGCGTGGCGAGTAACTAGGCTCGGTGTTTCCGTACGCCGCCAGGCCCCTCCCGGCCCCGCCGCCCCCATCCACCACTGACTGAAGGACACCCGCCATGCACCGCGCCTTGATCGTCGTCGACGTTCAGAACGACTTCTGCGAGGGCGGCAGCCTCGCGGTGGCGGGAGGTGCCGACGTCGCGGCCGCCATCACCGATCTGATCGGCCACGCCCAGCCGGGCTACCGCCATGTGGTCGCCACCCGTGACCACCACGTCGAACCGGGCGGCCACTTCTCCGAGCACCCCGACTTCGTCGACTCGTGGCCCCCGCACTGCGTGGCCGGCACGGAGGGCGTCGGCTTCCACCCGAACTTCGCGCCGGCCGTCGCGTCGGGCTCGATCTCCGCCGTCTTCGACAAGGGCGCGTACGCGGCCGCCTACAGCGGCTTCGAGGGAACGGACGAGAACGGTTCGACGCTGGCGCAGTGGCTGCGGGCGCGCGAGGTCACCGAGGTCGACGTCGTCGGCATCGCGACCGACCACTGCGTGCGCGCGACGGCGCTCGACGCGGCACGTGAGGGCTTCACGACGCGCGTGCTGCTGGAGCTGACGGCCGGGGTGTCAAAAGAGACGACCGCGCGGGCGCTGGAGGAGCTGCGGGGCGCAGGGGTGGAGCTGAGCGGCAAGCCGGTGGTCTGAGCCGGAGCCGCGGCCGGGCGGCCGCTCCCGGCGGCCCGCCGCGGCGTCGTCACACCCGGGGGCGGAGCAGGGCGCGGGCCGGGTGCCAGAGTCCCGGCGTGGTGTTCTCGTCGGGGCGCCACAGCAGCCCGTCCGGATGGTGCAGCACCGCCGTTATCTCGTCCGGCGTCGGGGGCTGCGCGTTGCCGCGGAGGTAGACCGCTCTCAGCCCGAGGTTGCGCAGTCTCGTCAGCGCTCTCGCGCGGTTCGCGGCGTGGACCAGGAAGCGGACCGTGCCGTCGCCGGCCACCGGACTGGGCAGGCTGAGCGCGACCACCACGCTGCCGTTCGGCAGCTTGCAGAAACCTCCGCCAGGCATGCGGACCACTCCCCCGTGAGCTCACTGTCAATAAGGACTTCGTCAGACGCACCTAAACACGATCGGCCGTCGCCCGCTAGAGGGCGACGGCCGATCATGCTTTGACCTGCGGTGTTACGAATTACTTGGTCGACGGACCGACCTGGATCGTGATCGTCTGGCCGCTGCGCGGCTCCTTGACGACCGAGATCTTGGTGTTGGTGTCAGTTACCTGAACACTGCCCGTCGGGTTCTCGGCGTACCAGTAGACGCCCTTGCGGTCGTCGAAGACCGAGTTACCGCCCTGCGAGGCGATCCAGTGCGGCTTGTCCGCGTTGTGCAGCCAGAAGCTGTCCGTGCGGTACTTGCTGAACGTCGAGTCGAACGTCTGGATCTTGTTGCGGAGCAGCTTGCCGTCCGACCACTTCATCGGCTTGGCGTGGGCGTCCACCGGAAGGACGAGACCCTGGCCCGGGTGGGCGCTGGTGTTGTTGTCCTTCTGTGAGGTGTCCCACTGCCAGATCAGCAGACCGTTCTGGTAGGGGTAGTGCTCGACCCAGCTCGCCCGGTCGCCGGTGAAGCCGAAGTTGTACGGGCCGACCTCGAGGGTCTTGTCGTACGAAACGTACTGGCGGTTCTCGGCGAGGTAGTACTGCTCGTACTCCTGGGTGAAGCTCTCACCGATGCGGGAGAAGCCGTTCGACGTCCAGCCGCCCGCCTCGCCCTCGGCGTTGTCCGAGAACACCGGCGCGCCGTCGGCCTTGATGACGATGGCGTCGGCCGCGAAGCCCTTCTGCGCCACGCCGCCGTCGGTCTGGTAGCGGAAGCGGACGTCGACCTTCTTGCCCGCGTAGGCGTCCAGGGAGTAGACGAGCTTCTTGTACGTCTCGGAGACGCCCGTCAGCCCGGGCTTGTTGCCCGCGTCACGGGTGATCGGCGCACCGTCGGCCGTGCCGTCGACCGCCGTCCAGTTGGCGCCGCCGTCCGTCGACACCTCGGCGTAGAGGTAGTCGTACTCGGCCTCGATGTCCCACCAGCCGTCGAGCTCCAGGGAAGCCGTGGACTTGCCGGTGAGGTCGACCGAACGGGACAGGGTGTTCTTGAGGTCGTCACCCATGTCGCTCCACCACTGCTTGGAGCCCTCGGAGGGCTTCACGACAGTCGTGGTGACGGTCTTCTTCGGCAGCTCGACGACGACCGCCTGCGGCTTCTCGGTGTTGTACGCCGACACACCCAGGGTGTGGGTGGACTTCGTCGCCGCCTTGGCCGTCTCGTAGTTGAGCCAGCCCAGCTGCAGCTTGTCCCAGGCCGTCATGTCGCCCGGGAGGTCGCCGATGGAGTCCTTGCCGGTGCCGAGCCAGGAGCCGGCCGACATCAGGGTCCAGTAGCCGGTCGAGTTCTCGCCGCCGCCGGAGGTGTCGTAGTGGTCCGGCAGGCCGAGGTCGTGGCCGTACTCGTGGGCGAAGACGCCCAGGCCGCCGTTCTCGGGCTGCACGGTGTAGTCACCGACCCAGATGCCGGTGTTGCCGATCTGGGCACCGCCGGACTTGTTGCCCTCCGGGCCGGTCTTGCCGGCGTCGGTGCCGTAGGCGTACCAGCGGTGGGCCCACAGGGCGTCGCCGCCCTGGGCGCCGCCGCCCGCCGACTCGTCCTCGCCCGCGTGGACGATCTGGAAGTGGTCGATGTAGCCGTCGGCCTCGTTGAAGTTGCCGTCGCCGTCGAAGTCGTAGCGGTCCCACTGGTCGTACTCGGCCAGCTGGGCCTTGATCTCGGCGTCGGTCTTGCCCTTGGCCTTCTGGTCGGCGGCCCAGGCGGTCACGCCGTCCCTGACCGTGTCCCAGACATTGGCGCAGTTGGACTGGCCGCAGTAGTTCGAGCCGTAACGGGCCTCGTTGTAGTCGACCTTGACCCAGTCCGAGACTCCGCCGTCGACCGAGTAACGGCCGGACGACGTCTTCTCGTAGTAGGTCTTCAGGGACTGCTTCGGATTGCCGTTCTCGTCCTTGCCGGTACCGAAGTACAGGTCCTGGAAGTGCTGCTGGTTGTAGTCCGCCTGCCAGGCGGTCGAGTTGTCCTTCGACCGGTCCGGCTCTTCGATCTGGTTGTGCAGCGGACCGGGTGTGCCGCCGTACTTCTTGACCGGCGGCTTGGGGCCGGCGGCCCCGTCCGGGTCGTACATCGTGGTGTCGTCGACCTTGTCGCCGAACTCGACCAGGATGGTGAAGATCTTGTCGGTCTTCTCCCGGGCGAGCTCGACGTACTTCTTGTCGCCGAGCTTCACGACCTTGGAGCCGCCGCGCTGCTGCACGGTGGCGTCCCCGGATATGAGCTGCTCGAGGGCAGCCTGACGCTGCTGCTCCTGCTGCTTGGTGAAGGGACCCTCGAGATCGTGCTCGACATGGTCCTTGTGCGGCGCCGGGTCGTGCCGCTCGATGCCCGCAGGGTCCGACGACTTCTGGCCGTCGGCCTGCGCACTGGTGAACGCAGAGGCCGTCGCGGTGGTCGCGGCAAGAGCCACGAGCACCGCGGACGCTCTGAGCGTCCGTCGCTTGCTGGTCACTTGATGGTGTCCTCCCCCGCGTTCCGTCGCCGCTGCGGACCGGTTGTGTGGGGTCGTCCGCACGCGCGCGGTATACGCGTCTCAAGTGACGACATTTGACCGGAGTTGAAGAAGAAAAGACAGACCTTGACTTGCCGGAGCGAACTGCACTATGCAGGAGCACAGTTCCGCTATCCGGACGATGTCGAATCAGGACAAGAGGCGCAGATTTTCAGCCATCTGGCCGATGAAATGCCCCTGTGCGCCCCCCATGCATCGGCACCGTGGGTTAGGTCACGCTTACTGCAGGTTCCCCAGGGGCATCCACCGTCGTAGAGTCTCCTGCCGGTGCGAACTGTCCTGAAGACTCCGCCCTGCCCCTGTCCCGAGGACGGATACCGTCATGCCTCGTCCGACTGCCGCCCAGCTCGTCTACGGATCGGCCACCGTCGTCTTCTCGACCGTCGCCCTCCTGTTGCTGACCCGTGCCACCCACGGCGTCGCGGTCGCCGCGATCGGCATCGCCTCACTGGGATTCGGGCTCCTGGTCGCGCTCGCGCTGCCCGTGCGCCGTCGGACCGGGCCCGCCCTGAGCACCCGTGTCACGACGACGGTCGCCGCCTCCCCCGACGGAGTCACCACCGCCGTGGCCCCGGCCCGCGCGCACACCGGAGCCGAGTCCAGGGTCGGGGAACACTCACTGCGTCGTTGAGACCACGACGGTCTTGCCCGCCTTGTCGTGCAGACCCTGTCGGTACGGCTTGTCGGTGAGGACCGTGATGACGATGACGAGCCACCAGATGCAGTAGCAGCACACCAGCGCGGGCACCCACAGCACGGCCGCGCGCATCAGCGAGGCGCCGATGTCCGGCACCCGGCCGTCGTTGAGCATCGCCACCCGCAGCTTCATGATCTTCTTGCCGAGGGTCTGCCCGTTGCCCTTCGCCGTCATGACCGTGTCGTAGCCGACGTAGGCGATCAGGGAGATCAGCGACCACAGCCACTGCCGGCCGGAGTTCATCCGGTCCGCGACCTCGTCCCAGTCGTCACCGCCGTACGTCACCTCGAAGCCTCCGAAGAGCAACGAGACGAGCAGCAGCGGCACGAAGACGATGATCATGTCGATCAGCCGGGCCAGCACCCGCTTCCCGAAGGGCGCCAGGGGCGGCATCCCTGCGAGGGGGTCGGCTCCTCCGTACGGGCCGCCGTAGGCACCCGCGTCGTACGGAGGAGGCTGACCGCCGCCGTCGTACGGGCCGCCGCCGGTTCCCCCGTAGGGAGAGCCGTACGGCGAACCGCCTCCCGGAGGAGGCGGTGCCGGTCCGTCGGGCCCCTGCGGCTCCCGCGGCTCCTGCGGCCTCTTGCGGAACGGATCGTCGTCGGGCGGCTGTCCGGGCGGCGGCTGGTCGTTGCTCATGGGGGCAGTGCATCCCGGCCCCATGAGCCCCGCAACGGCTCGCGTGCGTTCGGGGGACCGCCGCCCGGAGCCGTACGCCGACGGGTCAGCCGGTCACGAACGTGTGCGCCGCCTTGTCGTGCCAGCACTGCCGCCACGGGCGGTCGAACAGGCACCACAGCACATTGAACACACCGATCACGAGTACGCCCAGGACGCTGTAGAGGAGCCAGCGGCGCAGCGCGGCGCCGAAGGGGGGCGGTTCGTGCGACTCGATGCCCAGCACCTTGAGGCCGCAGACCTTCTTGCCGAGCGTGCGGCCCCACTTGGCGGTCGGCAGCGACTCGTACAGCACGCCGAGCACGAGCAGCGCGCCGAGGACGATGCCGAGGTGGGTCGCGGTGGTGCCGTCGAGCAGCCAGACCGTCACCGTCTCGCCGGAGAGTTTCGCGGCCTCGATCTTGCCGTCGATGTGTGCGCGGGTCTGCGTGAGGACCGGCACGGCGACCGCGCCGACGAGGGCGCCGAGGAGCACGGTGTCGATCAAACGGGCGGCCAGACGCCTGCCGAGCCCGGCCGGCCTGGCTGCCGCCTGGGCCTGGGCGGCGGCCAGGAACGGGTCGTTGACCGGCGGCTTCCACGGCAGGACCGGCTCGCCCTCACCGGCGGCCGGTGCCTGGGCGAGCTGGTGGACCTGCTGCGCCCAGGACGCCGCGCCGCCACCGGCGCTGCTGGTCACCGGCGGCTGGGACTGTGCGGGCACCTGCTGCCGGGGCGGCACGGCCTGCTGGGGCGGCTGGGGCTGAGCCTGGGCCGGGGGCTGATAGGCCGTGGAACGGTTCGCCGGGGGCTGCTGCGGGGCGGCCTGATGCGGGGCCGACGGCTGCGGGGCCGACGGCTGCGGAGTCTGCCGCTCGGGGGTGGACGGCTGCGCGCCGGCGGCCCCGCCGAGGGCGCGCATCGTCATGGTGCCCTCGGCCTGCCCCGGCCGCTGGGCCCGGATGGTGACGGTGTTCTCCACCGGCTGCTGGGGCCTCGGCGTGCGGCGCCCGGGACCGTCGCCCGCAACCGGCCGCGCGGCGCCGGCTCCCACGGCCGCCTCCCCCGCGGGCGGTTCGGTTGCCTGCGGGCCCACGGAGCGGACACCGGGCAGCCTGCCGCCGGTCGGGTCGGCCGGTGCCGCGGGGGCGGCGGGCCGACGCGGATCGGACGGTGTCTCAGCGGCCGCCGGCCGGTCGGGGGTGCGCGGATCGCCGCCCCAGGACACCCGGTTGTCGAGATCGCCGCCGAAGCCGGCCTGGCGCGCGACGTCGGCCTGCCACACGGTGGCGGGTTCGGGGCGGGACGGCTCGTCCGACGGCTCCTCGTCGAGGAAGACCGGCCCGGTCTCCTCCACGGAGGGGGCGGCCGGGGCGGGGGCCGCCGCGGCGGGCGCCGGGGGCGCCTCCGACCGGGGCGGCGTGGGCATCGCCTCGCCCGTCTTGGGGGCGGGACGGCTCGTGCCCGGCACCCACGCCGCGCCGTTCCAGTAACGGACATATCCGGGGATGGACGGATCCGGGTAGTAGCCGGGCGTGGGGCTGCTGTCGCCGGTCGCCGGGGTTGGGGCGCTCATCACCGTGGTCCCGTATCTCCTCGAGGCCTCAATACAAGGCACCACATCTATCAGACCCACGCGTGCCCCTGGGCCCGTCCTGCCGTACCGTCCACTTTTCGGTCATGGCGCGGTTACGGAAAGTTATTGGGGAAAGACGCGTAATGGCACCGGAGAAAGCCGCTCTCTTCCTGTGAGGCCCGCTCACCGGGCCGCCGGACAAGGCATACAGAGAGGGAAGAACCATGTACACGGTGGTGGAACGCGAGCTCGAGCTGAAGCTGGTGCTGTCACCCGAGCGCAGCATCCCCGTACCCGCACGGCTGGCCTACCGCACGGAGGACCCCTACGCCGTGCACGTCGTCTTCCACGTCGGATCCGACCACCCGGTCGCCTGGACGTTCGCCCGCGAGCTGCTGGTCGAGGGCGTGTTCAGGCCGTCGGGCAGCGGAGACGTACGGGTCTGGCCATCGAAGAACGAGGGCCGCAGCGTCGTCCTGATCGCGCTGAGCTCGCCCGACGGCGATGCTCTGCTCGAGGCGTCGTCCACAGTGGTGTCGGCCTGGCTGGAGCGGACTCTGCGGATCGTCCCGCCGGGCACGGAGTCGGAGGTGCTCGGCATCGACGCGGCCCTGGCCGAGCTGCTGGCCCCGGCCGGGGCGGACGAACTGCGCACGCACGGTTCCTCCGGGGACCAGCAGGACGGCGATGTCTGACCGATCCGGTTCAGAAGAGCTTGCCGGGATTGAGGATGCCGAGCGGGTCGAAGGTCTGCTTGATGCCGCGCTGCAACTCCAGGCTCACCGGGCCGAGTTCACGGGCCAGCCAGTCCTTCTTCAGCACGCCGACCCCGTGTTCGCCGGTGATGGTGCCCCCCAGTTCGAGGCCGAGCGCCATGATCTCGTCGAAGGATTCGCGGGCACGCCGCGACTCGTCGGGGTCCTGGTGGTCGAAGCAGACGACGGGGTGGGTGTTGCCGTCACCGGCGTGTGCGCAGACGCCGATGGTCAGGTCGTACTTCTCCGCGATCGCGGCCGTCCCGTCGATCATGGCGCCGAGCTTCGAGCGCGGTACGCAGACGTCGTCGATCATCGTCGCCGACTTGACGGTCTCCAGGGCCGTCAGCGACATACGGCGGGCCTGCAGCAGCAGTTCGGACTCGGCGACGGTGTCCGCGGGCACCACCTCGCTCGCCCCGGCGGCCTCGCACAGCGCCCCGACGGCCGCGAGGTCGGCCGCGGGCTCGGGCGTGTCGAAGGCGGCGAGAAGGAGGGCCTCCGTCGTCTCCGGCAGGCCCATGTTGGCCAGTTCGTTGACCGCCCGGACGGTGGTGCGGTCCATGATCTCGAGCAGCGACGGGGTGTGGCCGCGTTCCATGATCGCGCAGACGGCGTCGCAGGCGGTGGCCGCGGAAGGGAACTCGGCGGCCAGCACCAGCTGCGCCGGTGGCTGCGGCCGTAGTGCCAGGACCGCTTCGACGACGACGCCGAGGCTGCCCTCCGAGCCGACGAACAGCCGGGTCAGGTCGTATCCCGCGACCCCCTTGGCGGTGCGCCGGCCGGTGTTCAGCAGCCGTCCGTCGGCGAGTACGACCTTCAGACCGAGGACGTACTCCGCCGTCACCCCGTACTTGACACAGCACAGGCCGCCGGACGCGGTGCCGATGTTGCCGCCGATCGTGCACATCTCCCAGCTGGAGGGGTCCGGCGGGTAGTACAGGCCGTGCTCGCCCACGGCGCGCGACAGCACGGCGTTGACGACGCCGGGCTCGACGACGGCGATCCGGTCGACCGGGCTGATCTCCAGGATCCGGTCCATCTTCGTCAGTGAAAGCACGATGCAGCCGTCGGACGCGTTGGCCGCGCCCGACAGGCCGGTACGGGCGCCCTGCGGCACGACCGGCACCCGCAGCAGGGTGGCGGTGCGCATGACGTGCTGCACCTGTTCGACGGTCCGCGGCAGCACCACGACGGCGGGAGTGCCCGCCGCGCAGAAGCTCGCCATGTCGTTGCCGTACGACGCGGTGACGTCCGGGTCGGTGATGAGGGCTTCGGCGGGCAGACCGGCGCGCAGCCGATCGAGGAGATCGTCCATGATCCCAAGCGTCGCACCGGGGGCCATCGGTGTGAACCCGTCTGCGTTCCGCCGCGCGGGTCAGAGTGTGTTCTTCGTATCGGCTGTGCGCTGCCGCACAGTGAGCGCCATGAAGAGCGAAACCCTGAAGAACGCCGCTGTCAGCACGCTGGTCGGCGCGACACTGGTCACCGGGGTGATCGTGCTCGCGCCCGGTTGGGGGGAGGACGCGCCGCCGCCCGCCCCCGGTCCCGCGGCCAGGGCGATGGCCGCCGCCGACACCGGTGCGCCGGCCTCGCTCGCGGATCTGGACGCGCTGATCCGCGACCGGGAGCGCTTCGTACGCGCCCACCCCGACGACCACGAGTCGTGGGCGGTGCTCGGCTCCGCGTACGTGGAGCGCGGCACCCGGCTCGGGGACACCGCGTACTACCCGAAGGCGGACCGCGCGCTGAAGCGGTCGCTGAGCGCGGTGCCGGCCGCCAAGGGCAACGTCGGCGCGCTGGTGGGGATGGCGGAGCTGGCCAACGCCCGGTACGACTTCGCCGCCGCGCGCGGCCACGCCGAGCAGGCCAGGAAGCAGAAGCCGAAGCGCTGGGCGGTGTATCCGGCGCTGATCGACGCGTACAACGGGCTCGGCGAGTACGCGGCCGCGGGGAAGGCCATGGACCAGCTGCTGCAACTGCAGACCGGGCCGCAGGTGCAGGGGCGGGAGGCGCGGGTCTACTGGAACAAGGGCTGGCGCGAGGACGCGGCGGCACTGGCGTACGGCGCGACCGCGAACTCGCGCACGCCCGTGGAGAAGGCCGTCGCCCTGCACCGCGAGGCTGAACTGGCCTGGGAGCGGGGCGAGGCCGCGGAAGCGGTGGAGCTCTGCACCAAGGCGCTGAAGGCCGTGCCGGAGAGCCACCGGGCGCTGGCCGGCCGGGCCCGGGCGCTGGCGGCGCTGGGCCGCACGGACGAGGCGCTGCGCGACTACCGTTCCGCGCTGGCGAAGGGGCCGCTGCCCGAGTACGCGCTGGAGTCCGGCGAGTTGTACGAGTCGCTGGGGCTGAGCGGTGACGCCGCGACCCGGTACCAGCTGATGCGGGAGCAGATCACCCGGGCCGGTGAGCACGGTGTCGACGGCGACCTGGTGCTGGCGCGCTACGAGGCGGACCACGGGAACCCGGACGCCGCGGTGCGCCGGCTGCAGGGGGAATGGCGCCGCGGTCACCGCAGCGTGCACGTCGCCGACGCGATGGGGTGGGCGCTGTACAAGGCGGGCCGGCCGAAGGACGCGCTGCCGTTCGCGGAGCTCGCCACCGAGCAGGGGCTGCGCAGCGCGCTGTTCTCGTACCACCGCGGTGAGATCGAGCGCACGCTCGGCGACTACGGTCCGGCCCGGCGTCATCTGGACGAGGCGCTGCGGACGAATCCGAACTTCTCGCCGCTGCTGGCGTCGTCGGCGCGGCAGGCGCGGGAGGCGCTCGGTGAGCCGGCGGCGGGCGGGCCGGCGGATGTGATGGGTGACGGGCCGTCGCCCATCGAGCCACAGGCGCCTTCGGAGTCCTCGGACGCGGCTGCGTCGGATGCGGCTTCCGCGTCGCCGTCTGCGTCGGCCGCCGCCTCCCGGTCGCCGTTGTCGTCGCCGTCGTCCTCTCCGGCCCCGGCGGGCTCCGCTCTCACGGCCGCGTCACAGACTCCGGCCGCGGCGCGGCCCGGCCCGCAACTGCGGCCCGTGCAGCGCTCGGCGACCGCCACGCCTGCAACGACCACGAGCGGCCGAGGTGGCGTGACGGGGGCCGCCGACGGCTGACCGGTCGCGGCGAAGCGGCCGGGGAAACCGGAAGCAGAAGCGGCCCGGGGAAACCGGGAGCAGAAGCGGCCCGGGGAAACCGGGAGCAGAAGCGGCCCGGGGAAACCGGGAGCAGAAGCGGCCCGGGGAAGCCGGGAGCAACAAGACGTGGCCGCGGCCCCCCGGGTCAGGTCCGTGGGGCCGCGGCGGTGGCAGGGGCGAGCGTCAGAGGTTTCCGCGCTTCTCCTGCTCGCGCTCGATCGCCTCGAAGAGCGCCTTGAAGTTGCCCTTGCCGAAGCCCATCGAACCGTGTCGCTCGATCATCTCGAAGAAGACCGTGGGGCGGTCCTGGACCGGCTTGGTGAAGATCTGCAGCAGGTAGCCGTCCTCGTCGCGGTCGACGAGGATCTTCAGCTCGCGCAGCGTCTCGACCGGCACCCGGGTCTCGCCGGCCCACTCGCCGAGGGTGTCGTAGTACGAGTCGGGGGTGTCGAGGAACTGGACACCCGCGGCGCGCATCGAGCGGACGGTGGCGACGATGTCGTTCGTGGCGAGCGCGATGTGCTGGACGCCGGCGCCGCCGTAGAACTCGAGGTACTCGTCGATCTGCGACTTCTTCTTCGCGATCGCCGGCTCGTTGATCGGGAACTTCACCTTGAGCGTGCCGTCGGCGACGACCTTCGACATGAGGGCGGAGTACTCGGTGGCGATGTCGTCGCCCACGAACTCCTTCATGTTGGTGAAGCCCATGACCTTGTTGTAGAACCCGACCCACTCGTTCATCCGGCCGAGTTCGACGTTGCCCACGCAGTGGTCGATGGCCTGGAAGGTGCGCTTGGCCGGCGGCTCGACGATCGGGGAGGCGCTGACGAAGCCGGGGAGGTACGGGCCGTCGTAACCGCCGCGCTCGACGAGGGTGTGGCGGGTCTTGCCGTACGTGGCGATGGCGGCCATCACGACGGTGCCGTGCTCGTCCTTGACCTCGTACGGCTCGGTGATGCCGGTGGCGCCGTGCTCGACGGCGTACGCGTACGCCTTGCGGGCGTCGGGCACCTCGATGGCCAGGTCGACGACGCCGTCGCCGTGGGCGGCGACGTGGTCGGCGAGGAAGTAGCCCCAGTCGGTGGACGCCTTGATCACGGAGGTGAGGACGAAGCGGGCGGCACCGTTGGTGAGGACGTAACTCGCGGTCTCGCGGCTGCCGTTCTCCGGTCCGGAGTACGCGACGAGCTTCATGCCGAAGGCCGTGGAGTAGTAGTGGGCGGCCTGCTTGGCGTTGCCGACGGCGAAGACGACCGCGTCCATTCCCTTCACCGGGAAGGGATCGGCCTGCCGGGCGGTGTCGGGCGTGTGATCGATGGTCTCAGTCATACGGGAAGGCTCCCGCCGATCCACAAGGTGCGCAATAGTTTGTGTTCCGACTGGGCAATCTGCCCAGCCTGGGTCGGCATTCGCCGGACGTTGTGTACAGGATGACCATCGGGAGGGCGCCATGGCGATCGATCATCTGGACGGGCGGCTCATCGTGCTGCTGGCACGTGAGCCGAGGATCGGCGTACTGGAGGCGTCGCGGCGGCTCGGAGTGGCGCGCGGGACGGTGCAGGCCCGGATGGACCGGCTGCAGTCGCAGGGGGTCATCAGGGGTTTCGGGCCGGACGTGGACCCGGCCGCGCTCGGCTATCCGGTGACGGCGTTCGCGACGCTGGAGATCAAGCAGGGGCAGGGCGCCGACGTGCGGGCGCACCTGGCGACCGTTCCCGAGGTGCTCGAACTGCACACCACCACCGGGCACGGGGACATGCTCTGCCGGCTGGTCGCCCGGTCCAACGCCGATCTGCAGCGGGTCATCGACCGGGTGGTCGGCTTCGAGGGGATCATGCGGGCGTCGACGGCGATCGTCATGGAGAACCCGGTACCGCTGCGGATCATCCCGCTGGTGGAGCAGGCGGCGGAGGACTCGCGGAGCACCTGAGACCACTCGCAAAGAAGTGGTTGCAAAAAAGCGTTGCAACGTACTCTTTGCAACGCTACCTTTGCATGCATGACCGAGAACGAGGAACAGGGCCCGGCCGCCTCCCAACCGCGCAGGCTCCAGGCACTGGATCCGCGATCACTGCGCGGCCTTGCCCACCCACTGCGGATGCGGCTGCTCCAGACCCTCCGTCAGGACGGACCCGCGACGGCTTCCCGGCTCGCCGAGAAACTCGGCGAGTCCAGCGGCGCCACCAGCTACCACCTGCGCCAGCTCGCGGCCCACGGCTTCGTCGAGGACGACCCGGAGCGCGGCAAGGGCCGGGAGCGATGGTGGAAGGCCTCCGGCGACGGGACGCTCTTCGACGAATCCCTCTACACCGACCCCGATCCGGCGGTGCGCGGCGCGGCCGACCTGTTCCTCCACGAACACGCGACCATGCACACCCAGGAGGTCGCCACCTGGCTGGGCTCCATGCGGGACTGGCCCAAGGAGTGGCGGCGCGGCTCCGACCTCAGCGACTTCACGCTGTACCTGACCGCGGAGCAGACCTTCGAGCTCAACGAGAAGATCCACGAGCTCATCGAGGGCTACCGCGACGTCCAGCCTCCGGCGGGCACCGAGGGCGCCGCCCAGGTCCGCCTGCACACGCACGCCTTCCCGCGCTCCACCGACTGAGAGGACACGCTGTCGTGCACTCCGACATTCATCTGATGCTCCACGCGCAGGACGCGGACGAACTGCGCGCGGCCGCCACCCGTCAGGTGCCGCGCGAACGACTGCGCGTCCGACTGGGGTCGGCCTTAGTGGCGCTGGGGCTCCGGCTGCTGCGGCAGCCCTGCCTGAGCGCCGACCGCGTCGCCCGCCTCGCATGAGCGGCCAGGGGGGAACGAAGACGGCGCGGCGGGGGCCGCTCGCCGCCGTCCTGGCGGCCAACGCCGTTTCGATCACCGGCAACTCACTCACTCTCATCGGCGTCCCCTGGTTCGCTCTCCAGACCACGGGCAGCCCGGGCAAGGCCGGCCTTGTCGCCTTCTGCGCGACCCTGCCGGTCGTCGTCTCCGCCGTCGCCGGCGGCCCGATCATCGACCGGCTCGGGCGGCGGCGGGTCAGCATGGCCACCGACCTCGTGTGCGCCCTCGCCCTCGCCGCGATCCCGCTGCTGCACTACGCGGGAGCGCTCCGCTTCTGGATGCTGTGCGCGCTCATGGCCGTCACCGGCCTCTTCCACGCGCCCGGCGAGACCTCCCGCTACGTGCTCATACCCGACCTCGCCGAACTGGCCGGGACCCCGCTGTCACGCGCCGCGAGTCTTTTCGACGCCGTCTCGCGCGGCGCTCGCATGGCCGGAGCGACCCTCGCCGGCCTGCTCATCGCACTGATCGGCGCGGAAGCGGTACTGCTGATCGACGCCGTGACCTTCTGCGGGTCCGCCCTGCTCATCGCGGTGGGACTGCGCCGGGTCGGCGCGGCCGAGCCGACCCGGAACGCCACGCCCGTCTCCTTCACCGCGTACCGGGGCGAACTGCGCGAGGGATACGCGTTCCTGCTGCGCACCCGGCTGCTGCTGGGCGTCGTACTGATGGTGATGGTCACCAACGGCCTCGACCAGGGCTGGAGTTCGGTCCTGCTGCCCGTACACGCCAAGGAGAACCTGGGCGGCGCGCGCGACCTCGGCCTGCTGGTCGCCGTCTTCGGCGGCTGCGCACTCCTCGGGGCCCTGCTCTACGCCGCGGTCGGGCACCGCTTCCGGCGACGAGTGCTGTTCACCGCCGCGTTCCTGATCTGCGGACTGCCACGGTTCGTGGTCGCCGCGCTCGTCGACGGCACGGTGCCGCTGGCCGTGACGATGGCGGCGGGCGGGCTGGCCGCCGGAATGCTCAACCCGATCCTGACCACGGTCATGTACGAGCGGGTACCGGAACACCTGCGCAGCCGGGTCGCGAGCGCGACCACGGCCGGCGTGCTGATGACCACCCCCCTGGGGGGCCTGGCGGCCGGCTACATCATCGAACAGGCCGGCCTGGCGGCGGCACTGCTCACGATCGGCGGGCTGTACTTCGTCACGACGCTCGCGCCCGCGGTGTTCCCGAGCTGGCGCGAGATGGACGCGGGGCGGGGCGAGCACCCCGACGTCAGCAGCTCGGGACCTTCCCGCCCTGCTCCAGTGAACGCAGCGAGTCCACCGCGCCCTTGAGGGTCGTCACCGGGATCAGGCGCATGCCCTCGGGCAGCTCCGCCTGCGCGTCGGAGCACTCGTCCTCGGGAACCAGGAAGACGGTCGCCCCGTCGCGACTGGCCGCCTGGGTCTTCAGCGACACCCCGCCGACCGCTCCGACCTTCCCGTCGGCGCTGATCGTGCCCGTGCCCGCGATGCTGCGTCCGCCGGTGAGATCACCACCGGCGCCGTCCCCTTCGAGCTTGTCGATGATGCCGAGGGAGAACAGCAGTCCGGCACTCGGCCCGCCCACGTCGGCGAGATGCAGCGACACCTTCACCTTGGCCGGGTCCTCGCCGAGATACGCGAGCGCCGCGCGTGTGGCGACATCCTGCGACTCCTCCATGTCCGCCACGTTGTGCCGCTCGATCTCCTTCTCCGACTTGCCCGCCGGATAGACGGCGTCGCGCGGCAGCACGGCCCGGTCGCCGCGGAACCAGCCGTCCGCGACGTCGCCGAGATCCACGTCGGCGGCAGGGCCGGTCGCGACGATCGTCGTCATCCGCAGCGCCCCCTCCGTCTCACGGGTCGGCACTCCGGAGATCGTGATCACCGGCGTGCCCTGGTCCTTGCCGAGCACATCCGCGGTCATCCCGGGCTGGGCCACGACGAACGGCAGGGGCGCGAACCCGGCGAGGGCGACCAGCGCGACGACGGGCAGGGCGCAAACGGCGAGGGCGCGGGGGCGCGAAAGACTGGAGAGCACGGTGCCAATGTATCCGGGCCGGCCGTGCGCGCCCTTGGGGCGCGGTTGTTCCTGGCGGTTGTGGGTGGGTGCGGGGGTCGGTGGCCGCGGTGCGCGCCCTTGGGGCGCGGTGGGGCGTGTGGGTGGTGCGGGGGTCGGTGGCTGCGGAGGGGGGATCGCGGACTGCTTTCCCGAGCCTGCCTCTCCCTAGGCTTACGACGCTCTACGTCCGCTCACCCCCCTCCTCCGCCCCCGCCCCCCTCCCGCCCGGTAAGCCCCGTGCCAGTTCTGGTCGTTCCCACGGCCCGTGCACTGTCCGGAAGGTGGGTCCCGCTCCCGCCCATCGGCTCCCGTCACGCCGGCGGTAGCAACCGCCGCGGGGGGTACAAGGCACGCGCCTTCACCGGCCCACCGGCGGGGGCGAAGGGCGCGGGCAGGGGGGAGGGGGACGCGCAGGGGGCGTGTTCGGGACGTAAGGCGTCGTGAGCCTAGGGGGAGGCAGGTTCGGGAAAGCAGTCCCGGACATGCCCCCGGAGCGGCACCCGGACACCAAGCAACACGGACCAGGCCACGCCCGAGACACGCAAAACCGGGCCCCGCCCGGCAGCGGCACCCGGACACCAAGCAACACGACCGGGCCCGGCCGGAGACGCGAACAACCGGGCAACGCCCGGAGGCGCGTCAGCGAAGCGCGTCCGCTACCTCGCGAGCCGCGTCGATCACGCGCGGGCCGACTCGTTCCGGCACGGAGTCCGCCAGCATCACCACACCGACGCTTCCCTCTATGCCCGTGACCCCTACCAGCGCCGCCGCCGCGCCGCTCGCGCCTGCCTCGAGCTCTCCATGGGTGAGGGTGTAGTCGGGCTCCGTGCTCTTGCCCTGGCGCGCGGCGAGGATCGCCTTGCCGGCCGCGCCACGGTCCAGCGGATGCCGGAAACCGGCCCGGTAGGCGACGTGGTAGTCCGTCCACGTCGGTTCGACGACGGCCACGGCGAGCGCTTCGGCTCCGTCGACCAGGGTGAGATGGGCCGTGGCCCCTATGTCCTCGGCGAGCGAGCGCAGCGCGGGCATCGCCGCCTCGCGGACGAGCGGGTGCACCTGGCGGCCGAGTCGCAGCACGCCGAGGCCGACCCTGGCGCGACCGCCGAGGTCACGACGGACGAGGGCGTGCTGTTCGAGCGTGGCGAGCAGGCGGTAGACGACGGTGCGGTTGACGCCGAGTTTGTTGGACAACTCGGTGACGGTCAGACCGTGGTCGGTATCGGCGAGCAGCTTGAGGACACGTAGTCCCCTGTCGAGCGTCTGGGAGGTCTCCGCGGTCACGACGCCCTCTCCTTCGGAGTGAGTGACGGCGGTCCTCCGAAGGGGTTGCCGCGGCACCGGTCCCATCGGCGACGCACCCAGAGGCCGCCGGCAGGCCATGGCACACCGACTGCGCTCCGCGGCGGCGCTGCCACGGGGCGTTTGTATTGCGGGGACATTAGCGAGCGGCACCGCTCAGCGGAAGCCCTCGTCCAGAATCCGGGCGTCGGGCCGCCGGTGATGGGTCATTGCTCCCCGTATGACGCGCAGGCGCACGTCAGCGCATACGCGTGGCCCACTCCTGGACCTTCTTGATCCGCTCCCGGATCTGCCCCGCCGTCGCCTCCGCGCTGGGCGGCCCGCCGCACACCCTGCGCAGCTCGGTGTGGATGACGCCGTGCGGTTTGCCGCTCTGGTGCACGTAGGCGCCGACCATGGTGTTCAACTGCTTGCGCAGCTCGAGGAGTTCCTTGTGGGAGACGACCGGGCGCCGTTCGGCGGGGAGTTCGAGGAGGTCGGCCTCGTCGTCGGGCTTCTTGCGGCTGTGCGCGATCTGGCGCGCCTGCCGCTTCTGGAGGAGGAGCTGCACCTGGTCGGGTTCGAGGAGCCCGGGGATGCCGAGGTAGTCCTGCTCCTCCTCGCTGCCGGGGTGAGCCTGCATGCCGAATTCGGCACCGTCGTAGAGGACACGGTCGAAGACGGCGTCGGACTCGAGGGCCTCGAAGGGGAGCATGTCCTGCTCGCCGGTGTCCTCGTCCTGCTCCTTCTCCGCCTCCGCCATCTCCTTCTCGGACTCGGCGTAGGGGTCCTCTTCGCCGTCCTTCTTGGGTTTGTCGAGGACGTGGTCGCGCTCGACCTCCATCTCGGTGGCGAAGCCGAGGAGATTGGGGATGGTGGGCAGGAAGACGGATGCGGTCTCGCCGCGCCGCCGGGATCGTACGAAGCGGCCCACGGCCTGGGCGAAGAACAGGGGTGTCGAGATCGTCGTCGCGTACACGCCGACGGCGAGGCGTGGCACGTCGACGCCTTCCGACACCATCCGGACCGCGACCATCCAGCGGGAGCCGTCCTCGCTGAACTCCTCGATCCGCTTGGACGCGGCCGCCTCGTCGGACAGCACGACGGTCGCCTTGGTGCCGGTGATCTCGCGGATCAGTTTGGCGTACGCGCGGGCCGAGTCCTGGTCGGAGGCGATGACGAGGCCGCCCGCGTCCGGGATGCCCTTGCGCACCTCGGTGAGCCGCTGGTCGGCGGCGCGCAGCACGTTCGGCATCCAGTCGCCGCGGGGGTCGAGCGCGGTGCGCCAGGCCTGTGAGATCGCGTCCTTGGTCATCGGCTCGCCGAGGCGTGCCGCGATCTCGTCGCCGGCCTTGGTGCGCCAGCGCATGTTGCCGCTGTAGGAGAGGAAGATGACGGGCCGGACGACACCGTCGCCGAGGGCGTTGCCGTAGCCGTAGGTGTAGTCGGCGGAGGAACGGCGGATGCCGTCGTTGCCCTCCTCGTACGTGACGAAGGGGATCGGGTTGGTGTCCGAGCGGAAGGGGGTGCCGGTGAGGGCGAGCCGCCGGGTCGCCGGCTCGAACGCCTCGAGACATGCCTCGCCCCACGACTTGGAGTCACCGGCGTGGTGGATCTCGTCGAGGATGACGAGGGTCTTGCGCTGCTCGCAGCGATTGCGGTGCAGCATGGGGCGTACGCCGACTCCGGCGTAGGTGACGGCGACCCCGTGGTACTCCTTGCTCAGCGGGCCCGCGCTGTAGTCCGGGTCCAGCTTGATGCCTATCCGCGCGGCCGCCGCGGCCCACTGCTTCTTGAGGTGCTCGGTCGGCGCGACGACGGTGATCTGCTGCACGACGTGGTGGTGGAGCAGCCAGGAGGCGAGGGTCAGCGCGAACGTCGTCTTGCCGGCGCCGGGGGTGGCGACGGCGAGGAAGTCGCGCGGCTGCTCCTGGACGTACTTCTCCATGGCGCCCTGCTGCCAGGCGCGCAGCTTGTTGGCGGTACCCCAAGGGGCGCGGCCGGGGAAGGCGGGTGAGAGGTGGTGGGAGGCGGTAGTAGTCACGGTCTCCGGTTCGCTGGCTCTCGGGTGCGGGTCGCTGCGTACGGGGTCGATACGTAAGACAACCGGGCCACCCTACCGGTGGCCCGGTTGTCCTACGGGCCTGACGGGCCCGCCTCGCGAGGTATGCGACCGGGGTCACAACGCGCGCAGTGCACTGCCGATCACGGCGGGGTCCGCGATCCGTCCGGCGGCGACGGAGACCACGAGGTCGTACGCGCGGTCCTGGTCGGCCCGTGCGAGATCGACCCCGTTGAGCGCGAGGAAGACGACCGCGCCGAGCCAGGCCGTGCGCTTGTTCCCGTCGACGAACGGGTGGTTCGCCGCCAGCGCGTGCAGCAGCGCGCCGGCCTGTTCGCAGACGTCCTCGTAGGCGGACACTCCGAACATCCGGGCCCGGGGCCGGTGGACGGCGGACTCGAGCAGTCCGGGGGTGCGCAGCTCGGGCGGCGTGCCGCCGAAGGCGAGCGCCGCCACGGCGGTCACGTCGGCGACGGTGAGGTGGCGTGTCACTCCCCCAGCCTCCTCAGCAGCTCGGCATGGTCTGCCGCGTAGCGGGCGGCCAGGGTGCGGACGAGCTCGCGCTCGGCGTGCAGGAAGCGGCGCGCGGCCTCGTGGAGCAGCGCCTCGGGAGTCGTCCCGCGTGCGTCCGCGAGGTCCTGGAACTCCTGGTGCTCGGGCTCGGTGAGCGTGACGACGTGGTCGCGGGTGGTTCGCATGGCACGACCCTATGGACCTTCGGCGGGGCGCTTCACCCGGTTTTGGCCTTCAGTCGTGTCGCCACCCATGCCCCGACCAGTGCCACGCCCGCCATCGGCAGGAACACCGCCGCGAACGCGACCGGGTGCGAGCCGGACGCACCGTCGGCCACGACGTGGCCCGCTCCCACCACGCCGCCGCCCAGCGCGGCGAACGCCGCACCGCCCGCCGCCAGCAGCAGCACGTTCGACAGCGCGTCCGAGATCTGCAGGGCGGCCGAGTTCGCGCCCGCCTCCTCTGGCGCGGACAGCTTCAGGAGCAGCACGCTCGTCGAGCCGATCACCAGCCCCATTCCGAAGCAGCCGAACGCCCACGCGACCGCGACGGTCCAGGCCGGCACCGCCTCGATCAGCACGCTCGGCGCGGTCACGATCGCCGCCGCGACCAGCAGCATGCCGAGCACGACGAGACGTTCGCGGTACGGCTCGGTCCGCGGCCGGGACTGTACGTACGAGCCCAGCGCCCATGTCGCGCCGCCGACCGCCAGTGACAGGCCGGCCATGGTCGGGGAGAGTCCCCGCTGGGTGACCAGCATCAGCGGTACGAAGGACTCCGCCGCGATGAAGGACCCGGCGGCGACGCCCCGCAGCAGGACCACGGACGGCAGTCCGCGTGCCGCCCGGTACGTCCCCTCCGGCAGCAGGCCCAGCGCGGACGGTACGAGGAGCAGCGCGCCGACGGCCGCGGGCAGGAGGGAGAGCCAGCGCAGGTCCTGGCCGGCGTACTGGAGGAAAGCGGCGCCGAGCGAGATGCCGAAGGCCAGCCGGATGCGTCGCCGGTCGAACGGCGGCACGGGCGCCGACGGGTCGGCGGGTCCGGAGGCCGTGCGGCGGATCGCGGGCAGGGCGAGCGCCAGTGGCAGCACGACCAGCACGGGGATGCCGATGAACACCCATCGCCAGCCGAGTTGCTCGGTGACGGTCCCGGCCGCGAGCGGTCCGACGACGGACGGGATCACCCAGCTCGCCGCGAACGCCGCCATGATCGCGGGTTGCAGGCGCCGGGGATACGCGCGGCTGACGACGACGTACAACGCGACGATGACCAGTCCGCCGCCCAGTCCCTGAACGGCCCGCCCGAGCACGAACACCCACATGGCGGCCGCGGTCCCCGCCAGCATCAGGCCCGCGGCGAACGCGCTCATCCCGAAGGCGAGAGCGCCGAGCGGCCCGCGGCGGTCCGCCCACTGCCCGGCGACGACCATGCCGAAGAGGCTGGTGGTGAAGTACGCGGAGAACGCGAAGGCGTAGAGGGGGATGCCGTTCAGCTCACGGGCGGCCACCGGCATGGCCGTACCGACGGCGGTGGCCTCGAAGGCGATGAGGAGGACGACGGAGACGATGCCGATGCTGAGGGCCCGGTGGTCGCGTCCGAGGACGCCGCCGTGCCGGCCGGGCGGGTCGTCGTTCTCGGGTGCCGGCGCGGGGCGCCGCGGGGCCTCGGCGTCACGCGGTTCGAGGGCGGTCATGCCCACAAGAGTAAGGGGCAAGCCGTGGGATGGACCCTGTCGCAAGTCGGATCCGGGCCGGTCCTTCGGTCGTACGACCTTGAACAGCGGCATACGGTCAACCTGTTTCCAGCCCTGGTCGAACCCTTGAGCTTCACCTCAAGTCCGCCCTATCTTCAAGGAGTTGGAACGCACGGCCGTGTGCCCGAGAGGCTCAGGGGCTCGACTGCAACTCGAGTTACATCGGTTCGAATCCGATCGCGGCCTCCACACAGGGCGGCCGCCCCTCACGACGAGGGGCGGCCGTCGTCCTACCCTGTCGCTCCCCCGCCGCCAAGGCGGCGCGCGAGGCGGCTCGCGAAGCGGCTGAGACGCGCCGATCGCCCTGTAGCGCACCGTTACGGTGTGGTCGCCCCCGGCACCGAAGAGGCCGGGACGACGGGTGGAGGGGATCGGCATGGCCGACCCGGAGGCCGGCGCCCACCGCGGTGCCGCGGAACTGAAGGTGAACTCCGACGAGCTCGGCGCGGTCGGGCACGACGCGTACGTCCTGCACGGGCGGCTGACCCGGGACGGCGACCACGCCCGCGCCTCGACGTTCGCGGCGGCGACAGCGCTGACGAACGGGAACTTCACCAGCGGCGCGGAACTGCTGAAGGTTCACGACCGCTGGAACACGCAGCTGCGGACCCTGCTCGACGCATGCGCGCAGATCTCCAACCACCTCGACTACTCGAAGGCGGCGCACGCGAAGGACGACGCAGGCATCGGCGGCGACCTGACCGCGGTCTCCAAGATCAGCGAATACTTCAAGTAGTCCCTGGAGGAAGCACACGATGCTGAAGTACGAGGACGTCGTCGACGCGCCCGTCACCAAGTTCAAGGAAGCCGCCGACGACTGGTCCCAGATGCTCACCAAGCTGGAGAAGCTGGCGGAAGACGCCCGGCGGGGCATGAAGGCCAAGTCGGACAAGGCCGACTGGCGAGGCCTGAACGCAGGTGTCACCAAGCCTTTCATCACCAAGACGGCCAAGGAGTTCGACGACGCGGAGGCCCAGGCCAGGGGCATCAAGCTGCTCCTGGCGGACGCGCACACATCGTTCAAGGCCGCCAGGGACGCACTCATCAGGATCCGGGACGAGGAGGGACCGGCCGCGGGCATCCACGTGGACGCGAGCGGCAAGGTCCGACCCCGGCACGACCTGCAGACCGACACGGCGGCACGCCACGATCCCGGCTATGCGGACGCACTGCGCAAACAGGAGCAAGCCGTGGCCGCCTGGCAGCGAAAAGTGGACAGAATCGTCGAGGACTGCTCGGACGCCGACGACTCCCTGAAGCGCGCCCTCGCCGCGAACGTCAAGGACGCGCACAACTTCACCGCCCCCAAGTACAAGAGCCTCGACGCCGAGGAGGCCGCACGGGCCGCGGCGCTGGCCGGCAAGGGGAGCGACCTGACACACACCGAACTCCAGGCTCTCAATGACCTGCTGCACGACAACGCCAAGTCGCCTGAGTTCGCCAAGAACTTCTACGAGAAGCTCGGCCCGGAGAAGTCGCTCGCGTTCTTCGGACAGCTGTCGACGGACACGTACCACTATGGGAAGCTGGACAAGGAGCGTCTGAAAGATGTTCAGGCTCTCCAGAAGAACCTCGGCCTCACCCTGGCCACGGCATCTCACGACTCGAAGTTCACCGCAGAGTGGGGTCCGGAGCTACGAAAGCTCGGCACCGAGCGCATCTCACTCTCCCGGCAGGACCCGCCGGGCACTGGCCCCTTCGGCTACCAACTGCTCGGCGGAATCATGCGTTACGGGAACTACGACGCAAAGTTCCTGAATCCCATCGCGGAACATGTGGCTCAACTGCACCAGAAGACCCCTCACTTGTTCTCCGAGAACAAGGCCGTCAACAACAGCGCGAGAGACCCGTTCAACCCTTCCGGCCTCAACGGGTCAGGTTACGACCCCGTCATCTCCATGCTGGAGGCCCTGGGTCACAGCCCCGATGCCGCGAAGCGCTTCTTCACGGACACGCCGACCGCATACAACGAAGACGGCACTGTGAACAAGGATGCAACTGCGGACCTCGGCAAATATAAAAACGGCACCCAAGTCAGCAGCTACCTCGACTTCTTCGGGAACGACAAGTGGAAGTCGTTCCATGATATCGACGTCTCGATCCAGAGTGAAATCAAGAACTCGGCCAATTTTATGCCGGACGCACTTGGCCACGCCCTCGAGGCGGCAGCGCTCGGCTATCCATGGGATGACCCCAGCCCTCATCCCGTAAGAGACGCTTCCACAGCCCAGGTCATGTCAAACGTCGTGGAGAAGTACGCGCTGGATCCTGGCCTGCTCAGGCACCAGGAAGCACTTGCGGACAGCATCGGCAACATGAGCGCCGGGTACATCAACGACATCACCTGGGCTCTGGAAGCCGGGGAGCCGGGGAGTGTTTATGCACCTACGGAAAACATCGAGGCCCACGCGAAATTGACGCAGGATGAAGCCCGGCAACTACTCAGCACGTTGGGGCAGCATCCAGACGCCTACGCGACCGTATCCAAGGCGAATGAGGTCTATACGACCAGCGTACTTGAAAACCAGGTCGACAAAAGCGGAGGAATCGATGAGGGAGCCCTTCGATCTGCTGTCCACACGGGAGCGGAGGTGCAGGGGATGTTGGACCAATCGCGCGCCGACCAAGTCGAGGCCACGAATCTCAAGGTTCATGAAGAATACGAGAAGGCTGTTGCCAAACGGAACGCTTGGGTGAACTTCGGTGCCACCACAGCACTGGCAGCCGGCATCGCTTTTCTTCCCGTAACAGCCGCTGCGGGCGCAGCTGTCGTACTCATCCCGCTGGCCACCGACACGGCCAGTGGTGCCGTCGGCCAGTTCATCGGCCAGGCTATCGGCGACGAGTCGGACAAGTCTGTCGGAGAACACAAGCAGAAGATTGAAGATCTCACTAGCGCGGAAAGAAGAGCCGTATTCTCCGCTGGTGAAGGGGCCGCGGAGGCCCCCATGCAGAGGTTCATGCGCTACCACGACATAGACCACAACAGCAACCTCGGCATGGACCTGAAGGAATCTATGCGAATCGGTTACGGAACAGGAAACGATCGCGAGAATCAGCAGGGAAACAGCCCTGTAGCCTGACGGAACATTAGAGAACGTACATAGGAGACGTGAGGCCAGTGCCACGAAACCGTTGGGCGTTGCCCATAGCGCTCGCGCTGCTGCTCGGGGCAACGGCTGTCGCGTGCAGCAAAGGTCAGCAGGAGAAAAAGAACCCATACGTCGCGGCATCAGAAGTCTGCGACGGCGTGTTCCAAGGGGCATCCGCTCGCGCGGTCGAATCCACCATGGGTAGTAGTTCATTCTCTTCCATGAACGCCGGCATCAGGGATCGTGTCGCAGATGCCTTGAAGGAAGGATTTTCGAGCGGTCGCTCCTGGACGTATAGCGAGGAGTTTTGTGAACTGAATCCGAAGGGGACGGGAGGGATCGGCCACGCAGCGAGGATCCGCTTTTCAATCTATGCCCCCAGAGACATCGGCGACGGAAGGTTGGCCGCCGGGCAGCGCTTTTACGCCATGGGCAAGGAGGCGAAATCTGGGCCCATTGGTGCACAATTGTATTTCGAATGCGTGAGCCCGCAATTGAAGGGATCCTCGGCGAGCGCTGCGCGAATTCTGGGCTCCTTGAAGCTTGAGCGTGACCTGCGGCGAGATAGCGTTCATCACCGCCAAGCCAATCTCACCATCATCCACGCGGTCTCTCTCGAAATGGCCAAGAATCTTGAGTGCGCGAATGATGGCGGATTGCCCAGTTCGCCAAGTTTCAAGGAAATCCCACCAGCGGAGGAGCCTCCCCACTGAGTGGTGGACACCCCCTGCTGCTACACATGGCAAGGTGACTCCTGGCAGACACACCTTCCGACTACCGCGCCGTGACGGAGAGGCGGCGCAGTGGGCAGGCAGGTCAGCGAACGAGCCCGCCCAGATCGATGTCGAGCTCGAAGGGCACGGCGGCCTTGACCCGCTCGCGGTGGATTCCGGTCGCGACGTACGCACGCGTGGTGTCGTCCAGCTCGTAGGAGTGGACGACAGGCATGCCGTGCTCCTCCTCGATCCGCCAGAAGTGCCGAATCCCCGCGCGCTCTTGGTGCCTTCATCGTCATCTGTGTCTCGACCGTGTGACCGGCGGGCGCCTGGCCTTCCAGGGTTGCGGTCAAGCGGCGGATGACGCGATCGTGCCAAGACCGCTGCGGGCACACCATGAAGATCAAAGCTCCGTCGATCAGCTCGGCGTGGCGCGGCAGGTTCGGGATGCGGTCGAGATCGTCGGACTCCCACCCGCTGTCGCGCGGCGGATAGAGCCACTCGGGGAGCATGACGGTCATGGTGTTTCGTCCAGGGGACGCCCAGTCCGCCTAGCCATCCGCAGCATGAACGTCAGGCGGGCGGAGCCGGCGTATCCCGCGACTCCTTGAGCTGTGCGGGGTTGGGTACCTGCCCGTTTCACGGGAAGGCACCCCGCCCTTCACCTCAGCCTTCCAGCAACTCGTACACATCCGGCACCGCCGGAAGCAGCGACGCGCAGGGCGGACACGCGTACACGTTGAACCCGGGCCCAGAGTTCGCATGCACCTCGGACACGATCACCGGCCGATCAGTCACCACGCCACACCGCACGCACATACGAACCGGCCGCCGCGCCTCAGGCGCGCAGGCAGGACACGTCCGCTGAGATGCAACGCGCCCCGGGGTGCCGGTGTTGCTGATCCTTGCCTCGTCCACCACAGCCCCGCAGACGTCGCACGCGGCTGCACCTCCCGATGCGGTGACCAGGCAGCCCCCGCCTCTCGCGGATCCCGGGCGTAGGGGCCGATCCCGAAATCCGTTGCCAGAGCCAGGCCCAGCCGTCGTTGCCGCTGCCCGAAGTCCAGAAGGTAAGGACGCACCAAGGCTGTGTCCTGGCCATTGATCGACCGCTCCAGCCCATACGGCGAACGCGCCGCAGGGAGGCGATCCGGAACGCCGCCACGTGGAGAAGTAGCAGTCGGGACGGTGCGCCCCTGGTCCACGTGACGCTGCACCGCCTTGGGCCGGATTCGGTGCCGGCCTGAGCCACGACGGCCCAACAATGGGCTCACCCAGAGCCTGATTCTGCGGATAAGGTCATCCACGTTGACGCTCCACTTCAGCGTTGACCGTGCCCCGGGAGGTCTAGCCACCTCGCCGGGGATCTCACTCCGCAGTATGCTACCTGAAGCATTAGGTAGCAATAGGAAGCATGCGGATGCTACCGCATGTGGTGAGCAGCTACAGGGCGTCTTAGCTTGCAGCTATGTCAGATGACCGCGACTGGAGGCCCGACCCGACGAGTCACGTGTACGTGTATCTCCAGGTCGTGCACCACCTTGCCGAGCAGATCCGCACTGGGCGACTCCCCGCAGGGTCACGCCTCCCAGCCGAACGCGACCTTGCCGATCAGTACGGCGTGGCCGTCAACACCATCCGTCGGGCCGTTCGTGAACTCCGCGATCAAGAACTCGTCATCACGGTCCCCATCAAGGGCACGTTCGTACGCGCTGACTAGCCGCCACCCCGAGGCCCTGCTGGTATGCCCGCGTTGTCAGTGCCCGCTCGGCCAGTGGTTCCCTGGGGGCGGGGACGTGGCATAGGTTCCCGCAGCGGCTTCGGCCGCCCTGCGTCGCCGAGTTCGCACGGCGAGGACGGCCACGGCGCTCCCGAGGACCGCGGCGGCACCGATGCCGGCGGCGATCCAGACGGTCGGAGTGCTCTTGGGGTCGGCTGATGCAGTCGGTCCGCTCTGTGGCTGGGCCGAGGCGTCCACAGGGCTGGAGGACTCCAGTGACGGGGACTTGGCGGTCTCGTAGCTGAAGTCCGGCAGCGGGTACTCGTCCGCAGGGCCGGGGTCACCCGGGGTCTGCAGCGCGCGCAGAGGACGCAGTGCGCCATAACCGATGTGGTCATTGCGCTTGCTGCCGCTGGTCGGGCCGCTGATGGTGTTGAGCATGACCCGCAGGACCTGGTTGTTGGTCCACTCCGGGTGCAGAGACCAGATCAACGCGGCGGTGGCGGAGGCGATGGCGGTGGCGTCGCTCGTGCCTTCTCCTTTGCAGATGTCGCCACTGCGACATGCGTGCAAGATGTCCACTCCTGGCGCAGAGACGTCAACCTGCGGGCCGTACTGGGAGAACTTCGCTCTCTTGAGGTCTCTTCCCAGGGCTCCAACGGCAACTACCCCTGGTGTCGAGGCCGGATACATCTCCCGGTTCAGACCGTCGTTGCCCGTACCCGCGAAGATCAGTGAACCCTTCTCCATGGCATACCTGACGGCAGCCGCCAGTTGCGGCGCCCCTTGGTCGACGGCCACGGACATATTGATGACCTTGGCACCTGCATCAACGGCGTAGCGAATCGCTTCCGGAGCAACGGCGTTGAACTGTTCGTTCGCTTCGGCCTTGTTCGCCAACCGCTCTTCCTCCGGCATACGAACCGGGAGGATCTTGGCGCCGGGCGCCAGCCCGAATGCACCATCCCCTCCTGCACTGCTGCCAGTTCCCGCGATGATGCCGGCCATCCCGGTGCCGTGGCCGTCATAGTCTGTCAACTCGTCTCCGGACTCGGCTGGGGCCAGGTCCTTGCCCTTGAGGACGCGACCTCGGAGATCTCCGTTGTCGGCATCAACGCCGGTGTCGATGACGGCGACGGTCACGCCCTTGCCGGTGCTGATCTTCCAAATCTCCTCCGCCCCCATGGCGTTCAGGTGCCACTGCTGTGAGCGGATGGAATCGGCGTGGGCCGGGGTGACCGCAATACCTGCCAGTACCATCGCCAGGAGCGTGGATGCCACGGCTCGGGTGCGTACCCGGCGATTGATGCTGGCAGGCATGGAGATCCTCTTCATTCGTGTCGGGTGATGCTCAGTCGATGACCGGTGGCACGACGCGACGGCTGTTCTGCTGCCAGGTCTCGTCGTCCTCGGCGAGGTAGTTCGGTCGGCCACCCTCAGTATTCTCACGGTTTGAGGAGGACCGCGAAGGCGTGCCCGTGGTTCCTCCACCTGCCGGTCCAGAACCGATTGGGGCGGACGGACGGCCGCCTGTCGTACCCGTCTGCACCGGACGGCCACCGACGATGCCTCCGGACTCGTTCGTGAAACGCCGACCGCCGGGGCTGCGATTTTGGCCGGATCCCATGCCTCCTCCCATGCCACCGGCACCGTGGGCCATGGGCGGACGGGCGTGCCCGGCGCCCTCGCCGCCGATCACCTGCCCACGTGGGATGCCGGTCATGGGCCCCGAGGGGTGGGTCACGGGACGTCCGCCGAAGATGCCATCCCTCGGAGTCCTCGCGCCTCCAGAGGAGGGTCCCGGCAGTTGGGCCGGCTGCCCCGGCAGCGTCGGCACACGAGGAACGCTCGGCACCCGCCCGGCTTCGCTCTGCTTCGCAGACGGCGGGACGGGGCCTCGACCGGGCAGCGGCGGTGTCGGGTTCACCGGCGGGTTCGTCGGGCCGCTTTCGGGGCGTACCGGACCGAGCACCGACGGGGCCGCCTGGGTCGGCGGCAGCGTGTTGACGCTGTCGATCTCCATAGCGACGGGGGGCTTCCTCAGCTCAGTGATGCCCGTAGGTGCCTCAGGCCCACTTGTGCGTACCGCTGCCGTCCCCTGAGCTGGTGATGAGCCACCCGAGACAGACGGGGAAACGGCCTTCCACTCACCGGCCCCATCGCCCGCAGAGGTGTCGCGTCCCGAGCGATACAGGTCCTGGTTGCCAACGGACTTGTCCGGCGGCGGCACGAACTCCGCCGGTGGTGGTCGGAAGGTCGGCTGCTCCAGGTTGTCCATCTGCGACGCCGACTGGTCGTACGCCTGCGCCAGCTTGCGCATCTCGGCGGCCGCCGCCAGGCGGTTCTGTTCCTGGGTGGCCGCCAGGGCGGCCTCCGCCTTGGACGCCACCGTCGACGCGTCGGGGTCGTTGTGGTGTGCCTTGGCCGCGTCGAGGTTGGCCTGGGCCTGGTCCTTGGAGGTGTAGCGGGGGATGGCGGCCTGGGCCCGGGCGATGGCGCCGGAGGCCTGGCCGAGCCACTTGGACGCGTCGTCGCTGTAGTCCGCCAGCCGGAAGGTCGAGGAGGCAAGGCTCGCGCCCCATTCGACGAACGCCTCGAAGCCCTCGCCCTCCCACCTCACCCGCTCGGGGCGGAACTTCAGCTGCTGAGCGATGCTCCGGATCTCGCCCGCGGCCGCCGACAGCCGGTCGGCCGCTTCCTGGACGTGGAAGCTGCTTGCCTGGTCCAGCCAGGCAAGCATCGCCTCGTGGGACATGCTCTCGAAGGGGGTCCGGCCCCTTCCGCCGCCTCCGCCACCGTCGTTGGCCATCTCCTGCCGCCTCCCCCTGCCGTCCACCGAAAATCTCGTACCGAAGCGCTACTTGAGCCCGCCGGCGCCCGCCGTGTCGCCCGGCTGGGCCGCCGGTGCGCCGTCGGCAGGTGGGCGCTGCTCTGCCGTCGGGTCCTGGTCGGCGTCGTAGTGCCGCTGTGTCCGGTGCTGGATCGCCAGCATCCGACGGCGGATGTCGTCGTCGATGTCGGCGTAGCCGTTCTTGGCGGAGACGACGGCGATGCCCATACCCTCCAAGCAGTCGCCCATCAGCTGGGACAGCTCCTTGAGCCGCTCGATCACGAGCTCGTACGACGCGTTCAGGCCCGCAGCCTCGGCCCAGGCGCCGTCGCCGCCCCCGAAGTGGTTGCGCTTGGTGTAGGCCGTGCCCACCTGGTCCGGTGCCGCGGGAGAGTCGCCCAGGTCGATGACGAGCTGATCGACCCGCTTCTTGAACGACACCATCGACTCGGCGTCGTACAGCATCGAGGCCAAGCCCGGGTTCACCGAGCGCAGTTGGCGCTCGTCGGCGGACATGCCATCCAGTCGGTCATCGTTGTCCGCCATCGCGCAACTCCCCCCGAGAAACACAGAAGACCAGTCCGTCACTCTACCGAGTGGTACAGACACTCGAAGGCCCCGGAAACAGTACCGGCCACACCCGGCCTGCTGCGTCCACGACTTGGGCGACGCCGACCACTGCTGCTCGTGGCTGGTCGGGAGCGGCTGAGCGGGCGGTCGGTGCGCCGGTAGGCTCCTGTGGCGTTGTCAGGCCTAGGGGGATTCGCAGATGGAACGAGCGCAGACGGAACGGCCACGACAGGGCGGCCCGCGCCGGATCGGCCCGTACCACCTCATCACCCGTCTCGATCCGACCGGCCCCGACTTCCCACCGGTCCCCGAGCAGCGCTTCGTCGCACGCAGCCCGGACGGTGAGCGCACGGTTCTCGTCAGCGCACCGCTCGACGGCGCCGATCCGGGACGTTTCCTCGTCGAGGCGGACGCCGCACGCCGGCTCGACGGTCCCTGGACGCTGCCGGTCGCCGAGGTCTCCCCGACGCCGCACAGCCCTTGGTACGCGACCCCGTATCTTCCGGTGCTGCCGCTGCCGGTGGCTCTGGCCGTGCACGGCGGCCCGCTGCCGGAGCACACCGTGCGAGCGCTGGGCACCGCACTGGCGGAAGCCCTCGCGGGCGCGCACGCGGCAGGCATCGCACATGCCGGACTCTCCCCCGCCTCCGTGCTGTTGGCCTGGAACGGGCCGCGCCTGTCGTGCTTCGGTGCGGCGCGCGCGGCGGCCCCGGACGGCGAGGCACGGACCGGCATCGCCGGGCTGGAGCCGGGCAGTCTGGCCCCCGAAGCCGCGGCGGGCGGGCGCCCCCGTCCGCCGGGCGACATCCACGTCCTGGGCGCGGTCCTCGCCTACGCGGCGACCGGCCACACAGTCCCCGACAGTGCCGAACTCCCGGAAGCCCTGCGCCCCTTGATCTCCCGCTGTCTGACGCGTGACGCGGCGGGCCGGCCGACCGCGTCCGAGTTGCTCCTGACGCTGCCCCCGTCGTCCGGTGTCCCCACATCGACGGTCCTGGATTCCGCCGGCTCGCTGCTGGGGCCCGGATGGCTGCCCGGTCGGGTGCTGGCGGCCATCGCCCGGCAGTCGTCGGAGGTCCTGGCGGCAGAGGTCCGTCTCCCGCAGACCTCCTGGGCCTGATGTCGATGCTCTCGCCTCTGCTGCACGACGGTCCGGTCGAGATCGGCGGCCACCGGCTCCTGGCCACGGCGGTACGGCCACCGTCCACGACTCTCGGCGTGAGCGGGAACTCGTCCGCCACCACGCCGTGCCCTACGAGTTGGGCACGGCCACCGCGGCCTGCGGCCGGATCGGCAGGCGGTTGACCGGGCGGCCGGTGGCCGCGCGGACCGCGGAGGCCACGGCGGCCGGGGAGGTGACCACGGGGGCCGCGCTCACGGGTTTGGCGCCGAAGGGGGCCACGACATCGCGTTCCTCGACGAGTTTCACGATGCGGATCTCGGGGGCGTCGAGCGAGGTCGGCAGGGCGTAGCCGGTGAGGTCGGGGTGGCGGATCAGGCCGCGAGCGGTGCGGAGGTTCTCGGTGAGGGCCGTGCCCACGCCCTGGGTGACGCCGGCTTCTATGCGGGCGGCCAGCTGCGCCGGGTTGAGGATGCGGCCCACGTCCTGGGCGACGGCCATCTCGACGACGCGGATCGAGCCCAGTTCGATGTCGACGTCGACGACGGCGCGGATCGCGCAGAACGCCAGGCCCACGAAGGCATCGCCCTGCCCGGCTGCGTCCAGGGGCTCGGTCGGGTGGGGGCGGCACTGGGCGGTGGCCCAGAGTTCCTTGCCGTCCATCGCCTCCGTCACGGTCGTCGACAGGACACCGTCGTACGACGTGATCTTGCCGTCCGTGATCTGGAGGAGTTCGGTGGACATGCCGAACTTGTGGGCCAGCGGCTGGAGCAGCTGGGTGCGGACCATCTTTGCGGCCCGCTCCACCGCACCGCCGGACACCCAGGTGTGACGGCCGTGGGCGGCCGGCCCGGCCGGGGGCTGGTCGGTGTCGACCGCGGCCACCCGGACGTCTTCTATGCCCAGCGTCTCCTGGACGATCTGACGGGCGAGCGTGGAGAACCCCGAACCGGTCTCCACGGCGGCGCAGATGACCGTCGCCGTCCCGTCGTGGATCTTGACCGTGGCCGTTGAGACCTCGTCGGTGCCTTCCGCGCCGAGCATGTGGACCATGCCGAGGGCGTAGCCGACGCCCCGGCGTACGGCGCCCGGTTCGCCGGCGCCCTCGGGGCCGCCGGGAAGGAGCCAGTCGTCCTCCGGGGTGTCCTTGGGGAGGGCCGGGAGGGGGAAGTCGCGTACGGCCTGGAGCAGTTCGGCGACGGGGGCCGGGCAGGTGACGGTCTGGCCGGTGGGCAGTATGTCGCCGGTGGCCAGGACGTTGCGCAGGCGGATCTCGGTCTGTTCGAGGCCGAGTTTCGCGGCGAGTTTGTCCATCTGCGCCTCGTAGGCGGCACAGACCTGCATCGCGCCCTCGCCGCGGACATGGCCCGACGGCGGGTTGTTCGTGCGGACCGCCCAGCCCTCGATGTGGGCGTGCGGGACGACGTAGGGACCGCAGGCGAACGCCACCGCGGCGGCCAGCGACTCGGAGGAGGCGTCGGCGTACGCGCCCGCGTCGAGGAGCAGTTGTGCCTCGACCTTGACCAGGTGGCCCTCCGCGTCCGCGTGGTGGCGGTAGCGCAGCAGCGTGGGGTGGCGGTGGGCGTGGCCGAGGAAGGACTCCTCGCGGGTGGCGGTGAGTTTGACCGGGCAGCCGGTACGCAGGGCCAGCAGTCCGAGCGGCAGTTGGAAACCGGGGTCCTCGCGGTCGCCCGTCGCGCCGGGGACTCCGGTGACGACGACCTTGACGCGCTCCGGTTCCAGGCCGAAGCAGGCGGCGGCGAGGTCGCGGTCGGTGTGCGGGTCGGTGGAGGCGACGTAGAGCTCGACGCCGCCGTCGGGGCGGGGCACGGCGAGGCCGGCCTCGGCGCCGATGGGGGCCGGGTCCTGGCGGCCGATGCGGTACAGGCCCTCGACGATCACCTCGCCGGTGGCGTCGGCGTCGCCGTACTGCAGCGGAATGTGGCGGATGAGGTTGCCGTCGGGGTGCAGCGGCTCTGCGGCGAACGCCTTCTCGGGGTCGGTGACCGGCTCGAGGATCTCGTACTCGACCGCGATGGCCGCGGCCGCGAGACGGGCGGTGTCGGGGTGGTCGGCCGCGACGGCGGCGATCGCCTCGCCGTGGTGGCGGACGATCTCGGAGGCGAAGACGGGCCGGTCGGCGATGCGCCTGCCGTACGCGCCCTCTCCCGGAATGTCCTGGTGGGTGATCACCGCCCGTACGCCCGGCATCTCCAGGGCCCCGGAAGTGTCGACGGAGACGATGCGGGCGTGCGGGTGCGGCGAGCGGAGCAGGGCGGCCCACAGCAGGCCCTCGGCCCACAGGTCGGAGGCGTAGGGGAAGGTGCCCTCGCTCTTCGCGCGGGTGTCGGCGGCGGGAAGCGACGCGCCGAGGCCGTGGGCAGGAGGGTCCGGCTGGGGACTGTCGACCGGCTGCGGCGTCGGCGTCGCAGTGGTGGCCGCGTCGTTGCTCACGCCATGCCTCCGTCGTGCGGGTGAATCTGCACACTACCTGCGCCGGGGGGTGCCTGGTGCGGGATGCGGGCTTCCTCGGCGTCGTCCGCCGCTTCGGAGCCGGACTCGGCGCTAGCCGCCCGTTCTGCGACGACCTCGCGCACGGCGTCGAGGACGCCGCGGTAGCCCGAGCAGCGGCAGAGGTTGCCGCACAGGGCCTGGCGGGTCTCCAGTTCGGTCGGCGCGTGGTTGCCCTCGAGGAGGTCGTGGACGGTCATGGCCATGCCGGGGATGCAGAAGCCGCACTGGACCGCGCCGCAGGCCGCCAGCGCCCGCTGGACGTCGGAGGGTTCGCCGTCGGTGGCGAGCCCTTCGACCGTACGCACCTCGGAGCCGGCGGTGGTCGCGGCGGGGACGAGGCAGGAGGCGACGAGGCGGCCGTCGACCTGGACGTTGCAGGCGCCGCATTCGCCCTGTGAGCAGCCGTCCTTGGCGCCGGCGAGGCCGAGGCGCTCGCGGAGCACGTAGAGCAGGGACTCGCCTATCCAGGCGTCGCTGACCGGCCGGTCGGTGCCGTTGACGCGCAGGACGTACGACGTCGGGGGGTGCTCCTCGTTGCCGGCGGAGGTTTCCGCGACCGCGACGGGGGCGTCCGGGCCGGGCATGGCTTCTGGGTCGGGGTCGGGGGCGGGAGCGGTGTCGGGGTCGGCAGGGGTGTCCGGGGCGGCAGGGGTGTCCGGGTCGGCAGCGGGGTGCTCGGCGGCCGGGGAGGACGTCTCGGTTGGCTCGGGGGACGTCTCGGCGGGTTCGGGGACCGCGTCGGCCTCGCCGACCGAGGCGGCGGTCTCGGCCGTCTCGGTCGGGGCGGCGCTGTCCTCCTGCGCCGCCTCCTCGGGTGCGGGCGCGGGCTCCGGCTCCGGCTCCGGCGCGGGCTCCGGCTCGAACTCGGGCTCAGGCCCGGCCGTGTGCTCATGCCCGACCGGGTCCGCCCACGGCGCCGGCGCTCCGCCCGGCAGGGTCGCCCACGGCGCGGGCGCGCCCCCGGGAAGCGTGGCGGACGGAGTCGCACCCGCCCAGGGCGCGTCGGGGCCGGGCGGCAGCGGGAACTCGCCCGAGTCGGACTCGGACGGCGCGGCGGGCTCAGGGTCCGCCTCCTGGAAGTCGTGGAAGGACCACTGGCCCGTGGCGTGCGCCTCGGACTCCGGCGCACCCTGCGCGGCCGGTTCCGGCCACTGGGGCGCCCAGCCGCCGGCCGGGTCCGTCCCCGCGGCAGGCGTCAGCGGTGTGATCATCGGCGGTACGTAACCGTGCCCCGGAGCCTCGAGCGGGGCACCCTCGGACGAGGTGACCTCCGGCGGGAGTTGGAAGAAGCCGGTCGCGTCGCCGTCGTACTCGCCGCCCTGCGGTGTGGGCTGCCAGCCGCCGGCCTCGCCGCCGTAGGAGTCGTACGAACCGTAGGAGCCGTACTGGTCGTACTGCTCGGAGCGGTCGGGGTGCTCGTACTGCTCGGGCCCGTCGTAGCCGCCCTGCTGCTCGTAGCCGCCCTGCTGTTCGTAGCCGCCCTGCTGCTCGTACTGGTCGCGCTGCTCGTGACCGTCGTACTGGTCGCCGTGCCGCTCCGGCTCGAAGCCCTCCGGCAGCTCGTGCAGATGCGGCGGAAGGCCGTGCGGGTTGTCCTCGTTGCTCACGACAGCGCCCTCCCCAGTGCCCGTCGGGCCAGCGCGGCGACGGTACGCCGCAGATGCAGTACGGCCGGTGACAGCACCGGTTGTTCCTCGCCGTCGGCCGCCGGCGCCGGGTCGGGGATGCACGCGGCGGCGACGTACTCACCGAACGCCGCGAGGGCCTCGCCCGCGAGCCCGCGCTCGCCGTCCCAGTCGATCAGCGACGCGATCCACCGCTCGGCCTCCAGGGGCCGCAGCGGCATCGGCGCGATAGCGCCCACCGCGCAGCGCACCCCGCGCCGCGCCGGGTCGAGCACGACGGCCACGGAGGCCGTGGCGCGGCCGGGGCCGGTGCGGCCGGTCGCCTTCAGGAAGACCTGCGGGGCGTGCAGGAGGGGTACGCGTACGAATCCGATGAGTTCGGCCGGACCGAGCATCTCCCGCCCGGCGAGCAGGTGCGAGACCGGGATCTCGCGGCGTGCGCCTCCGGGACCCGCGATCACCAGGTCGGCCTCGAGAGCGGCCAGCACCGGCAGGGTGTCGTTGGTGGGCGCCGCGCTGACGATGTTGCCCCCGAGGGTGCCCGCGTTGCGGATCTGGGGCGGTCCGGCCGCGCGCGCGGCCGCGGCCAGCGCGGGGATGAGGGCGGCGAAGTCCGGCCTGCCCATCCGGGCGTGGGTGAGCCCGGCGCCGAGCAGTGCGTGTCCGTCCTGGTAGCGCCAGCCGCGGATCTCGCTGATCCGGCCGAGGCCCACCAGGCCGGCGGGTCGGAGCTGCCCCTTGTTGACCGCGGCCATCAGGTCCGTGCCGCCGGCGACCGGGACGGCGGCGGGCATGGCGCTGAGCGCCGCCACGGCCTCGTCGAGCGAGGCCGGCAGCGTCACCGACTGTGCCGTGTGCGGTGCGTGCGTGGTCACCAAGCTGCCCCTTCCCGGTGTCCCGGCTGTCCCGCCTGTGTTGCCGTACCGTACGTGCTCACAGGCTGGACGTGGCAACTCTGGCACATCTTCCGGGCGGACCGCCGAGAGGGTCCGCGAAGGGTGCATCCGCCCCACAGGGGCGAGTTCGCGCCAATGGTCCGGTTTCGCACTCCGGTGCCCTCGCGGGCGGATTGCCGCGTCTCGGCGGCGCTTGTGCGTCTTTCTCCTTGCGGTGCCACCCTCCCACCGTCTCAGGACCCGGGCCGCGACGTGGCGGCCTCGGGCCGGGCTCACACGTTCGGGGGCGCGCCCTCGATCGGGCGTCCGGCGACTCCGGGGCGCCGCTGCCAGGGCAACGGCCCGCCAGGGGGCCGGTACTGGACACCGAGCACGTCGAGGCGGGCGTAGTGGACGGCCATCCGTCGCTCGAAGTCCGCGAAGTCCCGCTCCGCGGGCGGCGGCAGCGCGGACCAGGCGACCTCGGCGAACGCGGCGAGGCGCGGGAAGGCCTGGTAGTCGACACGGGCGCTGTCCTGCATCACCTCCGTCCAGACGTTCGCCTGTGTTCCGAGGATGCGGGCGGCGGCCTCGGGTGCGAGCGCCGGCGGGACGGGCTCGAAGCGGTAGACGTCCTCGAGCGTGCGGACGTAGCCGATGGGCATCGGCTCGTCGTCGCCGGCGGCCTGCCGGTGATCCAGGTACACCTGCTGCTCCGGGCACATGACGACGTCGTGGCCCGCTTCCGCCGCGGCGATGCCGCCCTTGTAGCCGCGCCAGGACGAGACCGCCGCTCCGGCGGCCAGCCCGCCCTCCAGGATCTCGTCCCAGCCGATGAGCCGGCGGCCGCGGTCCGTGAGCCAGCGGTCGAAGTGGCGGATGAACCACGACTGGAGCTCGTCCTCACCGGCCAGGCCGAGTTCCCTGATGCGCGTCTGGACGGCGGGCGACGCCTTCCACTGGTCCTTGGCGCACTCGTCGCCGCCGATGTGCACGAACGCGGACGGGAAGAGCTCGAGGACCTCCTCGAGGACGCCCTCGTAGAAGCGGAGGGTGTTCTCGGTGGGCGCGAGCACGTTCGGGCTGACACCCCAGTTGTCCCAGACGGTCAGGGCACTCGTGTCGACGACATCGGTGTTGCCCAGTTCGGGGTAGGCGGCGATGGCGGCCTGCGAGTGCCCGGGGATGTCGATCTCGGGGACGACGGTGATGTGCCGCTCGGCGGCGTAGGCGACGATCTCGCGGATGTCGTCCTGGGTGTAGTAGCCGCCGTGCGGCTTGTCGTCCCACAGCGGTGAGGCCCGGTGCCCGTACTTGGTCCGTGCCCGCCAGGCGCCGACGTCCGTGAGCCTCGGACTGCGCTTGATCTCGATGCGCCAGCCCTGGTCGTCGGTGAGGTGGAAGTGGAAGACGTTGAGCTTGTGCGCGGCCAGCAGGTCGAGCCAGCGCAGGACGCCGTCCTTGGGCATGAAGTGCCTGGCGACGTCGAGCATGAGGCCGCGCCAGGCGAAGCGGGGCGCGTCGTCGACGGTGACCGTCGGCACGTCCCAGGCGCGGCCTGGCAGGGGGGCCTTGCGGTACGCGTCGGGCCCGAGCAGCTGACGGAACGTCTGCGCGCCCCAGAAGACCCCGGCTGCGCTGCCGCCCTCGATGAGGACGGCCGCGTCCGGCTCGGATCCGTCCGTGGAGAGCCGATAGCCCTCCGGGCCGGATTCCCGGGCGACGTCCTCGCTCACGCGCAGCAGCACGCTGTGCGGACCGGCGCCGTCGGCGAGCGGCAGACCGGTGGCCGCGCCGACCTCCCGGCGCAGCCACCGCGCCACGCCCTCCGTACCGGGGTGGGCGTCCAGCGTGGTCCGCTCGTCGAGGGAGAAGCCGCCCGCGGCGGAGCCCCGCCAGTCGACGCCGGCCGGTGCGGGCACGAGGTCTGTCATGTCTTCAGCCTTTCGGAATGGTTTCCCGTGTTTCGAATGACGGGTGACGGGTGACGGGTGACGGGGTGCCGGACGGCGGGGCGCCGTGCCCGCGGCGGGGCGCGGCCCCGCGCGACGAACCGCCGGCGTGCGGGCGCCCCGCTCCCGTCGTCAGTCCTTCACCGCTCCGCCCAGTCCGGAAACGAGACGTCGCTGTACGAGTACGAAGAAGACGAGCACCGGCACCGTCATCACGGTCGACGCCGCCATGATTCCGCCCCAGTCGTTCTCGTCGGGCTTGAAGAAGACCAGCAGCGCCATCGGCAGTGTCGACTGCGAGGTGTCGCTGATGATGAACGACTTGGCGAAGAGGAAGTCGTTCCAGGTCGAGATGAACGAGAACACGCTCGTCGCCACCAGCCCCGGGAAGACCAGCGGGAAAAGGATCTGCCACAGGAAACGGCCGCGGCTCGCACCGTCGATGTACGCCGCCTCCTCCAGCGCCTCCGGCACGGCCTTCACGAAACCGCGCAGCATCCAGATGGCGAACGGCAGCGAGAAGGCGATGTGCGGCAGGATCAGTGAGCCGAGAGTGTTCAGCTGCCCGAAGTCCCGCATCAGGAAGAACAGCGGAATGGTCAGCGCCTCGACCGGCACCATCTGCGCCACCAGGAACATGATGAGCAGCGTCGTACGGAACTTGAACCGGAAACGGGTGACCGCGGTGGCGGCCAGGAATGCGATGAGCGCGGAGGCGACGACGACCGTTCCGGCGACGATCAGGCTGTTGACGAAGTAGCCGCCGAATTCCTCCTGCCGGAAGACCCGCCGGAACGAGTCGAGCGACGGGGAAAGCGTCCAGGGCCTGGCCTCCGTCGACTGGATCTCCCCGGCCGGTTTGAAGGCGGAGAGCACCATCCAGTACAGCGGAAAGGCGACGACGAGTGCGATGACCAGCGCCGCGGCCTCCGCCGGCAGCCGTCCGGGCCGCCGTACCCGTATCCGCGGGCGCACCAGGCTCATATCTCTTCTCCCTGACGTCGCAGCAGACGCAGATACACAAGGGTGACCGTCAGCAGAATCAGCAGCATGACGACGCCGATCGCCGACCCCAGGCTGTACTGCGAGGACGCGAAAGCTTTCTGATAGGCGTACACGTTCAGCACGAGATTCTGTCCCGCGATGCCTCCGCCGTTCGTCATCACATAGATCTGGGTGAAGACCTTGAAGTCCCAGATGATCGACTGGATGGTGACGACCACCAGAATCGGCCGCAGCATCGGCGCCATGACGGACCGCCAGATCCGCCACTGCGAGGCGCCGTCCAGTGAGGCCGCTTCGAGCACCTCCCCCGGAATCGCCTTGATGCCCGCGTAGACGGTCACCATCACGAACGGGAACGAGCACCACACGACTTCGAACAGGACGAGCGCGAAGGCGCTGAGCCGCCCGTAGGTCCATGAGAAGTCGCCGAGCCCCAGTATCCGGTTGACCGGCCCGTAGTCGGGATCGAAGAGGAAGACCCAGACGGTGGAGCCGGTGACAGCGGGGGTCGCCCAGGCGCCGAGCGCGGCCAGCATCAGGGCGAGCCGCGGCAGTGCGCGCACACGGGTCAGCAGCACGGCCAGCACGCAGCCGACGGCGAGTGTGGCGATCACGCAGGCCGCCGCGAAGACCAGGGTCGCCAGGAGCACCTGCCAGAACTGGCTGTCGGCGAAGAGGGTCCGGTAGTTGCCGAGGCCCTGGAAGCTGGTCGGTTCGCCGCCGCTGACCTGGGCCTGGGTGTATTCGAGGAAGGAGATCAGACCGAGTTGGTAGATCGGGTAGACGAGCAGCCCCGCGAGCACCACGAGGGCGGGCGCGAGATAGAGCCAGGGGGTCCAGGCTCCCCGGCGGCGCGGCGGCCTGCCCGAGGGGCGTGGTTTCGTTGCCGGCGGGCGGGCCGCGGTCCCCCGGGGGAGCGCGGCCGGCTCGGCGGCGGCAGTCCTGTACGCCATGGGGTCAGCCCGCGTCGGTGAACGCGGCGTCCATCTTCTTCGCGGCGTCACCGGAGGCCGTGGCGACGTCCTTCTTGCCGCTGACGATCTCCTGGAACATGGTCGGCAGGACGAGCGAGGCGTCGATCTGGCCCCACGCGGGCGACGCGGGGACGAACTTGGCGCCGGCGCCGAGTGTCTCGATGAAGGGCGCCACGAACGGCTGCTTCTTCGCGGCTTCCGCGCGTACGTCGGTGTACGTGGGGAGGAAGCCCATCGCGTCGAAGAGCTTGCCCTGCGTCTCCTTGCCGGCGAGCTTCTTCATCAGGTCCACCGCCAGCGTGCGGTGCGAACTGCTCTTGAGGACTCCGACGTTGTTGCCGCCGGCGAACGCGGGGGCGATCTCACCGGCCTTCAGACCGGGCAGCGGCACGACGGCGTACTTGCCCTTGACGGTGCCGGCCTCGACGGCCTGGTGGCTGAAGTCGCCGCCGATCGCCATGGCGGCCTTGCCGGAGGCGAAGGCGGTGACCGTTGCGTTGCCTCCCATGGAGGCGCACTTGGCGGCCGGGCAGTTGTCGTCGCCGAAGAGCGACGTGTACGCCTTGATGCCCTTCTGGGCGGCGGCGCTGTCGATGGCGGAGGTGTGGGAGCCGCCGCTCTCCTCGGCCAGTTCGCCGCCGTGGGACCAGATGAAGGGCATGGCGCCGTAGGTGTAGGCGCCGCCGACGGCCAGTCCGTAGAGGTCGGGCTTCGCCTTGCGGATCTTCTTGGCGGTGGCGATGAGCTCGTCCTGCGTCTTGGGCGCCGCGAGGCCGAGGTCCTTGAAGACGTCGGTGCGGTAGTAGAGCGCACGGACGCCGACGAAGAGGGGAGCTCCGTAAATCCTGCCGTCGACCGTGACGGACTGCCTGGCGGTCGGGTCGGTGTCCTTGGCCTCGTCCCAGGCGCCGAACTCGGCGGTGACGTCGGCGAGTCCGCCGTCCTTGACGTACCCGGCGGTGTCGGTGTTGCCGTACTCGATCAGGTCGGGGGCGCTCGACGGGTCGTTGAACGCCGCCTTGATCTTCTGGGCGCGGGTCTCGACCGGTATGTACTCGACCTCGACCTGCGCGCCCTCGTGGGACTTCTCGAAGGCGGCGACCGCGGCGTCGACGATCTGCTCCTTGGGCTTGTTGTTGACCTCCTGGAACAGCCAGACCCGCAGTGTGCCGCTCTTGTCGTCCTGCCGTGCGCTGTTGTCGGAGGTCTGGGGGGCGCAGGCGGTGGCCGTGAGGCCCGCGAGCGCGAGTGCCGCGGCCGGAGCGGCGATTCGGGAGATGAGCTTCATGCGGGGACCCCTACGAATTCAGGCGTTGCAACATACGCAACGGTCGTTTCGCACTGCACAACAGGCAGGAGGCTAGGCCCGACGGAACAGCCCGACAAGAGGGAGGTGAAAGGTCTCAACCACTCTGTGACCGGCCGAAGCATCCCTTGCAACGGCCCCGTGCAACGAAAAACGGCCCCCGGGCGCGCCGAAGCGCGTCCGAGGGCCGTTACCGGCTCGGGCGGGGGGGTACTTACTTCTTGTCCTTGCCGCCTTTGCCCTTGTCCTTGTCGCCGCCGACGCCCATGGACTCGTAGATCTCCTTGCACATGGGGCAGACCGGGTACTTCTTGGGGTCCCGCCCCGGCACCCAGACCTTCCCGCACAGTGCCACCACGGGAGTGCCGTCGAGGGCGCTCGCCATGATCTTGTCCTTCTGGACGTAATGGGCGTAGCGCTCGTGGTCGCCGTCGCCGTGCGACACCTGCGGTGCCGGCTCGACGAGGGTCCCCGTGCCTGTCCCGCGCTCGGGCTCAAGAGTGCTCATGAGCTCCAAGGGTACTCACGCCGCGGCACCTTTCGGGAGCAAGGGCCCTTCCCGTCCTTCCTGAGGGCCCGGTCAGTTCAGGCTCGGGTCGTCCGGATACGTGGCGAACATGGCCAGCTCGCTCCGCTGACGCCGCAGCACCGAGCGCCACAATCCCTCCGGCCGCGGCGAGGAGACGTCTCCCGGCTCCGACTCGACGACGTACCACGCGCCGTCCTGCAACTCGTCCTCCAGCTGCCCCGGCCCCCAGCCCGCGTACCCGGCGAAGATCCGCAGGGAGCCGAGCGCCGGGCCGAGCAGTTCGGGCGGGGCCTCCAGGTCGACGAGGCCGATCGCGCCGTACACCCTCCGCCAGCCGAGCGGACCCTCGTCGCCGGGTATCACGGCGACGCCGAGCGCCGAGTCCAGGGAGACCGGCCCGCCCTGGAACACCACGCCGGGCTCACCCGCCAGCGCCGCCCACGTCTCGAGGATGTCCCCCACGACCACCGGTGTCGGCCTGTTGAGAATCACGCCGAGGGAACCCTCGTCGTCATGATCGAGCAGCAGGACCACCGCCCGGTCGAAGTTCGGGTCCGCCAGGGCGGGAGCGGCGACGAGCAGCCGGCCTGTGAGCGAGGACACCTCGGTCATGCGAGACATGATCCCGCATCTTGGGCCCCCGCGGGGGCCGAGCGGCTCAGTACGCGATTCCCACGCGATGGGCGCAGCTCAGCGGGCGGGGGCGGGGGGTGTGGCCACAGGGCCAGGACGGTGACGGTGTGCGAAGCAGGGCGGACACAGAGTGCTGTACCGAATCCTTTACGGCTGAGAACGCTCCCGGGCCTTACAAAACAGGGCCTCCGCCCCCTTACCCTTTTCTCTGTCCCCCGACCGACCTACTCCGGAACGCGAGATTCATGACCGGCACAGACGATGTACTGCTTGTCCACGGCGGAACCCCGCTCGAGGGCGAGATCCGCGTCCGCGGCGCGAAGAACCTCGTGCCCAAGGCGATGGTCGCCGCACTGCTCGGCAGCGGCCCGAGCCGGTTGCGCAACGTGCCGGACATCCGTGACGTCAGAGTCGTGCGCGGGCTGCTGCAGCTGCACGGAGTGACGGTCCGCCCCGGCGAGGAGCCGGGCGAGCTGGTCCTCGACCCGACGCACGTCGAGAGCGCGAACGTCGCTGACATCGATGCCCACGCGGGCTCGTCGCGCATTCCGATCCTCTTCTGCGGCCCGCTGCTGCACCGGCTCGGCCACGCCTTCATCCCCGGCCTCGGCGGCTGCGACATCGGCGGTCGGCCGATCGACTTCCACTTCGACGTGCTGCGCCAGTTCGGCGCGACGATCGAGAAGCGGGCCGACGGCCAGTACCTGGAGGCCCCGCAGCGGCTGCGCGGTACGAAGATCCGCCTGCCGTACCCGTCGGTCGGCTCGACCGAGCAGGTGCTGCTGACGGCCGTGCTCGCCGAGGGCGTCACCGAACTGACGAACGCGGCGGTCGAACCGGAGATCGAGGACCTCATCTGCGTGCTGCAGAAGATGGGCGCCATCATCTCCGTGGACACCGACCGCACGATCCGGATCACCGGTGTCGACAAACTCGGCGGCTACACCCACCGGGCGCTCCCCGACCGCCTGGAGGCGGCGTCGTGGGCGTCGGCGGCGCTGGCCACCGAGGGCAACATCTATGTGCGCGGCGCACAGCAGCGCTCGATGATGACCTTCCTCAACACCTACCGGAAGGTGGGTGGCGCGTTCGAGATCGACGACGAGGGCATCCGCTTCTGGCACCCCGGCGGGCGGCTCAAGTCCATCGCGCTGGAGACGGACGTGCACCCCGGCTTCCAGACGGACTGGCAGCAGCCGCTGGTCGTGGCTCTGACACAGGCCACGGGTCTGTCCATCGTCCACGAGACGGTGTACGAGTCGCGGCTCGGCTTCACGTCGGCGCTGAACCAGATGGGTGCGCACATCCAGCTGTACCGGGAGTGCCTGGGCGGCTCGCACTGCCGCTTCGGCCAGCGCAACTTCCTGCACTCCGCGGTCGTGTCCGGCCCCACGAAGCTCCAGGGCGCGGACCTGGTCATCCCCGACCTGCGCGGCGGCTTCTCGTACCTGATCGCGGCCCTGGCGGCGCAGGGGACGAGCCGGGTGCACGGGATCGACCTGATCAACCGCGGGTACGAGAACTTCATGGAGAAGCTGGAGACGCTCGGCGCGAAGGTGGAGCTGCCGGGCGGTCCGATCGTCTGACGGCCCCCGCTGTGCGCGACGGCCCCCGCGGGATCCCGCGGGGGCCGTCGCGCTGTACGACGCCGTTTCCCCCACGCCGCCCTTCCCCGCGGCCGGGGCGGGCCCCGGCCCCCCAGGCGCCTCGAAAACGGCTCCGGGCCCGGCACGGGACTTCTCCCCGCCTGCGGCACCCCCAGCGCCTCCCACAAGCCGCTCCAGCCCCCGACCGGCCAACCCGCCGACCACGGACCACGTCAGCCCCTTCGGCAACGCCAGGCACGGGCATCTTCAGCCCCGCCGGCGATTAAGGCGCAAAGGCCCGGGGACAGCGCCCCCCAACCGGCAAAGCACCCCACCCGGCCCAGACCGCTCGGCCCGCCGACAACCTCCCCCAAGCACCCGGCGCCGGCCAGATGCGCACCCGGCACCGGCAACGCCAAGCACGAGCAACCTCAGCCCCGCCGGCGACTGAGGCGCAGGAGCCCGGGGCCGGCGCCCACACAACCCGGCAAAGCACCCCACCCGGCCCCGGCTGCGGCATGCGGAAGGGCGGCCACCCGGAGCCGGGTGGCCGCCCTCGTGCTGCCTGAGGCCTTACTTGCCCTTGGCGGCTTCCTTGAGCTTCGAGCCCGCGGAGACCTTCACGCTGTAACCGGCGGGGATCTGGATCGGGTCGCCGGTCTGCGGGTTCCGAGCGGTGCGAGCGGCACGGTGGGTGCGCTCGAAGGTCAGGAAGCCGGGGATGGTGACCTTCTCGTCGCCCTTGGCGACGACCTCGCCGACGGTCTCGGCGAGAGCGGCCAGAACGGCGTCGGCGTCCTTGCGGGTCACCTCGGCGCGGTCGGCCAGCGCGGCCACCAGCTCACTGCGGTTCATTTTGTTACTCCCGTGTTCTTCTTGCCTGTGAGGCGTGGATCGAAGCCGATGCTGCCAGGGCCCTCGGACAGTCCCCGGACCCGGGTCTGCTGTCAGACCCCTCCGCGCCCGCGGGGGCTACCCCCAGGACGCAGGTCCTCGGGGAAGCATCCTGCCCCCACCAGCGGCGGGAAAGCCAATCCGGCACCCTCCGGAGTCACCCCGGAGTCGCATGAAATCCACCACCGCCTCGTCGTGGTGACGTTCCGTCGACTGCCTCGGGACTCGGCGGAGTGGTCGGGCCGAGGGCCACGTGCTCCCTGATCCGCCACCCTAAAGGGGGGTTTGCAAGCCCGCGACCCGCGACGCGCCGTATGTCAGGCGGACGTGGGCCCTGTCACAGCGGCGCCCGCCGCTTTCGCCGCCTCCCGGACGGCCCCCGCGACGGCTCCGGCGACCTTGTCGTTGAAGACCGAGGGGATGATGTAGTTCGCGTTCAGCTCGTCCTCGGTGACGACGTCCGCGAGCGCCGCCGCGGCGGCGAGCATCATCTCGGTGTTGACCGTGCGGGACTGCGCGTCCAGCAGACCGCGGAACACGCCAGGGAAGACCAGCACATTGTTGATCTGGTTGGGGAAGTCCGAACGGCCGGTGGCGACAACTGCCGCCGTCTGGCGTGCGATTGCCGGATCGACCTCGGGGTCGGGGTTCGCGAGCGCGAACACGATCGCGCCGTCGCCCATGGCCGCGACATCGGCCGCGCCGAGCACGTTCGGCGCGGAGACGCCGATGAAGACGTCCGCCCCGACGACGGCTTCCTTGAGCGTGCCGGTGACACCCTCGGGGTTCGTGTTGTCGGCGATCCAGCACAGCGGCGAGTCGGGGTCGGCGGCCTTCAGGTCCTCGCGGTCGGCGTGCACGACACCGTGGATGTCGGCGACGACGGCGTGCTTGACGCCCGCCGCGATGAGGAGCTTGAGAATCGCCGTGCCGGCCGCTCCGGCGCCGGACATGACGACGCGCACGTCGCCGATGCCCTTGCCCACCACGCGCAGGGCGTTGGTCAGCGAGGCGAGGACGACGATCGCGGTGCCGTGCTGGTCGTCGTGGAAGACGGGGATGTCGAGGGCCTCCCGCAGCCGCGCCTCGATCTCGAAGCAGCGGGGCGCGGAGATGTCCTCGAGGTTGATGCCGGCGAAGCCGGGGGCGATCGCCTTGACGATCTCGACGATGGCGTCGGTGTCCTGGGTGTCCAGGCAGATCGGCCAGGCGTCGATGCCGGCGAAGCGCTTGAAGAGGGCCGCCTTGCCCTCCATGACCGGCAGCGCGGCCTTGGGGCCGATGTTGCCGAGACCGAGGACCGCGGAGCCGTCCGTCACCACTGCAACGGAGTTGCGCTTGATGGTCAGGCGGCGGGCGTCCTCGGGGTTCTCCGCGATCGCCATGCAGACCCGCGCCACACCGGGGGTGTAGATCATGGAGAGGTCGTCACGGTTGCGGATGGGGTGCTTGGACGCCATCTCGATCTTGCCGCCGAGGTGCATCAGGAACGTACGGTCCGAGACCTTGCCGAGGACGACGCCCTCGATGTCCCGGAGACCTTCCACGATCTCGTCCGCGTGCGCCGTGGAGCTGGCGGCGATCGTGACGTCGATCCGCAGCTTCTCGTGGCCGGAGGCGGTCACGTCCAGGCCGGTCACGGAGCCGCCGGAGGATTCCACGGCCGTGGTCAGCTGGGAGACCGCCGTTCCGCTGGCGGGCACCTCCAGCCGGACCGTCATCGAGTACGAGACGCTGGGCGCCGTTGCCATGACCGGGTTCCTCTGCTTTCCCTAGCTTCGTTGCTACGCGGCACCGCACCTCGGGCCCGGCAGCGCTGTGAAGATGGTGACACCTACCCGCCAGTAGCAGGTAATGCGGTCATATTGTTTTCGGAAACTGTTTTCCACCATACGAGAAACCAACCCGGAACTGAAGAGGCCCGCGCCACCTGGACAGGTGACGCGGGCCTCTCCCGCGGATGAATCCGAAAAACAAGGTGGCACCGACCCGCCATGCTCGCCTCGCGGCAAGTGGTCCCTCTGAGGGACGAAGGTTGGGCCCGGGGGCTTGGATCGAGCCGGTGCCGTAACCAGGCTAACGCACCTGCCCGGTAAGTGATTCCCGTACGGTGCGCCGACTTCGAAGCGGTCGCCCGTTCAGTCCCGCAGCAGGTCCGGCACGCCGTCCGCGTCCGGTTGGTCGCGGCGGCCGGAGACCACCGTGAGCTGCTGCGTGGCCCGGGTCAGCGCCACGTACAGCACCCGCAGACCCGCCGGCGACTCGTCGGCGATCTCAGCGGGTGAGACGACCACGGTCGCGTCGTACTCCAGCCCCTTCGCCTCCAGCGAGCCGAGCGCGACGACCCGTTCACCCAGCCCGGCCAGCCAGCGCGCCGCCTGCTCGCGCCGGTTCATCGCCACGACGACGCCGACCGTGCCGTCGACCTGGGCCAGCAGGCGCTCCGACTCGGCCCGTACGGCACCGGCGAGGTCGCCGTCCCGTACGACCGCGAACCGCGGGCGCACTCCGGTGGAGCGGACGGCGGACGGGGACTCCATGCCCGGCATGGCGAGTCTGAGCACCTTGGCGGCCAGTTCGGCGATCTCGGCCGGGTTGCGGTAGTTGACGGTCAGCTCGAAACGGCGGCGCGGGCGGGTGCCGAGCGCCTCGTCGCGTGCCTCCGCCGCCTCGTCGGGCTGTGACCAGGACGACTGGGCCGGGTCCCCGACGACCGTCCAGGTGGCGTGCCGGCCGCGGCGGCCCACCATCCGCCACTGCATGGGTGTGAGGTCCTGCGCCTCGTCGACGATGACGTGCGCGTACTCGGTGCGCTCCGCCGCCAGCCGCTCGGCACGCTCGCGCTGCGTCTCCTCGCGCTGCGGCATCAGCTCCTCGAGCCCGGTGAGCTGGTCCAGCGGGTCGAGCTCACGTCTCCTGCGCGGCCGGGCGGGCGTACCGAGCAGGGTGTTCAACTCGTCGAGGATCGCCACGTCGTGGACGGACAGACCCTCACGGCGCAGTGAGCGGGCCAGCCTGCGCACCTCGCCGGGGTTGAGGATGCGGCGTGCCCAGCGGCCGAGGCGCCGCTCGTCGGCCATGGCGGCGAGCACACCGCGCGGGGTCAGCTCGGGCCACCAGGCGTCGAGGAAGGCGATGAAGCTGTCCTCGCCGGTGACGTCCTCGTCGAAGGAGGAGCGGAGCTCCGCCGCGAGTTCGGGGTCGCTGGTGTGCCGGCTCCCGGCGCCCGACTTGGCGTACAGGGCGTCGAGCAGGAGCCGCCGGGCGCGGGGGCGCAGCAGGTTCACGGGGGCGGTTCCGCCCAGCACGTTGTGCCGGATGCGCTGCAGTTCATCGGCCTCCAGCTCGAGCCGCCGGCCGAAGGCGACGACACGCAGCCGGGCGGGCGGCCCGGCGGGGGTCTCCGGTTCCTCGCCGAAGGCGAGCTGACCGCCGGCGGGGGCGCCACCGGCGCCACCGGCAGGGGCGGGGGAACCGGACAGCTCGAGGGCGCCCCGCGCCGCCTTGCGCAGCACCTTCAGCATCCGCGAGGACCCCTTGACCCGGGCCACGGCGGGCTCGTCGTAGACCGTCGCCTCGGCTCCGTCGACGAGCGAGCCGACCGCCCGGATCGCGACCTGCCCCTCCTCGCCCAGCGACGGCAGCACGCCCTCGGTGTAGGAGACGAGCAGCGGCGTCGGGGAGACGATGAGGATGCCGCCCGCGTATCGGCGGCGGTCCTGGTAGAGCAGGTAGGCCGCCCGGTGCAGGGCGACGGCCGTCTTGCCGGTGCCGGGGCCGCCCTCCACATACGTCACGGACGCGGCGGGGGCACGGATGACCAGGTCCTGCTCGGCCTGGATGGAGGCGACGATGTCACGCATCGAGTGGCTGCGCGCCTGTCCGAGCGCCGCCATCAGCGCGCCGTCGCCGATGACCGGGAGCCGCTCGCCGTTCAGCGTGGCGGTCAGTTCCGGGCGCATCAGGTCGTCCTCGACGCCGAGGACCCTGCGGCCCTTGGAACGGATGACGCGGCGGCGGACCACCCGGCCGGGGTCGACCGGGGTGGAGCGGTAGAAGGGGGCGGCCGCCGGGGCCCGCCAGTCGATGACGAGGGGGGCGTAGTCGGAGTCGAGCACGCCGATCCGGCCGATGTGCAGTGTCTCGCCGATCTCGGCGGTGTTGTCCGGCCGTACGGCGCCGTCGGCGGGTTCGACGGATGTGTAGGCGCCGTCGGGTCCCTTCTTGCCGTCCTTGCCGTACAGCAGGTCGATACGGCCGAAGAGGAAGTCCTCGAACTCGTTGTTGAGGCGGTTGAGGTGGACGCCCGCGCGGAAGACCTGGGCGTCCCGCTCCGCGAGCGCGCCGGGGGTACCCACCTGCCCCCTCTTGGCGGCGTCGTTCATCAGGAACTCCGCCTCGTGGATCTTCTCCTCGAGACGGCGGTACACCTGGTCGAGATGTACCTGTTCGACACCGATCTCACGGTCTCGCACCGTGTCGGCGGTGGAGTCGATCGCGGATTCGACAGCGGCATCCTGCGCGGCCACCGGGCCCCCTTCTGACGTGCACTGGGCAGCCGTCAACCGTACGGCAAGGGGGGAGGATATTGCACCTGTCCGGGCCGTGGGCCGGAGGGGGACGGCTCACGAACACCGGACGCGGCGCCCCCGGGTCCAGGGCCCGGGACATGGCTACGGGGCCGGGGGCCGTACAGCTCCCCGGCCGGAGCGCGGCGCCCGCCCGGCGTGATCCTGACGGGAAATCCTAGGCGTCGACCTCGACCAGCCGTTCGCCGTCGAACGTACGGACCTCGAAGTGGTCGATGTCGTTGCGGTCCATCGCCGCCCCGCCGTGGACGTACAGCGGCTTCTTGGCGGCCGTGTTCGGGCTGTCGGGGATTCCGTAACCCCATTTGGAGACGGCCCACGACGTCACGACCTCCTCCTCACCGGTCTTGGACACGGCGATGAGGTTGCACTTCAGCGGCCCCTTGACGTTCTTGAGCTCCAGGACGGCGTGCGTGCCCCAGCCCTTCTTCTCCATGCCGACGGCCGCGCTGACCTTCGTGGTCGCATCCGTGGCCTGCACCTTCTCTTCCATGTGGTTGAAGAAGGCGTCCTCCGCGGGACTGGTGGGGTGCGGGTCGGCCCCTGCCACGTTGCTCCCGGTGCCGTCCGCGGTGACCACCACGGCGACGGCGGGCCCGCCGATGATCAGCGCCGCGGCGGCCGCGAGCAGGTACATGCCGCGCCTGCGCTTGTGCGCACGCTTGACGGCGACCTCGTTCAGCAGCCCGTCGAGCACCTTGGGGCTGGGGGACGTGGGCACGACGGGTACGGGACGGGGCGGCGGGAAGTCCTCCATGCCGCGCATACCGGGCAGGCTGTAGACATTGCTCTGCGGTGGCGCGGGGGCGGGTGCCTCCGCGAGCATCGCGAGCATCGGCTCCATGCCCGAGAACTCCTCGAGGTGGGCGGCACAGATGTCGCATCCGGCCAGATGCGCCTCGAAGGCGGAGGCGTCCGCTTCGTCGAGTATGCCGAGCACATACGCGCCGACGGCGTCGTGCACGGATTCCTGCTCGTACATGGTCATGCCGAGACCCCCCTCTCCTCAAGAGCGAGCTTCATGGAACGGAGCGCGTAGAACACACGGGACCGCACGGTCCCGCTGGGTATGCCGAGCGTTTCGGCCGCCTCATTGACCGTACGCCCCTTGAAATACGTCTCGACAAGCACTTCCCTGTGGGCGGGCGTCAAATCATCGAGTGCATCCGAGAGCGTCATCAGCCACAACGCCTTGTCGATCTCGTCCTCCGCGGGCATGACCTCCAGCGGCGACGGGTCGACCTCCTGCGGCCGGGCCTGCCGGCTGCGGTGACCGTCGATGACGATGCGCCGGGCGACCGTCACCAGCCAGGGTCGGACAGAGCCGGTCGCCCGGTTGAGCTGGCCGGCGTTCTTCCAGGCACGGATGAGCGTCTCCTGCACGACGTCCTCCGCGCGCTGGCGGTCGCCGGCGACGAGGCGCAGTACATAGGCAAGCAACGGTCCTGCGTGTTCGCGATAGAGGGCACGCATCAACTCCTCGTCGGGGACGGAGGTGTCGACACGCTGCTTCTGTCCCCCGGAGCCGTCCGGTCCCGGGAGATGCCCCCTGCGATGGCGGGCCCGTTGCGGACGGTCATCGGCCACGGCGGCATCCTTGCGCACCTGAACCTCCCGGTCGAGACCCTGTTTTCAACAGCCGGCTGCCGGGCGGTCCTGCCGGCACGTCCTGGTCCCCCTTCACTACGGGGGCGGTGCGAGGATCACTCAATGCCGGCCGAAGAAATCTCGAGATCTTTGACGGAGGCCTTCCGCCGGTGCCTCGCCACCCGCTCCCGGTTGCCGCACACCTCGCTGGAGCACCAGCGCCGACGCCTGCCGCGTGAGGTGTCCAGATAGACGCGTCGGCAGTTGTCGCCCTCGCACTGCCGCAGCCGGGCGCAGGCGACGGGATCGGTGAGGAGTTCCACCGCGTCCCGTGCGACGACCGCGAGCAGCGCCGCGCACTCCGGGGCCCCGCACAGTGCGCGTACCAGTGCGCCGTCCTCGCCGCGTACCGCGTTGATGCCCGGCGGCGGCACCTGTGCGCGGGAGTTGACCACCTTCAGGGCGTGGTCCGTGGGGCGGCCCTCGGGGCCGGTGCGCACCAGGCGGTCGATGCAGTCGCGCAGTTCGACGAAGCCGGCCACCCAGTTGCTGTCGACGCAGGCCAGCCGTGTTCCCGCGGGGACGAGACCGGCGCCGGTGAGCCAGCAGGCCAACCTCGCGGTGTCCGCCAGGGGTTCGGGCCCGACGGGCTGCCGGTCCCCCGGCTCCCTCGCCGTCGCCACCAGGTCCAGGCAGACGCGCCCGGAGTCGAACCGCCACTGGTACGCGTACGAGTCGCCCGCCGCTGTCATGCGCCTGTCACCGCCTCGGGTTCGCCGTCGGGTGTCCCCACCAGAGTGCCCGTCGGCGGGGACGGCCGAAAGCCCTCAACGGGACGTGGACGAATGAACATGCGCCTGCGACTCTCGCCCATGTCCGCCACGAGCACGGGCCTGTTGACTGGTCACATGACACAGAACAGGGGTGCAGGAGCGGTTCTCGCGGCGGCGACCGTGGCCATGGGCCTCGTCGCGGGCGTCTGGTTCGCCTTCGCGTGCGCGGTGATGCCGGCGCTGGGCCGCAGCGACGACCGGACCTACGTCGAGGTCATGCAGAACATCAACGAGGTGATCGAGAACCCGGTGTTCTTCGCCGGCTTCTTCGGCGCGCTCGTCCTCACCGCCGTATCGGCCTGGCAGCAGCGCCGCACACCGCCCGGCCGGTGGGTGAGCGCGGCGCTGGTCCTCTACGTCCTGGTGTTCGTGGTGACGTCCGCGGCGAACGTGCCGTTGAACAACGAACTCGCCGCCGCCGGCGCCCCGGACGCGATCGCCGACCCGGCCGCCGTACGGGAGAGCTTCGAGGACCCCTGGGTGCTCTGGAACACCGTGCGTGCCGTGCTCACCGCGGCGGCCCTGCTGTGCCTGTGGCGCGCCACGTCGCTGCTGCGCGCGGCGCGCTCCGGGCCGGCCGGTCAGGCGTCCGCGTACTTGGCGTCGGACGCCGGGTCCAGGGCCAGCCGGTAGCCGCGTTTGACGACGGTCTGGATCAGCTTGGGAGCGCCCAGCGCCGTGCGCAGCCGGGCCATCGCCGTCTCCACCGCGTGCTCGTCCCTGCCCGCGCCGGGAAGGACCCGCAGCAGGTCGGAACGGGAGACGACCCAGCCGGGCCGCTCCGACAGGGCGCGCAGCAGGGCCATACCGGCGGGCGGCACCGGGCGCAGCTCGTCGTCGACGAGGACGGCGTGACCGCGGATCTCGACGCGGCGGCCGGCGACGGGGAACGTACGGGCCCGGGCGGGCAGTTCGGCGCCGAGCAGCTGGACGAGCGGGCCGAGCCGGAACCGCTCCGGCTGCACCGTGGTGACGCCGGCGGCCTGCAGCGGCACCGCGGTGACCGGACCGACACAGGCCGCGAGGACGTCGTGCCCGAGGGCGTCCAGGAGATCGGTCAGAAGCCCCCGGCTCTCGGCACGGTTCAGGAGCGAGGCGGCGGCCGGGGCACTGGTGAACGTGACGGCGTCCAGGCCGCGCCCGATCGTCGCGTCCAGCAGCCGGTCGAGCGGGGTGAGGTCCTCGGGCGGCATCCAGCGGTAGACGGGTACGAGGACGACGTCCGCGCCTCCCGCCCGCAGCGACTCGACGAACCCGGGCAGCGGCTCGCCGTGCAGCTGCAGCGCGATCCGGCGGCCCGCCACGCCCTCGTCGAGCAGCCGGTCCAGAACCTCGGCCATCGACTCGGACGCCGGCGACCACTCCTCCGTGAGCCCGGCCGCGCGGATGGCGCCCTTGACCTTGGGCCCGCGTGCCAGCAGCTCGGCTTCGCGCAGCCGGCCGAGCAGCTTCTCGCCGAGCCCCCAGCCGTCGGCGGCCTCCACCCAGCCGCGGAAGCCGATGGCGGTGGTGGCGACGACCACGTCGGGGGTGTGGTCGATCAGCTCGTTGGTGGCGGCGAGCAGCTCCGTGTCGTCCGCGAGCGGCACGATGCGCAGTGCGGGGGCGTGCACGACCGCCGCGCCGCGCCGCTGCAGCAGCGCGCCCAGCTCGTCGGCGCGCCGGGCGGCGGTCACGCCGACGGTGAAGCCCGCGAGGGGGCCGTGCGGTTGGCCTGGGTCGTGCATCTCGGTCGTCCCCACTGAGGGCCTCTCGTCTGGATCTTGCCGGGGCTCGCGGGCCCCGGCACGCACATCTGCCGTATTGTCGTCGGTCGCCGGCTCCCCCGTGGCCCTCCGGGCACGGGCCCCTCCGCGTGGGCTCCTTCTTCCGCCTTGCAGGTGCACGTACCGGGCCCCGCGCGCTGATCCGGCACGATCCGAACGAAGGACCGTGTATGCCCCATCAGCGTTGCAGGCGGACTTGGAACGTGGCGACCGAGCCTGTCAAAGGCTCGTGACAGGCCCGGTTCGTTCATATTTCACCGTCGTTACGTACTGCGCCTGCTCAGACCCGTGCGTAGGCCGGATCGCGCTCCGTCCGCGCGTCCGCGGTGCGGACCGGTACGACGACGGGCCGGCGAAGGTACACCGCCCAGGTGACGGCCGCGCAGAGCACGTAGAAGACGAGGAAGGAGACGAAGGCGGCCGTTCCGGTGCCCGAGGTCTGGAAGGACTGGCGGAACGCGAGGTTGATCGCGAGGCCGCCGACCGCGCCGACGGCGCCGATGAGCCCCATGGAGGCACCGGACAGCCGCCGCCCGTACGCGGCCGCGGTCTCGCCGGTCATGCCCTTGGCGAGCGCCTTGTTCTGGAAGATGCCGGGGATCATCTTGTACGTCGAGCCGTTGCCGAGGCCGCTGAGCACGAAGAGGGCGATGAAGCCCACGAGGAACACGGCGAGGGATTCGCGGACCGAGGCGGTGACGACCACCACGGTCGCGGCCGCCATGGCCACGAAGTTCCACAGGGTGATGTGCGCTCCGCCGAAGCGGTCGGCGAGCAGTCCGCCCAGCGGCCGGATGAGGGAGCCGAGCAGCGGGCCGATGAAGGTGAGCGAGGCGGCCTGGAGAGGGGTGCGGCCGAACTGGGTCTGGAGCACGAGGCCGAAGGCGAAGCTGTAGCCGATGAACGAGCCGAAGGTGCCGAGGTAGAGGAAGGCCATGATCCAGGTGTGGCCGTCCCTGGACGCGTCGACGGCCGCTCCGGTGTCGTTCTTCACCGGCGCGAGGTTGTCCATCCACAGCGCGGCGCACAGCGCGGCGATCACGATGAGCGGCAGGTAGATGCCGAGCACCAGCCGCGGGTGGGCCGCACCCGCCGTGCCGATGATCAGCAGGGAGATCAGCTGGATCACTGGTACGCCGATGTTGCCGCCGCCCGCGTTGAGGCCGAGCGCCCAGCCCTTCTTCCGCAGCGGGAAGAAGGCGTTGATGTTGGTCATCGACGAGGCGAAGTTGCCGCCGCCGACGCCCGTGAGGGCGGCGACCGCGAGGAACGTCGGATAGGAGGTGCCCGGCTCCATCACCAGGAAGGCCGCGCCGGTCGGCAGCAGCAGGAGCAGGGCGCTGAAGATCGTCCAGTTGCGGCCGCCGAACCGTGCCACGGCGAACGTGTACGGGACCCGGATGACAGCACCGACCAGGGTCGCCGTACCGATCAGGAAGAACTTGCCGGCCGGGTCGATCCCGTACTCCGGTCCCATGAAGAGGACCATCACGGACCACAGGCTCCAGACGGAGAAGCCGATGTGCTCACTGAGCACGGAGAAGGCGAGGTTGCGCCGTGCGACCCGCTCGCCCCCGGTCCGCCAGAAGGTCTCGTCCTCGGGGTCCCACCGTTCGATCCATCGGCCTGCCATCACGCGCCTCCACCTGGTTCCGGTCGTGGAGGCGACGCTATGGACGGTGCGTTTCAGGTCCGGTGGTACGAGGTGACCGGTGCGAAACCTTGCTCTCACCCGCCGGTCGGACGGAATGTGAGCGAGGGCTTCCGGCGCCGTTCGGCCACAGGCGGGGACGGCGCCGGGCCGCCAGGTCCTCGGCCCAGCCGAAGGCCAGGACGCACACGGCGACGAGTGCCCAGGCGATCAGCAGCACCGGGACCCAGCTGTCCAGCAGCCAGGAGGCGCGCTCGGCGAGCAGGTCGATGTCCCACATCCGGTCCCACAGCAGCGCGGCGAGCAGGATGCACACGTTGTGCCAGAGGTAGACGGTCACCGCGCGCGCGTTGAGCAGCGTGATCAGGCTGTCCCACTGGCGCAGCTTCGGCGGCCAGGACTCCCATGACGGACTGAAGTGCAGCAGCAGCATCACCGCGCCGAGCGACCAGAGGGCGTCGGCGGGCGGAATGCCGTCCAGCTCGCCGCCGGTGGAGAAGCCGTGCTGTCCGGCCCACCAGATCCCGGCGAGCATCACGAACGGCGCGACGGAAGGCACGACGTAGCGCGGCAGGCGGGCGAGGATGCCCTCCTGGCGAGCCATGCCGAGGATCCAGCACGCTCCGAACGTGGTGAAGTCGGTGAGCGCCGAATCGATCCGTTCGGGCATGGAGAGATGGCCTGCGGCGAGGAGGAACGACAGGGCGACCGGTGCGGCGAGCGTGAGCCACGGAAGTCGGCGCAGCAGACGGAGCAGCAGTGGCGACAGGAGCACGAACCACAGGTAGGCGCGCAGGTACCAGAGCGGCTCCGCCATGTCGCCCGCCCAGTCGGCGGCGAGGAACGGCGGATCGCTCAGCGGCAGGATCCAGAAGACCGCGGAGGGGCCGGGGCGCCATCCCGCGACGAGCATCGCGGTGACGGCCGCGGTCGCCAGCACCCACAGCGGCGGGAGCAGTCGCCGTACCCGGCTGCGGATCACCCGCAGCGCCGGGCGGGAGAGGGAGCGTGCCATCAGGGAGCCGGCGAGCGCGAACATCACGCCCATGGACGGGAAGACGAGCGGCAGCCAGGCCCAGCCCACCAGGTGGTAGAGCACGACCCGGAACAGGGCGAGCGCCCGCAGCAGGTCGAAGTAGCGGTCCCTGCCGTCGGCGGGCGCCGGGGAGGTGCCGGCCGGAGAGGGCGGTCCGGCCGTCCGCGGTGACGTGTACGGGGTCATCCGGCCGGCCTCCGCTCTTCGGCGTGCGCCTGTTGGCCGCCGACGACTCCGGGAGCCTCGACCACTCCGGTGCGCCGCAGCTTCTGCCAGCGCAGCCGGCCGCCGGTCAGTGCGGTGATCCAGGACTGCAGAAGCACCACGTACATCAGCTGGCGGTAGAGGATCTGCTGGAGCGGCAGGGACAGGAGGTGGACCATGCGTTCCTTGTCGAGCCGGAAGGCATAGGCGGCACAGACGGCCTGCACGGCCAGTACGCCGAGCCAGGCGGCGATGGTCCTCTGAGTCGGGCCGAAGACCAGGCCGTACAGCAGGAAGACGTCGATCAGCGGGGCGAGCAACGGGGCGAGCACCATGAACAGGGAGACCAACGGCAGGCCGACGCGGCCGAAGCGGCCGGAGGGCCCGCGTTCGACGAGGGCGTGGCGGTGCTTCCAGATCGCCTGCATGGTGCCGTAGCTCCAGCGGTAGCGCTGCGACCACAACTGCTGCACGGACTCCGGGGCCTCCGTCCAGGCCCGTGCCCGCTCCGTGTAGACGACACTCCAGCCGTCGCGGTGCATGGCCATGGTGATGTCGGTGTCCTCCGCGAGGGTGTCCTCGCTCATGCCGCCGACCCGTTCGAGTGCGCTGCGCCGGAAGGCGCCGATGGCGCCGGGGATGGTGGGCATGCAGCCCAGGAGGTCGTACATCCGCCGGTCGAGGTTGAAGCCCATCACGTACTCGATGTGCTGCCAGGCTCCGATGAGGGTGTCGCGGTTGCCGACCTTGGCGTTGCCGGCGACGGCGCCGACACGGGGGTCGCCGAAGGGCTGGACGAGTTCGCGGACCGTGGACGGCTCGAAGACGGTGTCGCCGTCCATCATGACGACGATCTCGTACCGGGCGTTCCTGATGCCGTTGTTGAGGGCGGCGGGCTTGCCCGCGTTCTGCTGCCGTACGACCCGGACGCCGCGCAGCCCCATCGCCTCGACGATGTCCGCGGTGCCGTCGCTCGAGCCGTCGTCGATGACCACGACTTCGAGGGGATGGTCACTGGCCATCAGCGAGCGGACCGTGTTGGCGATGCATTCGCGTTCGTTGTACGCGGGGACCAGCACGGACACCGGCCTGGTGATGGGCGGCCCCCAGCTGAATCCCTTGCGGCGCACCTTGCGGGCGTGCACGAAGGACAGGATCAGCATCAGTCCGAAGCGGGCGAAGACCAGTACACCGATCACGGCCAGGCCGACGACCAGGACCTCGGTGGTGTTCTCGGAGACGGCGACGGCTCCGACGAACGCTTTGCCCTTCCACAGCTCGAGTCCGCCGACCGCCGTGTGGGCGGTGGGGACGCCGAGTGCCTCGGTGAGGTTGGTGAACCGGTAGCCGCGTTCCTTCATGTCCGGCAGGAAGCGGTCCAGCGCGGCGACGGTCTGGGAACGGTCGCCGCCCGAGTCGTGCATCAGCACGATGGAGCCCTGGGTGCCCTCGGGGGTGGCGCGCTCGATGATCGCGTCGACGCCGGGGCGCTTCCAGTCCTCGGAGTCGGTGTTGTTGAAGGCCGTGATGTAGCCGCGGCTGCCTATGTACTGGGTGACCGGCCAGGACTCGTTGTCGAGGGCGTCGGAGAAGGAGGAGTAGGGCGGCCGGAACAGCGAGGTGCGGATGCCCGCCGCGCCGGCGAGCGCCAGCTGGTTCTGCGACAGCTCCCAGTCGATGCGGTCCGTGGTCTGGAAGGACAGGTCGGGGTGGTTGAAGGTGTGCAGGCCGATCTCGTGGCCTTCGCGCACCATCCGTTCGACCAGATCGGGGTGGCGGGAGGCCATGGTGCCGGTGACGAAGAAGACGGCGTGCGCGTCGTACTGCTTGAGCTTGTCGAGGACCTTCGGCGTCCACACGGGGTCGGGGCCGTCGTCGAAGGTCAGCACGAGCCGCCGGTCGGGGACGCTCAGCGCCTTGGGGTTCTGCTTGTCGCGCGCGTCGATGACGGGGCCGCCCGCGAGTATGTGCTCGGGGACCTGGTCCGTGGGGGCCGGGGGGCGGACGCGGTGGTCGGCGAGGATCTCGCTGTGCACGTAGCCGCGGAGCATCAGCATCGCCAGCAGTGCGACGAGGAAGACCACGGGCAGCAGATAGCGCATGGGCAGTCTGCGGCGTACGACGCGCCTGCGGCTCCGCCGCGGCGGAGCCCCGGGGCGGGGGACGCTCATCTAGAGCGCGCCTTCTCGCACGGGCTGCCGGGGGAAGTCGCTGCCGGGAGCGGCGGACTCGGAGAGGCCGGGCTCGCCGGGAGTCGTGACGCCGGAGGCGGGAGCGCTGCTCACAGGTGCGGCGGAGGTCACGGCCGGCCCGCCGCCGGTGCCGTCGCTCACCGGCTGGACCGAGGACGCGGCGGATGCGGACGGCTGCGCGGCGGGCAGTGAGCGGCCGACATCTGCGCCGGCCGAGGGCCCGGGCGGGGCGGCGTCGCCGGAGTCGCCGCGGACAGGGGTGCCCGGCGGGGCGTGCGGTGTGGCCACCGTGGTCTGACGGTCCGTGGGGGCGGGCTGGATCTGGACGTGGTCGGGTTTCCTGTCCCCCGCCCCGCCGAGGCCCGGCATCCAGGGCGCGCTGGAGTTGCCACCGAGGAGGGCGGCGACGAGCGTGATCGCGTAACCGGCGCACGCGGCGGCCAGCACCCAGCCGATGAGACGGAGCTTCCTGCTGCGCCGGCCGCTCTCGTCCACGAAGACCGGCCCCTCGGCACCGTCCGGGGTGGCGGCGAGCGGCTCGACGGGCAGATCACGGAGCTTGCGCCCCAGGCCGTCGAGCTGGATCGTCACCTCGTGCGGCTCGTGCGTGTGACCCGTACCGACGTTTTCTTGCCAATTTTCCATGGCGTGTGGCACATCCCCCCACTGACTTGAGCCGGGTGCGCACACAGCCGGCCGGTCTCAGCCGGACACAGGGTCCCCACCCCTGTTCGAGCGCTTTCTACCGCGCTCCTTCACCCAGTGGCTGAATGTAGCGCAGCCTTGTGGAATCCGGGCGCCACCGTCAGCTGTTGTCACACATCAGCGACATATCACGTTCCGGCAACCATCCGTCGTGCACTCTTTCCAGCCACCCTTCATCCGCTGCGAGTTCAGCGGCGGCGCGTCGCAGCGCGTCGAGCCCCGGATGCCGCAGCCCCGTGCGCCAGACCATCGACAACGGGGACAGCGGTACAGGGTCGACGATCGGAAGCAGGACCGTGCCGGGCATGACGGGAAAGTCCACGACGGCGAGAACCGGATTACGGGTCTTCGCCATCACCCGCCGGAACTCCTCGGCGCCCACGGCCATGGGTGCCGGCGGTGCGACGGCGATACCGCGTCCGGCGAAGAGCAGCCGCGCCAGCTCCGTCCACTCCCGCGTCCGCGGATTGCCCGCACCGGCATATACGGTCTCGCCCGCGAGCGCGTTCAACGGAATGCTCCGCGACTCGGCCAGCGCGTGCTCCTCGGCCAGCGCGTGCTCCTCGGGCAGCAGCACGGCCATCGGCTCGTACCGTACGGGCTGCCGGTCAAGCAGGGCCTGCAGTGCGGGGTCCAGGCCGGCGAACCGGCCGAAGGAGACGTCGAGCCGTCCCGCCACGATCTCTCCTGCCGCGCCGGTCAGCCCGCTCTCGAAGCGGGCCATCAGCTCGCACTCGGGGGCGAGTTCACGGGCGCGCTCCAGGATCCGGCCCGACGTCATGCCCGCGGAGTTGAGGTCGACAAGGAGGGGGCGCCCGGCACCCGAGGCGGCGGCCAGCAGCTCGTCCTGCGCCTCGAGCACCCTCCGGGCGTACGGCAGCAGCCGCTCACCCTCGGCGGTGAGCGCCACCTGCCGGGTGGTGCGCACGAACAGTGCGACGTCCAACTCCCGCTCCAGCCGCCGGATGTCACGGCTCAACGCCTGCTGGGCGACGTAGAGACGGGCGGCGGCACGGGTGAAGTGCAGTTCGTCGGCGACAGCGGCGAACGCGCGGAGCAGCCTGGGTTCCAGATCCTGGGGCACAGCGCATTCAACAACACGGATGCGTGAATGGCCATCGAGGAGGTGTTGGACCGGCCCCGGAGACGGCGGCGAGGCTGGAGCCATGCCTCGTTTCACCCGGTCCCGGGAGACCGCTCCCCCACCGCCGACCGCGGTCACGTCCGACTCCTCGGCACGGGCTCAGCGGCCCGACTCCCCGACCCCGTGCCCGGCACGCAGGCAGCCCGGCCCCTACCGCCGGCTCTTCGCAGTCCCCGGAGCACGCGCCTTCACCGCGGGGAACCTCGTCGCCCGGCTGCCGATGGGTATGTTCAGCGTCAGCGCGGTCATCATGATCGCCGGGTCGCGCGGTTCCTACGCGCTCGCCGGGGCGGTCACCGCGACCGGTCTCGCCGTCACCGCCCTGGTCGCGCCCTGGACCGCGCGGCTCGTCGACCGGTACGGGCAGGCCCGGATCGCCGTGCCCGCCACCGTCCTGGCCGTGTTCGGCTCACTCGCGCTGCTGCTCTGCGTACGCCTCGACGCGCCCGACTGGGCGCTGTTCGCCTCGTACGCCGCGACCGCCACCAGCCCCAACACCGGCGGCATGTCACGGGCCCGCTGGGCCCACCTGCACCCGGGCGACGCGACGGCCCTTCACACGGCGAACTCCTTCGAACAGGCCGCCGACGAACTCTGCTTCATGCTGGGTCCGGTGGTCGCCGCGCTCCTGTGCTCGGCGCTCTTCCCGGAAGCGGGCACACTCGTGGGCGCGCTGCTTCTCCTGACGGGTGTGCTGCTCTTCGCCGCCCAGCGCTCGACTGAGCCACCGGTCGCACCACGGATCCCGGCCGGTTCACCGCTGCGGAGCAGAGGAATGCCCGCCCTGCTCGCCGTACTCCTGGCCACGGGCGCGGTCTTCGGTTCCATGGAGGTCGTCACCATCGCCTTCGCCGACGGACCGCTCGCCGGCCCGGTCCTCGCCCTCCAGGCCGCCGGCTCGTGCGCGGCGGGGCTCCTCTACGGGCGGTCCCCGCGCGCCGCCCGGCTGACCACGTGCCTTGCCGCGATGACGGCGCTGATGTCCCTGCCGCTCGTCGCCGCCGCGGGCACCGGGGTGCTGCCCGCGGTGGCGGGCGCACTGCTGGTCGCGGGGATGGCCACGGCACCGACCATGGTGACGGGGATGACGCTGGTGCAACGCCTGACTCCGCGGGCGCAGACCAACGAGGGCATGACACTCGCGGTCACCGCTCTGCTCGGCGGCGTCGCGGCGGGCTCGGCGACCGGCGGCTACGTGGTGGAGCGTCTGGGTGCGGCCCACGGCTACGCGATTCCGGTGTGCGCGGCGGCACTGGCGCTGTTGCTGGCGTCGGGCACGAGGACGGCGGACACCACGCCGGGCATCTGGGCGGCGGACACGACTGAGGCCCGGCTGCCGTAGCTGCCGGGCCCTGGTCGTACATGGGATGAGTGGAGATGGCGGGAATCGAACCCGCGTCCAACGGTGCAGAATCAGGGCTTCTCCGTGTGCAGTTCGCTGCGCTTTTCTCAGCCCCGGAGATCACGCGAACAAGTCTCCGACGGGCTCAGTCACTGTTTGATTTCCCTCTGCTCCCCGTGACCGGGTTCAGAGGTTTAGTTCCCTAGCTGATGCCAGGATCCGGGTCGGGAACAGCCCCGGGCTGACACTTCGCAAGTCGCTACTTAGGCAGCGAGGGCGAAGGAATCGCGCTTGGTGTTGGCGATTATTGGTTGCGACATATGGTTTACGAGATCATTGCCGCTTCCTCGACACGCTTCCCCTGCTTCGACATCCGCTGTCGAAACCGATCATCCCCATGTTTGCCACTATTGAGTTGAATCCAGCTCGCGCCCCTCGCGGGGCCGCACCCTGTCACCAGGGCACTTGCCATCGTACGTGACCAACGCACGAAGGTGCCAGCCTATTCCGCGCGAGCTGCGACCGGGCAGGCCGCGACCGCCGAACCACGACCGCGCGAGCCCACGACCGCGCGAGCCCGCGACCGCCGGCTACGACCGCTGCTTGCGCCGGACCGCCGACATCGCGCGGTCCGCCTCGCGGCGGTCCTGCTTCTCGCGCAGCGTCTGGCGTTTGTCGTACTCCTTCTTGCCCTTGGCGAGGGCGATCTCGACCTTCGCCCGCCCGTCCTTGAAGTACAGCGCCAGCGGGACGATCGTGTGCCCCGTCTCCTGGGACTTCGACTCGAGCTTGTCGATCTCCTCCCGGTGCATCAGCAGCTTCCGCTTGCGGCGGGCGCTGTGGTTGGTCCAGGTGCCCTGGCTGTACTCCGGCACATGGACGTTGTGCAGCCACGCCTCGTTGCCGTCGATCTGGACGAAGCCGTCCGCCAGCGAGGCCCGCCCCTGACGCAGCGACTTCACCTCGGTACCCATCAGCACGAGACCGCACTCATAGGTGTCGATGATGTGGTAGTCGTGCCGCGCCTTCTTGTTCTGCGCGATCAGCTTGCGCCCTGTTTCCTTAGCCATAGTGCAGTCATTTTCGCACTACGACCCTCCCCCGAGGCCACTCAATACCGTCTGCGCCCGCTTCTCGGCCCCTTCGCCCGTCACGAGGTCGGGAGTGATGCCCGAGTCGTCGACGCTGTGACCGGACGGAGTGCGGTAGTGACCGACGGTGAGCTCGGCGACGGAGCCGTCGGGCAGCCGGCTCGGCATCTGCACCGAGCCCTTGCCGAAGGTGCGCGTACCGACCGTGACCGCACGGCCCCGGTCCTTGAGCGCGCCCGTGACGAGCTCGGCGGCGCTCATGGTGCCGGCGTCGACGAGCGTGACGACAGGCCGCTCGGTGTCACCGCCCTGCTCCGCGTAGAGAGCGCGCTGCTCGCCGCGTACGTCGTACGTGGCGATCAGGCCGCCGTCGAGGAAGGCCGAGGCTGCCGTGACCGCCTCCGAGACCAGGCCGCCGTCATTGCCGCGCAGGTCGAGAAGGACACCGGCGCCCTCGGGGGCGCCGCGCACGGCCTTCCGAACCCGCTCGCCGGAGCCCTTGGTGAACGAGGAGACCCTGATCACTACGGAGCCTCCCGGCAGACGGTCCACGGTGACGGTCTCCGTGGTCAGCACAGCGCGGGTCAGGGTCTCGGACCAGCGTCGGCCGTCACGCTCGAGATCCAGGGTCACAGCGGTCCCGTCGGCGCCACGGAGCAGTGCCACGACCTCGGTGACCGGCCGCCGTGACACGTCGCGACCCGCGATGCCGAGGAGCCGGTCACCGACCTCGATGCCCGCCCGGTCGGCGGGGCCGCCCGGCTGCACCTTGGCGACCTCGACCTGCCCGTCGGCGGTGCGTCTGGCACCGAGGCCGACGCCGCTGTACTCACCGTCGAGCGCCTTCTGGAACTCCTCGAACTCCTGCTTGTCGTAGACCGCGCCCCAGCGGTCACCGCTGCGGCTGACGACTTCCTCGGCCGCCTCCGTACCGGACTTGCCCTCGGCCGCCGCCTCCGCGGCGGCACGCGCGACATCCTCGCGGTCCACGGTCGCGGCGGCGGCACGGGCGGAGAGCGGACGGGGCGCGGTGTGCTCCTCCTGCGGCAGGCAGTTGACGGCCGCGGCAGTGGCGATGACGACTCCGAACACCAACGTCAGGGCGGCCCCGCGGCGAATGCCGTGGGGCCGGGGACTGAACTCGGGGCCCGACATGGCGTCGAGTCTAGGACAAGCAAAGGGCGCCGTACGGAGGTTGACCGCACGGCGCCCAGGGCACTTGTCACACCTTCAGGTACTTGCGCAATGCGACGAAAGCGGCCACAGCAGGCATCAGGAGCCCGATCGCCAGCACCAGCGGCAACTTGGTGATCACGGCGTCCCAGCCGATGAAGTTGACCAGCTGCATCTTCTCGGAGAGCGCCAGGCCGTGGTCGATGAGGAAGTAACGGCCCACCAGCAGCATCACGGAGGCGACCGCACCGCCCAACAGGCCGGCGAAGGCGGCCTCCATGATGAACGGCATCTGGATGTAGAAGCTCGAGGCGCCGACGAGACGCATGATGCCGGTCTCACGCCGACGGCTGAACGCGGAGACGCGCACGGTGTTGACGATGAGCATCAGCGCGATGATCAGCATCAGGCCCATGACGAAGATCGCGGCCACGTTCATGCCGTTCATCAGGGAGAAGAGGTTCTCCAGGATGTTGCGCTGGTCCTGGACCGACTGCACACCGTCGCGGCCCGCGAAGGCGGTCGCCACGACCTTGTACTTCTCCGGATCGTCCAGCTTCACCCGGAACGACTCCTGCATCTGGTCCGGGGTGATGGTGGAGGCGATCGGGGTGTCGCCGTACTGCTCGCGGTAGTGCTTGTACGCCTGTTCCGCCGTCTCGTGGTGAACCACGTCGACGACGTCCATCTTCTTCAGATCGGCCTCGATCTGCTCCTTCTGCGCCGTGGTGACGGCCCCCTTGGCGCACTGGGGCGATGTCGCCGCGTCGTTCTTGTTGCAGAGGAAGATGGAGACGTTGACCTTGTCGTACCAGAAGTCCTTCATCGTGCTGACCTGCTCACGCATGAGCAGCGCACCGCCGAACAGGGCGAGCGAGAGGGCTACGGAGACGATCACCGCGAAGGTCATCGTGAGATTGCGGCGGAGACCGACACCGATCTCCGACATCACGAACTGGGCGCGCATGGCGTGCTGTCAGCCTTTCAGTCTTGCAGTCTGTCCGGGCTCAGTGCTGGTAGCCGTAGACGCCGCGTGCCTGGTCGCGGACGAGACGGCCCTTCTCGAGCTCGATGACGCGCTTGCGCATCTGGTCCACGATGTTCTGATCGTGCGTCGCCATGATCACGGTGGTGCCTGTGCGGTTGATCCTGTCGAGCAGCTTCATGATGCCGACAGAGGTCTGCGGGTCGAGGTTTCCCGTCGGCTCGTCCGCGATGAGCAGCATGGGGCGGTTGACGAACGCGCGGGCGATGGCGACACGCTGCTGCTCACCGCCGGAGAGCTCGCCGGGCATCCGGTCCTCCTTGCCGCCGAGGCCGACGAGGTCCAGCACCTGGGGCACGGCCTTGCGGATCTCGCCGCGCGGCTTGCCGATGACCTCCTGGGCGAACGCGACGTTCTCCGCGACGGTCTTGTTGGGCAGGAGGCGGAAGTCCTGGAACACGGTGCCCAGCTGGCGGCGCATCTGCGGCACCTTCCAGTTGGAGAGCCGGGCCAGGTCCTTGCCGAGGACATGGACCATGCCCTGGCTGGCGCGCTCCTCGCGCAGGACCAGCCGCAGGAACGTCGACTTGCCGGAACCGGACGAGCCCACGAGGAAGACGAACTCGCCCTTCTCGATATCGAGGGAGACATCGCGCAGGGCAGGACGGTTCTGCCTGGGGTATGTCTTTGAGACGTTGTCGAATCGGATCACGGGTGCACCACGGTCAGCCGGGAGTAGGTGAGCGTGACCTTACGCGACTGCGCCTCCGACGCGCAGTCCCCGCCCTGACTTGCGCATTTTGTCCGGTCACGGATCGGGTGTTATCCGGCGGCCCGCGCCGAAAAGCGCGCGAGCTGGCACAGTGGTAGGGGAACAGACGCGTTTCCCTGAGCGTTCCCGGGAGACAGATGTGCTTGCGGTCCGCTCCTGCGGCCCCGGCGCGCGGGAGGAGGAGAGCGCATGACCTACGACCGACTTGTGTGCGCCAACTGCGCAGCACCCGTCACCGAGGGCCGCTGCCCGGTCTGCAGGGCCAATCGTGAGCGGCTGCAGCAGGACGGGCCGCTCGCGGGCCTGAGCCCGGCGGCACTGCTGGTCCTGCTGGTGGTGCTGGTGGCGGCGGTGGGCCTGCTGGCCACACAGACCGCGTAGGCGCGCCGCCCACGCGAAAGCATGGAAGAGCCCGGGGCCATCGGCCCCGGGCTCTTCCTGTGTGCGTTACTCCGTTACGGCCCGTGTCGCCTAGGCGACAGCGCGGCCGCCACCCACGAGACGCGGCAGCATACGGAAGCCGATGCCACCGGCGATCATCGTCGCGGCACCGATGATCAGGAACGTGGTCTCGGCGGCGCCGGTCTCCGCCAGCTCACCGCCGTCGCCTTTGCCCGCACCGGAGTCGCCGGTCCCGGCGAGCTCTTCCTTGCCCTGGCCCTGCTCGACGGGCTTCGAGCCGGCGTTGTCGGTGTCGGTGTTGTCACCGTCACCGCCGTCGCCGCCACCGGCGTTGCCGTTGCCGCCCGAGTTGCCGTTGCCACCGTCAGCGCCACCATCGGCACCACCGTCAGCGCCACCATCGGCACCACCGTCAGCACCACCATCGGCACCGCCGTCAGCGCCACCATCGGCACCACCATCGGCACCGCCGTCAGCACCGCCGTCAGCACCACCGTCAGCGCCACCATCGGCACCGCCGTCAGCGCCACCATCGGCACCGCCGTCAGCACCGCCGTCAGCGCCACCATCGGCACCACCATCGGCACCGCCGTCAGCACCACCGTCAGCGCCACCATCGGCACCGCCGTCAGCACCACCATCGGCACCACCGTCAGCGCCACCATCGGCACCGCCGTCAGCACCACCATCGGCACCGCCGTCAGCACCGCCGTCCGTACCGCCACACAGCGTCGGGTCGATGATGCAGTCGTCGTCACCGTCGCCATCACCGAGGATGCCGACATTCACCTCGGCCTCGATGCCGCCGACCTCCGCCGAGCCGGTCAGGTCGAAGGCCTGTGCGGCCCCTGCGGCGGTCAGCGACGCACCCGCGGCGATCACGGCACCGGCGGCTATACGCGCGACGCGAATCCGCGTCTTCTTGGTCATCTGGCTGCTACCCCCAGTAGCTATCTCGTTGTTGGAGCAGCGTCAGGGGCAGCTGGTTCAGGAGCCGACGTACCGCGCCCCCGTTCGCACACGCCCCAGAAATACGCATGCCGAGCGCCACCCTTCCCAGTTTCCGCGGAAGCGTCAAGGTCGTTAGCGGACGCGATGCCCGAAATGCTGCCAGTTGCCTGACCTGCGGGGATACAACTGTGACATAAACGGGAACTGCCGCCCACGGGGCGGCAGTTCCCTTGTCGACAAAGCGCTTCGCTACTTCTCCTGCTGCTTGCGCCAGCGAATTCCCGCCTCGAGGAAACCGTCGATCTCACCGTCGAGCACCGCCTGCGGATTACCCACTTCGAAGTCGGTGCGCAGGTCCTTGACCATCTGGTACGGGTGCAGCACGTACGAACGCATCTGGTTGCCCCAGGAGTTGCCGCCGTCGCCCTTGAGGGCGTCCATCTTGGCCTGCTCCTCCTGACGGCGACGCTCGAGCAGCTTCGCCTGCAGGACGTTCATCGCGCTCGCCTTGTTCTGGATCTGCGAGCGCTCGTTCTGGCAGGAGACCACGATGCCGGTCGGGACGTGGGTCAACCGCACCGCGGAGTCGGTGGTGTTGACGCCCTGGCCGCCGGGGCCCGACGCGCGGTACACGTCCACGCGCAGCTCGGACTCGTCGATCTCGACGTGGTCGGTCTTCTCGACGACGGGCAGCACCTCGACGCCCGCGAACGACGTCTGACGGCGGCCCTGGTTGTCGAAGGGCGAGATGCGCACCAGACGGTGCGTGCCCTGCTCGACGGAGAGCGTGCCGTAGGCGTAGGGCGCCTTGACGACGAAGGTGGTCGACTTGATGCCGGCCTCTTCCGCGTACGACGTCTCGTAGACCTCGGAGCCGTAGTTGTGCCGCTCGGCCCAGCGCAGGTACATGCGCTGGAGCTGCTCCGCGAAGTCGGCGGCGTCGACGCCACCCGCCTCCGCGCGGATGTTGACCAGCGCCTCGCGCTCGTCGTACTCGCCGGACAGGAGGGTGCGGACCTCCATCTCGTCCAGCGCCTTCCTCACCGACTGCAGCTCGTCCTCGGCCTCGGCGCGGGTGTCCGGGTCGTCCTCGGCCTCGGCGAGCTCGAAGAGCACCTCGAGGTCGTCGATACGGCCGCGGAGCGCCTCCGTCTTGCGCACCTCGGCCTGCAGGTGCGAAAGCTTGCTGGTGATCTTCTGCGCCGCGTCGGGGTCGTCCCACAGGGACGGTGCCGCCGCCTGCTCCTCGAGCACGGCGATGTCTGCCCTCATCCTCTCGAGGTCCAGAACGGCCTCGATCGACCCCATGGTCGAGGAAAGGGACTTCAGCTCTTCGGATACATCGACGACTGCCACGGGTCCAGCGTAACGGCTGAGCGGACGGACCAGTGCTGGCCCCGGCGGCCCGGAGCCGGCGCGGCCCCGCGCCACCGGCCGGTCCCTACGGCTCCGAGGGCGCCGACTGCCGGTTGTCGGGCGGCACCTCGCCTCCGTCGCCGCTCGTGGCCAGCCAGCCACCGACGCCGATCGCCGCCGCGACGGCGAGAGCGACGACACCGAGAGTGATACGCCGCCTGCGTACCGCTGTGGACCGATTGCGGGCGGAGCCCGGCCTGCGCTGGCCCGGCGCACGCGGGGCCCGCGCCGTCCCATGGGCGCCGCCGGCGAGCTCGTCGGGCGCGGGCACCCGCATCGAGGTGTGGGTGTCGCGGTTGGAGTCGGCCGGGGCCGCGCCGGGGACCAGCGGGACGGCGCCTCTGCGGCGCGGCTCACCGGGGGCGGGCGGCAGGGTCTCCTCGTACGGCTCCGCCGGGGGCTCCGCGTCGGGCTCGTCGACCTCCAGCGGCGGAATGCCCGCCAGCATCGGCAGCAGGTCGTGCAGCCGGGAGGCCACCTCGGAGGCGCGCAGCCGGGACGCCGGGGCCTTCGCCAGGCACTGGACGAGGAGCTGCCACAGCTCGTCGGGGATGCCCGGCAGGGGCACCACGGTCTCCGTGACGTGGCGCCGCAGGACCGCGCCGGGATGCCCGCCGCCGAAGGGGGTGAAGCCTGCGAGCAGTTCGTAGAGGACCGTGGCCAGGGCGTAGATGTCGACCGCGGCGCGGGGCGGCAGACCCTCGACGATCTCGGGCGCGATGTAGTCGGGGGTGCCGATGATTCCCGAGGGGTTCGGAGCGCCGCCGCCGGTGGGGCGCTGCGCCTTGGTGCGGCGCGGGGTGTCGATCAGCTTGGCGACACCGAAGTCGGTGAGGAGCGCGGGGTGCGAACCGGCGGGCCCCAGCGGACCCTCCATGTCGAGCAGGATGTTCTCCGGCTTGACGTCCCGGTGCACGATGCCCGCCGCATGGGCGGCCGCCAGGCCGTCGGCCACGTCCGCGATGATCGCGACCGCGGCCTCCGGCGCGAGGCGGCGCTCACGGTCGAGACGGGTGCGCAGGTCGGTGCCGCGGACGAGTTGCATGACCAGCGCGAGATCGTTGCCGTCGACGACGAGGTCGCGGACGCCGACGACCCTGGGGTGGTCGAGCCCGAGCAGGGCGGTGCGCTCCTGGACGAAGCGGCCGACCAGTTCCTGGTCGGAGGCGAGATCCTCGCGAAGAAGCTTGACGGCGACAGGACCCTCGGGTCCTTCGCCGAGCCACACCGTGCCGGCGCTGCCCCGTCCAAGGATCTGGTGGGCCGTGTACCGGCTGCCGATATTCCGTGCCAAGACTGCTCCCTCAGCGGCTGGCGTTGCCCCACAACGTACGCGGGCATCCGGGTGCTGTGTGCCCCGGATGACACCAACCTCCACTTCTGCGGGATAAGTCGGCCCGCAGAAGTCGACAAAACGACAGGGTTACTGCTGGTTACCGATCTGGTCGGCGGTGTCCTTCGCCTCGCCGAGCTCCGAGATCCAGTTCGTCACCGTCGAAATGGCGTCGCCGATGGCATCCCAGTAGCCCTTGCCCTCGGCGACCCAGTCCTGGAGCGGAGTGAGCTCCCAGATCAGCCAGCCGGCCACGACGAACAGCAGCACCGTGAACAGGCAACCCTTGAGGCAGCCCAGCCCGGGGATGCGCATCGGGTTCGCGCTCTGCCTCGGCTGGCGGGGCGGTCGCGGCGCGGGCGGCTGCTGGGGCGGTGGCGCCTGCGGGGGCGCGTACTGCTGCTGCTGAGGCGCGTACTGCCGGCCCTGCGGCTGGTGCGGCTGCGGTGCCGGCGCGTAGGGCTGCGGCTGCGGACGCTGGGGCGGCCGCTGCTGCCGGTTCTGCGGCGGCTGCTGCGGGGCCTGGCGCTGCGGGCGGCGCCGCAGCGGATCCTCGCTCGGGTCGATGTACTGGATCTGCGTCTGCTCGTTGCGGTCGCGCGCGGCACGGAGCTGGCTCTGCCAGGGGTGCGGCTCCTCCGGGACCGGCCCGCCCGGCGGCACCGGCGGCATCACGGCGGTCGGGTCGGCCGTGCCCCCGGGCCGACCGGTCTGCGGCATGACGCTGGTGGCGGCGGACGGGTCGTAGGCCGAACTGCCGCTGCCGCTGCCGGTGTTCGGGAGGACCTGTGTCGGGTCGGAGGCGCCGGGAGTCTGGGGGACCGGGGCCGGCGCGGGATCGGGCGCCAGCAGCGCGGCGACGCCGAGGGCGGCGTCGACCTGGGCGGCGTTCGAGTGCACGCCGATTCCGGCCGCCACGGTACGAAGACCGCGGGCGAGGTTCTCGGCGCTGGGCCGCTCGGAGGGCTCCTTGCGCAGGCAGCGCTCTATGACCGTCCACAGCGGCTCGGGCACCGTGGTGGGGCGGCGGGGCTCCTCGCTCAGGTGGCGGTGCAGCACCTCGAGCGCGGTGCCGCCCGCGAACGGGGGCCGCCCGGTGACCAGCTCGTACAGCAGGATGCCGGCGCCGTAGATGTCTACCGCGGAGGTCTGCGGGCGGCCCTCGGCCGACTCCGGCGCGACATACGCGGGGGTGCCGACGAACTCGTGGGTCCTGGTCAGCCCCGGGGAGTCGGCGAGACGCGCGATGCCGAAGTCGGTCAGCATCGGGTGCATCTGGCCGTCGGCGTCGGTCTTGAGCAGCACGTTCGCCGGCTTGAGGTCGCGATGGACGACGCCGTCGGCGTGGCTGGAGGCGAGCGCGTCCGCGATCTGGGCGGTCATCAGCGACGCGGCGACCGGGCTGAGCGGCCCGTTCTCACGCAGGTAGCGGTGCAGGTCCGGACCGTCGACCAGATCCATGACGAGGGCGAGGAGATCGCCCTCGACGACGAGGTCGCGGGTGCGGACGATGTTCGGGTGGGTGAGGCGGAGGAGGACGGAACGCTCCCGGAGGAAACGCATCACCACGTCCGCGTCGTTCGCGAGCTCCTCCTTGAGGACCTTGATCGCGACGGTCTCACCGGGCTGGCCCGCGACGGCCGCCTCGGCGCCCGCGGTCTCCCTCTGACGGGCTCGCCAGACGGTGCCCGTGGCGCCGCGCCCGAGGGGCTCCTCGAGCAGGTACTTGCTGCCTACCGGCCGCACGTCATGCGCTCCCTGCTGATCGTGATCCTCACATGGCCCGGTCCACCGGACGAGTCTCGGTCCGCCGGGTTGTCCGCCCCACTTTAGGGGGTGTCTTTCCTGCCGCCCCTGTTCGAGGGACAGACGCGGGCATCGTACGGATGGTTGCCGGGTCCGCGCGCAGTGAACATCACGATCCCTTCCGTCCGTAGTTCCGCGAGATGACTTCTACGGGTGACCACCAGGTGCTTTTCCGTCCGGATTTGTTCCCCCTACCGACCGGTCAAGATCGATTATGGGTGGGGGGCGGGCAAGTTGTCAGTGGCGGATGCGAGGATGCCTCCAGCACGGAGCCGTGGGACGGGAGACCCGCGCGCGTGCCGACCTGCCGGGTGGGGGCGATCTGGGCGGCTCCCCTGCCGGGCACCCCGCGCAGAAGGGATGGCTGACGGCGATGCAGATCCGGCTGACTGTTCTCGCGCCGCGGGGCGGACAGTCCGCGCCCGCCGGGCGCCCGTGCGACGTGATCGTGACCGCGCCCGCGGGCACGGCGCTCGCCGCTGTGGCCTCCGGCCTCGCCGCCGTCGTCTCCGGGCCCGACGTCTCCGGCACCGTCGTCCTCTACGCGGGCCAGGAGCGCCTCGATCCCCAGCGCCGCACCCTGGGCGAGCCGCCGCTGATCGACGGCGCGGTGCTGTCCCTGCAGACCCCGGCCACCGACGAGACGGACGGCAGCGACGTCTCCGCGCAGCTCCACGTCGTCGCGGGGCCCGACGCGGGAGGCGTCCACCTGCTGCACGGCGGCCGGATCAGCATCGGCCGGTCCGCCGACGCCGACGTGCCACTGGACGACCCGGACGTCTCGCGGCTGCACTGCGCGGTGACCGTCGCGGACGACGGCCGGGTCACGGTGACCGACCTCGGCTCCACGAACGGCACGACGGTCGACGGGACCCCCGTGGCCGGACGCCCCGTCCGCCTGCCGACGGGCGCGCTGCTGCGCCTGGGCGAGTCGACCCTCCGCCTCTCTCCGGGAACCCGGCAACCCGCGCTCGCCACCACCCCGGACGGCGAGGGCCATCTGCGCGTCCCGGGCGGGGCGGGGCCCGGGGCCACAGGGACCGGCGCGACCGCCACCGGCGCCGCAGGGCCGGACCATGCCGCCGGACCGGCGGCTTCCGGAGGGCACGGCCACCGGAGCCCGGGCGCGGACGGCGCGTCGGCGCAGACCGAGGCGTCCGCCCGCGGCGCGCACGCCCCCACCGCGTCCCGCGGGCCGGCATGGGCCGTCCCGGCAGCGGGGCAGGGGCAGGGGCAGCCACCGGCCTCCGGTGGGACCGCGGCGTACGACATCGGGGACCGGTCGCCGGACACTGGTCCGTCCGCCGCCTCCGCTCGCCCGGCTCCCTCGGCTCTCCCGACTCCATCCGCTCCATCCGCTTCGTCCGCTCTGTCCGCTCTGTCCGCTCCTGACGCGGGGACGCACAGCCGCGCCGGGCAGGGCCCCGGCCACCACGGCCACCACGGCCACCACGGCCACCACGAGTCGGACGCGGCCCGGCTCGGCCCGCCCGCCCCCGGCAGCGAGTCCGGCTCGTACGGACAGGACCGCCGGCCGGCCACCACGGGCGACATCGGCCGGGTCACGCAGGTCGATACCGGGGACACCCATCACATGTGGGCCCCAGAGGCACGGGTGCCCTCGCAGTACGCTCCCGGCGACGCTCCGCAGGCCCCCGGTCCGCAGGAGGCGCCCCGCAGGCGCGGCATAGGCGCATGGGCGAGGCGGCTCGCGGGAGGACGGGGCACGGCGGTGGCGGAGGAGCCCGGCCTGACCGGACCGGCCACCGCCGCGACCGCGCCGTCCGTCGAGAGCTGGCCCGACCCCGCGGCCGTACTGCTCACCGCGCTCGGCCCCGGGCCGAGGCTGTGGGAGCGGGACCCGGAGCACCCCGAGGCGCTCGTCCTGCGGCTCGGTACGGCGGACCGGGCCGAACTGCCGTCGGTGCCGGTGACGGTCGCCCTGCGGGAGGCCGGTTCGCTCGGGCTCGCCGGGCCGCGCGCCCGGCTCGCGGGCCTCGCCAGGTCCGTCGTGGCCCAGCTCGCCGCGATGCACTCCCCCGGCGACCTGGAGATCGTGCTGATCAGCACGGACCGCGCCCGCACGCTCGACGAGCGCAGGAACGAGTGGTCGTGGCTCGGCTGGCTGCCGCATGTGCGCCCGGCGCACGGACAGGACTGCCGGCTCCTGCTCGCCTACGACCGCGACCAGGCCACCGCCCGCGCCGCGGAACTGACGCGGCGGCTGGACGAGGGCCCGCTCGGTGTCGGGTGGCCGAGCGCCGACCGGCGGACCGTGACGGAGGCGGCCGCCCGCCACCAGGGGCCGCGCACCGTCGTGATCGTGGACGGGGACCCCGGCTCCGCCGCGCTGCGCGAGACGGCTGCCCGCCTGGCCGGTGCCGGCCAGGCGGCCGGAATCCATCTGATCTGTCTTGCGGAGACGGCCTCGGCCTCGCCGCTGTCCCCCGTCGCGGCGACCTACGAGTCGGCCTGCGCGGCCTCGCTGCCCTTCCGGGAGTGCGGGGCGGCGGCCCTGCTGAGCGGGGACGTGGCGACCGCGTTGCGGCTGATGCGGGTGGCCGGCGGACAGCCTGCCGGCCACGGCACCATCGGCGTGGTGGACGCGGTGTCCGCCGCCTGGGCGGAGCGCTTCGGCCGGGCGCTCGCCCCGCTGCGGGCCGAGGGCGCGAGCGTCCACCCCGGCAGGGCCGCGGTGCTGCCGCGGTCCGCTCGGCTGCTGGACGAACTGGAACTGGCACGGGCCACGCCGGCCTCGCTGATGGCGCGCTGGGCGTCGGCCTGCGACGGCACAGTGGTTCTCGGTGCCGGCCCTCGCGGACCGCTGGCCGTCGACCTGACGGAGGAGGGCCCCCATCTGCTGATCGAGGGCCCCGCGGGCAGCGGCCGTACGGAACTGCTGCGTTCGGTGGCCGCGTCCCTGGCGGCGGCGGGCCGCCCGGACAGGCTCGGGCTGCTGCTCGTCGACGGGGCGGGCGGCGAGCGCGGCGACGGGCTGGCCGTCTGCACCGAACTGCCTCATGTCACCGAGCACCTGGTGGCGAACGACCCGGTGCGGATGCGGGCGTTCGCGCAGGCCCTCGGCGCGGAGCTCAAGCGCCGGACGGCCGCGCTGGACGAGTCGGGCACCCGGGACTTCGCCGAATGGCGCACGCGCCGCGAGGTCGCCGACCGGATGGTGGGCCAGCGGGCGCCGAGCCCCGCCGAGCAACGGGGCGATCTGGACTCTCCCGCCTCCGGGACGCTCAGGCTCCGGCCCGGCGGGCGTACGCGGAGCACGGAGCCGGACCCGTTGCCGCGCCTGGTGGTCCTCGTCGACGACTTCGACGCACTGGTTGCTCCGGCGCTCGGCAGCCCGGGCCGGCCGGCGGCCGGTTCGGTCGTGCGGGCCCTGGAGGCGGTGGCCAGGGACGGCGCGCGACTCGGCGTCCATCTGGTGGCCACGTCGTCGCGGCCGGACCGCACCGCGGACACGCGGCTGGCCGAAGGCGCGCGGCTGCGGGCCGTCCTCGACGCACCGCCGATCGCGCCGGGACCGGACGATCCGGCGCCGGGCCGGGGCAGGCTGGGGCATCCGGACGGGCGGGTGACTCCGTTCCAGAGCGGCCGGGTGACCGGTCGCATACCCCGTACGGCGACCCTGCGGCCCACCGTGGTTCCGCTCGAGTGGGAACGGATGGGCGATCCACCCACCCGCCGCCCCGTCCGCGAGCTGGGGAACGGTCCGACCGATCTGGCGTTGCTGGCGAGTGCCCTGGAGAGGGCCGCGCGTTCGGTCGACGCGGCGCCCGTCGCACCGCTGACACCGGCGCACCCCTGACCCGCCGGGCACCCGCCATTTGACCTGACATCACGTCACAAGGCCATCACGAAAGAGTGATAGTCGCCGGGGGCGCTATTGCGGCACCCGTACCACGGGCGTAGACCTGTCGCACGGACCGGCAACGGGACGGCAGACAACCGCACGGAGGGCCGGACCCGCCTCGGGCGCGAGCAGGGCACGCACCGGCCGCACGGACGACGTGAGCCAGAGGGGCGCGAGCAGACGCAACGGGCGCGGGCAGGCGCAACGGGACAGGCGCGACAGGTCAGGGAAAGCAGCGCACGGGAGAGACGGGGCAGTGATGCGCAGAACTCTTCGTACGGGCAGGGCCGCAGTGGTGTTCGCCGCGATCGGCTCTCTCGCACTCACCGCATGCGGCGGCGACTCGGGCGGCGAGCCGGGTGACGGTGGACCGACCAAGGGCAGCGAGTCGCCCGCTTCGGTCCAGCTGCCCAAGCTGGACGGCGAGAAGATCGAGGTCGCCGCTGTCTGGAGCGGCCCGGAGCAGGAGAACTTCACCAAGGTCCTCGACGAGTTCGAGAAGCGCACCGGTGCCACGGTCACCTTCGTCCCCGCGCAGGACCCGATCGTCAACTTCCTCGGCACGAAGATCGCCGGCGGCAGCCCGCCCGACGTGGCGATGCTGCCGCAGGTCGGCGCGATCCAGCAGGCCGTGGCCCGCAAGTGGGCGAAGCCCATCGGCCCGGAGGCCAAGGCGCAGCTGGCGAAGAACTACTCGAAGGCGTGGCAGGACCTCGGCGCCGTCGACGGCACGCAGTACGGCGTGTACTACAAGGCCGCCAACAAGTCCCTGATCTGGTACAACAACGCGGTCTTCGAGAACGCCGGGGCCACGGAGCCGAAGACCTGGAAGGACTTCCTCTCCACCGCGGAGACCATTTCGGCGTCGGGCGTCACCCCGGTCTCGGTCGCCGGTGCGGACGGCTGGGTCCTGACCGACTGGTTCGAGAACATCTACCTCTCTCAGGCGGGCCCGGAGAAGTACGACCAGCTGGCCAAGCACGAGATCAAGTGGACCGATCCTTCCGTGAAGGACGCGCTCACCACACTCGGCGAGCTGTTCGGCAAGCCGAACCTGATCGCGGGCGGCACGGACGGCGCACTCCAGACGGAGTTCCCCGCGTCGGTGACCCAGACCTTCAGCGGCGGGGACGCGCCCAAGGCCGCGATGGTCTTCGAGGGCGACTTCGTGACCGTCAACATCGCGCAGACCGATGCCGAGATCGGTACGGACGCGAAGGTGTTCCCGTTCCCGGCCGTCGGCGCGCAGCCGCCGGTGGTGACCGGTGGGGACGCGGCGGTGGCGCTGAAGGACAGCAAGGGCGCCCAGGCACTGCTCACCTTCCTGGCCTCGCCCGACGCCGCGGCGATCCAGGCGGCGGCGGGCGGCTTCATCTCGCCGAACAAGTCCCTGGACGTGGCCGCGTACCCGAACGACGTGCAGCGCGACATCGCGAAGGCGCTGATCGCCGCGGGTGACGACTTCCGCTTCGACATGTCGGACCAGATGCCGCAGTCGTTCGGCGGGACACCCGGCAAGGGCGAGTGGAAGATCCTTCAGGACTTCCTGAAGAACCCGAAGGACGTCGCGGGCGCCCAGCAGAAGCTGGAAGCCGACGCGGCCAAGGCGTTCAAGAGCTGAGGTCGTGTCCGCCGTCACGGCGGGGGGCCCGGCCAGTCCGGGACCCCCCGTCGACAAACGCAAGAGCGTGACAGGCACACGTAAAATAGTCGCGGCAGGCTTTCTGCTGCCCGCGCTGGTGCTGCTGGGCGCGCTCGTGGTCTACCCGATCGGGTTCTCCCTCTACAGGTCCTTCTTCGACCAGCCCGGCGACGGCTTCGCCGGGCTCGGCAACTACGTCGAGATCTTCACCGACGACACGATCCTCACCGCGGTCAGGAACAACGCGATCTGGGTCGTCGTCGCGCCGACCGTCGCCACCGCCCTCGGTCTGATCTTCGCGGTGCTGACCGAGCGGGTCCGCTGGGGCACCGCGTTCAAACTGATCGTCTTCATGCCGATGGCGATCTCGATGCTCGCCGCGGGCATCATCTTCCGGCTCGTGTACGAACAGGACCCGGAACGCGGGGTGGCCAATGCCGTGTGGGTGGGCGTGCACGACTCGTTCGCCGAGTCGGCCGGCTTCCCGAGGGCCCGCCCGCTGCCCGTGCACCCGCTGGAGGCCGCGGGCGGCGGCGCGTACGTCACCAAGGAGCCCGTCTCCGCGAGCACTCCTGTTCAACTGCCCCTGGTCGGTGTGGCCCCAGCGAAGATGCCCACGGACGCCGAGCCCGCGAAGCCTGCGCAGCCGGGTGACGGAAAGGTCCACGGCACGGCCTGGCTGGACTTCACCCGGGGCGGCGGCGGCAAGCCGAACGTCGTCGACGCCAAGGAGCTCGGGCTCAAGGGCATCAAGGTGGAGGCGGTCAAGGACGGCAAGGTCGTCGCGGAGGCGCGCGCCGGGGCGGACGGCACGTTCACGCTCCCGGCCTCCGCGGACGGCGCGGTGCTGCGGCTGCCGGCCGAGAACTTCCGGGAGCCGTACAACGGCGTCAACTGGCTCGGCCCGACCCTGGTCACCCCCGCGATCATCGGCAGCTACGTGTGGATGTGGGCGGGCTTCGCGATGGTGCTGATCGCGGCCGGTCTGGCGAGTGTGCCGCGCGAACTCATGGAGGCCGCCCGCGTCGACGGCGCGAACGAGTGGCAGGTGTTCCGGCGCATCACAGTGCCACTGCTGGCGCCCGTGCTGGCGGTCGTCCTGGTCACGCTGATGATCAATGTGCTGAAGATCTTCGACCTGGTCTTCATCATCGCGCCGGGCTCGTCCCAGGACGACGCGAACGTCCTCGCGCTCCAGCTGTACCGGTCGTCGTTCGGCACCGACGCCGACCTCGGCCTGGGCAGTGCGATCGCGGTGCTGCTGCTTCTGCTGGTGCTGCCGGTGATGTTCTTCAACATCCGCAGGATGCGAAGGGAGACCCGGCGATGAGCGCGACCGACACCCCGGCGAGGACAGACACATCGGTCAGGGCGAGACACTCCCTCGCCACCCGGATCGCGGCGCGCGCCGGCGGTGGCGTGCTGCGGGTCTTCCTGATCCTCGCCGCCCTCTTCTGGCTGATGCCGACGGTCGGGCTGCTGCTCTCCTCACTGCGCGACAGCGGTGACATCGCGGCGAGCGGCTGGTGGAAGGTGTTCACCGCGCCCGCCCAGATCACCACCGACAACTACTCGCGTCTGCTGGAGAACGAGGCCATCACCGACTCCCTGTTCTCCACGGTGATGATCACTGTGCCCGCCACTGTGCTCGTCGTGGTCATCGGCGCACTCGCCGGGTACGCCTTCGCCTGGATGGAGTTCCCCGGCCGTGACTGGTGGTTCATGGTCGTGGTGGGCCTGCTGGTGGTGCCGGTGCAGGTCGCGCTCGTTCCCGTCTCCGAACTCTTCGGTGCGATCGGCATCTTCGAGACGACGATCGGCGTGGTCCTGTTCCACGTGGCCTTCGGTCTGCCCTTCGCGATCTTCCTGCTGAGGAACTTCTTCGCGGAGATCCCCCGCGAACTGCTGGAGGCGGCCAGACTCGACGGCGCGGGCGAGATCCGGCTCTTCACCCGGGTCGTCATGCCGCTGGGCGGCCCGGCGATCGCTTCGCTCGGCATCTTCCAGTTCCTGTGGGTGTGGAACGACATGCTGGTCGCGCTGATCTTCGCCGACTCCGACAGCGCCCCGATCACCGTGGCGCTCCAGCGTCAGGTACGGCAGTTCGGGAACAACATCGACGTGCTCGCGCCCGGCGCGTTCGTGTCGATGATCATCCCGCTCGCGGTGTTCTTCGCCTTCCAGCGTCAGTTCGTCTCGGGCGTCATGGCGGGTGCGGTCAAGTGAGCGGCTGACGGGCGCACGGACGCTCAGGTGCCGGCGCCCACCCGGTCGGCGAGCTCGGCCGGGACGTACTGGCGGTTGAGAATGTCCTGTACGGCGACGTGCTCCCCCGCGACGATCGTCTGCGCGGCGTGCGGGGTGAGCACGGCGACGTACTGGTAGCCGAAGAGCGTGGGCCGCACGCGGGTGAGGATCCGGGAGACGCCGGCCAGGGTCCTGGCGGCGACGCCACCGCCGAGCAGGGACCAGAAGGGCGCGCCGGTCGACGTGAGCCGCAACTGGTCGTACCCGGCGGCCCGCACGGTGCGGCGCAGGCTGCTGCGGGTGAAGAAGCGCAGATGGGTCTCGTCGAGGATGCCGCGCCTGTCGTAGCCGAAGGCGCCGAGTGCGACCCGGAGCCGCGAGTACCAGTGGCTGAAGTTGGGCACGGACAGCAGCATCCGGCCGCCGGGCCGCAGCACCTCCCGAAGCTCCCGCAGTACGTGCTCGGGCCGGGAGAGGTGCTCGATGACGTCTCCGGCGATCACGAAGTCGTAGCCGGTGCCGGCCTCGGGCGGCACCCCCTCCTCCAGATCGGCGAGGACGAAGTCGGAGCAGCGCTCCCGCACGCCGGGAACCTCGACGAAGTCCAGGCCGGTGACGGTGTGCCCGAGCGCCTCGAGACGCTCGGCGAACTGGCCGCCGGAGCACCCGACGTCGAGCACCCGGCCGGGCGGCAGACCCCGCATGATGCCGAGGATCGCGGAGTGCGAGGAGCCGTCGCCCTCCTTGAAGGCGTACTCGACGGGCTTGGGAATCCAGGGGCAGGTGCCGAAGCCCTTGAGCGCGAGCCGGTACTCGAGAACGTCCTTGACGACGTCCTTCGCGTAGCGCACTCCGTTGACGTAGCAGATCTCGTCGCCGTAGTAGGTCGGTACGGGGATCTCCTGGATCCGCATTCCGGCGTCGAGGAGCTGGACGATGATCTGTGTGTCGAAGTCGAAGGCGTCGGTGTTCCGGTCGATCGGCAGCCGGCGCAGCGCCGCGACGCTGTAGGCCCGGTAGCCGGAATGGAATTCGGTGAGCCGGGAGCCGAGCAGGGCGTTCTCGAAGCGGGTGAGGATGCGGTTGCCGAGCCACTTGTAGAGCGGCATGCCGCCCTTGAGTGCGCTGCCGGAGCGCATCATCCGGGAGCCGAACACCGCTTCGCACTCGCCGCGTTCGAGGGGCGCGACCATGTCGGGAAGCAGTTCTGGGGCGTACTGGCCGTCGCCGTGCAGCAGCACCACGATGTCCAGACCGCGTTCGGCGGCGAGCGCGTAGCCCGCCTTCTGGTTGCCGCCGTAGCCGAGGTTCTTGGTGTGCCGCATCACGACGGTCGGCGGCATTCCCTCGAGCTGCGACCAGCGACAGCCCGCGGTGAACGTCTCGTCGCTGCTCGCGTCGTCGAGGATGAGGATTTCCGCGATGCGGGTCCGGAAGTCCTTGGGGATGCGGTCGAGCGTCTTCTCCAGCGTGGACTCGGCGTTGTACGCCACGACGAGGAGGCCGATCCTCGGGCTGGGGCTTTCCTTCACTGGGGCTTCTCCACTTGCCGTCGGTGCGGGTCGTCGCGGCGGTCGGTTGACGGGTGGGGCGGGGATGACGAGTGGGACGGAGGTGACGGCTCGCCGTTGCGCTGGGCCACGACGGGAACGGGCTCGCCGGGTGGGGGCAGGGGCGGCTCGGCCAGCACTCGGCGCAGACCGGTCACCGTCCCGGCCGCGACCAGCAACCAGCCGGCCTCGGCCAGGTGCAGCGCCCAGTCGTTCCAGCGGACCGCGCCCGCTCCGGTGTAGACGACGACCGTGACGGCGCCGACGACGACGCCGTACGCGAGGCCCTCCCACAGCCCGAAGAGGCAGAGACCGACGACGGGCCAGGCCAGGTACTGGACGGCGGAGCCGGTGCTGAGCAGGAGCAGCAGCGTCAGGGAGAGCGCGACCGCGTAGGCGGGGGCGGTGGGGCGCGCCCAGGCGAGCCACGCTCCGGCGGCCGTGCACAGCAGTACGAAGACGAAGTGGAAGTCGCTGTGCAGCGCCGCGACGAACGACTCGGACGCGCCCGCCCAGTCGGCGAACCGCACGAGGCCCCACAGCCTCGCCCGGCCCCCCTCGTATTCGAGGACCTTCTCCCTGAGTGCGACGGGCACGGTCGCGAGCGCCGGCCCCCACAGCAGCAGCAGTACGGCCACCAGGCCGGCACAGAGTCTGGCGGCGACCGGCCGGCCGGCGCGTGCCGCCGCCACGATCAGGGCGGGGACGGCGACGATCGGAACGAGTTTGACGCTCACCGCGAGCGCGGCGGCGATCCCGGCGGCGAGGGGGGCGCGGCGGTCGGTCAGCAGCCAGGCAGCCAGCACCGCGAACATGATCGCGACCGAGTCGGTGTTCCCGTGATAGCCGGAGGTGGCGAAGAGGACGGGGCTGAGGGCGCAGCCGATCGCACACACCGTGGCCGTTCGCAGGGGACGCCGGCGGCGCAGGATCTCGAACACCAGGACGGCGGAGACGAGATCGGCGAGGCAGGCCGGAGCCCGGATGAGGCTGCCGAACGGAATGCCGAGGTTCTCCAGTTCATGGAATCCGGAGAGCATCCAGCCCGTGAGGGGCGGGTGGTTGTAGACGGGCAGGCCGGGCATCGGCTGCTCGTAGATCCGGACGGGTCCGACCTGCGAGATGGTGGTGGCGAATCCGTCGAAGATGCGGACGTCGGCGGGTCCTCGTTCGAGGGCCGCGAGAACGGTCTTGGCGACGAGAGCGAGTGCCGAGACGCCGATGACGAGAATCCTGGCTCTGTGCACATCGAGCGCCGGCGTTGTCGTTTCCGTTCGCGTTCCGCCCATGGCCGCCGAACGTAGCAACCCGAAACGCCCTGATCTCGGACCTATAAGCACACTTCGGCGCAGCGGAGTTCACTGCGCTGCGATCTTCGGCGCACACCCCTGTGCGTGAATCACCCGTACGGCGGGGTGATCAGGACCGCAGAGCCGCCACCGCTCCCCGCGCCACCTCGTCGAGATACCCCTCGGGCAGCCCGCCCCGCACCACGACCAGCCGCCAGTAGAGCGGCCCGATGATCACATCGAGTGCCCGGTCCGGGTCCGCGGATTCCGGGAGTTCGCCGCGCGCCACCGCGTCGCGGACGATCAGCGCCGCCACGCCACGCTGTCCGTCCAGCAGCGCCGCCTTGATCGCGTCCGAGATCTCGGGGTTCCGTGCCGCTTCCACCAGGAGGTCGGGGATGACCTGCGAGGCCACGGGATGGCGCAGCGCGTGCGCCGCGACCTCGAGAAGCGCCCGGACGTCCCCGTACAGGGACCCGGTCGCAGGCGCCGGCAGCCCTTGGGCGGCGAACGCGGAGACCAGGTCCAGCACGAGGGACAGCTTGGACTTCCAGCGCCGGTACACGGCCGTCTTCCCGACGCCCGCCCGCCGGGCGATGCCCTCGATCGACATCCGGGCGAAGCCCACGGCCGCGAGCTCCTCGAAGACGGCGCCCCGGATGGCGTCGGTCACTTCCTCCCTGAGCACAGCGGCTCCGGCGGGGGCGCGTCGCGGGGTTCTGGGGTCCGTCGTCATGCGGAGAGCATACGTCGCGACGACGGAACGGTTGCGTTCCGACGTGGGCCCGGCCTACCCTCCCCGTAGCGACGAAACGGTGCCGTTCCATCGTTACCGCCGTCGGCGGACATCCGACGGCATGCCCCGACCGCGCCCCGCACGCGCCCCGGAAAGCGAGCCCGCGTGACCACAGCCACCCCCTCCGCGCCCGCAGCACCTGCCCCACCTGCCCCACCTGCCCCACCGGCCCCGCCCGCGGCGGCCACCGCCCCAGCGGCCCCCACCGACCTCGCCGCGCTCGCCGCCCGCCACGGGCTGACCGTCAGCGGTGCCCGGCCCACCCTGCCCGCCTATGTCCGGCAGCTCTGGTCGCGCCGCCACTTCATCACCGCGTTCGCCACCGCCAAACTCACCGCCCAGTACAGCCAGGCCCGCCTCGGCCAGCTGTGGCAGCTGATGACCCCGATGCTCAACGCCGCGGTCTACTACCTGATCTTCGGCGTGCTGCTCGGCACCGCCGACCATGTCCCCGACTTCGTGCCGTTCCTGGTCACCGGCGTGTTCATCTGGACCTTCACCGCCAACTCGATCCTGTCCGGCACCCGCGCCGTCTCCGGCAACCTCGGTCTGGTCAGGGCCCTGCACTTCCCACGCGCCGCGCTGCCCATCGCGCTCGCCCTGCAGCAGCTGCAACAACTGCTCTTCTCGCTCGGCGCGCTGATCGTCATCCTGATGGGCTTCGGGCAGTTCCCCACCGTCTCCTGGCTGCTCGCCGTCCCCGCACTGCTGCTCCAGGCGGTATTCAGCACCGGCCTGTCCATGGCCATGGCGCGCGTCGCAGCGCGTACCCCCGACATCTCGCAGCTGATGCCGTTCCTGCTGCGCACCTGGATGTACGCGTCGGGCGTGATGTGGTCCGTCGACAAGGTCGTCGGGGACCGCGAACTGCCGCAACTGGCGGCTCTTGTGCTCCAGTACAACCCGGCCGCGCTCTACATCGACCTGGTGCGCTTCGCGTTCATCGACTCGTTCACCGCGGACCGGCTGCCGCCGCACGTCTGGGCAGCGGCCCTCGTGTGGGCGGTGCTCTGCGGGGCGGGCGGATTCCTGTACTTCTGGAAGGCAGAGGAGCGGTACGGCCGTGGCTGACACCCGAAACCCGAACTCGAACCCGGCTCCCGCCCCGGCCACGGACGAGGACGTGCCCCCGACCGTCGTCGTCGACGGCGTCCACATCACCTACAAGGTCAACGGTGCCCGCACCGGCCGGGGCAGCGCCACGACCGCCCTCAGCCGGATCGTCTCCCGGCGGGCCGCGCCCGGTGTCCGCGAGGTGCACGCCGTCAAGGGCGTCAGCTTCGCGGCGTACCGGGGCGAGGCCATCGGCCTGATCGGATCCAACGGCTCCGGCAAGTCGACGCTGCTCAAGGCCGTCGCCGGTCTGCTGCCGACCGCGCGGGGGAAAATCTACACACAGGGCCAGCCCTCTCTGCTCGGCGTCAACGCCGCGCTGATGTCCGATCTGACCGGCGAGCGCAACGTCATCCTCGGAGGTCTCGCGATGGGTATGACCCGCGCGGAGATCCGTGAACGCTACGACGGCATCGTCGACTTCTCCGGCGTCAACGAGAAGGGCGACTTCATCTCACTGCCGATGCGCACGTACTCCTCCGGCATGGGTGCCCGGCTGCGCTTCTCCATCGCCGCCGCCAAGAGCCACGACGTACTGCTCATCGACGAGGCCCTCTCGACCGGTGACGCCCGCTTCCGCCGCCGCAGCCGGGAACGCATCGACGAACTGCGTCAGGAGGCCGGCACGGTCTTCCTGGTCAGCCACAGCAACTCGACCATCACGGAAACCTGCGACCGCGCGCTGTGGCTGGAAGCGGGCACACTGAGGATGGACGGTCCGGCGGACGAAGTCGTCGCGGCGTACGAGGAGTTCACCGGGGCCGGGAAACGGGCCGGGCGGTAGGCTCCCCTGCCGGGCGGCGAGGGGGGATGGGTCGGGATGAACGGTCGAGGGCCACAACCGCTGCGGGACGACGACCCGCGCGAGATCGCCGGGTACCCGCTGCGGGCCCGGATCGGCGAGGGCGGCATGGGAACCGTCTTCCTCACCAGCAGCCACGACGGCGCCCTGCCCGTCGCCCTCAAACTGATCCGCCGCGAGCACGCGCGGAGCGACAACTTCCGCCGGCGCTTCGCCCGCGAGGTCGAGGCGGCGCGGCGGGTGCACGGCCCGCACCTCGCCCAGGTCGTCGACCACGACGCGGAAGCGGACCGGCCGTGGCTCGCCACCCGCTACGTACCGGGGCTGCCGCTCGGTGAAGCGCTGGACGGTCACGGTCCGCTGCCGCCGGCATGCGTCCTCCGGCTGACCGCCGGCGCGGCCCGCGCGCTGGACGCCGTGCACACCGCCGGCCTCATCCACCGCGATGTGAAACCGGGGAACCTGCTGCTGACCGCGCAGGGGCCCTGGCTGCTGGACTTCGGCATCGCGCGCACCGCCGACGGCACATCCGTGCTGACCACCGTCGGCCGCATGGTCGGAACCCCCAAGTACATGTCCCCGGAACACGCGCTGGGCCGACAGCTCACTCCGGCCTCCGACATCTTCACGCTGGGCCTCGTGGCGGCGGAGGCGGCCACCGGGCACCATCCGTACGGCGAGGGCGGCGGGCTCGTCGTCGCGACCCGCATCGCCGGCACCGACCGCGAACCCCCCGACCTGTCCGCGCACCCGCCTGCCCTGCGCCATCTGCTGACCGCCACCCTGGCTGCCCGTCCGGAGGACCGGCCGTCGGCGGCGGAGGTGGCCGAGCTGTGCGGACCGTCCGAATACGCCGGCTGGCTGCCGAAGCGGATCGCGTCGGCCGTCACCGCCGTCGAACGCGCGGCGGCCCGGACCGCGCACCGCCCCCAGGACCCCCGCGCCGGCACCTGGCGTCGCCTCCGCGGCACCCACTGAGCACCGCGAAGTCGCGCTCCGCCGCTGCGACAGGCTCCGCCACGACCGGGGCACGGCCCGGGTCAGCCGTGCCCCGGTAGCGCGGTCGCCGGGGCCCGACCCGAACAGCGCCCGTGGCACGGCCCAGGACACGGGCACGAAGGCAGATTCGGACGGGGGTGCAGGGCACGGCCCCCGACACGGGCGCAGGGGCAGACCCGGACACGAGCGCGCGGGTGCCGCCCCGGACGCGGGCTCGTGGACACACCCGCACGGCGCGTGGACGCACCCGCACCCGCACCAGCACCAGCACCAGCACCAGCGATACGGCACCCGACCGGGCGCAGCCCGAACAGCCTCCGCAGACCCACCCCGAACGCAGGCCGGAGCACGGACCCGTGCCCGAGCGCCGAGGGGTGGGCGCGGGGCGCCCGGCGCGCCGCCCACGACGCGCGCGGACCCGGCCCCGCCTCACGGCGGAACCGGGTCCGGATTGCGCGGCGTGCCCGTCAGCTGTGGGTACGCAGCAGCTGCCTCATCGTCCGCATCGCGACAGACAGGTTCGCCAGGTCGAACGTGTCCGAGCCCTGGATCTCCTCCAGCGTCGACCTCGCCCGTCCCAGGATCGCCGCGTTCTTCTGCTCCCAGGCCTGGAAGCGCTCCTCCGGCGTCGAGGTTCCGTTGCCCACGGACAGCACATCGGCCGTGAGCGCCGCGTGCGCCGCGTACAGGTCCTCGCGGATGGAGGCGCGGGCCATGGACTGCCAGCGGTCAGCCCGCGGCAGTTCGATGATCCGGTCCATCAGCTTGGTGATGGAGAGCCGGTCCGCGAGGTCGTAGTACACCTCGGCGACCGCCAGCGGGTCCTGCCCGTTGCGGTCCGCGATCGCGACGATGTCGAGCGTCGGGAAGGCGGAGGAGAATCCGGCCACCCGCAGCGCGAGGAACTCCGGAACGCCCGCCCCGGTGAGCTCGTCCAGGATGCCCTGGTACCACTCCAGGTCCGCGCCGCGCAGCATCTTCGGCAGCGCCGACCACACCTGCTCGACCCGCTCGGCGAAGAACTCGATCGTCTCCGCGAGCTCCAGCGGCTGCGGCCGGTTGCCCAGCAGCCAGCGCGTACCGCGCTCGACGAGCCGGCGCGAGTGCAGCCGGATCCGGATCTGGACGTCCGCGGCGACCTGGTTGTCGAGCGCCTCGACGGCGTCCCACACGGCGCCGAGCCCGAAGATCTCGCGCGCCGCGGTCTGCGCCCGCACGATCTCCTCGATCGACGCCCCGGTCTCCTCGCGCAGCCGGTGCAGGAAGGTCGAACCACCGGTGTTGACCGTGTCGTTGACCAGCACGGTCGTGATGATCTCGCGCCGCAGCGCGTGGGCGTCGATGGCGTCGCCGAACTTCTCCCGCAGCGGCTTGGGGAAGTAGGCGTGCAGCAGCCGGCGCAGGTACGGGTCGTCCGGCAGGCCGGTCCCGATCAGGTCGTCCGCCACCGTGATCTTGGTGTACGCGAGGAGCACGGCCAGCTCGGGCTGGCTCATGCCCTTGCCGGCGCCCAGCAGTTCACGGATCTGCCGGTCGTTGGGCAGGAACTCCAGCGCCCTGTCGAGGTCCCCGTCCCGGCCGAGCCGGCGCATGAAGCGCTGGTGGGCGTGGAGCAGGGAGGGCGACTGGGCGACGGCGTTGGCGAGCGCCGTGTTCTGCGCGTAGTTGTTGCGCAGCACCAGCGAGCCGACCTCGTCGGTCATCTCGGCGAGCAGCTTGTTGCGCTGCTTGACGGTCATGTCCCCGTCGGTGACGAGACCGTTGAGCAGGATCTTGATGTTGACCTCGTGGTCGGAGGTGTCGACGCCGGCGCTGTTGTCGATGGCGTCGGTGTTGATCTTTCCGCCGTTGCGGTCGAACTCGATGCGTCCCAGCTGCGTGCAGCCCAGGTTGCCGCCCTCGCCCACGACCCGGACCCGCAGGTCCTCGCCGTTGACGCGGATCGCGTCGTTGGCCTTGTCGCCGACGTCGGCGTTCGACTCGGAGGCGGCCTTGACGTAGGTGCCGATGCCGCCGTTCCACAGCAGGTCGACCGGCGCCTGGAGGATCGTCTGCATCAGCTCCGCGGGGGTCGTCTTCGTGACGCCCGCATCGATGCCGAGGGCCTCTCGCATCGCCGCGTTGACCGGGATCGACTTGGCGCTGCGCGGGTGGATGCCGCCACCCTGGGACAGCAGTTCCTTGTTGTAGTCGGCCCAGGAGGAGCGGGGCAGCTCGAAGAGCCGGCGGCGCTCGGCGTAGGAGAGGGCCGCGTCCGGGTTCGGGTCGATGAAGATGTGGCGGTGGTCGAACGCGGCGACGAGCCGGATGTGCTCCGACAGGAGCATGCCGTTGCCGAACACGTCACCGGACATGTCACCGACACCGACGACGGTGAAGTCCTCGGTCTGGGTGTCGTGGCCGAGCTCGCGGAAGTGCCGCTTCACGGACTCCCAGGCACCGCGGGCCGTGATGCCCATGCCCTTGTGGTCGTATCCGGCGGAGCCGCCGGAGGCGAAGGCGTCGCCCAGCCAGAAGTCGTACGCGACCGCGACTTCGTTGGCGATGTCGGAGAAGGACGCGGTGCCCTTGTCCGCGGCGACGACGAGATACGTGTCGTCCTCGTCGTGCCGGACCACCTGGGCCGGCGGTACGACCTCGCCCGCGACCATGTTGTCGGTGATGTCGAGAAGCGCCGAGATGAAGATCTTGTAGCAGGCGATGCCCTCCGCCAGCCACGCGTCACGGTCCACGGACGGGTCCGGCAGCTGCTTGGCGACGAAGCCGCCCTTGGCGCCGACCGGCACGATCACGGTGTTCTTGACCATCTGCGCCTTGACCAGGCCGAGGATCTCCGTACGGAAGTCCTCACGCCGGTCGGACCAGCGCAGACCGCCTCGCGCGACCTTGCCGAAGCGCAGGTGGACGCCCTCGACCCGCGGCGAGTACACCCAGATCTCGAACGCGGGCCGCGGGGCCGGCAGGTCGGGGATGGCCTGCGGGTCGAACTTCATCGACACGTAGCCGTGTGTGGCGCCGCCCGCCGCCTCCTGGAAGAAGTTCGTGCGCAGCGTGGCCTTGATGACCGTGAGGAAGGCACGCAGGATGCGGTCCTCGTCGAGGCTGGCGACCTGGTCGAGCGCGCCGTCGAGCTCCTCGAGCAGCCCGTCGATCAGCTCGGTGCCCGCCCGCTGGCGGTCCGGCGCCATCCGCGCCTCGAAGAGGTTGACCAGCAGCCGGGTGGTGTGGACGTTGTTGCGGAGGGTGTCCTCCATGTAGTCCTGGCTGAAGGTCGAACCGGCCTGGCGCAGGTACTTCGCGTACGCGCGGAGCACCATCGCCTCGCGCCAGTTGAGCCCGGCGCCGAGGACCAGCGAGTTGAAGCCGTCGTTCTCGGCCTCGCCCGTCCAGACGGCGGCGAAGGCGTCCTGGAACCGTTCGCGGGCGTCGTCGGCGAGGTAGTCGCCGTTCGAGCCGTTCTTCGGCATGCGCAGCCCGAAGTCGTAGATCCAGGCGTGGGTGCGGTCGGCACAGCGCAGCTCGTACGGGCGCTCGTCGACGACCTCGCAGCCCAGGCGCTGCAGCACGGGCAGCACCGCCGACAGGGAGACCTGCTCACCGGTCCGGTAGATCTTGAAGCGGCGCTCGCCGGGGCCCGCGCCGACCGGCTCGTACAGGGAGAGCGCGAAGTCCTTCTCGGAGCTGGTGACCTCCTCGAGGCGCACCAGGTCGGCCACCGCGGAACGCGGGGGGTGGTCGGCCTTGTAGCCCTCGGGGAACGCTCCGGCGTAGCGGCGCAGCAGCTCCGCGGCGTGCTCCTCGCCGAACTCGGCGTTCAGCGCCTCGCCGAAACCGTCGGCCCAGGAACGGGCGGCCTCGACCAGCCGGCCCTCGATGCGCTCGGTGTCCGCGTCGGTGAGGTGCGGCAGCTCGGTACCGGCGGGGACGCGTACCACGAAGTGGATACGGGAGAGGATCGACTCGGTGTTCCAGGCGGTGAAGTCGACGCTGGTGCCGCCGAGCTCCTCCTTGAGGATGTCGATCAGCCGCAGCCGCACACCGGTCGTGTAGCGGTCGCGCGGCAGGTAGACGAGCGCGGAGTAGTAGCGCCCGTACTCGTCCTGGCGCAGGTACAGGCGCAGCCTGCGGCGTTCCTGGAGGTACAGGACGCTGGTGACGATCGACCGCAGCTGGTCGGCGGGGGTCTGGAAGAGCTCGTCACGCGGGTACGTCTCGAGGATCTGCAGCAGGTCGCGGCCGTCGTGGCTGTTGGGCGAGAAGCCGGCGCCCTGCAGGACCTCCGCGACCTTGCGGCGGACGACGGGGACGCGGCGCACGGACTCGGTGTACGCGGCGGACGAGAACAGTCCGAGGAAGCGGCGCTCGCCGACGACGTTGCCGTCGGCGTCGAACTTCTTCACACCGACGTAGTCCAGGTAGCTGGGGCGGTGCACGGTGGCGCGGCTGTTGGCCTTCGTCAGCACGAGCAGCTTGTGCTCGCGGGCCTTGGCTCGTGCGTCGGCGGGCAGCCGGCTGAAGGACGGGCTGACCGGGTGCGTCTCGTCCTCGTTGTGCTGGGGGTCGGAGCGCAGGATGCCGAGGCCGGTGCCGGGAACCGCCGCGAGGGCGTCGGAGTCGGTGAGCTCGTACTCCCGGTAGCCGAGGAACGTGAAGTGGTCGGCGGCGAGCCAGCGCAGCAGCTCACGGGCCTCCTCGACGTCCTGGTCGGGCAGGTCGTCGGCGGTGGGCTCGTCCGGCAGACCCTCGGCGATCCGCAGCGCGGCGTCGCGCATCTTCTCCCAGTCCTCGACGGCCTCACGGACGTCGGACAGGACACGCAGCAGATCGGCGGTGATCTGCTTCAGGTCGGCGCGGTCGGTCTCGCGGTCCATCTCGACGTGGATCCACGACTCGACCAGGGCGTCGTGCGGAAGGTCCTTGGCGTTCGTGCCGGAGGGCAGCACCTCGATGAGCCTGCCGGTCACGTCGCGCCGGACGACGACCTGCGGGTGGATCACGACGTGGATGCCGCGACCCTGCCGGGACAGCTCGTTGGTGACCGAGTCGACGAGGAAGGGCATGTCGTCGGTGACGACTTCCACGACGGAGTGGCTGCAGGTCCAGCCGTTCTCCTCGACGGTCGGGGTGTGGACCCTGACGTTCGCCGTGCCCTGCGGGCGGTTCTCCGCGAGCCGGTAGTGGGAAAGTGCCGCACCGAAGACGTCGACCGGGTCGCGGCCGGTGAGGTCCTCCGGAGCTGTGTGCAGGTAGTAGCGCTGGAGGTACGTGAGCAGGGTGTCCCGGTCGGGCTGCTTTCCCTGATCTGTCCCAGTCGGAAGGTGCCCCCCGGCCGGGCTGTTCTCAGCTACCCGGGCAGCCCGTGCGAGCAGCTCGGCCTTGGCTTCGTCCAGCTTGGTCTGCATGTCCTCTGGCTCCTGTCGCGCGCCGTTGCGTGACGTAGGTGAAAGATGCGGCGAATCGCTGCGACGCGGGGTGTCCGGTCACAGTCGACGGTATGCCGCGATGAGAGTCGTCCGGGCCGTTGTCGGCCTTTTCTGTCTGGCGGAGACAGTCCGGACGGGAGGGGTCAGCGATCGCCCGGACGCTGTAGCACTCCGGGCGCAGGCCGGGGGCTTCGCTGCCCCCACGGCATATCGCGCTGATCACGCCCCCAGGCTATCCCCCCGCACCCCTGAACCGTCATGAGCCGTATGTGTACAAAAGCGGGGTCCGAAGTTTGACAGTCTGGACAGCGACAAAGGCCCTCTTGGCAACCAATCAACCGGGAGCAGCCATGACCACGAAGATCCTCATCGTCACCGGGGACGCCGCGGAGTCCCTGGAGGTCTTCTATCCGTACCAGCGACTGCTGGAGGAGGGCTACGAGGTACACATCGCGGCCCCCGCACGCAAGAAGCTGCAATTCGTCGTGCACGACTTCGAGCCGGGCTTCGACACGTACACCGAGAAGCCGGGCTACACCTGGCAGGCCGACCTGGCCTTCTCCGAGGTCGACCCCGGATCGTACGCGGCCGTCGTGATCCCCGGTGGTCGAGCGCCGGAGTATCTGCGCAACGATCCGGAGCTCCGCAAGATTCTCAAGGCGTTCTTCGACTCCGACAAGCCCGTGGCCCAGATCTGCCACGGTCCGCTGCTGACGGCGGCCACCGGAGGGCTGGAGGGACGCCGGGTCACCTCCTACCCTGCGCTGGAGCTGGACATGCAGGCGGCCGGGGCGTCGTTCCAGGACGTGGAGGCGGTCGTCGACGGATTGCTGGTCTCCTCACGGGCCTGGCCGGACCATCCGGCCTGGATGCGGGAGTTCCTCAAGGTGCTGCGGGAGACGGCGCCTGTGACGTGACGCAGCACGGATGAAGGCGGGCAGGAGGGCGGTCTGCTCCCCGGGGGCCGTGTCGTGGGCAGGGACGCGGGCCGGGACGTGGGCCGGGTCAGGCGACCAGTTCCTCCGCCACGGTCACGGCCTCCTCCAGTGAGTCGACCACCGGCACCCCCACGGTTTCCAGGCTGGCCCGGCTGTGGGATCCGCCCGTGTAGAGCACGGCCTTTGCGCCGACATGAGCCGCCGCGACGGCGTCGTCAGCCGCGTCACCGATGACGACGACGCGTTCGGCGGTGACGCCCGTGAGCCCGGTGAGTCCCGCGAGGTGGCGCACCATGTGCTCGGCCTTGCCGGAGGTCGACGCACCGACGCGGCCGTCGACGCGGACGAACCGCTCCTCGATGCCGTGCCGCCGCACGATCGGTATCAGGTGCTCGTGCGGGGCCAGGGAGAGCAGTGACTGGGTCAGCCCCGACAGCTGGCGCCGGGTGAGCAGCTCCGCCGCGCCGGCCGCGAGCGAGCAGGTCTCGGCCCTCGTCCAGTAGTGCCTGTGGAACGCGGCGTCCATCACGAGCCACTCGTCGTCCGTGGGCAGGCGCCCCAGGAGGCGCTCGTAGAAACGGGGGACGGGCACGCAGTACAGCTCGCGGTAGCGCTCGAGCGTTATCTGCTCGAGGCCGAGCTCCGCGAAGGCGGCATTGGTCGCCTCGATGACCGCACCGATGTCGTCGAGGAGTGTGCCGTTCCAGTCCCAGACCAGATGTGCCCGCGTCTCCCGCGTCCCCTGCTTCCCCATGCCGGAAACCGTACAGGCCGGGTACGACAACGTCCGCGGCCGGTCAGCCGACGATGTTCGGGATCTCCTGCACACCGAACCACAGCAGCTCGTGGTCCTCCGCGCCGTCGACGGTGAACTGCGCGTCGTCGTCGCCGTGGTCGGCCGCGCCGAGCGCCGCCACCGCGGCGAGGACGTCGTCCACCGCGTCGTCGGCGTCCACGTGCACGGCCGCCGCCTTGGCCATCGGGACGGCGGCGGCGAGCCGAACCTCGCCGAGCCCGCTCGGGTCGAGACCCCGGTCGGGGTCCGCGACGGCGTCCTGGTCCGGCACGTCGACGGCCACGACGACACGGCGGCGGGCCGCGTCGGGAGCGCCGGCCAGCATCCTCAGGGACGCGGCGGCGGCCCGGCTGAGTGCGGCGTACTCGAGTTCCTCGATGTCGTCGGAGACGTACCACTCGCGCAGGCCGGGGGTGACGGCGAAGGCGGCAAGCGGGCCGGGACCGAGTTCGCCCGCCTTGTGCGCCGCTGCGAGACCGGGAAGGGTCAGGGGGACGTACACGCGCATGACAGGCCGCTTTCCGTAGTCGGTGACGCCATCAGGATACGTGCGGCGTACCCCTTCGGAGTGCGCTCGCCGCCCCGCCCGCCGTCCACCCCGTACACCGCCGCAGGTGCCCGCGCCCCGTGCTCACGGCACTTCCTCACCCTGATAGGTGACATTCACCGCCGGGCCCGTGGGAGTGCGGCCCGCGTTGCGGCACCACCGTGGACGCCATAGAAGTTCCCCCGTCGAAGCTACTTCCCGGTACTCGACCGGGACCAGCGCATCGGGGGCGATCTGCATGGACAGGACCAGGCCCGCAGGCAGGCACGACCAGAGGCGGCCGGCCGCACACGCGGCGGCGGCACTCACCCGCGCACGCGGCAGGCAGCACAAACCGCACTACTGGTTCGCCGACCGCCTGCTGGCGGTGCTGAGCGGCCGGCGTCCCGTGCACTGGATGCTCGGGCACACGATCGGAGAGGCGTACGAGCAGCTGGTCCGCCTCGCACCGGGGGCGCCGCTGCGTCCGGCGGACCGGGTGACACCGGTCGTCCGCCACTGCGGCGAGTTCCACCCGGGGCCGGGAGTGATCGAGGCATTCGCCCGCATCGGCTCTGGCGACCGGGTCAGCGCGATGGCGTTCCGCCTGGAGCAGGGCCCGGACCTGCGCTGGCGGTGCGCGGCGGTGGAACTGGGCGGTGAACGGCGCGAAACGGCGGATGCACGATGAGCCCGGCCTCGAACCGGCTCGTGCGGGCCCTGGCAGGCGCGCAGGGGGCCTCGATGAGCCCCACCGGTACTCTCTGGACCTCCCGGCCCGGGTACGGCCTCCTGAGGGCCCTACCGGGCCGGGGCCACCGACAGGAACCGCGGCGGGGCCCAGTCAGCGGCCCGACACCCGCGGGCCCGGCAAACCGTCTCCGCAGACCGGCGGCGGTGCCGACCGGTTCGGCGACCCGGCACATCCAGGCCGACACCCGTGTCCCGCCACCCGGCTGGGCGGCCCGGCACCTGGGGCCCGGCACCCGTCTCCGCGGCCACGCTCCGGATGGCGTCACGCCTCCTGGGGAAGCGCCCAGGGCCACAGCCGGCGGCTCGCCCGGCGACACCGGATACCAGCAGCCGGCAGTCGGCGACGGGCGGGCGCCCCGGGCCGAGGCCCGGCCTGAATCGACGGAAGGCCCAGGTCGAACCGGACCGCAAGGAGAAACGCGGCCGGGGCCGGACACCTCACGGTGTCCGGCCCCGGCCGTCGGATACGGCGTACCCGGTCACTTCTTGCGGCGGCGCCCCGTCGTCTTCTGCGCCTTGCGGCGCTCCGCCCGCGTCATGCCGTCCGACTCCGACCGCGCCGGGCCGTCGCCGTTGTCGAAGTCGCCCTCGACGACACCGCCCTCGCCGTCCACCGTCGGAGCGGAGAAGTGCAGCCGGTCGGGACGCTGCGGAGCCTCGAGACCCTTCGCGCGGATCTCGGGACGCCCGGCGCCCGCGGGCACGGCATCCTCCTTGGCCAGCGAGGTCTTCTCCGCGGCCTCGACCGGGACCTCCTCGACCTGCTGCTCGACCTGTACCTCCAGGTTGAACAGGTAGCCGACGGACTCCTCCTTGATGCCCTCCATCATGGCGGTGAACATGTCGAAGCCCTCGCGCTGGTACTCGACCAGGGGGTCCTTCTGGGCCATCGCGCGCAGGCCGATGCCCTCCTGGAGGTAGTCCATCTCGTAGAGGTGCTCGCGCCACTTGCGGTCCAGGACCGACAGCACGACGCGCCGCTCGAGCTCACGCATGATGTCCGAGCCGAGCTGCTTCTCGCGCTCGTCGTACTGCGCGTGGATGTCTTCCTTGATCGACTCGCCGATGAACTCGGCGGTGATACCGGCCCGGTCGCCCGCCGCGTCCTCCAGCTCCTCGACCGTGATCTTCACGGGGTAGAGCTGCTTGAACGCGTTCCACAGGCGGTCGAGGTCCCACTCCTCCGCGAAGCCCTCGGCGGTCTCCTGGCGGATGTAGTCGTCGATCGTGTCGTCCATGAAGTGGCGCACCTGCTCGTGCAGGTCCTCGCCCTCCAGGACACGGCGGCGCTCGCCGTAGATGACCTCGCGCTGGCGGTTCAGCACCTCGTCGTACTTCAGGACGTTCTTGCGCGTCTCGAAGTTCTGCTGCTCCACCTGGGACTGCGCCGAGGCGATCGCGCGGGTGACCATCTTGTTCTCGATCGGGACGTCGTCGGGCACGTTCGCCATCGACATCACACGCTCGACCATCTGCGCCTTGAACAGGCGCATCAGGTCGTCACCGAGCGAGAGGTAGAAACGGGACTCGCCGGGGTCGCCCTGACGGCCGCTGCGGCCGCGCAGCTGGTTGTCGATACGGCGGGACTCGTGCCGCTCGGTGCCCAGCACGTAGAGGCCGCCGAGCTCCTTGACCTCGTCGTGTTCGGCCTTCACGGCCGCCTCCGCGCGCTCGAGCGCGGCGGGCAGGGCCGCGGCCCACTCCTCGACGTGCTCGACCGGGTCGAGACCCGCCTGACGCAGCTCCGCCTCGGCGAGATCGTCCGGGTTGCCGCCGAGCTTGATGTCGGTACCACGGCCGGCCATGTTCGTGGCCACCGTGACGGCGCCCTTGCGGCCGGCCTGGGCGACGATGGTCGCCTCCCGGTCGTGCTGCTTGGCGTTGAGCACCTCGTGCTGGACACCGCGCTTGCTGAGCTGCTGCGAGAGGTACTCGGACTTCTCGACCGAGGTGGTGCCGACCAGGATCGGCTGGCCCTTCTCGTGCTTCTCCGCGATGTCGTCGACGACGGCGGCGAACTTGGCGACCTCGGTGCGGTAGATCAGGTCGGACTGGTCCATGCGGACCATCGGCCTGTTCGTCGGGATCGGTACGACGCCGAGCTTGTAGATCTGGTGGAACTCGGCGGCCTCGGTCATCGCCGTACCGGTCATGCCGGACAGCTTGTCGTACAGGCGGAAGAAGTTCTGCAGGGTGATCGTGGCGAGCGTCTGGTTCTCGTCCTTGATGTCCACCCCTTCCTTCGCCTCGATCGCCTGGTGCATGCCCTCGTTGTAGCGGCGACCGGCGAGGATACGGCCGGTGTGCTCGTCGACGATCATGACTTCGCCGTCGATGACGACGTAGTCCTTGTCCTTCTTGAACAGTTCCTTGGCCTTGATGGCGTTGTTCAGGTAGCCCACGAGCGGGGTGTTCACGGACTCGTAGAGGTTGTCGATGCCGAGCCAGTCCTCGACCTTGGCGACACCGGCCTCGTGGATGGCGACGGTGCGCTTCTTCTCGTCGACCTCGTAGTCGCCGGTCTCCTCGATGCCCTTGAGCTGGTTCCCGGCCTCGCCCTTCGTGAGGCGGGTGACCAGCTTGGCGAAGTCGCCGTACCACTTGGTGGCCTGGTCCGCGGGGCCGGAGATGATCAGCGGCGTACGGGCCTCGTCGACGAGGATGGAGTCGACCTCGTCGACACAGGCGAAGTTGTGGCCGCGCTGGACCAGCTCCTCCTGCGACCAGGCCATGTTGTCGCGGAGGTAGTCGAAGCCGAACTCGTTGTTCGTGCCGTACGTGATGTCGCAGTTGTACATCTCGCGGCGCTGGGACGGCGACATGTTGGCCAGGATGCAGCCGACCTCGAGGCCGAGGAACTTGTGGACGCGGCCCATCATCTCGGAGTCGCGCTCGGCCAGGTAGTCGTTCACCGTGATGATGTGGACGCCCTTGCCGGACAACGCGTTCAGATACGCCGGGAGGGTACCGACGAGGGTCTTGCCCTCACCGGTCTTCATCTCGGCGACGTACCCGAGGTGCAGGGCGGCGCCGCCCATGAGCTGGACGTCGTAGTGGCGCTGGCCGAGCACGCGCTTGGCCGCCTCGCGGACGGTCGCGAACGCCTCGGGCATCAGGTCGTCCAGGCTCTCACCGTCTTGGTACCGCTGCTTGTACTCGTCGGTGAGCGCCCGCAACTCGGCGTCGGAGAGGTCGAGGAAGTCCTCTTCGATGGAGTTGACCTGGTCCGCGATGCGGTGCAGTTTGCGCAGGATCTTGCCTTCGCCTGCACGCATGAGCTTGTTGAAGACGGACACTGAGGTTGGTCTCCTTGCCGGTCGGGCCTGGCACTGGGTCTGTGATGGACACTGGCGCGGGCACGGCAGGTGGGCCCCACCGCATCGGCCATCGTAAGCGAGGACCCCGCCGCCTCGGGAGGTCCATGGCCACTGAGGCCTGCTGTCCGCCATCAGGTGAACGCGTGGAACGCACGGAAGGTGCCGGGGAGACGGCAAAAGTGCTCGCACCGGGCCGCCGCGCTGACCAGAATCCTTTCATGGAGCCGATCACCCTCACCACGGAACGCCTGCTGCTGCGGACCTTCACCCCCAAGGACACCGCAGCCGTCCACGAAGCCTGCCAGGATCCCGACATCCAGCGGTGGACGACGGTTCCCTCCCCCTACGAATGGCAGCACGCGGCCGATTTCACCGAGCACATGGTCCCCGACGGCTGGCGCAGCAGCACGATGTGCACGTTCGCCGTGCTGCCGCGCGAGGGCGGGCCGCTGATGGCGTCGGTCGCCGTGACCATGCGCACCTTCTCGGGGACCTGGGAGATCGGCTTCTGGACGGGCAAGGAGCACCGGGGGCGGGGCGTGATGGCGGAGAGTGTCACCGCCGTGTCCCACTGGGCCTTCACAAGGCTGGGCGCCACCCGCGTGGAGTGGCGGGCCGAGGTGGGGAACACCGGTTCCCGGGCCGTCGCCGAGAAGGCCGGATTCCGGATGGAGGGCGAGCTGCGCGCGGCCCTGCTCAACAAGGGCACCCTGCGGGACGTGTGGGTCGGCGGGCTGCTGCCGTCCGACCTCGGCCTTCCGGGCAACCACCCGTATCTGCCGGCCCGCTCCTGACCACCCCTGCCCGGTCTCCTCCGGGCCGCCGGGGCCGCACGGTCCGGGCCCGGCGGCACTGTCAGTGGCTCCCTCTATCGTGCGGGACATGACGACGCCGCAGCCGACCATCGAACTGTCCGCCGACGAGGCCCGCCGCATCGCACTGCGCGCCCAGGGCTTTCTGGGCGCGCCCGACCGGCGCGGCGGGGTCCGGGGCGTACTGCGCCACCTCGGCGCCGTGCAGCTGGACACGATCTCGGTGCTGGCGCGGTCGCACGAGCTGATTCCCTACGCGAGGCTCGGCGCCGTCGGCCGCAGGACCGTCGAGGACGCGTACTGGACGGACGGGCACAGCTTCGAGTACTGGTCGCACGCGGCGTGCATCCTGCCGGTCGAGGAGTGGCCCCACTTCGCCTTCCGGCGCCGCGCGTACCGCGCCCGCCCGCAGTGGCACCACGACCTCCCCGACGGCGCGTACGACACGGTGATCAAGAAGCTGCGCACGGAGGGGCCGCTGACCGCGACCGGTCTGGGCGGGGCGAACAACGGCGGGGAGTGGTGGGACTGGTCCGCCTCGAAGGTCGCCGTCGAACGCGCCCTGATGTACGGCGAGGTGGTGTGCACGGAGCGGCGCAGCTGGAAGCGGGTGTACGACCTCGCGGAGCGGGCGATCCCCGACGCCGTCCTGCACGACGACCTGGACGACACCGAGTGCCGGCGCCGTCTCGTCCGGCTGGCGGGTCAGTCGCTCGGCGTCGGCACCCGGGCGGACATCGCGGACTACCACCGGCTCAAGGGCGAGCAGTTCGACGCCGTGGTCGCGGACTCCGGGCTGGTGCCCGTCTCGGTCGAGGGCTGGGCCAAGCCCGCGTGGGCCGATCCCGCGGCACTCGCGTCGCCGCCGCGTGGCCGGCACCGGACGACCCTGCTGTCACCGTTCGACTCGCTCGTCTGGGAACGTGCGCGCACCGAGCGGATCTTCGGCTTCACCCACCGGTTGGAGGCCTACGTGCCCAAGCCCAAGCGGGTGTACGGCTACTTCGCGATGCCGCTGCTCGCAGGGGGGAAGCTGCTGGGCCGCGTCGACCCGGCACGCGAGGGGAAGACGCTGGTCGCCCGGCAGGTCTCCATGGAAACGCCCAAGGCCGTGGCGCCGATGGCGCAGGCGCTGCGCGAGGCCGCGGAGTGGGTGGGCTGCGACTCGGTCCGTGTCGAGCGGGTCGACCGGCCCGAACTCAAGGCGGACCTGGTCAAGGCACTGGGCTGAGGGCCGGCGACCGGAGTGCCCGCCGGCGGGCACTCCGGTCGCCGGCCCGGCTCGCGGACCTGTACCGGACCTCTGCCGGCGCCCTGTCGGTCCTCTACCGGATCTCTACCGGATCTCGAGGATCTTCTCCCGCATCGCGTAGACCACGGCCTCCATCCTGGAGTGCAGCTGCAGCTTCTCCAGGATGTTGCGCACGTGGTTCTTGACCGTGTTCTCCGAGATGAACAACTCCTTGGCGATGTCACGGTTGTTCATCCCCGTGGCCACGAGCTTGAGTACTTCCAGCTCCCGGTCGGTGAGTCGCGGCGCCGGCACCAGCCTGCGCTCGTCGGTGCGCTGGATCATCGACTTGAACTCGGTGAGCAGTTTCGACGCCATGGACGGGCTGATCTGCGACTGCCCGTCAGCCACGGCACGGATGGCCGTCGCGACCTCGTCCGTGGAGATCTCCTTGAGGAGATAGCCAGTCGCACCGGCCTTGATCGCGTCGTAGAGATCGGCTTCCTCGTCGCTGATCGTCAGCATGATGATCTTCGCGCTGGGGGCGACTTCCTTGATGGAGGTGCACGCCTCGATGCCGCCCCGCTTCGGCATGCGCACATCCATCAGCACGATGTCGGGCAGAAGGTCAGCCGCCTTGTCCACCGCCTCGGCACCATCGCCCGCCTCGCCGACGACCTCGATGCCTTCCTCGTGCGCGAGCACGATCTCCAGCCCTCGCCGGAACAACGCGTGATCGTCCACGACGAGGACCCGGATGGGCTCCTTGCCGGAACCGCACGCGTCCTCGTTGCCGTGCACTTCGCTGTCCGTGTGCGTTTCACCGGGGTGGCCCGCGCTGCCGTGTACCGGACCAAAACCGTCCGCCATCGTTCCTCCCCCTGAAGGCCGTGGCCCGAAGAGCATGTGTGGTTCACCAACGTCAGTGCGGGGCGCACCGGTTGGCTTACGACGTCATGCTTTCATGCCCGGACGTCGGAGCGGTGATCCTGTGGTCGCACGATGGTGCCCCTGGGGGCGCACGAGGCGCTCCAGGGGCACCGAATTCCTGCCGTCGGGGTCGGCCCGGGATTTCGGCGTCAGCCGCCGAGTGCGCCTCCGGCGCCGCCGGCCTCCGACCCGGCCAAGGGATCTGTCTCCAGGTGAATGACGCCGTAGTCGTAGGCGTGTCGGCGGTAGACGACACTGGGCTGCTTCGTCTCGGAGTCGACGAAGAGATAGAAGTCGTGACCGACCAGTTCCATCTCGTAGAGCGCCTGGTCGAGCGTCATCGGGGCTGCCGTGTGCAGCTTCTCGCGCACCACCAGCGGCCCTTCGCCCTGCACCTCGATCGATCCGATCTTGGTGGTGGGTACGGATTCAGCCGCCTCTTCGGTGAGCGGCCTGCCGTTGCCGGCGCTCAGCTCTGCGACGCCCGGAACGGAATCAGCCACATCGGCGGCGGACAGGCGGCCGTTGCCGCGGCGGTTGTGACGCTTGTCGTGCTCCTTGCGAAGCCGTGCCTCCAGCTTGCCGGTTGCGAGGTCCAGCGCTGCGTACGGATCGGCGGCTGCGGCCTCTGCCCGGATCACCGGGCCCCGTGAGCGGAGTGTGATCTCCACACGGTCGGAACGGTCGGCCTGCCGCGGGTTGTGCTCCTTGGACACCTCGACGTCGAGGCTGATCACCTTGCCGTCGAGCTTCTGGATCTTCTCCAGCTTCAGCTTCTCGGCCACGTGCTTGCGGAACCGCTCGGGCACCTCGGTCTTGCGGCCCTTGACGACGATGTCCACGCAGAACTCCGTTCCCGGATTCGCTCCGCCCGCTCACCGGCTGCGGAGCTTCTCCCACTTGCACCAGGCCCCGGTGGTCCCCGGAGCCTCGGACTTGGCGACTTTCACCTCCTCCTCCCCACTCGGCAAGATCTCCACCCACCCCAATTTCGAAGTGTCGCCACCACTCGTTCCCGGCCGGGAAATCCGGCAGCCAATTCGGTGAGGCAGGCGAGTCGCCATTCCTCACAACCGAACATAGCTCTCTCGGACGGGTGTCGGCACCCGCTACCCGGAGGTACCTCCGATCAGGGGTTTTTGCCCTCTCACTACCTGCAACGATGCAAGTTCCCCGTCAGTTCCGGTTTATTTCGAAAGACACCGGTGGAACTGCGACGACCGCCGCCCTCACCCGTACCGGCCGACGGGGATCCGGCACGGCCACGGCACCCAGTGCCCTCGCCGCCTCGACCAGCGTGGCCCCGGTCGTCATGAGGTCGTCCACCAGCACGGCCCTGCCGCCCGCGAGGAGGCGCGCACCACCGTGCCGTACCTCCAGCGCCCCCGCCACGTTGGCGAGCCTCTGGACGGCGGTCAGGCCCGCCTGGTCCGCGACCCGGCGACGCTGCCGCAGCACCGGCAGCACTCGTGCGGCCGTGCCCGCACGCCGGAGTTCGGCAGCGGCCGCCAGCGCGATCCGCCGTGCCGCGTCATGGCCGCGCGCCCGGACGGCACCGGGTGCGGACGGCACCGGCACCAGCAGCAGTTGCCCGCCGGACCCGCCCGAGTCCCCCACGGCAGCCCGCACGGCTCCGGCGAGCGCGGCACCGAGCGGCCCGGCCAGGCCGAGCGCGCCCCGCTCCTTGTGGGCCAGGATCAGGGCCCGGACCGAGTCCGTGTAGGTCGCGGCGGCATGCACTTCCGGAAGCCCGGCCGGCTCCGGCACCGGTCTGGCCCGGCGTGCCGCCCTTCGCAGCATGTGCCCGCACGACTCGCACAGCTGTGTACGAGGCGCGCCGCAGCCACCGCAGGCGACCGGGAGGACCAGGCCGCGGATTTCGCGCCACCACGTCCGCATGGGACCACTGTGGCCGCGCCGTGAACGGCCCGCCACCCCTGTGGAAAACGGTGCCCGCCCGTGCGGGAGCAGCCCGTCCCGCGCTCGCCGCCACGGGGCCACGGTCCGCCCGCGCGACGTGCTCCCGGGGCGGCCCTATCCCGGGTAGACCGGGAACGTGCCGTTCTTGACCAGTGTCTGCCAGTTGGCTCCGGCGGGGAGGCGCACGATGCCGTCCTCCTCCGAGTACGCGACCAGGGGCTGGCTCTCGTCGTCCGACGCGGCGACCGTCTTCACCTGGTTGAGGCCGGGCAGGACGCCCTTGGGCACAGTGGAGCCGTCGGTCTGGATGTAGCGCACCTGCTGCACGCCACCGGCCTCCTTGCCCACGACCACGAGCCGGCTCGGCCCCGCCCACGACACGGCTGTCACGGTCTCCATCTGCGGTGCCGCGGGCCGCAGTTCGGTGACGGTCACGAGCGTGTCGTCGTCGTCACCGTGGCGTTCCACCCGCCCGATCTTCAGCGTCGTGCTGCCGTCCTTCGTCAGCAGCAGTGCGATCCGGGCACCGTCCGCCGACGCCCTCACCGCCTCGATACGCGCTCCGCCGAGGCCCGGAACGATCTTGACTTCCTCCGCGGCCTCCGCGCCGTTCGCGAGACGCTTCAGCGCCGGCCGCTCAGGATCACGGTCGGCCACCCACAGATCTCCACGCCCGTCCCAGCTCGGCGCGGACAGGCGGTTGTCCAGGCCCTTGCCGGAGCTGGTGATCACGGGATCGTCCAGCTCGCCGTCGGAGACGATCGACGCCAGGAACAGACTTGCGAAGTTCTCGGAGACGGCGGCCGCCTTGTGCTCGTCCCTGGCCACGCCGACGGCGCCCACCTTGAGCCGGCCGTCACCGAACGGTCCGGCCACGTTGTGGGGCTCTTCGGCGTCGGCCGCACCGGCCGCCAGCAGCGCCAGCCTCTTCTTGCTGTCGACGAAGTACTGGTTGTCGGGGCGCCCGGTGGCGTGGTCGGGCGCGTACCCCTCCGCCTGACCCGCGCTCAGCACACACAGTTGCGAGCCGTTCGAGCGCAGCAGCTCCACCTGCTCCAGCCTGGCCGACGAGAGGTCCTTGATGGTGAACATGATCTGCGACGCCATCTTCATGCACTGCGCCCGCCCCACATGGGACGCCTTCTCGTCGAGGGGCACCTTGAGCCCGTTGCGGTCGTCGAACGCCAGCGACGTGACGCCGTCCTTCAGCTTCAGCGCGGTGCCGCTGGGGAACCTCGACTCGACGACCGGCTTCAGCCAGTTCGTCGGCCCCTCCAGCAGCGCCTTGACCGCCTGGGTCACCGGGTCCATGCCGGTCACGGGATCCTGCCGCTGCCTTATGTAGACGGGGTCCGCGACCACGACGTCGCGACCGGACGCGAAGTAGTACTTGTTGACCGAGCGGTAGTTGCGCTCGAAGTCGGACGCACCGAGCAGCAGCCCGGCGGGCAGGCTGTCGATACGCCACTGCTTGCCGTCGGGACCGGCCTTCTGCGAGAGGTGGATCGTCCTGCGGTAGTCGCTCGGGGTGACGGGCTGGTAGGCGTGCTGCGAATCCACCGTGGCTATGTGCCTGCCGAGCAGCGGATAGCTCATCCCCGGGGTGTCCCGCGGGCCGGGAACCGGCGTCCCCGGGTCGGGTGCCGACGCCAGCACCGTGGTGCCGGCCTCCGGCTGCCACTTCTTGGACGCCTCGGGCGTCAGGTACGAGCGGGCCGTGTCGAAATTGGTGTCGTCGCTGGTCATCGCTTCGAGGAAACCTGTGACGATCTCGTCCGGGGTCGCGTCCTTCCTCGGCGGTACCGCGTACACCCGCACCTGCGAGTCGGCACGCTGCGACGCCTTCACCGCATGGACGTCACCGGTGTCCGGCATCGAGGCGCATCCGGCCAGCAGCACACTGCTGCAGCCGAGCAGAGCCGTTGTGCGCCGAACGCCCGCCGGCCCGTAACGACGGGTGTCAGCGCCCACGAGTCGTGTCCTCCCGCTCCGATGAAGTCCTTGCTGCCGGGGCTTCGCCCCGCTCGCCCGCCTGCCTTGCCACCACCCGGGAGCCGCTGCCGGGCAGCGCCGTCGGATCGACCTCGGGGGTCGAGGCGCGCGGCGGCAACGGCGACAGGTCCGACGCCGACTGGACGGGCACGGACGTCAGCCGGTGCCCGTTCGCCTCAGGTTTCCCCGACGACCCGGCACGCTCCCGGTTCTGCCGCGAGTCCTCCGGCTCCAGCGGTATCGGCGAACCGCGCAGCGGTTCGTCCGCGGTGCGCGGCAGTGTCAGACGGAACTGCGAGCCACCGCCCGGCTCGCCCCAGGCCTGCAGCCAGCCACCGTGCAGCCGGGCGTCCTCGACGGCGATGGACAGTCCGAGGCCGGTACCGCCGGTGGTCCGGGCACGCGCCGGGTCGGCTCGCCAGAACCGGTTGAAGACGCGGGTCGCCTCGCCGGGCTTGAGCCCTACCCCGTAGTCCCGGACCGCGACGGCGACGGCGCCTCCGGCCACGGCCATACGGACCACGACGTCCTTGCCGTCGCCGTGCTCGACTGCGTTGACCACCAGATTGCGCAGCACCCGCTCGACCCTGCGGGCGTCGGCCTCGGCCACGACCGGCTGCTCGTCGCCCACCACCCGTATCCGGCTGCCCTTGCGCTCGGCCAGCGGCTCGGCACCGCCGATGACGCGCCGCACGACTTCGCGCAGGTCTATCGGCTCGGCCTCGAGCGCCGCCGCGCCGGCGTCGAAGCGACTGATCTCGAGCAGGTCGGAGAGCAGCGACTCGAAACGGTCGAGCTGGTCACCGAGCAGTTCGGCGGAACGCGCCGTCACCGGGTCGAAGTCAACGCGTGCCTCGTGGATGACATCGGCGGCCATCCGCACGGTCGTCAGCGGCGTACGCAGTTCGTGCGAGACATCGGAGACGAACCGGCGCTGCATCCTGGAGAGCTCCTCCAGTTGCTGGATCTTCAGCTGAAGGTTCTGCGCCATCTTGTTGAAGGCCTCGCCGAGCCGCGCGATGTCGTCCTCGCCGGTGACCTTCATCCGTTCCTGGAGCCGGCCCGCCGCAAGCCGCTCGGCGATACCGGCCGCCATCCGCACGGGGGTGACGATCTGCCGCACCACCAGCCAGGCGATCGCACCGAGCAGCACCACGACGAACAGCCCGGCGGTCGCCAGGGTGCCTCTGACCAGGTTGAGCGACTGCTCCTCCTGCGCGAGCGGGAAAAGGTAGTACAGCTCGTACGGATTGCCCTCGATGTCGTTGAGCTGGGTGCCGACCACCAGCCCGGGCTGCGCGTCGAGCACGTTGTCCGTGTACTGGATGCTGAGGTACGTCTCGAACGTCCCCGCACCCTGCCGTACGGCGTCCCTCAGCTCCTGCGGGATGCTCGCGGGGTCCACTCCCCCGGAGGTGCGCGGCGCGCGGCTGGTGCCCGCCCCCTGCGCGTCGGCGCTGAGCGCGACGACGTCGAAGGCGCCCTGGCCGCCGCTGGACAGCTGCACCACGAGATCGGAACGCCAGGTGCGCGCGTTCCCGTCGGCGGCGGAGTCGTCGCGCCCGCCGCCTGGACCGATCGGGGCGTTCGCTTTCTCCCGCGCCACGGCGAATCCGCCGGCCGCCTGACTCTGGGCCGCCTGGCCCTTGGCGTCGAGCAGTCCGTTGCGCACCTGGCCGATGACGACGAAACCGAGCAGCACCACCACTCCGAGCGACATCAGCAGCGTGCTCACGACCACCCGGAGCTGGATGTTCCGCCGCCACAGCCTCGCGGCGGGCAGCAGCGGGCGCCTCACCCAGCGCATGACGAGCCGCGGCACGGGCCCGCCGGGGGCACCGTCCTGGAGCAGCCGTCCGCCGTGTCGCAGACGGCTGAATCGTGAGGAGCCACGCCCCGGCCCGGCAGCCCGCCCCGTACGGACCCCCGGCTGGCCGGGCTTCGGAGCAGCGCTGCCGCCGGCCATGTCAGCTCGGCCCGGCCTTGTAACCGACACCACGGACGGTCACCACGATCTCCGGGCGCTCGGGGTCTTTCTCGACCTTCGAGCGCAGCCGCTGCACGTGAACATTCACCAGCCGGGTGTCGGCGGCGTGGCGGTAACCCCACACCTGCTCGAGAAGCACCTCGCGGGTGAACACCTGCCAGGGCTTGCGCGCGAGCGCGACGAGCAGGTCGAACTCCAGCGGAGTGAGAGCGATCGACTGACCGTCCCGCTTCACGGAGTGACCCGCGACATCGATGACCAGGTCCCCGATCGTCAGCTGCTCCGGAGCAGGCTCCTCCGACCTCCGCAGCCGTGCCCGGATCCGGGCGACCAGTTCCTTGGGCTTGAACGGCTTGACGATGTAGTCGTCGGCCCCGGACTCGAGACCGACCACGACGTCGACAGTGTCACTCTTGGCGGTCAGCATCACGATCGGAACCCCCGACTCGGCCCTGATGAGCCGGCACACCTCGATGCCGTCCCGTCCGGGCAGCATGAGGTCGAGGAGCACCAGATCAGGCTTGGCCTCCCGGAAAGCGGCAAGTGCCTTGTCACCGTCCGCTACGAACGACGGCTCGAAACCTTCACCACGCAGCACAATGCCGAGCATCTCGGCCAGTGCGGTGTCGTCGTCGACGACAAGGACTCGTCCCTTCATAAACGACATCATCCCATTAGCTAATCGTTACCTGGCGTGACCTGGCACACAGCTCCGCTATCCCGCCCCCTGTGACCGGCGACAACGTCCCCTCCTCGGTGACGATCGCCGTCACCAGATCAGGCGGCGTGACATCGAATGCGGGGTTGTACGCCTGGGTTCCCAGAGGGGCTACGGACAGCCCACTGCTACCGGAACCGGCCACCACGGACTGCGGGGATGTTACCTCCGTCACCTCGCGCCCCGGGCGCTGCTCCACCTCGATCGCCGCTCCGTCGGGAGTGTCCGGGTCCACGGTCGTCGTCGGCGCCACCACGATGAACGGCACATGGTGGTACTTGGCCAGCACGGCCAGCGGGTAGCTGCCGACCTTGTTCGCCACCGACCCGTCCGCGGCGATCCGGTCCGCACCGATCAGCACCGCGTCCACCTCGCCGGCCGCGAAGAGCGATCCCGCGGCGTTGTCCGTCAGCAGCGTGTAGGGCATTTTGTTGCGGGCCGCCTCGTACGCGGTCAGCCGCGAGCCCTGCAGCAGCGGCCGCGTCTCGTCCACCCACAACCGTCGCAGCCGCCCCGCCCGGTGAGCGGAGAGCGCGACGGCGAAGGCCGTTCCCTCACCGCCGGACACCAGCGCTCCGGTGTTGCAGTGCGTCAGGATCCGATGACCTCCGCCGGGCAGCAGCTCCTCCAGCAGCACCAGACCGTGCTGGGCCATACGACGGCTCGCATCGGCGTCCCCGCGGTGCAGCTCCCGAGCGGCGGCGAGCGCAGCGCCGGCGGCCTGCTCGGTGCCTGCGCCGCGGCCCACGGCAGCCCGGTACGCGGACGCCGCCAGTCGCACGCCGTACCCCAGGTTCACCGCGGTGGGCCGCGCGTTCGCCAGCAGTTCCGCGGCCTCGTCGACGTCGAAGCCCCGTATCGCGGCAAGGGCCACCCCGTAGGCACCGGCGATGCCCAGGACCGGCGCTCCGCGCACCGCGAGCGACCGGATCGCCCGCACCAGGGCAGGCACGTCGGTGCAGACCAGTTCGACCTCTTCCACGGGCAGCCGGGTCTGGTCGAGAAGCACCAGCACGGGCCCTTCCGGCGGCTCGTCCCAACGGAGCACCGGAAGCTGGGGCGGCTCGGCGACGCCCGGGTTCTGTGCGTACGGATCAGCCATCCGACCAGTCTGCCCCCCGGCGCTCCGACAATGAAGGTACGAAGGTGACCCGGCCCCCGGTCCACCGACGGTCTCCGCGTGGCACGATGGCAGCCAACCAGCCGCCTTTCGAGGCGGCGGGGCACCGTGAACGTGCCGGCTCGACGAGCCGGCCCCGCGACCAACCCATGAGGTGGACGACCGTGAACGACACTCCGGGCTGGGCATCGCCCGGGTCGGCTCCCTCCGACGGGCAGAACGCCGGCGTGCCGCACCCCGCTCCGCCCGCCGACGGAGGCGCTCCCCCCTCGAAGTGGTCCAAGGAGCAGCCCCCTCCCGGACAGTGGTCCGCTCCGGTCGGGCCCGGCAGGGCCCCCGCTCCTCCGCCGCCGCACTGGGGAGGAGGCCGGCACCACGACGGCGGCTGGGGCAGGCCTCCGGCCGCGAAGCCGGGCGTCATCCCGCTCCGCCCTCTCGGCGTCGGCGAGATCCTCGACGGCGCGGTGTCGACGATGCGCGCGCACTGGCGCACCGTCCTGGGCGTGACGATCACGCTCTCGGTGGTCTCCCAGATCTGCAGCATCCTCGTGGAGCGCTATCTCCTTCCCGAGCCTCCCGACATCGACCCCAACGCGACGCCCGAGGAAACCCTGGCGCAGTCGGTCGACTCGCTGCAGGCGAGCCTGCTCGCCATGGGACCCGCCCTGCTCATCGTGGTGATCGGCACGCTGCTCACCATCGCACTGCTCACCGTCGTGATCAGCCGCTCGGTGCTCGGACGCCCCGTCACCCTCGCCGAGGCCTGGAACGAGGCACGGCCGCGCCTGCCCCACCTGCTGGGTCTCACCCTGCTGCTGCCTGCGGGCAGCGCCGCGATCATGACCGTCGGTGTGCTGCCCGGGATCCTGATCGGCGGCGCCGGCGTCCTCCTCTCGGTACTCGGCGGGCTCGCAGCCGTCGCCGTCGTCGTCTGGCTTTGGGTGCGCTTCACTCTCGCCTCTCCCGCGCTCGTGCTGGAGCGCCAGGGCGTCTTCACCTCGCTGCGCCGCTCCGCCAAGCTGGTCCAGGGCGCCTGGTGGCGCATCTTCGGCATCTCCCTGCTGACCGTGCTGCTGACCTTCGTCGTGAGCATGGTCATCGCCATCCCGTTCACGATCATCGCTTTCGCCGCGGACGGCGGCGTCGCAGTGGGCGACTTCTTCACCGGGAAGAGCCCGGAATTCGGCTGGCCCTTCCTGATCATCACCGGCATCGGTTCGGTCATCGCGTCGTCGATCACATACCCGATCTCCGCCGGTGTGACAGTGCTCCTCTATGTGGACCAGCGGATCCGCCGCGAAGCCCTCGACCTCGAACTCGCACGCGCGGCAGGCCTCCCCGGCTACGGGTCGGCGCCGCCCGGCAGCGACTCCACCGGGGGCTGATGCGGTGTTGGGCACGGGGGGCGCCACGGCAGCACTGCTGATCCGGGCGAGTGACGACGTACCGGTGGACACACCGCGCGTTCCCGCACGCGAGGCAGCGGAGCGGGAACTGTCGAAGCCGATGTACCACGAGAACGATCCGAACCTTCTCCAGCGCGCTCTCAACAGCTTCTGGGACTGGTTCGGTGGCCTCCTCGACTCCGCGTCCGGCGGAGCCCCCGGAGGCCTGGTCGGAATGATCGCCGTCGTCCTCGTCGTCCTCGCCCTGGCGGCGGCACTCTGGTGGCGGCTCGGCAAACCCCAGCGCACCGCCGGGGTCTCGGACTCTCTCTTCGACGACAGCCCGCGCAGCGCCTCCGCGCACCGCGCTGCCGCAGAGACGCATGCCGCCGCCGACCGCTGGAACCAGGCCGTCCAGGAACGGATGCGTGCCATGGTCCGCTCCCTGGAGGAACGGGCTCTGCTGGACGCCCGGCCGGGCCGCACCGCCGACGAGGCGGCCGCGGAGGCGGGCCGACAACTTCCCGAACACGCAGACGAACTGCGTGCGGCAGCCCGCACGTTCGACGACGTCACATACGGCGGTCGCACCGCCGACCGGCGAGCGTACGAACGCCTCCGGGACCTGGACCTCGCGCTGGAGCGCACCAAACCCCTCATGGCCACCGCTGCCCAGGGAGCGGCCGAATGACCGGGCTCACCGGCAGCACCACGTCCATGTCGCCCTCCACACGCCAGGTGTGGAACCGCGTCCGCGGGCTGCTCCTCGCACTCGTGATCCTCGTCGTCGCCGGCATCGGCATGGCCGCTCTGCGGTCCGGCGACCACCACGGCCAACTGGATCCGCGCTCCGCCGACCAGTACGGCAGCCGTGCCGTCGCGGAGCTCCTGAAGGACCGGGGAGTCTCGACCCGAGTGGTCACCACCCTCGATGCCGCCACCGACGCGGCCGGCCCCGGCACAACGCTCCTCGTCACGGAGCCCGACATGCTGACAACAGGTCAGCAACGTGGCCTGCGGTCCGCCACCACCTCCTCCGGAGGCCGCACGGTACTGATCGCCCCCGGCCCGGCCTCCGTCAAAAACCTGGCTCCCGACGTCGACGTCGACTTCCCCACCGAGGTCTCCGTCCGCAGCCCGCAGTGCGACCTGCCCGCCGCCCGCAGCGCGGGCAGTGCCGATCTCGGCGGTGAACGCTACTCGACAGACGCGTCCCCGGCCGATGGCTGCTACCTCGTGGACGGGCTCCCTTCCCTGCTCAGGCTCGAAGGTACCGACAACGGCGACACCGTCCTTCTGGGCGCCCCTGACATCCTCTACAACGACCGTCTCGACAAGCACGGCAACGCCTCCCTGGCACTGCAGCTCCTGGGCTCCCGCCCGGAGCTGGTCTGGTACATCCCTTCGCTCGACGACCCCTCCGCGGCAGGGTCGTCCGACGGTGAACTCGATGACGACGGCTCCGGCGACGGCGAGGACGCCTTCTTCGATCTCATCCCCGGCGGCTGGCTGTGGGGCACGCTGCAACTCGCCGTGGCCGCTGTCCTCGCCGCCGTCTGGCGCGGTCGCCGTCTCGGCCCGCTCGTGACCGAGCGGCTGCCGGTGACCATCCGTGCCTCGGAGGCCACCGAGGGACGCGCCCGCCTCTACCGCAAGGTGAACGCGCGCGACCGTGCCGCCGCTTCGCTCCGCGCCGCGACCAGGAACCGGGTTGCCCCGCTCCTCGGTGTATCGGCGGCCGACACCCACTCACCCGAAGCGTTGCTTCCCGCGCTCTCGGCCCACCTCCCCGAGGGGGAGCGCAACATCCGCGAGCTGCTCTTCGGCGCACCCCCGACCGATGACAGCGGCCTCGTCCAACTCGCAGACCAACTCGACGCCCTCGAAAGAGAGGTACGCACCTCATGAGCGCCCCGTCCCCCGAGACAGCCGAGAACTCGGACCGCGCCCGCGCCTCCCTGGAGGCCCTGCGCACCGAGATCGCCAAGGCCGTGGTCGGCCAGGACCCCGCTGTCACCGGACTCGTCGTGGCCTTGCTCTGCCGCGGCCATGTCCTCCTCGAGGGAGTGCCCGGCGTCGCCAAGACGCTCCTGGTCCGCGCTCTGGCCGCCTCGCTCGAACTCGACACGAAGCGCGTCCAGTTCACTCCCGACCTGATGCCCAGCGATGTCACCGGGTCTCTTGTCTACGACACGCACACCTCCGAGTTCTCCTTTCAGCCGGGCCCGGTGTTCACCAATCTCCTGCTCGCCGACGAGATCAACCGCACGCCGCCCAAGACCCAGTCGTCGCTCCTCGAAGCAATGGAGGAGCGCCAGGTCACGGTCGACGGAACCCCCCGCCCGCTCCCCGAGCCGTTCCTGGTCGCGGCGACTCAGAACCCTGTCGAGTACGAGGGCACTTACCCCCTTCCGGAAGCACAGCTGGACCGCTTCCTGCTCAAGCTGACCGTCCCCCTTCCGTCCCGCGAGGACGAGATCAACGTCCTGACCCGGCATGCCGACGGATTCAATCCGCGCGACCTCGATGCGGCGGGGGTGCGTCCCGTCGCCGGCCCTGCGGAGCTGGAGGCCGCCCGCGCCGCCGTGGCCAAGACCTCGGTCTCAGCGGAGATCGCCGCCTACGTCGTCGACATCTGCCGTGCCACCCGCGAATCCCCGTCGCTGACTCTGGGCGCCTCACCTCGAGGCGCCACGGCCCTGCTGTCCACCGCCCGCGCCTGGGCCTGGCTCACCGGACGCGACTACGTCATCCCCGATGATGTGAAGGCCCTGGCCCTGCCCACCCTTCGGCACCGGCTCCAACTCCGGCCCGAGGCGGAGATGGAAGGAGTCACCGCCGACTCCGTCATCACCGCGATCCTCGCCCACGTCCCCGTACCCCGCTGAGGCTGTCCATGGCCCTCACTGGAAGAACCGCGCTCCTCGCCGCTCTCGGCTCTCTCCCCGTGGGCATCCTCGCCCCGAGCTGGACGGGGATGCTCGCTGTCAACGCGCCTCTCTCACTAGCAATCCTGTGCGACTACGCCCTCGCCGCGCCAGTACGAACGCTCCGATTCACCCGAAGCGGCGACACGTCAGTTCGACTGGGTGACGCAGCCGAAGTCGTTCTGACCGTCACCAATCCCTCCGGCCGCCGTCTACGCGCCGATCTCCGCGACGCCTGGCCTCCCAGCAGTTGGCTCCCGGGGACCGAGCAGGCGGCGGCCCGCCACACACTGACCGTCCCGGCAGGCGAGCGTCGTCGTCTCACGACGGCCCTGCGCCCCACGCGACGCGGCGACCGCCACGCAGAACACGTCACTGTCCGTTCCTACGGGCCTCTGGGACTGGCGGCCCGGCAGGGAAAGCACAATGTTCCCTGGACGGTACGCGTGCTGCCGCCGTTCACGAGCCGCAAGCACCTGCCCTCACGGCTGGCACGACTGCGGGAGCTCGACGGTCGCACCAGTGTCCTCATCCGCGGACAGGGCACCGAGTTCGACAGCCTTCGCGACTACGTGCCCGGTGACGACACCCGCTCCATCGACTGGCGGGCCACCGCCCGCAGATCCACGGTCGCGGTGCGTACGTGGCGACCGGAGCGGGACCGGCACATCCTGATCGTCCTCGACACCGGCAGGACATCAGCCGGTCGGGTGGGAGACGTGCCGCGCCTGGACGCCTCCATGGACTCCGCACTGCTGCTCAGCGCACTGGCTTCACGGGCCGGCGACCGGGTCGGGCTGCTGGCGTACGACCGCCGCGTCCGTGCTCAGGTCCTGGGCCGCTCCGCCGGCGACATCCTGCCCGCGCTCGTCAACGCTTTCGCGCCGCTGGAGTCGGAGCTGGTCGAGACGGACGCCCGCGGCCTCAGCGCTGCCGCGTTGCAGAACGCTCCCCGCCGGTCCCTGATCGTTCTTCTGACCAACCTCGACGCCGCTCCCATCGAAGAGGGCCTGCTGCCCGTCCTCCCGCAGCTCACCCAGCGCCACACCGTGCTGGTGGCATCCGTGGCCGACCCGCACATCGAGCGCATGACCGGAACGCGTGGCTCGGTCGAGGGCGTCTACGACGCCGCGGCCGGCACACAGGCCCAGGCCCAGAGGCGCCGCACGGCCGAGCAGTTGCAGCGCCATGGCGTCACGGTTGTCGACGAGACGCCCGAGAAGCTCGCGCCGGCGCTGGCCGACGCCTACCTGGCCCTCAAGGCCGCCGGTCGCCTCTGAGTCCGGCCGATCGCGGCCGGACTCGGGGCAGGCTTTTTACAAAGGGCCTGCCCCCTGCCTAAAGGGTCCTGAACGCAGGAAAGCCCCGCACCAGAGGTGCGGGGCTTTCCCACAATGATTGTTCGGCGGCGTCCTACTCTCCCACAGGGTCCCCCCTGCAGT